>NZ_JAVJSX010000033.1:0-159752 GCF_040219215.1 Thalassobaculum sp.
GACGGTGACGCCGTACTCCGACGAGTTCTGTCCGGGCGCGACCGTGGCGTTGTCGACGGCCAGCAGTTCCGCCACATCGCCGTGCAGCACCGCCGACGCACCAGAGCCGGTCTCCTCGGAGATCGTGAACAGGAAATGACACTCCACCGGCAGCTTGGCGTTGCACTCGGTCAGCGCCGAAAGGACCTCCATCATCGCCGCCACGCCGGCCTTGTCGTCCAGATGTCGGGCGTTAATGAATCCGGTGTCGGTCACTTCGGGCTGCGGGTCGATCGCCACGATATCGCCGACATGGAAGGCCCGGGCGACCAGATCCTCTTCGCAGGAGACCCGGTCGTCGACCCGGATCTCCAGGTTGTCCCAATGGGCCGGCTGGGTCTCGATTTCGTCGTCGTAGACATGACCCGACGCCTTGAGCGGCAGGATCGTGCCGCGGCGCGGCCCGGCCTCGGTGAACACCGAAACCCTCGCACCTTCAGCAAACCGTGCCGCCCAGGTGCCGATCGGCCGCACCGACAGACGTCCATTCGGCTTCAGGCGCGTTACCTGCGCGCCCAGCGTATCGACATGGCCGACCACCGCCCGGTCGGGGCTTCTGACCTCGCCCGGCAGATTGGCCCGGATCGCTCCGCGGCGGGTCAGTTCGTAGTCGATTCCCTGATCGTCCAGCCAACCGCACAGGTACCGCACGATGCTGTCGGTATACCCTGACGGACTCGGTATCGCTTCAAGGTTCAGCAGATGATCGAGAATCCGCCGCCCCTCGATGGCCGACAGGGTACGGGAAGCATCACCATAGGCGCGCAGTCGCTCCTCGGCGGACCTATCGAGCGGTGGCATGTCTGGTCTCCTCGGTCATTCGTTGGCCTCCAGGACGCGCGGCCCGGTCGACTGTGTGCGGGAACAGCATGTCGACGAACCGTTCCGCGGTCGGCTGCGGCTCGTGATTGGCGAGACCCGGACGTTCGTTGGCTTCGACGATGACATAGTCATCGCCAGCCGGATCCGGCACCAGAAAATCGAACCCCACGAGCGGGATGCTGAGCGCGCGCGATGCCTCTTCGGCGGCCAGCGCGAGACGCGGCGACAGGATCGGCGTGACGTCGTGGATCGTGCCGCCGGTGTGAAGGTTCGCCGTCTTGCGGACCGCCAAATGCTGCCCTGCCGGCAGCACGGAGTCGTAGCTGTACCCGGCGAGCGAAATGCATCGCTCGGTCTCGGCATCGATGGGGATGCGGCTTTCACCGCCGGTCGCGGCAGCCCGCCGCCGGCTCTGCTTTTCGATCAGCGTTCGCACTGTGGACGTACCGTCGCCCACCAGGCTTGCGGGCTTGCGGATCGCAGCCGCCACCAGTTTGTGGTCGATGACGATCAGGCGAAGATCGTCACCCGTGCAGAACTCCTCGAGCAGAACCCGGTCGGAAACGCCATAGGCCGCATCGATCGCGCGGCGCATATCGTTGACGTCACTGATGTCGACGGCAATGCCCCGGCCCTGCTCCCCTTTGGCCGGCTTCACCACGATCCGGCCATAGGTCTCGAGAAACGCCTCATCGTCCTCGTCGTCGGTGACCTCGCGCTGCTCCGGCACACGGAAGCCCTGACGCTTCAGCAAACGGGAGGTGATTGCCTTGTCGTCGCATCGGCTGAATGCAACCGCGCTGGTCAACTCCGACAGCGATTCTCGGCAGGCGACCCGGCGACCACCATGGACCAGCGTGAACAGGCCGGCATCCTCGTCCTCGATCTCCACTCCGATGCCACGCCGACGGGCCTCGTTGATGATGATCCGGGCGTAGGGGTTGAGTTGGGCATCCGGCGCCGGGGCCGAGTAGAGCTTCTCGTTGATCGGGTTCTTGTACTTCACGCTGAACAGCGGCACCCGTTCAAAACCCAGCTTGTCGTACAGGGCGATCGCCTGCTCGTTGTCGTGCATCACCGACAGGTCGATCTGGGCCAAGCCACGTGTCTGGAAGGTCTCGATCAGATGCCGGACCAGAACCTCACCGATCCCCGGCAGACTGGCCTGTGGATCCACCGCCAGGCACCACAGGCTCGACCCGCGCTCCGGGTCGCCGAACGACAATGCGTGATCGACGCCCGTGACGGTGCCGACGACGGCGCCCGATGCCTCGTCGATCGCGACCAGGTGCACGATTCTCCGCGACACCCGATGGTTCAGAAGAAATGCACGGCTGACCTGGATCATCCCGCACTTGGCATAGATCTGGTTGACGGCAGCCGCGTCATCGCTGGATCGGACGCGGCGGACGAACAATCCGGGCACCCGGTCGCGGCGCGGCCGATAGCGCTGGAAGTCAAGCCTGAAGGTATGGGACGGATCCAGGAACAGCGCCTCAGGCGCTTGCGCCAGCAGCACGTGGGGGTCGCTCAGATACACCGCGATGTCACGCTCGTCCGCCGCCTCGGCGCGGATAGCCTCGGTCAGCGCCTCGGCGGAGTCGAACGTGTGGCCGAACAGCAGCCGTCCCCAGCCGCAATACACCACCGCGTTGTCGTCTGGCGGATCGAGATCGCCGTGCTCTGAATGACCAGGGTTCCAGGACCGCCGGACCCAGTCACGAGCCCGCGACCGGCGCTGGCGAAAGGCGGTTTGGTTGCGATCGGTCATGGTGTTCATTCTCCCGTGTCAGACCGCGTGAGCCTGCAGCCACGCCTCCAACAACGCCGCCTGCCACAGTTCGGATCCGCCCAGCGGGGTGATAAACGCCTCCGGATCCTGCAGCCGGCTGTCAAGCCAGGTCCGATCGAACAGTCCCCGCTCCTGCGCCCGGCGGTCGTTCAGGATATCGCGGACATGCTCGAGGGTATGGCCACGGATGTACTTCAGCGCCGGTACCGGGAAGTAGCCCTTGGGACGATCGATGACGGACGACGGCACGACCCTGCGCGCCGCCTGCTTCAGCACGTACTTGCCGCCCTCCCCGACCTTGAACTCCGCCGGGATCCGTGCCGCCAGTTCGACCAGATCATGATCCAGGAACGGCACCCGCGCCTCGAGTCCCCAAGCCATGGTCATGTTGTCGACCCGCTTCACCGGATCGTCGACCAGCATGACATTGGTGTCGAGCCGAAGCGCCTTGTCGATGGTGCGCGCAGCACCGGGCGCGTCGAATGCGCCCTTGAGGAACGCCGCCGTGTGGTCGCCGTCGCGCATCGCCGGTCCCGCCGCCGCCAGGAATGCGTCGTGGTCGCGGTCGCGGAACAGACGGGCGTAGTCGGCAGGGCCGGTGCTGTCGTCGAGCAGCGGCGGGTACCAGTGGTAGCCCCCAAACACCTCGTCGGCCCCCTGCCCGGATTGCACCACCTTGACCCGCTTGGAGACTTCCTCGGACAGCAGGTAGAAGCCGATGCAGTCATGGCTCACCATCGGCTCCGACATCGCGGCGATGCAGGACGGCAGCGACGGCAGCAGGCGCTGCTGGCTGTTGACCCGGATCTGGTGATGAACGGTGTCGAACTGCTTGGCGATGATGTCGGAGTAGCGGAACTCGTCGCCGACCTCGTCACCGACCGACTCGAATCCGACGGAGAACGTCTCCAGCGGCGCATCGCTCTGTTCAGCGATGAGACCGGTGATCAGGGAGGAATCGACCCCGCCGGACAACAGAACGCCGACGGGCACGTCGGCGACCAAGCGCCGCCGCACCGCCATGCGCAGCGACTCCAGGACCCGGTCGGCCCAATCCTCGACGCCAAGTCCGCGTTCGTCGTCGCGTGTCTCGTAGGCCGGCGCCCAATAGACCCGCTCCCGGCGCTTGCCGTCCGCCTCGATCGTCAGCACCGTCGCCGGCGGCAGCTTGCGCACGCCCTTTACGATGGTGTGCGGCGCGGGGACCACCGCATGAAAATTCATGTAGTAGTTGAAGGCGACCGGATCGATCTCCGTCGAAATGTCACCAGCCTTCAGCAGCGCCGGCAGACTGGAGGCGAATCGCAGGCCGCCCGGAACGTCGGCCAGGTACATCGGCTTGATGCCCAGCCGGTCTCGCGCCAGGGTCACCGTGCCGCTGGCCCGTTCCCAGATCGCGAAGGCGAACATACCTGCGAAGCGTTCCACGCAGGCCGCTCCCCATTTGTGGAACGCCTTGAGGATCACCTCGGTGTCGCCGTCCGAGAAGAAGCGGTATCCCGCACTCTGCAGCTCGGCCTTGAGCTCCCGATAATTGTAGATCGCACCGTTGTAGGCGATCGTCAGGCCGAGTTCCGCGTCGACCATGGGCTGCTGGGCGCGGTCGGACAGGTCGATGATCGACAGGCGGCGGTGGGCCAATCCAAGGCCGCTCTGCACAAAAAGCCCCTCAGCATCGGGACCTCGGGACACCATGGCGTTCGCCATTACAGCAAGCCGATCGGGCGATGCGGAACGCCCGTCGAACCGGACCTCGCCGGCCAAACCACACATGAGACTGTTACCATTCAGTGAAAGATGACGAGTATATAGCACCTCCTCATCAAAATTGAACCCACAGATGGTATTGCAGTACAATAATTAAGTAAAATTCATCCAATTCCGGAAAATGCACTGTAATTTATAGTAACAAAGAATCCTTATAGATACATCCCGCATCGCACTCAAATTTACATTCTGAACAAAACACGCATCACCTAAAAACAACCCGAAATTACTTCACCATTAACACAACACCCCAGCGAGAGCTGACTGCGAGACACTGCTCAGACCTCAGTTTGGCGTAACCAGCGAGCACGCAACCCCACCCGACATGCCGGCAACGACGTCGCCGGCGCCAAGCACGATCGGGGTCAACCCGGCCTCCCGCGCAATCCTGCGAAAACGCGCCACCATGTCTTCCGGCTTCTCGAAGCGGCGCTCGGGTCCATCCAGGATGACCGTCGTCGCACCGCCTGCCGAGGCGGCGGCGATGTCGACCGCCGGATCGGTTACCCGGACCGCGATACCAAGCACGCGGGAACGAAGCAGTTCGCGGGCACGCGGCAGATGCGTTCGCCCCGGCCCGTCACCCGGATCGATCACCGGCACCAGGCGCTGGCGAAGGACTGGCGGCATGGCGTCGAGAGCTGAACGGATGTTGTCGAAGTACAGCGGGTTGACGAGGCTGGTCAGCCGGATCGGCACGTAGATCGGCTTTGCCTCCTCGCCAAGCACCGGCTTGGCGAGCGCCGTCAGCTTCTCCAGCACCACGCAGTCCGTCTCGGCCCCCATCGCCGGCTGGGCCGCCGCGAAGCTCTCGTCGCGCAGAGTCGCACCGTCACCTATGCCGTGACGACGGAACACCGCCATGTCGTACCCGATGAGCTCAAATCCGTTGGCCGCCATGACCGGTCGGCGGACCACGCTCACACCCTGCTCGAGTTCACGGGCAACGCCACGCTGCTTGGCCACGTACCCCCGGTGCGCGATGTGCACGAACCGGATCAGATCCTCGATCGAGTCGATCAGCGCGCCATCGAGCACCTCGTCAAGTTCGTAGCCGAAACCTTCTGCCAGATAGCGACCACCGGCGCCAACCTCGCCGAGGGCCGCCATCGTCGCGTCTGCAATCCGCTGGCTTCGGGCTTCGGCGTCGTCGCGGCTGATGCCGTCGAACAGGATCGCGACGCCGTCAGGATCCATCCGCACCAGGATGTCCGATGGCCGGATCATCTGGCGAGCGACCTCCTCCGCGACCTTCAGAGCCTTCGCCGGCGACAGACCGGCACTCGTGCTGCCCTCGATCATCGCACCGACATCGATGAGTTGGACATGGCCGGCCGTCAGTCGACCGGCCTGCTCGCGCTGCCGTTTCACGGCATCACGCAGCCGGTCGCCAACCGACGCATCCGGCGACGGCACAGGTGCCGACGGTGTCCGGCGGCGTTCGACCGCTGGCACATCGGCAACGGGTTCCGCTCCGCGCCGGCTGCCGCGCCACGCGAAAATGACAGCACCGAGCGCTGTCGCGAGTACAAGCCCCAAGGCGCCGAGCCAGATCATCGACGCGCCCCCACTAGTTTTTCGTATGCGCGGCGGCAGCCCGCCGCCTCGACTTTTACCAAACCACAGGGCAGTTTAGCGCCACCCAAGCCGAGAAGACACGCCTGATGGTCGTAGGAGCAGCGCGCGATGCGCATGTCGGTTCGCGTACCCCTATTGGTTGTCGGCGTCGCCCTAGCCACGGTGGGTCTGCTGACCGTCACCAACGGTTTTCGAATCGTCGATACGATCTACGAGGAAAACCAGGAGAAACTCGTCGCGTTACGGGCATCTCGAGCAGAGACCGTCGAGCGGTACGCCAATCAGCTTGAGAACCGCGTCCGTACGATCACCAATTCAGAAACCACCCACCATGCGCTCGCCGCATTCGTGACCGCTGCAAATCGCGTGAACTTTGTCGGGGGCGACCTCGCCGCGTGGGTCCGCGACACCCAGGTCGATCGTGGGTCGCCCGATCAATCCAAGACGCGCCCGATGTCCTCCAACGATCCGATGGCGCAGTACTACGCCACCCACGACCGCTTCCACCTGTGGCTGACGGCCCTGGTCAATGGCCTCGGCATTCGCGACGTTCTGATGGTCGCACCGAACGGGCAGGTCGTGTACTCGGTCTCCAAGGGACCGGCATTCGGCACCAACCTCAACATCGGCCCCTGGTCGTCCACCGGTGCAGCCGGAGCGTTTCGGCGCGCCATTTCGCGGGACGATCCGGACCGGGTGGCATTCGTGGATTTCAGCAACCGCAGTTGGTCCCCGCAGGACCCACTGGCGTTCGGGGCGTACGCCGCCAGGGATATGGCCGACGGTCTGCTCGGCGTCGTGGTGGTGGTGATCGGCTCGGAGGGCTTCAACGACATCGTCAGGGGCACCGCAGGCCTTGGCACGACCGGCGAAACCTACCTGGTCGGCCACGACAATCTGATGCGCAGCGATTCCCGACATCTACCGGGCGCCGCTGTGCTCAAGCAAGCGGTACACACCGAGAGCGCCGATCGTGCGATTTCGGGGCAGTCCGGCTTCGCGACGATCACTGGGTATCGCGGCATCGAGGTCCTCTCGGCGTATCAACCGGTCGTCGTGTTCGACAATGCCTGGGCCCTGCTCGCCGAAGTCGACGCCGCGGAAGAGTACCGTTCCGTCTACACGACCCTGCAGGAAGCCGCACTGATCGCCCTTGCGATTGCCGGACTGGCGAGCCTGGCCGGGATTCTGACCGGCCGCGCGATCACCCTGCCGGTGGTGGCGCTGCGCGATTCGATGCTTCAGTTCACCAATACCCGTCGCCCGATAACCGTCCCGGGTAGCGAGCGTCGTGACGAGATCGGCGATGCGGCACGCAGTTTCAGCGGCCTGACGGAGGAGATCACCCGGTACGTCGACGAACTCGACAGGGAACATCGGCAGGCCGAGCAATCGGCGGCGAGACTCGCGGACGAACAGGAACGCCTGCGACTGACCCTCGACCAGATGCCGGGCGGGCTGGTCATCCTCGACCGGAACCTCAACGTCCGCCTGTCCAACCGACAGTTCACCCAGCTTTACGGCCTGCCCGATGCGTTGTCGGAAGAAGGCACCCCCATCGAGGCGCTCCTGCGTTTCCGGGCCGAGCGCGGTGACTACGGCCCCGATGCAGGCGACGATTACATCGCCCGCCGAGTCGTGGACTACCGCAGCAAAGAAGCGCGGCGGTATGAGGACACCCTGCCGGGTGGCCGTGTGGCCGCCGCAATCCGATCTCCGACGGCGGACGGCGGCGTCGTGCTGGTCGTTGCCGACGTGACCGACCTCAAGGACGCACAGGCGCGAGCCGAAGCAGCCGCGACGGCCAAGGCGGCCTTCCTGGCCACCATGAGCCACGAGATCCGCACGCCGATGAACGGCGTGATGTCGATGGCCGAGCTGCTGGACCACACCGTCCTCGATGGCGAGCAGCGCGGCATGACGCGCGTGATCCGGCAGTCAGCCGAAGCCCTGCTCACCGTCATCAACGACATCCTCGACTTCTCCAAGATCGAAGCCGGTCGCCTGCCGATTGAACGGGTGCCGTTCGAGCTTGGCGAGTTGGTCGAGGATGTCGCGGAGTTACTGGCGCCGCGTGCCGACGACCACGGACTGGACCTGATCGTCGAACTGGCGTCAGACCTGCCGGAACGGGTACTTGGCGATCCGACACGGCTTCGGCAGATCCTGGTCAACCTCGGCGGCAATGCGGTCAAGTTCACCGAATCCGGAAGCGTACGGATCACCGCCCGACCTGCCGTCCCGTTTGACGGCAATACGCTTCGGCTGTGCCTGGAGGTCACCGACACCGGCATCGGGATGACCGATGAGCAGATGACCCGGCTGTTCGAACCCTTCGCCCAGGCCGACTCCTCGACAGCCCGCCGCTTCGGCGGCACAGGACTCGGTCTGTCCATCTGCATGCGTCTGGCGCAGTTGATGGACGGCACGATCACGGCGTCGTCCGCGCCCGACGCAGGATCGACATTCATGGTCGAACTGCCACTCGGCATCGATGATCCAGCCCCGCTTGCACCTGATGTCCCGATCGACGATGCACCGGTCGTAATGGCCGGCTTCCAGGAACCAGTACGTGGACAGGTCCTGGCCGTTCTGGCAGCAGCAGGTGTTGCTGCACCGGTGGAGTGCGACTTCGGAGACCTGGACACCACGCTCGCCGGCCAGCCCGTCAACGGCCTGCCAACCGTCGTTCTGCTCGACGGGCGTCGAACCGCCGTGCTCGACGCCATTCATCGCCTGCAGACTCAAAGCGGTTCACACCGATTGATCCTGGTTGCGCCGCGGGCGCTGGTCTCGACCCTGGACGAAGCCACCCGCCGCGGAGTGATCGCCAACCTGCGGTTGCCGGCCCGGCGTGCCGACACCTGGCGGGTGATCGCCGCAGCCCTTGGCCGCGCGACACTGACCGACCGTTCGGCCGGCGACAGCGACACCTACACTCCGCCACCGGTCGAGGAGGCGCGGGCCGCCGGTGTCCTGATCCTGGTTGCCGAGGACAACCCGACCAATCGGCTGGTCATCGCCAAGGTACTGGGTCGCCTCGGTTACGCCCACGAGATGGCGGAGGATGGCGCCGAGGCACTGGCGCGGTGGCGTAGCGCCCGGTACGGGTTGATCCTCACCGATTTCCACATGCCGGAGATGGACGGCTTCCAGTTGACCGCGGCCGTCCGTGCCGATGAAGCTGCCGCCGGCAGCGACCAGCGCATCCCGATTGTTGCCCTGACCGCCGATGCGCTCGCCGGTACCGAGGAACGATGCCTGGAAGCCGGGATGGACGGATACCTGACCAAGCCGATCCGAACCGGCGCCTTGGCCGAAACCCTGGCGCGGTTCCTGCCCGGGGCATCAGCCCTGCGCCGCCTCGCCGACTCAGCAACATCCGCCCCTCCAGCCGCTGATCCGCTCGCCGAACTCGACCGCGAGGTCTTCGACCCGCAATCCCTCGCCGAGACGTTCGGGGCCTTCGACAAGGAGGCGTTTGACTTCGTCGCGGAGTTCCGCCGGGACGTACCGGAAAAGATCGCGGGAATCATATCTGCGCTGCAACAAGGCGACCTGTTGCAGGCGCGCCACGTTGCTCACTCGTTGAAAGGGGCGGCACGATCGGTTGGTGCAAATAGACTGGGCCAGATCGCGTCTGACGTGCAGGATGCCCTGGATCAAAACGATCCGGATACTGCTGGCTTCATGGCAGGTCTGCTTGAGCCGACACTGGATGAACTGAACCAGGCTCTGGCTTCAGTACCGCGACCGCTGTGAGGACGACGAATGGCTGAGATTGTCTTTCCGGATCTTCGGGTCGTGGTGATCGAGGACGAAGAATTCACCCGCAAGATCATTGTGCGCGGCCTACGCACTCTCGGAGTCGTCAAGGTTCACGAAGCATCCGACGGCAGCGAGGGCCTGAAAGTTGTCGCCACCGTCCGCCCGAACCTCGTGCTGTGCGACATCCACATGGAGCCAGTCGACGGGTTCCAGTTCCTGGACCACCTGCGAAAGCTGCCGATCCCGGCCATTGCGGCCACGCCGGTGGTATTCCTGACGGCCGATGCCGAGCATCACACCGTTCTGGCCGCCAAGAAACTGCGGGTGAACGGGTACCTGGTGAAACCGGTATCCGTGAACCAGTTGCAGAAGCGGATCGAGAGCGCCCTCGCCAACTGACCGGTCACGGTTTGCCCAGGATGAAGGCCCGGAGGATGCGTTCGGCTTCCGCCGGTCGGTCCCGATGCACGCCGTGCCCGGCGCCGTGCACCACCTGATAGCGCACCAGATCCTTCGGCAGCGACGCCACGATCTCCTCAGAGTCAGCAAGCGGGGTGACCGGATCCCGGTCCCCCGCAAGGACCAGCGTCGGGCATCGCACCTTGGCAAGGTCCGCGCGGAAGTCCATTCGCCAGCGCTCGCCATCGGCCTTGAAGAACCTCGCCGCCGTCGCATCGCGCCGGATCGCCCGGGCACGCATCTGCGGATCCTGCGGGCGGGTGTTGTAGTGTGGCAGACAGTGCCGGTCCCACTCCCTAATGACCGCCGGGTCCTTGTCGATCGCCCCGCCCCAGAATCGTTCGGCGGCCCGCCGCGCCTCCGGTCCACCCATCGACTCAAACGCCTCGTACTTTCGCTCGAACACCGACCGACACGCCGTGGACGCCAGGATCAGCTTGGACGGCAAATCCGGATGACGAATTGCAACCGATTGCGCCACAAAGCCGCCGAACGATAGGCCGTAGACAATCGGCCGCTCGATCTCCAGCGCCTCGCAGAAACCGACAATGTCGTCGCCCCATTGGGCCAGGGTCTGCGATTCCGGCGGACCGTCGTCGCTGCGTCCATTGCCACGATGGTCGATGTAGACAACCTGCGCGATGTCGGCGAACCGGCCGAACCACGGCTTGAAGGAACTGTGATCGCTGCCCGGTCCACCATGCATGACGATCAGGGTCGGCTTCGGGCGCAACGTCGATCCACTCGGCGTCAAGCCTGCACCCTCGACGTCGAAAAACAACCGGACCCCGTTGACCAGGACGCGCATACCGGACCCATCCTTTCCTCGAGAGAGAAGCCGGTACTATGCTCCGCGGATTCCGTCGACGACCAGAGCCGATTGGGACGAGAACGACATGGCGCATTCGAAAGTGCTGGTAACCGGCGGCGGCGGCCTTCTTGGACACCATGTGGTCGACGCCCTGCTGCCTGACCACGCCGTCGAGGTTCTCGACCTGCGCAAACCGACGCAGAACGTCATCCACCGTCCCGTAGACATCCGAGACCTTGATGCCGTCCGCAGCGCGGTACGCGGTCACGACCGGGTCATACACCTAGCCGGGATCGACGACGGCACCGAGGTGCCCGACCAGCGATACGTCGAAGTCAACGTGCAGGGCTCATGGAACCTGCTGCACGCCTGCGAGGAAGCCGGGGTCGCGAAAGTGGTCGTCGCGTCCTCGTCGGCCGCGTTCGGCCTGAACCCACGCAACCCGCCGGACTACCTGCCGATCGACGAAGCCCATGCGCTGCGGCCGACACGCACCTACGACCTGACCAAAATGCTGATTGAACACACGGCCGAGAGTTTCGCGCGGCGGGGCCGCATCGGCTCGATCGTCTGCCTGCGTCCCACCCTGATCGTCCGGCCCGAGAAGGCGCCCGAAATTCTCGCGGAACTGGCAACGATGACTCCAGCGGAGGGAAATCCGGGGATCACCGTTGACGCTCCGCGCTACGGCGACCTGCCGGCCCATCGCTGCTACGTCACTTCGCGCGACGCCGCCGCAGCGTTCCGGGCCGCTCTGTTGGCCGACACCGCACCGTTCGCCGCATACGTCATAGCCGCGCGCGACACACTCGGGCGGGTCGATGCCCTGCCGTGGATCGATCGCGTCCATGACCGGCGACCGATGGTCCGCGACCCGGCGTGGTTTGCCGACAACGCGCATGCCAGCCCGCTCGACAGCCGCGCCGCCGAGCGCGACCTCGGCTGGGTGGCCCGCGACGACTGGTCGACCGTGGTTCAATCGGCAATCGACACCCGAAAGATTCCGCAATGACCAGACGCCCCGACGCGGCCGCGTTCGAACAGGACATGCGCGCGCGGTTCCTGCAGCGCGAGAACCTGGAAAAACTGTTCCGTCTGGTGCTGCCGCACATGGACCCCGAGCAGCCGACCCTGGTCTACATCCTCACCCAGTCCGACCGCATCGGCCATTTCACGCTTGAACCGCAGATCCTGAAGACCCTGTACGCCGGCACATACCGGCGCATCGTCATCATCACGCCGACCCTGGGCAAGCCGGGCACCAATGCCCTGGTGCGCGACTGTTTCGACGACACCTTCGTCTGGGTCGAGACCGACGATCCGGTGATCCAGTCCATGGGCTTCCTTGACGGCGGACTGGCCGATCTGAAACGCATCCACCTGCTGCTGCAGTCGCCGCGCCTGCTGATTGTCGATTTCTGGCGCAAGGTGGTGGGCGGCGCGCAGCCGACGCTCCTGACCCTGCCGGATGCGGTACGCGAGCGCGGGCATCGGCAATTGCGCAGCATCGGCATCGACCCGTCCGCCCCGTTCGCCTTCTTCCACGTCCGCACCATGAAGTACCTGGATGCCCTGTCGCACCACGGGCACCGCACCGCCCGGATCGAATCCTACGCGCCGTCGATCCGGCGGATCCGCGATGCCGGCTACCAGGTCGTTCGGATCGGCGAACCGGGGCTTGAGCCACCCGGCTGGATCTCCGACGGCTATGTCAGCCTGCCCGACGCGCTGCCGGACTTGGCGCCGGACGACCGGGCGGTCGATCTCGCGGTGCTCGCCGATGCGGCGTTCGGCACGGCGCAGAACTCCGGGCCGATCTGGGTGGCCGCCGCGTTCGGTACGCCGACCCTGCGCACCAACACCCCGTTCGAGCATCTGAACCTGCCCTATAACCGCGACCTGACCCTGTTCAAACGCTACCGGGACCGGTCCGACGGACGGATGCTGAACTACCCGGAGATCCTTGAGCGCCGCCTGCCGTCGGTGTTCCGCGACGCCGATTTCGAGGAACGCGGCATCGAACTGGTCGAGAACACCGCCGACGAGATCGATGCGGTGACCCAGGAGTTCCTGATGATGCTCGGAGGGGGGGCTGGAACACTGCCGGCGGAACGACACCAGCGCTTCCTCGATCTCGGCGCTGCCTATGAACAGTCGATATCCGGCGAGGCATGGTTCCGGGATGAGAACCTCGATTTCTACGGCTATGGCCACCGGTTCGGTGAAATCGCCAGCCTAGCGCTGCCGACCGAACCGGATTTCCTCGGCGAATGACGCTGGCTTTGCGGTGATGCTACGCTCGCCGCAGTGATGAGAGTCGGGAGGATGGCATGGCCCGGACACGCGGACTGCAAGCGGACGCCAGAGCGGCGGAAGTTCCGGTCCTGGACCTCGCAGCGTATCGCGCCGGTACCGCGGGTGCGCTCGATGCTCTGGCCGCCGAACTGCGACACGCCCAGGAGAATGTCGGCTTCTACGTGATCATCAACCACGGCGTACCGCAGTCGCGGATCGCCGCCGCGTTCGAAAGCGCCCGGCGCTTCCATGCCCTGCCGCTTGAGGCCAAGCTGGCACTGCGGGCGAACGAGCACAACATCGGCTATCTGCCGTTCAAGGGCAGCACCACCCGGTCGTCCAGGGTCAACGTCAACACCAAGCCGAACCTGAACGAAGCGCTGTTCGTGAAACGCGACCTGGCACCGGACCATCCTGACGTTCTGGCCGGCAAGCGCTACAAGGCGCCGAACCAGTGGCCCGACGAGGCGGTCCTGCCCGGCTTTCGCGCCGATGTCGTGGCGTATTGCGATGCGCTGGAGGCGCTCGCCAAGTCCCTGATCCCCGTTTACACCCGTGCACTCGATCTGCCGGCCGACTGGTTCGGCACCGCTTTCGACATGCCGATGTACACGCTGCGGATGACCCACTATCCGCCGGTGCCGCAGGCCGAGATCGAGGACAACCAGTTCGCGATTGCGCCGCACACCGATTCCGGGTTCCTGACCCTGCTCGCGCAGTCCGACATTCCCGGCCTGACGATCCGCCTGCCGGACGGCACGTGGGTTGAACCGCCAATGATCCCCGGCTCGTTCGTCGTCAACACCGGCGATCTGGCCCACCGCTGGACCAACGAGCGGTTCCTGTCCACGCCACACCGGGTGATCCACCGCACGCCAACAGACCGCTATGCGGTGCCGTTCTTCTTCGACTGCTCCTACGACCATGTGATGGAATGCATCCCCACCTGTATGGGGACGGGCAATCCGCCGAAGTACCCGCCGACCACCTATCCGGAGTACCAGCTCTGGTTCGGCAGCCGGAACTACGCGCACATCAAGCCGAAGGACGGCGAAAAGCTGACGGAGGGATGAGTATGGCGACCGGCCGACGGTTCGACGGACGCGCCGCCATCGTGACCGGCGGTGGAGGCGGGCTGGGCCTCGCCATCGCGCGGCGGTTGGCGGATGAAGGGGCGAGCGTTCTGCTGGCCGACATGAACATCGCACTCGCCGAGCAGGCGGCAGGCGAACTGGCCGAGACCGGTGCTACCGCGATCGCGAGCCGTGTCGACGTGACCAACGGTGACAGCGTCGAGGCCATGGTGACCACTTCCATGACCGCGTTCGGTCGGATCGACATCCTGGTCAACTCGGCGGGGATCGGCGAGCAGGTCTCGTTCCTGAAGCAGCGGAGCGAGGATTTCGAGCGGATCGTCGCCGTCAACCTGACTGGCTCGTACCGCTGCGTCCGGTCAGTCGCCCCAGCCATGATCGCCGCCGGGCAGGGCACCGTGATCAACATCAGCAGCGTAGCCGGCCTTACTGGCATCTCTGGACGCGTCGGCTATGGCAGTTCCAAGCACGGCGTGGTCGGCCTGACCAGGACACTCGCCATCGAGCTTGCGCCGTTCGGCATCCGGGTCAACGCGGTGGCGCCGGGACCGGTGGACACCGCCATGGTCGCTCAGGTCCACACCGAGACAACGCGCTCGACATATACACGGAACATCCCGCTCGCCCGATATGGACTGCCGGAGGAAATCGCGGCTGCGGCGGCGTTCCTCGCATCGGACGACGCCAGCTATATCACCGGCCACACATTGCCGGTCGATGGCGGGTTCGCGTCTACCGGAGCAATGTTCGATCCCGATTGAGTCACATAAATTTCGCGTCAATTGCTGGAATATTTTACCGCACCCGATGCGGTCCTGTCCGGATTGGGGTACGCTGCCTGCGGGAACATGATCGACATCAACCCGATGCGGTCGGACCGGTCGTTGGGGGGCGGCAGCGATGAATCCTCAGCGATGGACTGTAGAAACAGATCTGAGGAGTACCCCATGAAGACGCTCAAGACAGTGGCTGCGGCCGGCGTTATTGCCTCGACCATGGCGCTGGCGCCATCAGGAGCCCATGCGCAGGCCCCGACAGCTTCAAGCTTCGATGGCTATCGCGTCGTCGCAATCACCGCCGGTGTGATTGGCGGTGCGGTAATCGCCACGATCGCCACCGATGGTCTCATCATCCCGGTCTACGCCTACATGACCGGTGGCGGAGCAGCGGCCGGCGGGATGGGCGGTGGCGCAGCGGCAGGCGGCGTTACCGGCATGACCGTTGAAGGGGTCATGATGGGTAACCTCGTGCACGTGGTCCGCGGCAGCATGCGGGTCCTCGGCGCCATCGGCGGCGGCTTGTACGCTGATTCCTGGTATACCGGCCAGTAAGAGACACGCGGTGCGGGTGCATTTCCTCAACGGGGATGCACCCGGATTGCTCGTGCGCCTCCGTCGTGAACGGACGGCTGCGTTCAGGATGGACGGATTGTTCGTGACGCCGGCAAGAGGACCGTCGCGGTCGTGCCGCGGCCGACTTGGCTGTCGAACCTGAGTTCACCCTTAAGAGCGTCAACGTGCGATTTGACAATGGCCAGCCCGAGGCCAACGCCGTCATGGTCGCGGACCAGCGGCCCCTGGCGTTGCCAGAACGGCTGCGTCACGTTGTCGATCAGTTCCGCCGGAATACCAACACCCTGATCCCTGACCGATACTCCAATCGCACCATCGGCATCCCGGAAGGTGCGTAGCTGTACGGACGCACCGGAAGCCGAAAACTTGATGGCGTTCGACAGCAGGTTCTGCAGGACCTGATACAGGACCGCACCGTCGACGTTCAACGGCAGCAAGGCGTCGTCCCGGTCGACAGTGACGTCGATGCTTTTCTGCAGTGCGGTCGGGCCAAGGTCCCTGACCACAGCGTCCGCCACGTCGTTGATAGCACTGCGCGCGCCGCTCTCCGACAGGTTGGTCCGCTCCGAGCGTGAGAAGTCCAGGATCACCTCGATCATGCTCAAGAGTTTCGAGCCGCTACCGATGATGTCCTCGACGTATGCACGGTAGTGGTCATGGCCAAGCGGGCCGAACAGCTCCTGCTTCATCAGGTCAGCAAACCCGATCACGGCGTTCAACGGCGTGCGCAACTCATGGCTCATGTTCGCCAGGAACTCCGACTTTGCGGAACTCGCCGACTCGGCTCTGATCATCGCCTCGGTGATCTCCATCTCCCGATGCTTCAACTCGGTGATGTCGGTGTACACGCAGACCACCCCGCCTTCGGCGGTCGGCCGTTCGTCGATGAGGAACCATCGCCCGTCCAGACACTCGCGCACCACCGGCCTGCTGGTTTCGGCGAGCGTCGCCATACGCTCGGCAACCCAGTCGTGTCCCCGACCGACGGCATCGACCGGCGCCCGCGACGTTTCGGCATAGCACTCCATGATGACGTCGAAGCGACCACCGGGACGCGCCGTCGAGCCGGCTTCGCCAAGCATGTCGACGAAGCGCGCGTTGCAGATAACCAGACGATGATCCGGACCGAACAGGGCAAATCCATCGGTGATTCGCTCAACGGCGTCTCGCAGTCTTTCGACGGCTTGGCGAGCCGCCGATTCGGCGCCGATCCGGGCGCTGATGTCCCGCAGGACGATCACAAAGGTCAGCTCCGGCGCTGCGGTCTCGGCAACCGTCAATTCGATCGGCACCTGCACTCCGCTGCCTCGATCGGTTGCAGCCGCGATGATCTGGTGGCCGCGAACCGAGTCATGCAGAGCTCGCTCCGGCTCATCTCGGACCGCCCGCGCCCAGAAACCGACCAGCCACCCCTCGACCCGTGAGCCGCGCAGTTGCTCGGCTGGCACCTTGAACAACCGCTCGGCGCCGGCGTTCGCCGTCAGAATTCGCGCATCGCGATCAACGGTGATGATGGCGTCGAAACTGGCGTCCACGACCTGACGCATATAGGCGTCTTGCTGTGCGAGGAGCGCAGACTGCCGGCGGCGTTGCACGCCTTGTTCATGGATGCGCACAACCGCGAGGTGACCCGCAAGCACCAGCGCAACCACAAGCGGGAAGCTGAAATCCACCAGGAGCGCCGCCCCGAGCGCCATCACCGCCGCGGCCGAGGACATCACCACGCCAAGGCCAACCGCCGCCGCCCCGAGCGACGCCAGCCCAAGGCACGGCGCACCACCGACCAGGGCCAGGCCGATCGCGACGGCCGCTGCGAGTTCGAGCGTCATCAGGTATGCCGGGCGCGCCATGACCCGGTCACCGAGAATCGAATCGATCGCCATGGCCTGGAACACCGCGCTCGCGGTGCCAACTCCGGATGCGGTCTTGACCGACACCCCGATGCCCGCCGCCGAGACCCCTACCACAGCGATACGCCCCTGGACGTCACGGTCGGAGCCGTCGCCCTTCAGCAACCGGTGGGCGGCAATCACTGGAATCCGTTCAGAACCGCTCGCGTCAATCCAGAGTCGACCGCGCTTGTCCGTCGGCACGAACCGGTCGCCAAGCAGGATGCCGTCCGGACCGGAGGTTGATGGCACCCGAAGAATGAGATTGCCGGCACCCGCCGCGGTGCGGGCCGCCTCGACCGCCAGGCCGGGAAGCATCGTCCGGTCGACAACCATCGCACCCGGAACGGTCCGCACCACGCCGTCCAGGTCCGGGTAAAGATTTATGATCCCGACACCCAGGCTTGCCTGTTCGATGACCGGAAGGGGGCGAACAACGCCGGTAGAGGCCGGTAGGCCGATAGGGATCGGAGCGCCGTGCACTGCCATGCGCCCGATGATCGGATCACGGCCATTCGCTGTCGGGCCGGATGCGGTCGCTGCCGCTGCAGACACTACACGGCCCCGGCCCATCGCCCGGGCCAGGACCGCATCGTTGTCCTTGGCGCGTTCTTCGGCCGACAGCGCTGCAGGTTCGATATCGGAGACGGCCCCAGACAACCGAGCCGGCGACATCCGGTCGGCTTCCGCCAGCAGCATGTCGAACACGATAACCGACGCCTGGGCATCGACCAGTCTGTCGACAACCTGTCCCAGCGTACCCCGCGGCCACGGCCATTGACCGAGGGTCGCCAGGCTCTCCTCGTCAATATCGACGACCATCACGGCCGGTGGCTGCGATGCCGTCGACCGCAGGCTGGCAATGGCATCGAAGCTCCAAAGGCGCATCGCCGTCAGGGGAGCCACGTCGGCAAACCGCGCGAGCAGCAGCGCGCCCAGAAGCGCACATCCGATCAACCGGTCTCGCCACCGGCCGCCATGGTTGCTCGGCTCCGGCGCAAACGGATGAGGTGGCGGGATGGTCATGCCTCGATACTAGGCGCTCTTGCCGCTCGGGCGCACCACGGTACGTTGCCGCAGACCGCTCCGATCAGCGAACGGTCACCTCGACACGACGATTGCGCGGCTCGTCGACACCGTCGGCCGTGCGCACCACCGGATCGCGTTCGCCGAACGAGTCCACCCGGATCAGCCGTGGCGATATTCCCAGATCAAGCGCTATCTGCCGAACCAGTTCGGCACGCCGGAGCGCCAAAGTATCATTGACGTCACTGGCTCCTACCCGGTCGGTGTGGCCGGCGATCTCGACGCCCGGCAGGACGCGCTGGCGTATAACCTCGAGCAGTGCCGGAAGCACGGCCTGGGACTGTGGGGTCAATACGTTCGTGCCAGCCTCGAAGTACAACAGCACGGTGACCGGCGCCGGTGGTTCGGCACCGAGAGCACCGCCGAAGATCTCGCGGACATCGCGCTCGCCGAGCGTCCCCGTGCTATCCGGTGCCGCACCACCCGCTGCAACAACAGCACTCGCCCGCACGGTGTCGAGCGTGACTGCACCGAGAGCGTTCTGCAGATCGACGGCCCCGACCGCACCCCCGGCGTCGGCGAGGAGAACCACGACAACGCCCTTCAGCCCAGCCTCAACCACAGTCATTGCTGTATCGAAGCGGGCACGGCAGGCGGCGATATCACCCGATTGGTGGCCCTCCTCCTGTTCCTGCATCCAGCAGTCGAATCCGCCCTGGGCCTGCGCTGCGGCATTTGGGGTCAGCGCCCGCGCGCCCTCTTTCAGGGCCTGCACCAGCCTGCCCCGGGCGGCGGCCAAAGTCTCGCGGTCAGCGCTCGCCAGATCGCGCCTCTCAAGCGCTTCGGGCTCGACCCGATCGCCTGCAGCGACGTCGATGGCGCGTTGATAGAAACGAGCGGTGTCCGGCCAGTCGTACTCGGCGCGCTCCAGGTCTCCGAGCGCCACATACTCCCGGCTCAGCGTCGCGTCGAACATCGAGCTCGGCGGAGGGCTGGTCGCGAGCCGGTCGGCGTCGAACGGCCCAAGGGTGCAACCGGAGAGCAGAAACGCGACCGCGGCAATCCAGTTCGTGGGGGACGAAAGGCGTGTGACGGGCATTGTCTAGTTTCCGGCCGTAGATGGCAACCGGACGGCAAAGCGGGTGCCGCGCACCGCAATCACCGAAATCGGTGTGTGGATCTTGGTCCGCTCCGGCGCCAGCTTCCCGATCTTGCCGGACGAATACAGCATGGTTCCGCCGAGTACAGAGCCGAGGAAGCCGAATGCCCCGCGTTGCGGCACATACTCATACTCGGTGAACTCGAACAGCGAGTTCGGTCCGAGCGAGATCAGCGTGCCATCATCCAGTGTAACGCCTACTGAGCCATTCGCTCCGGTGCGCAACCGGTCATGCAGGTTGACCCCGATTCCGGCATCCGCCGGGATAACCGCATCCGATCGCAACAGCGCAACCTCGCCTTCGGAGATCTTGACGATCCCGATCGCGGTATCCTGCGCATGCGCAACGGCTCCCCAAAGGAACCCGAGTCCAACGCCGACCACTGCGCTCAAGAACAAAAGGTGTCTGCATACCGTGCTCATCGTCCACAGCCTGACCCTGTTCGGCGATCACGGTCAAGGCGCCTTTACACCTCTGGACGGCCTGTCCAGCCGTGCTAGCGTCCCCACCATGCTGATGTCCCGCATTGTCCTCTTCATCGCCTCAATCCTGCTGGCCGCTGCCGTTGCGCTTGCGGCGATCGGCGCCCACGCCGTTCCGGACGCCGCGCATCCCGGTGGGCTCTGGTGGACGGCGGTTTTCTGGCACGCGGTTACCGGTGTGGGTCTGTTCGCCGTGGGGGCCGCCTGGGGCCGGTTCCACTGGGCGTGGGGGACGCTGGGAGCGACACTGATGCTTGTCGGGGTCGTGCTGTTCTCCGGAACGCTCTACGTCAAGGGCATCAGCGCCTGGGAAACCGGCAGTTTCCTGACGCCGACCGGCGGTACTCTGCTGGTTTTCGCCTGGTTGGCCATGGCCGTTGCAGCCCTGCGCAACCCGCGTTGACGGTTGGCTTCATTCGGATGTGACGTTCATCGACAATTCTGGAATAGGGATAGGACACGGTTATGGCCGGACGCGTGCAGGACAAGGTTATCGTGGTTGCTGGAGCCGGGTCGGTTGGTCCGGGCTGGGGCAACGGCAAGGCTTCAGCGGTGCTCTATGCACGCGA
This sequence comes from Thalassobaculum sp., assembly GCF_040219215.1. Taxonomy (GTDB): domain Bacteria; phylum Pseudomonadota; class Alphaproteobacteria; order Thalassobaculales; family Thalassobaculaceae; genus Thalassobaculum_A. Next base: position 20,904 of record NZ_JAVJSX010000033.1, read on the forward strand.
AGGTGCAACGGTCTATCTGATCGACCGGGTGTCCGAAGCGGTCGAGGAGACCCGCCGCATCATCGAGTCGGAAGGCGGTCGGTGCCACGCCGCGGACGGTGACCTTACCGACAATGCCACGGTCAAGGCGCTGCTCGACGACTGCGTGCAGCGCTTCGGCAGACTTGACGTCATCCACAACAATGTCGGCGGCTCGATGCCGGGCGGTGTCGCGGAAATGGACGAGGCCACCTGGGATCGCCAGATGGACCACAATCTGAAGACCGTCTACCTCGGCTGCCATCATGCCATCCCGCACATGCGCAAGACGGGGGGCGGCGCCATCGTCAACGTCGCATCGGTTGCCGGGTACCGTCACATCGGGTCGCACATCCACGCATATGCCGCCACCAAGGCCGGCGTCGTGCAGATGTCGCGTGCCATCGGGGTCAGCTATGCCAAGGAGCGTATCCGCTGCAACACCGTGGTGCCGGGCCTGATGCACACCCCGCTGGTCGAGACGCGGCTGGCCGGTCAGCGGGCGGGCGGCGACGCGGAAGCGCTGATCGCCAAGCGAAACGCCCAGGTGCCGATGGGGCACATGGGCGACGCCTGGGACGTCGCCTATGCCGCTCTGTACCTGGCATCCGACGAAGCCAAGTACGTTACCGCAACCGAGATCGTGGTGGATGGCGGCCTGATCATGAGTGCGCCGCTGTAGCGCCCCGCTCACCATCGTTCACGTTCCGTCGAGGTCCCCCGTATCGCCGTTACCTGTGTCCTGTCGGATCATTACGTGTGGGTACGTGATGAATCCGTGGAGGGGCATCAGCATGGGGATCGTTATCGCCTTCCCGCAGCGGCCGAAGACAATCGCCTTCGGCCCGGAGGACCACGCGGCGCTCGACCGTCTTGTTGCGCGAACGCGCCGGGCCGGGGCCGTACGCTGGGAGATCGAGGATCGGGTTGGTCAAGCCCGTGCCTATGTGCTCGGCGCGGAGGACGAAACGCTGCTGATCGTCACCAAATGCCGGAGCGGGATCACGGTCAGCAGCGGCTACGCCCACGAGCTGCTGTGGCAGGGCGACCGGCTCGCGGGGTACTGAAGCAGTCGGCGACGCCGCCGGATCTTCTCAGGCCCGTCGAGGCTGCGCCACCGGGAGCCGGCCGCGCGCTTACTCCACGGTCAACGACGGTAGTCCAGCCGCTCCAGTCCAGTAGGGCCACGGTCGCGGGGCACCGCAAGCCTGAACAGCCCCCAGAACAGCAGCGCGTAGAAAACCCAACCGACGACGTCCAATGCTTCCATCACGACACCCGCACTGGTTGCCAAGCGTATGGATTATCATTGCCGAGCCTTAACGGAAGATTAACGCCCGGCCATCCGCGACCGCGCACGAACGCCGGGCGTCCACCCTGTTGGCGGTTTAACCCTTCGGCCGGATCAGAACAATTTGCCGAAATACAGATAGGCGGCGGTCCGGCCGCCATCGCCCTGCCCCAATGCCAGGTAACTGGCGCCGAGCGGGGTGTCCGCGCCGAGAAAGACGCTGCTGCCGAAGGCGTTCTGGTCGAAGCTGTCCGGCCCGGTATCGCCGTCGAGCCGCGCGGCCTCAAATGAAGCGCCTGCGTAAATTGGCAGATCGAAGAACAGCGGTGCCTTCTCGGTGAGCCGGCGCATGTACAGGAAGCGACCGTGCAGCAAGGTCTCCGTCGACAGTTCGTCACGGGTGTAACCGGACAGACTGAACAGGCCACCGACCGTGAAGCGGTCGTAGGTCGGCAATTCGCTGCTCAACGACGTGCCACCGCCGGCGCCTACGATCATGGTGTTGGATCCAAAGGTGAAGGCCTGAACCGCCGTGGCGTCCAGCTTCACGTAGTTGCTGTCGGCCCCGAGTTCCTCGCGGGAGACGCCCAGGTTCATGCGCAGCAAAGTGCCCTCGTTCGGAAATCGAACGCTGTCCAAAGTGTCGTAGAGCAGGCTGGCATCGGCCGAGCCGATGTGGAAATCGCCCGTGGTTCCGCTGGCCGCCGATCCGGTATGCAGGTCCACGTCCCCGACGCCGAAGCGCAGCCCAATCCGGGTATCGAGTTCGGTGCCGACCTCGTAGCCGAGCTTCAGGGCCGTCTCCATCCGCGTGGTGCGGAACTCGTTGACATTGCCATTCGTGCCGTAGGCCCGAACGTCGCTGCGCACATAGTTCAGCGACGGCAGCACGTAGAAGCCGGTCTCCGGCTGCAGCGGCTGATAGAACTCCGTCAGGATGCGCTGGGTGCTGCCGAAGGCGACTTCGTTGCGCGACTCTGCACCGTAGGCATTGAGGGCCGTCAGTGTGAATCCCGCACCGATCATGTAGCTGCTGTCTCCGTCGACATCGCTTTCCAGCGCCAGGCCCAGCCGAAGATAGTCCTTGGCCCAACTCTTCTCCGTGGCGGTCACCACCATGCCGGTCTCGCCGTTCCGGTCGACCAGCGCGTAATCGACCTGTTCGAACAGCCCGGAGCCGTAAAGCTGCGAGAAATCTTCCTCGACCTGCTTCACGTTCAGCGGCTGGCCAATCTGCTGTCGGATGTTGGAGGTCAAACGACGGTCGGACAGCGCCGTGCGGTTGTCCACGTCGATGAAGGCGATGACCGGCGTCTGCACCTTCTCCGTTCCGCGCGCGGCAATCTTGGCGGCATAGGCGGTCTCGTCCAGCGACAACGCCCGCAGCCGGTCGGTCTGACCTCGGGCCGCCGCTTCGCCCGGAGCAATCATCTCAAGGATCTTGTCGAAATCGGTGGATGCTCGGGTGCCTAGATCCGGTTGGATCAGGATGTCCTGCGGTTGCAGGTTGGCGATCTGCGTCAGTGAGTTCTGCTGCACGAGGACCGCCAGGATCTGGCCGGCGATATCGAGGCTGGACGTCAGTTGATCGCGCTTTTTCAGGATCGTCGGAATATCGACCACGATAAGAACTTCGGCGCCCATCGCACGGGCCACGTCAGCCGGGAGGTTGTTAGCTACCCCCCCATCGACCAGCAGCTTGCCGTCAATCTCAACGGGCGGAAGCAACCCAGGCACCGACATGCTTGCCCGCATCGCCGTCGCGAGATTGCCGCCCTTCAAAATCACCTGCTGGCCGGTCTCCAGATCCGCCGCTACCGCGCGGTAGCGAATCGGAAGCTGGTCGAAATCGGTGACGTTGCGAGCCCGCACGGTCAACTCGCGCATCATCAGAGTCAGCCGTTGGCCCTGAATGATGCCCGCCGGCAACTGCAGGGCACCGTCCTTGATGCCGAGCTTGAGGTCGAGGAGAAAGCCATAGTCCTCCTGCTTGCGCCGGACCGGCAAAGAACCACGCGGTGGGGTGTCGCGGAAGGTCTTGGCCCAGTCGATGTCGCTGACGACCGCTTCCAGTTCGTTGGCGGGGAGCCCAAGCGCATACAGCCCCCCAACGATTGAGCCCATGCTGGTCCCGGTAATGATGTCGATCGGGACACGCAGTTCCTCGAGCACCTTCAGGACGCCGATGTGCGTCGCGCCCAGCGCGCCCCCACCGCTCAGCACGAGGCCAATGACCGGGCGTCGGGCCGTCGGGGCTGGGGCAGCGGCAGCAGCCTCGGACGCCGGCGGACCCGCGGTAAGCAGCAATGCCCCCACTGACGCCAACAGGCCGAGCTTCCGCACCAGCGTCCGCGGCGCGGACCAGTCAAACACCAGCCTCATCATTCTCCCCCCAAACCAGATATGTTGCGCCGCCGAGCCGACGCTCACCGGTTCCCAAGACCGCCCGGGACAGCATAGCGGCAACGGCAACGCCGGATAGTCGCTTCGGTCGAATGAATGCCGACCGTTCGCCGCCTCGATGCCTGCCCCACACCCCGCACCGCAGCGTGCCGCACGTTGATCGTCCGTTCTGATATCAATTGTTTAAACTATGATTAAGCATGGCGCCCGCTGCTCCGAGCGCCAAGCGTCTCTGCCGCGTCGGTACGCAGCAAGCAGTAGGCACCGCCTGCCCGACGGGCTAAGTTTCGGCAACCGTTAACGGAGCCCTGCCATGACTGCCGACAGCATGATGACCGAGCGTGTTTCCCGTCTCGACAAGCTGCAGATCCTGGTTGGCCTGCTTGATGCCACGATCGATCACGAGCGCCATCGCGACACGCCTTTCGAAGCGCCGTCATGGCTGGTCAAGCACTACCCGCACGTCGACCCGGACGACCTGGACGATGTCCTGGATGCCGGCCGGCACGCACTGACCCGCATCACCGCTCGGTGAACGAGCTTCCCGTGGACTAACCGGCCGGCGCTTTCCGAGTCAGACCAGCAACAACCCGTCGAAGAATGTCGCGTATGGACAGCATGGCTCCTTTTGGCCGGTCCAAGCCGAACACCAGCCGAACGGTCTCATGATCCTGTAGGAGAAACGGTCCGTCGGCCACGGGGCGTGCCACATCGAAGTCTGGATGACCCTCCGCCACAAGCAGCAGGTTCTCACACGTGAAACGCCGATCTCCGATTATACCTACCACTCGGGCCAGCGCTCGGTACCCGGCCTTGTCGATCGCGGCCAGGACATCCAGGTGGCGGTAGCTGCGCTGACTGCCGAGATCCTGTACCAGGATGTGCCCGGCATCGGTCAACGTCGCATTCCAATTTTCTAAGTAGTAGCCGAGTGCGGAGTCCGACATTTCCGCCAAATTGGAGTTCGAAATGATCCCGTCATAACGACCGGCAAGCGCAATATTCGCCCGCCACCATGGAAACAGCTTGCTCCGGAACTTCCTGGGTATGTCAACGCCAAGTCCGCGTTGAGCCGTCTGCGAAACGTCGCCATCTGTTTGACCAGTAGAAATCAGAGCATGATTTTGAAATGCCTCTCCGTAGCAATGTGAACAAATCGATGCCTGCATCACAAATAGTGACTGGGTGATCTCTACCAGATCGAAACAACTGACTGCGTCATCAACACTCATGAAAAACGCAATCAGCCCCAGTCCAGACCCAAATTCAAGCACTCTGGACCGGCTCGGCAACCCTCGAAGCTTTGTATATACGGCATACTGCGCAATGAAATCCACGATCGGAATTGGAACCGTGGCGTCAGGGAATAACGTTCGGTACCAACCTACGTACCGAGTGATTCCGATGATCAAGCTCTGAAGATCGTCGTCCCGCAATCCATCCAGTTCGCCGATCAATTCCGGCCACCGGCCAAGCCCGTGGAAGCCGATGAGCAACGGCTTGATCTGATCGACATGTTTCAACCGGCTGAGGAACCCCGCCTTCTCGAAGGTGACCGGGCTCAGATCCACACCCTTCGCCCAGACTAGAGTGTCCGAGAGTGCGGATCGTTCAGCCTGATCGTAGGACGTGATGTCCAAAGCGCGACCCCCCAGGTATTACGCACATCGCGCGAGCAGCAGCTATCAATCCGAGTCTGCGCGCTTGCTACAAGATTCCGAGATCGGCGTCACCGGATTACAGGTCATCATCACGATCCTTTGGCAAGCCTCACTGTCATCGCGACGGCCGACCATTCAGCCGTCAGTCCGGCACCGTCTCACGGCACACCACTGACCGAATCGGCACGATCGACCCCGGAGAGTTCGATCAGCCAGCGTTCCAACCGTCGTGCCGACACCGTTGAGGGAGTCCCGGCCTGTCTGCACAAGTAGTAGGCGGCGCCGGTCGGGTCGGCCGCGCCGAACGGCGCGACCAAGACGCCCCGGGTCAAACGATCATCGACGAGCGGGCGTCGCCCGAGGGCGAGGCCATGGCCGCTCTCGGCGACCTGCAGTGCCTGCTCCATGGCATCCATGGTGACGGCACCGGACAGACTCGGCGGTGCCAGTCCGCGGGCCCGGGCCCATTCCTCCCATTCATCGGGGAAGCGATCGTTGACGATCAGCCGAACTCGAGCGAGCGCTGTCAGCGGATTCTCTTCCTCGTCAAGGGTCAGGTAGCCGGGCGCACACACCGGAAGAGCCGTCTCCTCCAGCAGGAAGGTGGCATCAAGCCCCGACCAGGTGCCCTTGCCGTGGCGAATCGCCAGATCGATCTGGTCGCGGCGCAGATCCACCACCCGGGTCGTGGTCACCAGTTGGAGTTCAACATCGGAATAGGTCCGCTCGAACGCTCCGAGCTTTGGAATGAGCCATGTCGCCGCCAGCGACGGCGGCAACGTCAGGCGGACCACGCCGCGCCCGTCCGGTCGCAGCATCGCCTCGGTCGCCGACTGGATCTGCCGGATGGCCGGGTCGATCTGTTCGAGGTAGCGACGGCCGGCAGACGTCAATTTTACCCCGGCGCCCGAGCGATCGAACAACGAGGTACGCAAATAGTCTTCAAGCCTGCGGACCTGATGGCTGATGGCCGACTCCGTCACACCCAGGCTCTCCGCGGCATTCCGGAACCGCTCATGGACCGCTGCCGCGTGAAACGCGCGCAGAGCGGCAAACGGCGGCAAGCTGACACGCGAGTCATCCATCCGCCGAGGGTGGTGTTAACCTGAATGAAATTCAAGCGGCTGCAGGACGGCAGGTCGTTCCCACAAGGGGTCGGCCGCACAGGAGTCGGGTTTCATGAACTACGATGTCTGCATCGCCGGCGGCGGGATCATGGGCCTGAGCACTGCGGTGTTCCTCAAGCGCCTGGATCCAGCCATATCGGTCTGCATCATCGAACCGGACCCGTCCTACGAATTCTCGTCGACCTTGCGTGCATCCGGTGGGGCCCGCCGACTGTTCTCCGGTCCGGAGAACATCGCGATGTCCAGCTACAGCATCGACTTCCTGAAGCGCTTCGATGCCGAGATGGCGGTGGACGGCGACGCCCCGGCCATCGACTGGCGCGAGCAAGGTTACCTGTTCCTGGTCCCGCCGGCGGGTGTCGCGTTGCTGGAGGCGAACATCCGAACTCAGAGGGGACTCGGGGTCGAGGTGACCCTGATGGATCAGCCGGCGTTGAAGCGGCGGTTCCCGTCAATCAATGTCAACGATGTCGGCGCCGCCGCGCTGTCTCCGCGCGACGGCTGGTGCGATCCGAACGGTGTTCTTCAGGGCTTTCTGCGCAAGGCACGCGCCACTGGAACGGACGTCATTCGGAATCGGGTAGTCGGCCTACGCGCGCGAAACGGCGTCGTTCGATCGGCGGCCCTGGCGAGCGGCGGTTCGCTTGAGGCAGACACTTTCGTAGTCGCTGCCGGCGCCTGGTCGCCGCAGGTGGTTGCGTCAATCGACATGCCCCTGCCGATCGCGCCGATGCGCCGGTTCGAGCACTATTTCACCACACGGACACCGATCGAGCCGCTGCCGTTCGTGAAGGATCTGGACCGGCTGGCGTTTCGGCCCGAGGGCGCCGGCTACACCGGCAGTCTCGTCAACTCCGAAGAGCCGCGTGGGTTCAACTTCGATGTCGATCACGACTATTTCGAGACCGTCGTCTGGCCGGCACTGGCCCACCGGTTCCCGGCCTTTGAGGCCACCAGATGCCACCGATCCTGGTCAGGGCTGTACGAGCAGTGCGAGTTGGACGGCAACGCAATCATCGGAAACTGGCGGCAACGCCATCCTAACGTCTACGTGATTGCCGGGTTCTCCGGACACGGCCTTATGCACGCGCCGGCCGCCGGCCGAGGCATTGCGGAGATGATCGTGCACGGCGCGTTCCAGACCATCGACCTGACCCGGCTGGGGTACGATCGGGTCCTGAACAACATGCCTTACCGGGAACTCGGCATCCTGTAGCGGCGGCGATCAATACAACCGGGTCGTGTAGGCTTCCTCCAGCCGCTTGTCCGCCGCTTCGGCATCGATGCCGGCGACCTGATCGGCAATGATTCGGCCGAGTGACGGAAAGCCGCCCTTCTCGATCCGGCTGTCCGGATCCCACAACTTGGCGCGAATCAGCGACCGGCCGCAGTGAAAGTAGACCTGCCGGATCGTCACCTCCATGCCCGACGCGGGAACCTGGCCACGCACGGCCAACGGTTCCAGCGCGGCCGGATCGGTCACGATCCGCGCCGTACCGTTGGCCCGCAGCGTCTCGCTCACACCCGGCACCATGAACAGCAGCCCAACCTCCGGGTCCTCGACCACGTTGCCGAGCGTATCGAGCAGGTTGTTGCCACGCCGGTCCGGTATCAGCAGCGTGTGGTCGTCGATCACTTGGACGAAACCCGGCGCATCGCCGCGCGGCGAGCAATCAGCGCCAGCCGATCCGCGCGACGCGATCACCAGGAACGGGCTGAGCGCAATGAAAGCCCGCGCGTGCTTGTCGAGCTTCGACATCAGCTTCTTGCGCGCCGCCTCGCCGGGCGCATCGTAGGTCGCGCGCAAGGCGTCGGCGGTATCGATGGCGGTCATGGGATTCCTCTCGTCAACGCGGTCCGTGATCTGACCCGATGCGTGTTTTCATCGCCACGTTTCGCGGTTCTTGGCAACGATGACAGGACCAAACCTCATCCGTTCGATCGGACCAAGAGTGTGCGCGGATCATCGTCTCGATGACCGCCGGATCTGTTGCTATGGTCGCTGCCTCGACACTCGTCGCCAGGTTTCCAGATGGTTGATCCCTGCCCGCTGATCGATGTTTCCGGCACACCAATCGAACGCGGCCGGCAGTACGGAACACAGGCGGCCGAACGCATCGCCAAGGGTGTCGCGCACTACACCTCGCAGCTTGACGGCCTGGGCCTCAGCTGGCCGGAGGTCCGGTCCCTGGTTGCCGACTACCTGCCGGTGATCGAGCGGTTCGATGCCGCTTACGTCGAGGAGATGCGCGGCATCGCCGACGGCGCAGAAATGCCGTTCGAGCAGATCGCACTGCTGAATGCCCGTACCGAGATCCTGAAACTCGGCGCCCGGCCGGATCTGCGGGCGAAGCTGGCCGCCGCGGAGGACCCCGACGGTTGCACCGGTCTGGTGGCGCTGCCTGGCGCCACCCGTGACGGCCGCCTGATCCACGCCCAGAACTGGGACTGGAAGGCCGAATGCGCGGAAACCGCCGTGGTCCTGCGGATCCGCCGCGACGACGGTCCCGACATCCTGACTTTCACCGAGGCCGGAGGACTGGCCCGCTGCGGCCTTAACGCCGCCGGCATCGCGATCACCGCCAACTACCTGGAATCCGATCGCGACTACTCGCAGATCGGCGTCCCGCTCGCCCTGATCCGCCGCAAGGTTCTGGAGACCGAGCACCTGGCCCTGGCGATGCGGACGGTCTACGCCACGCCGAAATCGCCGTCGAACAACATGATCGTCAGCCACTGCGGGGGCGTGGCGATCGACTTCGAGTGCGCGCCGGACGAGACCTTCCAGGTGCACCCGCAGGACGGCCTGCTGGTGCACGCCAACCACTGGCAGAGCCCGGTGGCGCTGGCGAAGCTGAAGGACACCGGCATCGCCAACACGCCGGACAGCCTGTACCGCGACATCCGGGTCCGCGACCTGCTGGCCCCGCAGATCGGCCGGATCACGGTCGACGGCGTGAAGACGGCGCTGTTCGACGACTTCGCCTCGCCGTGGTCGGTCTGCCGGCCGCCGCGGCCATCGCTTACCACCAACCTCAGCGCCACCGTTGCCATGATCGTCATGCAGCCGGCGCTCGGCCGGATGGACGTGGCGATGCTGCCGGCGCTGAACCGCGAGTTCCAAACCTTCAGCCTGGACTGAGCACCGGGCGACCGACACGGGGAGACCATCGGGCATGCCAGCACAGAACAGAGTGGCGTTGATCACCGGAGGCGGCGGCGGGATCGGCGAGGCACTCTGCGCCGCGATCGCCGCCGCCGGCACACGGGTTGCCGTGGTCGACCAGGACGAGTCCGCCGCCCTCCGGGTGGCGCAGGCGCTGGGGGACCAGGCCGTCGCAATCGCCGGCGACATCTCAACGGAATCCGGCTGTGCGGCTGCGGTCCGGGCGACCGAGCAACGTCTTGGCCCGGTTGACATCCTCGTCAACAACGCCGGCATCGGCCTCAGCGCGCTGCGTCCCGATGGCGAGCGCAACCTGCCCGACCTGCAGGAGGTCACCCCGGAGATCTTCGACCGGTTCATCGCGGTCAACCTGCGCGGCCCGTTCCTGCTCACCCGGCTCGTCACGCCGGGCATGCGCGAGCGCGCTTGGGGCCGGGTCATCAACAACACCACCAGCTTCTTCACCATGCTGCGTACCTTTCCCTATGGCGCGCTGAAAGCATCCCTGGAAGCAGCCTCGGCGGTCTGGGCGACCGAATTGGAAGGGACCGGCGTGACGGTGAATGTCCTGGTTCCGGGCGGCCCAACCGACACCGCGTTCATCGGTGACGGCAGCGGCATGGACCGCGCCACCATGCTGCGGCCCGAGGTGATGGGACCGCCCGCGGCGTGGCTGGCATCGCCAGGGTCTGACGGCTTCACCGGCAAGCGGATCATTGCCGCCTACTGGGACCCGGCGCTGGATGCAGACGCGGCCGTGGCCAAGGCAGCAATGCCGATCGGCTGGCCCGAACTCGCACAGGCGACACGGGTCTGGCCGAAAGCCGTGGACTGACCTTCCCGGTCCAATTCGGCAAATGCGCTGGATTGAATTCAATATCTTTGCCGAGCGCGGCCGGCGTCTGGTAAGGAGGTGACCATCCTCCACCCTGCGCGCTCGCGAGGGAATTCGCCGCATGGACACGTTCGACTACGTCATCGTCGGTGCCGGATCTGCCGGCTCGGTGCTCGCCAACCGATTGACCGAGGACGGCACCGCAACCGTCTGCGTTCTGGAGGCAGGACCGTCCGACTGGCATCCGTTCATCCACATCCCGGCCGGCTTCATGAAGACCATGGTCGATCCGGCGGTGAACTGGCTCTACGACATGGAGCCGAGCGAGTGGACCGGTGGCCGGCGGATCAAGGCGCCACGCGGCAAGACATTGGGCGGATCCAGCTCGATCAACGGCCACATCTACAATCGCGGCCAGCGCATGGATTTCGACGGCTGGGCGCAGCGCGGCAACCACGGCTGGGGATACGCCGACGTGCTGCCGTACTTCCGGCGTTCGGAAAAGCGCGAGGGTGCAGGCGACGACACCTTCCGCGGCCGTGACGGCAACCTGGTGGTCACCGACATCGACTGGCGTCATCCGCTGTGCGAGGCGTTCATCGAAGGTGCCACCACCCTCGGCATTCCGCGCAACCCCGACTACAACGGCGCCATCCAGGAAGGTGTGTCCTACGCCCAGCGCACCATCTCCAAGGGCCGGCGGATGAGCGCGGCCCGCGCCTACCTGCACCCCGCCATGAAGCGCCCGAACCTGACGGTCATCACCGACGCCCATGCCACCGCGCTGATGCTCGACGGCAAGCGTGCGACCGGCGTGCGCTACAACAAGGGCGGCCGCCACGGCATCCCGCTCGAGGTCACAGCGCGGCGCGAAGTCATCCTGGCCGGCGGTACCTACAACTCGCCGCAGCTGCTGCAATTGTCCGGAATCGGTCCGGCCGCGCACCTCAAGGCGCTAGGCATTCCGGTGCAGCACGACCTGCCGGGTGTCGGCGAGAACCTGCGTGACCACTACGCCCCGCGTTTCGTCGCCCGCGTCAAAGGCACCGACACGATCAACGAGGAGGTTCGCGGTACCCGCCTTGTCGGCCAGGTCCTGCGCTGGCTGGCCACCCGGAAGGGCATCCTCTCGCTCAGCCCGACCCTGGTGTACTGCTTCTGGCATTCCGACGAGGCGGCGCGGAACAGTGACGTGCAGTTCACCTTCACCCCGGCCAGCTACAAGGAAGGCGTGCAGTCACGGCTCGACGACCACCCGGGCATGACCGTGGCCTCGTGGCAGCAGCGCCCGGACAGCAAGGGCTATGTTCGCGCCCGAAACGCCGATCCGTTCGAGGCCCCGGTTATCCAGCCGAACTACCTTGCCCAGGAGAGCGACCGGCAGGTCCTGCTGAAGGCGATGAAGCTGGCCCGCCGGCTGCTCGCCACCAAGCCGCTGGAGCCGTACTACGACGGCGAGGAGTATCCCGGTCCGAACGTGCAGACCGACGACGAGTTGCTGGCGGCCGCCCGCGAGCGCGGCACCACCACCTTCCACCCCATGGGCTCGTGCCGGATGGGACCCGAGACCGACCGGACCGCCGTTGTCGATGACCAGTTGCGGGTTCGCGGGATGGAAGGACTGCGGGTGGTCGACGCCTCGGTGATGCCAACCATGCTGTCCGCCAACCTCAACGCGTCGGTCATCATGATCGCCGAGAAGGCCTCCGACATCATCCGCGGGCGGCAGGCCCTGGAGGCTACGATCCTGCCGGACTGACCGGCGCACGCAGATGTCAATTGAACCGAGCGCGTCATCCCCGCATGCTGTTTGCCGTGTAGGCGGGCTCCCGGCCCGACCTGGAAGCGGGCAGGAGGAATCATGCGATATCTCGTACGTGCGGCCGCCGTCGGAGCGGTGATCCTGGCGACATTCGGCGGCGCGGTGGCCGCCGACGTGATCGCCGAGCGCAAGGAAATCATGAAGGGCAACGGCGCCGCCATGAAGGCGATCAAGGCCGCTGTCGAAGGTGGCAAGGCGACGGATGCCGTGGCACCGGCCGAGTCGATCGCCGCCAGCCTGAAGAAGTTCCCCAGCCTGTTCCCCAAAGGCTCGGGCGAGGGCGACACCGATGCCATGCCGGCGATCTGGACCGACTGGGCCGAGTTCGAGAAGGCGTCCGCCAACACCTCGGCCGCGGCCGAGAAGCTGGCGATGGTCGCCAAGGGTGGCGACGCCAGCGCTACCGGTGACGCATTGAAGGCCCTCGGCGGCACCTGCGGCGCCTGCCACAAGCCGTTCCGCAAGCCCAAGACCTGACCGACTCAGGGTGACGCGCCATCCGGCGCGTCACCTCGCCACCGCAAAACGTCCCTGCCCTTGCCATAACCGACGGGAAACCGCCGGACTGCAAGTATGTCGGGAACCGATGACAACGATGATCGTGTGGGACACCGCTCTCGGCTCCGCCAGCGGTTTCTTGCCGCCGGTGCCGAAGCCTTGGCCGACTACGAACTGTTGGAACTGCTGCTGTTCCTGGCCAAGCCGCGTGGCGACGTGAAACCGCTGGCCAAGCGGCTGGTCGCACGGTTCGGGTCGTTCGCCGAGGCAGTCAGCGCCCCGGTCGAGGCGTTGGAGCGGATCGATGGAATGGGCGAAGCCTCGATCGTCGCCCTGAAGACCGCCCAGTCGACGGCCGCCCGGCTGCTGGGCCAACCGCTGCTCAACCGACCCCTGCTCTCAAGCTGGACCCAATTGCTGGACTACTGCCGGGTCGCCCTCGCCTATCAGGCGGTCGAGGAGGTGCGGGTACTGTATCTCGACCGCAAGAACCGCCTGATCCGCGACGAACGCCAGGGCCGCGGCACCGTCGATCACACTCCGCTGTATCCCCGCGAAGTGGTCAAGCGCGCGCTTGAACTCGGCGCGTCGGCGGTGATTGTCGTTCACAACCATCCATCCGGCGACCCGACACCGTCGCAGGCGGATATCTCCGTGACCCGCCAACTTGGCGAGGCCCTGTCCACGCTCGGCCTGACCTTGCACGATCACCTGATCGTGGGTCGTGGCGGGCACACCAGCTTCCGCTCGGCCGGGTTGCTCTAGGCGGGCTCCTCGAACGGCCGGGCGCCGGTCTCGCGCAGCAACAGGGTCAGCAGCGCGCCCAGCCCGCAGGTTGCCGGAAGCACCAGGAAAGCCGCCTGGTAGGTGTCCAGGCTGTAGACCCGGGCGCCGGCCACCAGCGTGCCGCTCCAACCGAGATCGAGCAGCCAGCCGACCAGCGGCTGCAGGACCGCGCCGGAACCGACCACGAAGCCGTTCACGATGCCCAGTGTCACACCGGCCGACCAGGACGGCGTGTTCTCGCGCGCCACCGCGAAGCACAGCACCATCGAGGCGGCACCCATGCCCTGGAAGAACAGGACGACCGCCAGCGACTCGATCGTCAGGCCCGGCAGGTAAACCGCTGCGGCAATACCGGCGGTCGCCATCACGCCGCCGAACGCCATGAACGGCCGGCGCCGGCTGAAGCGATCCGACAGGAACCCCCACAGCGGCGCGCCGATGCCCCAGCCGACGAACAGCACGGACACCAGGGCTGCCGCCTCGGCCTTCGGCAGGCCGTAGGCCTGCTCGACATAGGGCACGCCCCACAGCCCGCCGAACGCCAGCATGCTGCCGGTCATGGACATGCCGAAGCCCGACGCGACCCACACCTGTCCGGTGCTCGCCGCCCGCTTCAGGCCGGACAACAGGCTGCGCTTCTGCGTCGGCGTACTGGAGGCCGGGCGCTTCTTGTCGCGCAGCACCAACCCGGTGGCCACCGCCAGCGCCAGGCCGAACACCGCCAGGCCGCCAACCGCCGCCCGCCAGCCCACCGCCTCGACCAGATAGCCGAGCGGCGCCTGCCCGAGAATCCCTCCGACGACGCCGAGCATCTGAGCCCAGCCGCCGAGCGTGGCGAACCGGTTCGGCGGGAACCACAGGGCAGCGTAGTTGAGCGCCCCGACAAAGCTGAACGCGCATCCGAAGCCGATCATCAGCCGGCCGAGCGATGCGAACCACAGATCGTCAGCGACGGCAAACACCAGCGATCCGGCCCCCGCCAAGGCGGCCGCGACCGTCACCAGACGGCGCGGCCCGTAGCGGTCCATCAGCACTCCTACCGGGATCTGCGACCCTGCGTAGGAGTAGTAATAGAACGCCGACAGGTTACCGAGCAGCGCACCGCCGACCGCGAAATCCCGCATCAGGTCGTCGACCATCACCGACGGCGCCACCCGCTGCACGAAGGCGTACAGGAAGAACACCGCACACAGGAACCAGCCGAAGCCGAGCAGGGCCGCGCGCGGAGCAGCGGAGTGCGTTTCGTTGGATATGGTCACGGAATGATCGCCACGCTGAAGGGTTGGCGAAGCTAGGCGCCGTCCACCGGCCGGGTCAAGGCGTGCAGATCGGCAGCGGTATGGTGCCAAACCATTGCATATTTTCATAGTGTGCAATTTTCCTTGCACAATAACGCAATTTCAGTTTGCATGACATGCAAACTTAATGTCGGAAGGCACGATGAATTTGATCGATCAGAGCCTTCAACGGATTGGCGACGCCATCCGCGATCGACGGACCAGCCGTCGAATGACGCTCGGTGACCTGGCCGAACGCAGCGGACTGTCCGTGTCGTTCCTGTCGCGGGTCGAGCGCGGGCAGGCGCAGTCCTCGGTCGGCAACCTGATCCGCATAGCCGATGCGCTGGGCGGATCCATCCACGACCTGATCGGCCCGCCCGACACTGCGGCCCCCGATCATGGGTTCGCGGTGTTCCGGTCCGCCGGGTCGATGCCGCGGTCGATCCCGGCCACCGGCTACCGGTGGACCCCGGTCTCGACCGGCGGACCGGGCCGGGCCATCGAGGCGACGTTGCTAGAACTCCCGGCCGCCGGCACGGCCGACACCCGCTTCGCCCACCCCGGCGAGGAGATCTGTTTCGTGCTGGAAGGCCGGGTGCGTTTCGTGGTCGGCGAACGGACGACCCTGCTGGAAACCGGCGACGCCATCCATCTGCGCTCCGATATCCCGCACACAGCGGGGGCCGCCGGCGACGCACCCGCCCGCGTGCTGATGATGACGCATCACGCGTCTGGACCAGGTGGGCATTCCGATTGGTGGAACCAGGGTGCGACCGCCCTGTCACCGGACGCACCAGCAAGGGACAAAGAACGATGAGCGAGCAGACCGCACCGATCGCCCGGCACGGGCACCAGGCGTTCGAGGCCCGGCACCGCGACGACCTGGAGTGGGAGACCATCCGCTGGCCGGGCGAGACCGGCAAGATGCTGTTCCATCCGCGTCCGGAACGGCCGACCGAGCCGAACGCCGGCATCCTGCGCCTGGAGCCGGGCGCCCATCATCCCGTGCACCGGCACGACTTCGCCCAGGTCTGGTACATCCTGGAGGGCGAATTCCACATCGGTGGCGGCGTCTACGGGCCGGGCACGATGCTGTTCCACCCGGACCCGCACTTCGAGGACGAGTTCCGGACCGACACCGGTGGCGAGATCCTGATCGTCCAGTATCCGGGGCCGACCACCGGCGGGCGCCCGATCTACGACGATCGGTTCAACAAGGCGAGCCGCAAGCCGATCGAGGCCGAGCGCACCGACCTGTGAGCGGGCGGGTCAGGCGACGATATCGACGATCGAACCGCGCGGTGCGGAGGGGTTCAGGCGGCGGATCTGCTCGGCCGCGTGTTCCAGGTTGAATTGCCGGCGATCCGCCTCGTTGTCGAGCGGTTCGGCCTTCAGCACATCGTCCAGTTGCGGAGCCGCGCTGCGGGTGCGGAAGCCGAACGCCTCCTGCAGGCCACGGGCGAGCCGGGACGGGGCAAGCGCGTTGCTTGATCCTTGGGGAATGGGGGCGAGAGGGGAAGCCCCCGTCGGGCCGATCGCCATTCTGCCGCTCCTCGAAAACCCTTGAGCATCCCGCCCAGGACGTCTCAGAACCTGAGTAGATCATAATTAAGTGGTATTTTAAATAAAATTGTCAATATTGTGAAATTGCAAGCTAGGCCAGGATATCGACCACCTTGGCGGTTGCCCGCGCGGTCGCCTGACGCCCGACCGACTGAAAGTACTCCGACCGCTCTGCCGGACTGAGGGCGGCTACTTCCGATAGCAACGCCAGCTTGACCAGCGGCTGGTTCACCGGCTCGCTTGCGAGGTCCGAGCCCGAACCGGCGAGACGCACCTTCTCCGGGCCCACAAGCTTGGAGTGCGGGATCGGAGGGGGAACGCCGGGTATGCTGTTGACCATGTCGGGACCCTGCCTGGAGCCCGCAGTTTCCCACAATCCGGCCGATGTTGCGAGTCGCCGACATTTCCGTTCAACGGACATCCCTGGTGTTGCTTCGGGAAACCAGGAAGACGCCGAGCGCAATCAGGGCCCCGGCCCAGCCGATGCCGGCCGGCAGCGTCTCGCCGAGAACCAGACTGGCGATCCCGGCCCCGGCGGCCGCGCCGACCGCCCCGATCTGGCTGAGGTAGACCGGGCCAGCCAACCGCTGCAACACGAAGTACAGCATGTACATGGCCGCGAAGGTCAGCGTCTGGGCCGCCAGCAAGACCGCTGAGGAGCCGTCGTGAGCCGGAATCGCCATGTCGATTCCGATCACGGGCGCACCGATGAACAGCAGCATCGCCGCCCCAAGCAGCATCCCGGGCGCCAGCGACAACGACGACGCGCCGGCCGGCCAGCGCAGGGTGCGGTAGATGTTACCGGCGGCGATGATGACCGGCGCGCTCAAGGCGACCCCGATCCACAGCAGGTTGGCCTCCGGCTCCGAGGCCTTGGACCAGGCGAGAACGACGGCTCCGGCAATCCCTGACAGCACCCCGACCGCCCGGACCAGACGTGCCCGCTCCATCCCGCCGGCTAGTGCCATCGCGTAGGTGTATAGAGGCGGGAACGCGAACAAGAGCGCCACGAACCCCGCACCGACATGGGGTACGGCGGCGAACACCAGGGCGTTGGACAGCGCCACGCTCAGCAGGCCCGACACCAGGAAGTACTCGACGGTACGTCGGTTCAGCGGCGGGCGGTTCCCGCTTGCGACAGCCGAGATGAGCAGGATCAACCCGGCCCCCAGGACCGACCACGCCAGGAACGCCACCGGCGCGGCCCCGGCGCCGACCGCCAGCTTCACCAGGTTGGCGGTGATGCCGATGAACGAGCCAACCACCAGCAGGCACAGGACCGGCACGAAACGGGCGACCGGCGATGCGGAAACGGATTCGGCGTTGGCACTGGCCATCATGCTCTCCATCATCGAGGTGTCGGTGCGACGCAGCGGCGATGCTTGTTTCGCTCTCGCGTGGGTACTATCTCGTCATCAACTATCTTGATGTCAAGATACATGGAGCAAAGATGGATAGAGCCGAGTTCGCCGTTTCGCAATGGGCCAAGGAACGCCCGGACCTGGACCTGCTGCCGATGGTGGTGCTCGCACGCCTGGGAATTGCCGCCCGTACCGTCGCGAAGGACCATCTGGAACCGCTGTTCGCGCGCTTCGGGCTGGGTCGCGGCGAGTTCGACGTGCTGGCGACCCTGCGCCGGGCCGGAAAGCCTTATGCCCTCAGCCCGACCGGTCTCTACGAAGCCACGATGGTGACGTCCGGCACCATGACCAGCCGGCTCGACCGGCTGGAACGGGGCGGCCTGATCCGGCGGGAGAACGACCCGAACGACCGGCGCGGCACCATCGTGGTGCTGACCGAGAAAGGCTTCTCGTTGATCGACCAGGCGGTCGGCGCCCACGTGGAGAACGAGACCCGGGTCCTGGCCGGCCTCAGCCGCGCCGAACAGCAACAACTGAACGAACTGCTGGCCAAGCTGCTGGCGAGCCTGGGGTAGCCCGACCTACTTGTCCGACCAAACCGCCAGTTCGTAGCCGTCCGGGTCCTCGAAATGAAACCGGCGGCCGCCCGGGAAGGCATACGGCTCCTTCACGATCTTGGCCCCAGCCTCTTCGATCCGACGCTTCAGATCGGCCAGATCGTCGGCGAAGAGAATCACCAGCGGACCGCCGGGACGGGGCGAGCCCTGGGCGAACCCGCCGGTCATCCGGCCATCGTTGAACTCACAGTAGCTCGGCCCGTAGTCCGTGAAGGTCCAGCCGAATGCCTCCCCGTAGAAGGCCTTCGGCCGCTCGATGTCCACGACCGCGAACTCGACGTAGTCGATGCGGCGGTCGCTGTCCCGCTTGTCCATGGGCATGCTCCTCAGATCGTTGGTTCGGCTGACCGCTGGCTCCGGCAAGCCGGGTGACGCGGATCTCGTCGCTGCCGACCATGCCCTCACATCCATCCGGCGTCTTGAACGAAACGGCCAAACAGGCCGCAATCTGCCGGAGGATCGCCGATGGCGTGAGGCCGGTCAGATCGCGAACGTCGCGGGCAAGGTGGGATTGATCCGCATACCCGGCGTCGTGCGCGGACCCCGCCAGTCCCACCTGTCGCTGCCCACGGCTAATCGCCAGGAAGCGCTGGAAGCGCAGGATCCGGTCCAGGGTTTTAGGCCCATAGCCGAATGCGTCGTGGCAACGTCGACGCAGGGTCCGGTCGCTCAGCGCCAACCGGTCGAGCAGACGCGCAACACCGGCGGGCTCGGCGGAGCGCTCAAGCGACCGGAACACGAAGCTTATCTCCGGTGCCGGGGTGTCGATCGTTCCAGCGATTCCGGCCAGCGTCTCCTGCATCCGCATCAGCCGATCCGCCGACGTTTCAGCGCCGTCGAGAGTGTCGGCCAGCGCCGCAGCGCGGGGACCCCACAATTCGCTCAGCTCAACGCGGCGTCCGACGAGCTCGGACATCGGCAACCCGAGCCAGCGGAAGGCGGCGCCGGGCTGAAACCGCATACCGGAGACAACTGCCCCGCCCTTCAACGGCTCCGACACGGCCGTCAGGTCCGGCCCGGCGATCATCAACCGTCCATCGGTCCACAGCAGATCGACGCAACCGTCGGGCACGACCATGATCGGGCGCTGTTGCCCGCCCGGGACAGCATGGTCCCATGCGCAACGAAAATGCCGCGCCAGTCCCGGCGCCGGTCGATACTCCCGGTACACGCCGGCCACGCCAGCGAGATCCGGCGTCTCGCCTTCCTGCGTCACAGCCCTGTCTCCCGAAGTCCGGCTGCGTCCCGCGGCCACGAAGAACGCTCAGCGCCGGTCATCCTCCGGCGGAAGCAGCCGGTCGCGGAACCGGCGGGCGAAGCCGAGCGGGTCGTCGGTCGCCCGCACTTCTGAGGAGGTCTGGCGCGCGGTCTCGACCACGTGGCGGCCGGCGTTTTCGATCTTCGGTGCCACCTTGCCGTAGACCTCGCCGGCAATCCGGGCGGCTCCGCGGCGCAGCTCCGGATTCTGCGCGGCGCGACGGCCGGCCTCGATCAGCAGGCGGCGCAGCAGGCTCATGCGACCTCCCTTCCCGCTGCCTCGATCACCGGCCGGCGGGCGTCCAGGAACTCTTCGAAGGCGGCGGAGAAGCGGTCGAACTCGGCCGCCCCCATCGGCAGCGACAGCACCGCCATGCCGCGCCGGGCGGTGTAGATCCCGGCGGCGATCAGGTCGAGGTGCATCAGGTCGATCAGCTTGCGCGACCGTTTGCCCGACTCCGGCGGCGAGTTCGGCGCCGTCGCCCCGGAATGCACCGCCATCATCGAGCCGCGACCTGTGACGATCATCGGCAGGCCGCGCCGGGTGATGGCGTCGTTCAACCGGCCGCGCAGGCTGTCGCCGGCGGCGTTCAGCATGACGGCCCGGTCGGGCGTGTACAGCTGGGTCAGCCCGGCCAGTCCGGCCGACATGGTGAAGACGTTGTTGTTGAAGGTCCCGGCGTGCGGCCAGGCGTCGGGCCGGCGCGGATCGAAGCGGGCCAGGATGTCGGCCCGGCCGCCGAACGCGCCGAAGCTAAGGCCGCCGCCCAGATACTTGCCCAGGGTCACCAGGTCCGGCCGGATGCCCAGCAGGCCGTGCAACCCCTCTCCCGACAGCCGCGAGGTCATCACCTCGTCGAAGATCAGCAGGGCGCCGGTCGCCTCGGTGGCACCACGCAGCGCCTCCAGGAATGCCTCGCTGCCGGGGATGCAGCCGCCGGACCCGGACATCGGCTCGACCAGCACGCAGGCGAGACTGTCGCCCTGCTGGCGGATCAGCGCCGCCGCACCCTCGGCGTCGTTGTAGTCGCCCATGACGTAGTCGAACGGGGCGTTCAGCGGCGAGCCGGAGAAGTACAGCACCCCGCCGTGATAGGCGCCGCGGAACACCATGACCTTGTCGCGGCCGGTGAAGGCGCGCGCGGCGGCGATCGCCATCATGTTGGCTTCGGTGCCGGAATTGGTGAAGCGCACCCGTTCGATGGCCGGGAACCGGTCGACCACCGCCTGGGCCAGCCGCGCCTCCAGCAGGTTCGGGCCGCCCAGCACCCAGCCGTCGTCAGCGGCCTGCTTGATGGCGTCGCGGATCACCGGTTCGGAGTGGCCGTACAGGCCGGCGGTGTACTCGCCGAGGAAATCGACCAGTTCGTGACCGTCGGCATCCCACAGCCGGCAGCCCTCGCCGCGGGCGAAGCGCAGCGGGAACGGGTGGTAGTGCAGCACCGTGCGGGTATTGCCACCGGGCATGGCCTGCTCGGCCTGCTCCTGGATCGTCCGGCTCTTGGGGTTGGCGGAAACGAACCGCTCCGCCGCCTCGGCGTAGGCGGCCTCCAGGTCCGAGTTGACGAGGGTCGTGGTCATGCTGCCCTGCCCTTTCCACCGGCCTTGCCGGTGGCTTCCGGCGCCGCCTTGTCGACGACCCCATAGCCCATGGTACCGAATTTTTCGCCGACCCGCGCGATCTCGTCATCCGGCAGGATCACCGGCTTGCCGACCTGCAGGGTGCGCCAGTACATGCCGGCCAGGGTCTCGACTTCGAGCGCCAGGGCCAGCGCCTTCGGCAGGGTCGAGCCGATGGCGATCATGCCATGGTTCGCCAGCAGGCAGGCCCGCCGGTCGCGCATCGCCTCCAGCGCGGTGTCCGACAGTTCCTGGGTGCCGAAGGTGGCGTAGTCCGAGCAGCGGATCGTCGGCCCGCCGGCCTGGGCGATCATGTAGTGGAACGCTGGAATCTCCATGCGCAGGCAGGCCAGCGTGGTGGCGAACATCCCGTGGGTGTGAACAATCGCGCCGCAGTCCGGGCGGTGCCGCATGATGTCCAGGTGGAAGCGCCATTCGCTCGACGGCCGGCGGTTGTCGCTGTGGCTGCCGTCGAGTTCCATCCGCACGATGTCCTCGGGCCGGATCTCCTCGTACGGGATCGCCGACGGGGTGATGAAGAACCCGGCGGTCGGATCGTCGGACACCCGCACGCTGGCGTTGCCCGAGGTGCCCTGGTTGATGCCGAGCGCATTCATCTTCAGGCAGGTGTCGATGACCTGCTGGCGCAGCGCGCGTTCCTTGGCCGGCATCATGACGGACGTATCCTCTGGACTGGTTTTCCGGTGCCCCGATCCTGAAACAAACACGGCGCCACGGGAAGGGGTGGCGTGGGCGACGCCCCTACTCCCCCGCCGCCCGGCTTTCCGGGAACAGGCCGCGCAGTCCCTGCGCCGTCGCCGGGGCCACGCCGCGTTCGGTGATCAGGCCGGTGACGAGGCGCGCCGGGGTGACGTCGAAGGCCGGGTTGGCCGCCTTGCTGCCGGAGGGCGTGATGGTGACCGCGCCGATGCTGCCGTCATCGAGCCGGCCGGGGATGCGGGTCACCTCGTCGCCGGAGCGCTCCTCGATCGGGATCGCGAAGCCGTCGTGCAGGGACCAGTCGATGGTCGGGCTGGGCAGGGCCACGTAGAACGGCACACCGTTGTCGTGGGCGGCCAGCGCCTTCAGGTAGGTGCCGATCTTGTTGGCGACGTCGCCGTTGGCGCTGACCCGGTCGGTGCCGGTGATGCAGAGGTCGACCTGTCCGCGCTGCATCAGATGGCCGCCGGCGTTGTCGACGATCACCGTGTGGTCAACACCGTGGTTGCCGAGTTCCCAGGCGGTCAGGAAGGCGCCCTGGTTGCGCGGCCGGGTCTCGTCGACCCAGACATGGATCGGAATGCCGGCGTCGTGGGCCTGGTAGATCGGCGAGGTGGCGGTGCCCCAATCGACGGTGGCGAGCCAGCCGGCGTTGCAGTGGGTCAGCACGTTGACTGTCTCGCCGGGCTGCTTCTTCGCCGCGATGCCCCTGATGATCTCCAGCCCGTGCCGGCCGATGGCGTGGTTCAGTTCGGCATCCTCGTCGCAGATCCGCCGCGCGAACGCCTCGGCCGCCGCTACCCGCTCGCCCGGCGCCACGGCCGCCAGCCGGGCTCGGCCGGCGTCGAGCGCCCAGCGCAGGTTGACCGCGGTCGGGCGTGTCTGCATCAGCGTCTCGTAGGCATTGGCGAGGCCAGAGTCGCTGGCATCGGCGCGCATCGCCAGCCACAGCCCCCAGGCGGCGGTCGCACCGATCAGCGGCGCACCGCGCACCAGCATCGCCTTGATGGCGTGGGCGGTGTCGGCCATCGACTCCAGGCGCGCGGTGACGAAATCGTGCGGCAGCCGGGTCTGGTCGATGATCTCGACCGCCGCACCGTCGGCGGCCTGCCAGATCGGGCGATAGTGGGTTCCGTCGACCTTCATGGCGTCCCTCCATGGGGTTGTCAGCCGACAAAATGGCGAGCCTCGCACTCCTGCACAACCGTTTAGCCGATGCGCGGCGGCTTCCGATGCGGCACGCTGGATCGACCCAAGCAGCGGACGGCCGGAACCATGCACACTCGCCGCATTCACATCCTGGGCGCTTCCGGTTCAGGCACGACCACCCTCGGCCGTACGCTGGCCTGTGAGATGGCCGTTCCGCACCATGACACCGACGACTACTTCTGGCTGCCGACCGAGCCGCCGTTCACCGAGAAACGACCGGAAGTCGATCGCCTGCGACTGATGTCCGAGCTGTTCACCCCGCGCGCGGCGTGGGTGCTGAGCGGTTCGCTGGTCGGCTGGGGCGACCCGCTGATCCCGCTGTTCGACTTGGTCGTCTTCCTGCATACCCCCGCCCGGACCCGGCTCGCACGATTGCGCAACCGCGAGGCGGTGCGCTACGGACAGGCAGCCATCGCACCCGGCGGCTCGCACCACGACGCGACCGAGGGCTTCCTGAACTGGGCCGCCGGCTACGACGGCGGCAACCAGGGACGGACGCTGCGCCGGCATGAGGAATGGCTGGCCGGCCTGCCCTGCCCAGTGGTCCGCCTGGACGGCTCCCGGCCGCTCCTCCAACTGGTTGCATCCCTGCTGGCCGCCGCGGACGGTGCTGCGTTTGGTGACAGCCCCGGGAGCGGATGCTAGAAGCCCGCTACCGACCGCCGACGGAGTGTACCCCGCATGATCCCGCGCTATTCCCGCGAGAAGATGGCCGCCATCTGGGCGCCAGAGAGCAAGTTCCGGATCTGGTTCGAGATCGAGGCACACGCCTGCGACGCCCAGGCCGAACTGGGGGTGATCCCGAAGGAAGCCGCCAAGGCGGTGTGGGAGCGCGGCGCGTTCGAGGTCGAGCGGATCGATGCCATCGAGGCCGAGGTCAAGCACGACGTCATCGCCTTCCTGACCAACCTGGCCGAGCACGTCGGCCCGGAGGCACGGTTCGTCCACCAGGGCATGACCTCGTCCGACGTTCTGGACACCTGCCTGGCGGTGCAACTGGTGCGCGCCGCCGACATCCTGATCGAGGATGTGGACGCGATGCTGGCCGCGCTGGAGCGGCGGGCGTTCGAGTACAAGGACGCGCCGACCATCGGCCGCAGCCACGGGATCCACGCCGAGCCGCTGACCTTCGGTTTGAAGCTGGCCGGCTACCACGCCGAGTTCCAGCGCGCCCGCGCCCGCCTGGTGATCGCCCGGCAGGAGGTCGCGACCTGTGCGATCTCCGGTGCTGTCGGCACCTTCGCCAACATCGACCCGCGGGTCGAGGAGCACGTCGCGGCTGCACTCGGCCTGGAGCCAGAGCCGGTGTCGACCCAGGTGATCCCGCGCGACCGCCACGCCATGTTCTTCGCCGTGCTCGGCGTGGTGGCGTCGTCGGTCGAGCGGCTGGCCACCGAGATCCGCCACCTGCAGCGCAGCGAAGTGCGCGAGGCCGAGGAGTTCTTCAGCGAGAAGCAGAAGGGCTCGTCGGCGATGCCGCACAAGCGCAACCCGGTGCTGACCGAGAACCTGACCGGCCTCGCCCGGCTGGTGCGCATGACCGTGGTGCCGGCGATGGAGAACGTCGCCCTGTGGCACGAGCGCGACATCAGCCATTCCTCGGTCGAGCGGATGATCGGCCCGGACGCCACCGTCACCCTGGACTTCGCGCTGGCCCGGCTGACCGGCGTGGTCGACAAGCTGATCGTCTATCCGGAGACCATGCAGGCCAATCTGGACAAGCTCGGCGGCCTGGTGCACAGCCAGCGGGTCATGCTGACCCTGACCCAGAAGGGCGTCAGCCGCGAAGACGCCTACCGCCTGGTCCAGCGCAACGCCATGCCGGTCTGGCTGGAGGGCAAGGATTTCCGCACCCTGCTCGCCGCCGACGCCGAGGTGACGGCCGCGTTGTCAGCCGTGGAACTCGATGACCTGTTCGACCTCGGCTATCACACCAAGCACGTCGACACGATCTTCCGCCGGGTGTTCGGTCGGGCGTGAGCGTCGGCCTGCGCATCCGCCGGGCCATAACCGGCGAGAGCGACGTGATCGCCCTGCTGCATCGGACTGCGTTCGACGCGGCGATGCCGCATCTGGTCGGGCTGCACACGCCGGAGGAGGACCGCTGGTTCTTCCGGAAGCGGGTTTTTGCCCACGACGAGGTCTGGGTCGCCGAGGACGATGGCTCGGGCAGCAGTAATATCATCGGTTACTGCGCGGTCCGGAGCGGCTGGCTGAACCAGCTTTACGTGGATCCGCTCCGCTGGGCGCGCGGGACCGGCAGCGCGCTTCTGGAGCAGGCACGTGCGGACCGCCCGGCCCTTCAGCTCTGGACATTCCAGTGCAACAGCCGGGCCCGCCGATTTTACGAGGCCCGCGGCTTCGTTCTCGCCGAACTCACCGACGGATCGGGTAACAAGGAGAACGAGCCGGACGCCCGCTACGTCTGGTCGCGCTGACCTTCGCGACGTCCGGCCTACCCGATCAGTTCTTCGCCTTCACCTCGGCCAGCGCTTCGCGCAGGAACTCGTCCATGCGGTGGCGCAGACGCGCTTCGGTCAGTTCGCCACCCGCATCGGCGACCCTCTTCAGCACGAACTCGATGACGTCGGAGTCACCCGGCTTCTCGAAATCGGAGGCCACGACTTCGCCGGCGAAATCGGCGGCGGCCTCGCCCTGGAGCTTCAGGAACTCTTCGGCGATCCACAGCCCGACCTTGCGGTCGCGGCGGACGTTCGCCTTGAACATCAGTTCGGCATCGTGTGCGTAACGCGATTCTTCGGCGCGCTCACGGTCCTGGAAACCACTCATTACGGCCCTCCTGGGAACGCCTTTCGGCTGAAATCGCGCGGACCATACACTGCGCCCCGCCGGATGTGAACGATCGATCACGGCCTTGCGAAATGGTGCCAATGCCGCCACTTTCCCGCCAGCATGTGCACCGTCGTCATTCTCCGCCGCCCCGGCCATGGCTGGCCCGTGATCCTCGCCGCCAACCGCGACGAGCTTGCCGGCCGGCCGTGGCATCCGCCAGCCCGGCACTGGCCGGACCGTCCGGAAGTCACCGCCGGGCTCGACGTACTGGCAGGCGGCAGCTGGCTCGGCCTGAACGACAACGGTGTCGTGGCCTGCATCCTGAACCGCCACGGCACGCTCGGCCCGGCGCCCGGCAAGCGGTCTCGCGGCGAGCTGGTGCTGGAAGTGCTCGACCATACCGATGCGGCCGATGCGGCACGGGCGCTGGAGGCGCTCGAGCCCGGCAGCTACCGGCCGTTCAACATGCTGATTGCCGACAACAGGGACGCCTTCTGGCTGGCCCATCGTGGCGACGGCTACTCCATCGACCTGTCGCCGATTCCGGCTGGCGTGTCGATGCTGACGGCGCACGACCTGAACGACCGCTCCGGCTCGGCCCGCACCGCCCGCTACCTGGACCGTTTCCGGGCGGCCCCCGCTCCCGATCCAACGGCGGAGCACTGGGGCGCCTGGGAAATGCTGCTCGGCACAACCGACCATGCACCGGATGCCGGCCCGGGAGGAGCCATGACCATCACCGGTCCGGGCGAGTTCGGAACCAGCAGTTCGACCATGGTCGCCCTGCCGGCGCCTGGCGGCGGCCACCCGGTGTTCCGCTTTGCCCCCGGCCGACCGGACCGGACGGCATTCGCAACGATTGACACGGAACCCCTTACCCAGGCTCGGGCGGCCGCAGATTGAGTTTCAGGAAGCCGGCTGCTATAGGACGCCCTTGGTAGCGCGGGTGCGCCGCAGTACCGATCCAAACAACTCGACGCCCGCCCACGCGCGTAACCGCGTGGCTCCGGAGACCGCTTCATGGCCAGACGCCGCAAGCTCTATGAAGGCAAGGCCAAGGTTCTGTACGAGGGCCCCGAACCCGGCACCCTCATTCAGTACTTCAAGGACGATGCGACCGCCTTCAACAATCAGAAGAAGGGTACGATCACCGGCAAGGGAGTGCTGAACAACCGTATCAGCGAGTACCTGATGACCCGGTTGTCGGAGGTCGGCATCCCGACGCACTTCATGCGGCGCCTGAACATGCGCGAACAGTTGGTGCGTGAGCTGGAGATCATTCCGATCGGCGTGGTGGTCCGCAACATCGCCGCCGGTTCGATCGCCAAGCGATTCGGTCTGGAGGAAGGCACCGTCCTGCCGCGCTCGATCATCGAGTACAGCTACAAATCCGACGAGCTCGGCGACCCGATGGTCACCGAGGAGCACATCACGGCGTTCGGCTGGGCCGGCCCCCAGGACCTGGACGACATGGTCGCGCTGGCGCTGCGGGTCAACGACTTCCTGACCGGGCTGTTCCTCGGCATCGGCCTGCGCCTCGTCGATTTCAAGCTGGAGTTCGGCCGCCTGTACAACGAGCACGACGAGGTTCAGGTCGTGATCGCCGACGAGATCAGCCCTGACAATTGCCGTCTGTGGGACCTGCGCACCAACGAGAAGATGGACAAGGACCGGTTCCGCTGCGATCTCGGCGGGGTCGAGGAAGCCTACCAGGAGGTGGCCCGTCGCCTCGGCGTGCTGCCCGAAGCCGGCCCAATGGACCTCAAGGGTCCACAGTTGATGCAATAACCGACTGACGACCGTCACCAGGCACGATGGCGCATGGCGCGCCGATGGAGGATCGATGAAGGCGATTGTTCACGTCACCCTGAAATCCGGTGTTCTCGATCCCCAGGGCAAGGCGATCGGACACGCGCTCGGCACTCTCGGCTTCGACGGGGTCGGTGAGGTCCGCCAGGGCAAGGTCATCGAGATCGACCTGGCCGAAAGCGACCCGGCGCAGGCCGAAACGACGGTGAAGTCGATGTGCGAGAAGCTGCTCGCCAACACCGTCATCGAGAACTACTCGATCCGCATCGAAGCCTGACAGCGGAACGGGCGCACCGCAGGACTGTCATGGCGGGTCCCGCTGTGTTGCTTGGATTCCGGGCGTCCTCCGGTACAGTAGATGGTCTGTTGCATAAGTCTGTCGGAGTGCGCACTTGCTCGACTCGACGACATTGCCGCCAGACATTGCGCCTCTGATCGAGGCACTCAACCATGCCGATGTCGGGCTCGCAGTGTTCGACCGACAGCTGGTCCTGTTGTTTTGCAACAATCGTTTCAAAGAGATCTTCGACTACCCCGAGGGGCTGGCGGCACCCGGCACGACCCGCGAAGCGCTGTTGCGTTTCGACGCCGAAAGGGGCGAGTTTGGCTCCGGTGCAGCGGACGATCTGGTCAATGAACAACTGGAGCGTGTCCAGTACCACATTGAGCATCAGATTGAACTGACCCGGTCGAACGGCCGCCAGATCAAGGTCGTCAACCGCCCGCTTCCCTCGGGTGGCAGCGTTTCAACATATCACGAGCGTCAGGACGATCGGAAAAGTCTGCGCGGAGCGGACCTGACGTTCGAAGCGCTTCAGCAGGCTCTCGACTACGCCCCCGATGGTCTTCGCGTCTGGGACGCCGAGGACCGGTTGATCTACGCCAACGCGCGGATCCGGCAGGTGAGCGAGGCCGAAGGCGCGCCACTGCGCCCGGGCATGACGTTCGAGGAACACATCCGGGCGCGGGTGGCGAAGAACCTCGCCGCCGAGGCCGAAGCCGATCCCGAAGCCTATATCCAGAAACGGCTGGAAATGCACCGTCTCTCCGGTCGCAGTCACACGACCCGCATGCGGGACGGCCGATGGATTGTGATCAGGGATCACCGCCTGCCCGACGGCGGTACCGTCACGACCTCCCAGGACATCACCGACATAAAGCGCGTCGAGCACGCCTATCGGGAAAGCGAGCAGCGATTTCATGATTTCGTAAACGCCAGCTCCGACCGCTTCTGGGAGATGGATGAAAACCTGGAGTTCACAATGGTCGTCGACACCGCCGTCGGCCGGCGCGAACCACCGGTCGCCCAGGTCCTCGGCAAGACCCGTTGGGGCAACGCCGGAGTGGACGTCGAGGACGATCCACTGTTCACCGCACACAAAGCGGTGCTGGACGCCCGTGAGCCGTTCCGGGACTTCCGGTATGAGATTCCCACGGTCGACGGCTCACTGCGCTACTGGCGTGTCTCTGGCGTGCCCATCTATGACGACACCGGCCGCTTCTGCGGGTATCGCGGCACGTCCACCGACGAGACCGAATTCAGCGCGGAACTGGCCCGCGCGCGACGCGAACTTCAGGAAGCCCTGCGTCAGGCCGAAATCGCCAACCGCTCGAAAAGCCTGTTCCTGGCGACCGTCAGCCACGAACTGCGCACCCCGCTGAATGCCATCATCGGCTTCTCCGACCTGCTGGCGCAAAAGATCTTCGGGCCGCTGGGAGACGAGCGGTACGAAGGCTATGCCCACGACATCCAGACCAGCGGACAGCACCTGCTGAGCCTGATCGAGGATGTTCTCGACCTGTCCAGGATCGAGATGGGACAGATCCGGCTCCGTCTGGGCCTGGTCGACCTGTCGGTCGAGATCCAGGCAGCCGTCGCGATGGTCCGGGCCCGCCGAGGTCAGGAAATCGCCGGCATCCATGTTGAGGTTGCCCCGGACTTTCCGATCCTCAATGCCGACGCCCGTCTGATCCGCCAGATTCTGATCAACCTCGTCTCCAACGCCGCGAAGTTCACACCACCGAGCGGGCGCATCCTGGTAACCGCGCAGGTGGCGGAAGACGGCGTCGCCATTGCCGTGATCGATGATGGGATCGGCATCGACCCCGAGGATCATGCCAAGGTACTGCGTCCATTCGAGCAGGCCGACAATCGGCTGAGCCGGCGTTACGAAGGTGTCGGCTTGGGGCTGCCGCTGACCAAGGCGTTCGTGGAGGTCCACAAGGGCCAACTGCAGTTGGAAAGTGCCGTTGGAAAGGGCACCACCATGACGATTCGGCTCCCGAAGGAATGCATCGGCGGCGCCCGGCCCGACGCGCTGGCCGCCGGCACCGACCGATGACAATCCCTTACGCTCCGCGCTTGCGTCTCGCCTGAGACGGACCTAGGTTCCGGCCCACCGCGACGCCCCCGGAGCGCCCATGAAATCCGCAATCATCGTCTTCCCCGGCTCGAACCGCGACCGCGACATGATGATCGCCCTGCGGCAGGCATTCGGTTCCGATCCGCTCATGGTTTGGCACAAGGAGGTCGACCTGCCCGCGGTCGACCTGATCGTTGTGCCCGGCGGGTTCTCCTATGGAGACTACCTGCGGGCCGGCGCCATGGGGGCCCACTCCCCGGCGATGCGCACCGTCAAGGAACGCGCCGACAAGGGCGTGCCGGTGCTTGGCGTCTGTAACGGCTTCCAGACCTTGACCGAAGCCGGCATGCTGCCGGGCGCGCTGATGCGCAACGCCAGCCTGAAGTTCATCTGCAAGACCGTCCACCTGCGCGTGGAGTCATCCCAGTCGATCTTCACCGGCGGCTACACGGCGGGCCAGACCATCGCGGTGCCGGTCGCCCACAACGACGGCAACTACTACGCCGACGAAGCCACCCTTGACCGGCTGGAAGACCGGGGGTTGGTGGCGTTCCGCTACGTCGATGCCGACGGTGGCGACGGTGCAGATGCCAACCCGAACGGTTCGCGCCGCAACATTGCCGGCATCTTCAACGAGACCAAGACCGTGCTCGGCCTGATGCCGCATCCCGAGGACGCGATCGACCCGCTGCACGGCGGCACCGAAGGGCGCGGCCTGTTCGACGGCCTGGCCCGGGCGCTGGCGTAGAGGACATCTTATGAGCATTCCGAACGTCGCGATCACGCCGCAGATGGTCGCCGAGCACGGCCTTTCGGAGGACGAGTACCAGGTTCTCCTGAAAATCATGGGCCGCGAGCCCAACATCACCGAGCTCGGCATCTTCTCGGTGATGTGGTCGGAGCACTGTTCCTACAAGTCGTCCAAGCGCTGGCTGAAGACCCTGCCGACCGAAGGCCCGCACGTCATCCAGGGGCCCGGCGAGAATGCCGGCGTCATCGACATCGGCGAAGGCCTGGCGGCGATCTTCAAGATCGAGAGCCACAACCATCCGAGTTTCATCGAGCCGTACCAGGGCGCGGCGACCGGCGTCGGCGGCATCCTGCGCGACGTGTTCACCATGGGCGCGCGGCCGATCGCCAACCTGAACGCCCTGCGCTTCGGCAGCCCGGATCATCCGAAGACCCGTCATCTCGTAGCAGGCGTGGTCGGCGGCATCGGCGGCTACGGCAACAGCGTCGGCGTGCCGACCGTTGGCGGCGAAGTGAACTTCCATCCCGCCTACAACGGCAACATCCTGGTCAACGCCATGACCGTCGGCTTGGCGCCGGCCGATCGCATCTTCTATTCGGCCGCTGCCGGCCCCGGTAACGCCGTGGTCTATGTCGGCGCCAAGACCGGCCGCGACGGCATCCACGGTGCGACCATGGCGTCTACCGAGTTCTCCGAGGACTCCGAGGAGAAGCGCCCGACCGTGCAGGTCGGTGATCCGTTCACCGAGAAGCTGCTGATCGAGGCATGCCTGGAGCTGATGCAGAAGGACTGCATCATCGCGATCCAGGACATGGGTGCCGCTGGCCTCACGTCGTCCAGCGTCGAGATGGCCGGCAAGGGCGGGCTCGGCATCGAACTCGACCTGGACATGGTGCCGGTGCGCGAGACCGGCATGACCGCCTACGAGATCATGCTGTCGGAAAGCCAGGAACGGATGCTGATGATCATCCGCCCGGAATCCGAGGCCGAGGCTCGCGCGGTGTTCGACAAATGGGATCTCGACTTTGCCATCATCGGCACCGTGACCGAGACCGGCACGATCGTCCTCAAGAAGGACGGCGCGGTACAGGCCGAGATCCCGGTCGGCCCGCTGGTGACCGAGGCACCGGAGTACGACCGGCCGCACATCCCGACGCCGAAGCGCCCCGTGGTCGCCTCCGGTGACGTGCCCGCACCGGCCAGCCTGACCGGCGCGCTCGCCCAGCTGCTGGAATGCCCCGACATGGCCAGCCGGCGCTGGATCTGGGAGCAGTACGATCATCTGGTCATGGGCGACACCATGATCCGGCCGGGTGCGGATTCCGGGGTGGTGCGGATCCAGGACACCAATCGCGGCCTGGCGGTGACCGTCGACTGCACGCCGCGCTATTGCGTGGCCGACCCGGAGATCGGCGGCGCGCACGCGGTGGTCGAGACGTGGCGCAACATCTGCGCGGTCGGCGCCAAGCCGCTCGCCGTGACCAACAACCTGAACTTCGGCAACCCGCAGAAGCCGGAGATCATGGGCCAGATCGTCGGCAGCGTGAACGGCATGGGGGCCGCCTGTCGCGCCCTCGACTACCCGATCGTCTCCGGCAACGTCTCGCTCTACAACGAGACCGAGGGTCAGGCGATCCTGCCGACCCCGGTGATCGGTGGCGTCGGCCTGATCGACGACGTCAGCAAACTGTGCACGCCCTCGCTGAAGGCCGCCGGCGAGACCCTGGTCGTGCTCGGGCAGGCCGCCGACCGTGCCGACGGCTGGCTTGGCGCCTCGCTGTACCTGCGCGAGATCGCCGGACGCGAGGAAGGCGCCCCGCCGCCACTCGATCTGGCGGCAGAGCGCCGGAGCGGCGAACTGGTCCGCAGGCTGATCAACGATGCAGCCGTCACAGCCTGCCATGACGTGGGCGATGGCGGCCTGCTCGTGGCGGTCGCCGAAATGGCCCTCGCCGGGCGCGGGCTCGGCGCCACGGTCGAGATCCCCACGGGGGCACTGGCGTATGCTTGGTGTTTCGGCGAGGATCAGGGCCGTTATGTGGTCACGACCGATGACCCCGACCGGGTCCTGTCGGCGGCGGCCGCCGCCGGGGTCCCGGCCAGTGTTGTTGGGACGTCCACCGACGACGGCGATTTGACAGTGGGGGGCAGCGATCTCATATCGGTGGAGACGCTTCGCCAACGACACGAAGCATGGCTGCCGGGCTACATGGCCAGCGGCGTCTGAACGAAACAGAGGAGTTGCGTCATGGCGATGGACGCGGGTGAAATCGAGCGGATGATCAAGTCCGCGCTGCCGGATGCTCTGGTCACCATTGAGGACCTGCGCGGCGACGGTGATCACTACGCATGCCACGTCGTGTCGGCTGCCTTCTCGGGAAAGAACCGGATTCAGCAGCACCAGATGGTGTACAAGGCTTTGCAGGGGCGGATGGGAACCGAACTGCATGCCCTGGCTCTGCAGACGGCGACGCCGGAGTGACGGCGAAGCACCCTTAACGGAGGATTTCGACAATGCTCGATGAGACCCTGCGCCAGCGCATCGACCAGGAGGTCGGAGGCAATGACGTGGTGCTGTTCATGAAGGGCACGCCGGTGTTTCCGCAATGCGGCTTCTCCGCCACGGTGGTTCAGGTGCTGAGCCATCTCGGCGTCAAGTTCAAGGGCATCAACGTGCTTGAGGACCCGGCGATCCGCGATGGCATCAAGGAGTATTCCTCCTGGCCGACCATTCCCCAGTTGTACGTCAAGGGTGAGTTCATCGGTGGCTGCGACATCATCCGTGAGATGTTCGAGACCGGTGAGTTGACCGAGATGCTCAACACCCATGGCGTCGAGGCCCGGCCGGCTGCCTGATTGATATCCCGGCGGCTGGGGCGGCGGCGCCGCCCCAGCCGCCGGTTGTTCAGCGGTATACCCGTCGGCCATCGGTCGGCATCTGGGTTCAGGGCTCGACCTGCCGTAGGAACGTCCGCTCCTCGGCCAGGATGAGCCGTTCGCCCTCGGCGAACTGGAAGTTTTCCCTGCCGTCGACGTCGGCGCGCAACCGCGCCCGGTAAGCCTCGTAATCAGCGAGACTCTCGAACGAAATCAGTCCGAAGGCGATGTTGCTGGTGCCCTCGTGCGGCATCCAGTAGCCGAGCAGGTTGCCGCCGCAGTTCGGAATGATGGTGAGCCAGTTCCGGGCGTACTCCTCGAACCGATCGCGCTTGAACGGGTCGAGCTGGTAGCGGATGAACACGGTGATTGTCACGTCAGCCTCCTGATTGGTACTGACCCGGGATGTAGCCCGCGCCGAAGGCCGTATGCTTCGGCCGCAACCGAAGCAATGCGACCGCTCCAGTCGGTTTTGCGTGGCATCCGAACAGGCGGCGCCCTATGGTCCCGCATCGACCGATCGCCTGCCCGGAGCGCCTCATGACGTCAGCCGTCGCCGTACCCGCCCGTCCCGACGCCTCGGCGCTCGAGACCGCTCTGGCCGCGATCCGCCAACGCCTAGGGGACCGCCTGTCGATCGCCCAGTCAGTGCGCGACCAGCACGGTCGCGACGAGAGCTACCACGCCACCCTGGCGCCCGACGCCGTTGCCTTCGTGGAGTCCACCGAGGAGGTCTCAGCCGTCCTGGAGATCTGCCTGTCCCATCGCGTCCCGGTCATTCCGTTCGGTGCAGGCACTTCCCTGGAGGGCCATGTCGGGGCGGTCGCCGGCGGCGTTGCCGTCGACCTGTCCGCCATGAACCAAGTCCTTGAAGTCAACGCAGAGGACCTAGACTGCCGAGTACAGGCCGGTGTCACCCGCAAGCAGCTGAACGAGCATCTGCGCGACCAGGGACTGTTCTTCCCGATCGATCCGGGCGCCGACGCGTCAATCGGTGGGATGACCGCCACCCGCGCCTCCGGGACCAACGCCGTGCGCTACGGCACGATGCGCGAGAACGTCCTCAGCCTCACCGTCGTAATGGCCGACGGACGGATCGTGCGGACCGCGCGGCGGGCCCGGAAGTCGGCGGCCGGCTACGACCTGACACGCCTGTTCGTCGGCTCGGAGGGCACGCTGGGCGTCATCACCGAGATACAGCTCAAGCTGCACGGCATCCCTGAGGCGATGTCGGCGGCGGTCTGCCCGTTCCCGGACCTGGACAGCGCGGTCAACACCGCGATCGCCACGATCCAGACCGGAGTGCCGGTCGCCCGTGTCGAACTGCTGGACGACATACAGATGCGGGCCTGCATCGCCTATTCGAAGCTCGAGGGTTTCGAGGCCGTGCCGACGTTGTTCTTTGAGTTCCACGGCACCGAGGCCGGGGTCAAGGAGCAGGCAGAAACCGTCGAAGCCATCGCCAGGGAGTTCGGCGGTGGTAACTTCCAATGGGCGACCAAGGCCGAGGACCGCAACCGCCTGTGGGAGGCCCGGCACAATGCCCACTACGCCACCCGTGCGCTGCGCTCCGGCTGCCAGGTCATGTCCTCCGACGTCTGCGTGCCGCTTTCCCGCCTGGCCGAGTGCATCGCGGAGAGCAAAGCCGACCTGGAAGCGTCCAATCTGCTCGGCGTCATCGTCGGCCATGTCGGCGACGGCAATTTCCACATCGGCTACGTGGTTGACCCCAACGACGCCGACGAGATCGACCGGGCGCACGACCACAACGAACGCATGGTTCTGCGGGCAATCGCGATGGAAGGCACCTGCACCGGCGAGCATGGCGTTGGCCGCGGCAAGATCCACTTCATGGAAGCCGAACACGGTAGTGCCGTCGCAGTCATGCGGTCGATCAAGCACGCGCTCGATCCGACCGGCATCCTGAACCCCGGCAAGGTTCTACCGGCATGACCGCGCTGCTGCGTCGCCGCAAACCGTTCCTGCGGGCCCGAGCGCTGGTTGCGGTCGGCCTCGTCTCCCTGGTCGCCGGCAGCGTGGGTCTGTGGGGCGAGATCGGTTTCCTGAGTCGCGTTGTCCAGGTCGATGCCGAGGTTGTCAGTGTCGAGACCCTCGGTGCGTCGGAAACCTTTGATCTGTACCGCCCCACGGTCAGGTTCTCGCCGACTCCCGGTGAAACCATCGAACGGGCGGCTGCGGAGACCTACCGGCCGACCGAAGCCGGGGAGCGCCTGGTTGTTGGCTTCGATCCGCAGAACATTGACGATGTGCGGTTGCTGGACGTTCGCGACCGCTGGCTGAGTCCGGTGTGGATCCTGCTGTTTGCCGTTGTCACCCTTGGCGTTGCGGTCCGCCGGTGGCGCAACCCGCCGCAGGAACCCGACGACACCTGATCACCGGATCGGTCAGACCGGTGTTCCATCATCCATCGGTTTGACCGCCAGGTAGACCGCGCCGTCCAGCGGCTCGCCCCGTTCATGCCGGACGATGATCGGCCGGGTCGCCAACAGCCTCAGACCGTTCTCAGTGAGACACCGTGTGACATACCGGTCGCCGTGGGCGTAACGCCCTGACGAGCGCAGGAACCAGGGCACCCCCTCCGCCGCGAACTCGATGGAAAAGGAAAACATGCCGCCCGGCGCCATTCGGCGGGCGATGCGTTCGATCGTACCGTCAAGTTCACCGATGTAGATGAACACGTCACTGGCGAGCACCAGATCGGGGGCCGCCTCATACGTATCCAGCATCGCATCGATGTCGGCACAGATCAGCGTGTCGTAGACCCGCTTGGTTTCCGCCTGCAGCAGCATCCGCTCCGACAGGTCAACGCCGATCAGAACACCGGTGCGCTCACGCACCAAAGCCCCCGCCAGCCCGGTTCCGCAGCCCAGGTCATAGCCGAGCGCGAACCGTCGATCCGACCCGGCAACGACGTTGACGAGATCCACCACCCCACGGTGCGCCTGGTAGCGCAGGTCGCCGACCAGATGTGCGTCGAACCGCGCGGCATAGAAGTCGAACAGTTGCCGAACATAGGAACGGGGTGCGGTTACCGTCGTCTTGCCTTCGAGCGCGGCAACGAGGTGGGCAGCGCCCTCCCGGTCCGGATCCAGTTCCAGGGCGCGTCGCAGATGCACCAGGGCATCGTCTCGGCAGCCGACGCCGATGAGCAGAAGGCCGACATTGTAGTGTACGGTATCGTTGTCGGGCAGGCAGTCCGCCGCCGTCAGGTAGGCCTCAATGGCCTCCTCGGTCTCGCCCAGCTCTTGCAGGGCGTTGCCCAGATTGTTCCATGCTTCGCCAAGCGACGGATCGATCTCGATCGCCCGCCGGAAGTGCTTCACGGCCAAGGCCATCTGGCCGTCGATCTTGACGACCACGCCAAGGTTGGAGTGCCCGTCCGCAAAGTCCGGCGCGATCGTTGTTGCCTGCCGGTAGCATCGGGCGGCAGCCCCCGGCTGTCCCGCCCCCTTGAGGATCAGGCCGAGGTTGTTGTAGGCGAGATGCGCCATCGGCTCGACCAGAACCGCCTTGGCAGCGTACGGCACGGCGGCAACGGCATCGCCGCGCTGGATGTGCAACGCCCCCAACAGGTGGAGCGCATCGGCATCGGTTGGGTCAACCTGCAGAGCCCGGGCGTACAACGCGGATGCCGCGTCAATACGACCGCTACGATGCTCCCGAATCGCCTGGTGAACCAGGACTGGTGCGGCTGCGATAGCCGTCGACATTTCGCCTCTCCCTTCTGGAGGGCGGAGCTATGACCGGTATTCTACTGTCACACGTCCCCACGGCCTCAAGGATAGCGTGCCTGAAAGACGTGAACAAACGGTTTAGTCGCAAACGAAAACGGCCGACCCGAGGGTCGGCCGTTCGTATGGCTGCCGGCAGTGCCGGCGCCACCAAACTCTTCGATCAGCGCGAGTAGTACTCGATGACCAGATTCGGTTCCATCTGGACCGGATACGGCACGTCTTCCAGCTTCGGAAGGCGCAGGAACGTACCCTTCATCGCGCTGTGGTCGACTTCCATGTAGTCCGGCAGGTCGCGCTCCGAGGACTGGACCGCCTCGAGCACCATCGGCAGCTCGCGGCTCTTTTCCTTTACCTCGATCACGTCGCCGTCCTTCACCATGAACGACGGCACGTTCACACGGCGACCATTGACCTTGACGTGGCCGTGGCTGACGAACTGGCGGGCGGCGAACACGGTCGGAACGAACTTCATCCGGTAGATCACCGCGTCCAGGCGGGATTCCAGAATGCCGACCAGATTCTCGCCGGTGTCGCCGCGGCGGCGGACCGCCTCAGCGTAGTACTTGCGGAACTGCTTCTCACCGATGTTGCCGTAATAGCCCTTGAGCTTCTGCTTGGCCATCAGCTGGATGCCGTAGTCGGACGGCTTGCGGCGGCGCTGGCCATGCTGGCCCGGCCCGTACTCGCGGTTGTTCAGCGGCGACTTCGGCCGACCCCACAGATTGACGCCAAGGCGCCGGTCGATTTTATGCTTGGCTTGTTCGCGCTTCGCCATGAAGCGGTCTCCTATTGCTGCGCCGCCTTGTTCCAAGGTCGGCTTTCATTGTCCCGATAGGGCTTGCGGGCCAAGGCCCGGGCCGGGGACACGCGACGAATAACGCGCACCCCACGTTCTCGGAAATCGAGCGGGCTTTATACGGATCGTCGCCGGAAAGTCAAACCCCGACGCTCAAACCGGCAAGCGACCGTCAACCGCGCAGGTGGCAGGCCACCCAGTGTCCGTCTTCGCCCTGCTTCAGAGTCGGCGACTCCGTGCTGCAGAGCGGCAGCTGGCGGATCGGACAGCGGGTGTGGAAGTGGCACCCCGAAGGCGGATGGATCGGGCTCGGCACATCGCCCTGCAAGCGGATCCGCTCCCGCCGGAGAGACGGGTCCGGGATCGGCACCGCCGACAACAGGGCTTCGGTATACGGGTGCAACGGCGATGTATAGAGGTCATGGGCCGAGGCGATCTCCACGATCCGCCCCAGATACATCACCGCCACCCGGTCGCTGATATGCTCCACCACCGACAGATCGTGGGCGATGAACATGTAGGTCAGGCTGAACTTCTCCTGCAGGTCCTCCAGCAGGTTGATGACCTGAGCCTGGATCGAGACGTCGAGGGCCGAGACCGGCTCGTCGCAGACGATCAGCTTCGGCGACACTGCCAACGCGCGGGCAATGCCGATACGCTGGCGCTGGCCGCCGGAGAACTCGTGCGGATAGCGCCGCATGTGATCGGCGTTGAGACCGACGGTCTCCAGAAGCTCGACGATCCGGTCCTCGAACTCCTGCTGGGAGTTCGCCAGCTTATGGATGATCAGCGCCTCGCCGATGATGCCGGCGACCGTCATCCGCGGGTTCAACGAGGCGAAGGGGTCCTGGAAGATGATCTGCATGTCGCGGCGCAGGGCCATCAGGTCCTGGCCGTTCAGGGCATTGACGTCCTTCCCCTCGAACCACACCTCGCCACCGCTCGGCTCGATCAGCCGCAGGATGCACCGTCCGGTCGTCGACTTTCCGCATCCCGACTCGCCGACGACGCCGAGGGTCTCGCCGGCCTTGAGATCAAAACTGACGCCATCGACCGCGTACACGCGATCGACCTCCCGGTTGAACACCCCTCCCTTGATCGAGAAGTGCTTCTTCAGGTCTTTGACGCGGAGCAGAGGTTCGGTCATCGCGCGGCTGTCCTCAGGCATCGTACAGAACGCAGGCCACCTTGTGGCCCGGCTCGATTTCCCGCAACGGCGGCATGGCTTCGGTGCAGGCCGCCGTGGCGAACTTGCACCGGGGTGCGAACCGGCATCCCGGCGGTGGCGTGATCAGGCTCGGCACGACCCCGCCGATCGCCTCGAGGCGCGATTTCTGGACCGCCGCCGTATCGATCCGCGGGATCGAGCGGATCAGTCCCTGGGTGTAGGGGTGCTTCGGCTCGGCGAACAGCCGATCCGCCGTTGCCTCCTCGACGACCCGGCCGGCGTACATCACCACGACCCGCTGCGCGGTCTCGGCCACGACGCCCATGTCATGGGTGATCAGCATCATCGCCATGCCGAGCCGCGAGCGCATCTCGGCGAGCAGGTCGAGAATCTGCGCCTGGATCGTCACATCGAGCGCGGTAGTCGGCTCGTCCGCGATCAGCAGCTGCGGGTCGCACGACAGCGCCATGGCGATCATCACGCGCTGGCGCATGCCGCCCGAAAACTGGTGCGGGTAGTCGCGGACCCGGCGCTCCGGTTCCGGAATATTCACCAGCCGCAGCATCTCGACGGCCTTGTCCATCGCATCGCGACGGTTCAGACCATCGTGCAGCCGGATGACCTCGGCAATCTGCGCGCCGACCGTATACACTGGGTTGAGCGACGTCATTGGCTCCTGAAAGACGATGCCGATCTCCTTGCTGCGTACCTTGCGCATCTCCTCCGGGCCGAGCGGAACGAGGTCCCGGCCGCGCCAGAGGATCTGTCCTTCGACGATCTTGCCCGGCGGCATTGCGATGAGCTTCAGGACCGTCATCGCGGTGACGGTCTTGCCGCAACCCGACTCCCCGACCACCCCGACGGTCTCGCCGCGTCCAATGGTGACGTCGACGCCGTCGACGGCCCTCACCATTCCGTCATCAGTCGAGAAGTGTGTCTTCAGTCCACGGATTTCGAGCAGCGGTTCCGCCACGTTACGCTCCCGGAGAGATGAACTGGGCACGGACGGACTTCACTCCCCCGACACCCACGCGGATTGCTGCCATGACATCGTCCATTGCCAGAAAGGCTCCCCCGGCCCTGTATACGCGGCGACTGCTGCGGTCGAACGTACTTCCCGCGCCTAGATCACGCGGCGAGGATCGAGTGCATCGCGCAATCCGTCGCCGATGTAGTTGATGCAAAGCACCGTGAGAAAGATTGCGGCGCCCGGGAAGAACGCCCAGTGCGGCGCAAAATCCAGATAGTCCTTCGCGTCGAACAGGATGCGTCCCCACGTCGGAATGTCCGGTGGCACACCCAGGCCGAGGAACGACAAGGTCGACTCCGCGATGATCGCCACCGCCACGTCGATCGTGGCGGCGACAATCACCGGCCCGAGCGCGTTCGGCAGAATATGGCGCACCACCTGGCGTGACGTCGAGGCGCCCAACGCCCGCGCCGCTTCCACGAACTCCTTCTCGCGCAGCGAGAAGAACTGCGCGCGCACCAACCGCGCCACCGGCATCCAGCGCAATCCGCCGATCACGACGATAATCAGCACCAGGACGCCGATCTCGGGTCCGGCGATCTCCTTCAGCACATCGCGGAACAGGTAGATCAGGACCAGCAGCAGCGGCAGCTGCGGCAGCGACAGGAACAGGTCGGTCACCCACATCAGGGCTGTATCGACACTCCCCCTGGCCATGCCCGCGATCGCACCAATCAGCACACCGACGCCGATCGCCACGAACATCGCGCATAATCCGACGGCGAGCGAGATGCGGCCGCCATAGAGCATGCGCGCCAGCACATCCTGTCCCAGATCGTCGGTGCCCAGCGGATGCGCCCAGGACGGTCCCTGCAGCATCGCGCTGAAGTCGATCTCATTGATTGCCACCGGCCACAGGATCGGGCCAAGCAGGACCGAAAGCACCAGCAGGCCGAGCACGATCGTACCGGCCACGGCCAGACGATGCCTTCGGAATCGCAACCACGACTCCATGCCCGGCGAAACATGCTTTCGCTTCGCCACGCCCGGAACCGGGGCGTTAGCGGTAGGAGATGCGAGGGTCGAGCCAGCCATAGAGGAGGTCCGCAATCAGGTTGAAGAGGATCACTAGGCACGCAAACACGAAGGTCACCGCCATGATCACCGGCGTATCGTTCGCGAGGATCGCCGCGATCAGCAGCGATCCGATCCCGGGTATCCGGAAGATCTGTTCAGTGACGATCGCACCGCCGAACACCGCCGGCATCTGCAGCGCAAGCAGCGTGACCACCGGGATCATGGCGTTGCGAACGATGTGCTTCACGATCACGACCCGCTCCCGCAGGCCCTTGGCCCGGGCGGTCGTCACGAAGTCCAGGCGCACAACGTCAAGAACGGCCGAGCGGACGAAGCGGGTCAGCACACCCGCCTGGAACAATCCAAGCACCGTAACCGGCATGATCGCCTGGCGAATATGCTCCCAGTAATACTGCCACCCGGTCGCATTGACGTTCGATTGGTACACGAACGGCAGCCAATCAAGCGTGATGCTGAAAATCAGGATCAACGTCAGGCCGGTGAAGAATGTCGGAAGCGAGAAGCCGACGAACGCCAGGGTCGTCGCGATCTGGTCGAACAGCGAATAGGGGCGCATCGCCGCATAGACGCCAACCGGCATCGCCACCAGCAAAGCCAGAAGCTGCGACGCGCCGATCACGATAAGCGTGGCCGGCAGGCGCTGCATGATCAGGATATCGACGTCGACCCGGCTGACGAATGAGAAGCCCCAGTTGCCCTGCAGCATCTGGGTCAGCCACTTTACGTAGCGCTCCCAGATCGGGTCATCCATTCCGAACTTTTCGCGCAGAGACGCCGCAACCTCGGGAGGTACGGCCGGATTCTGGGCAAGCTCGCCGAACGGATCACCGGGCGCCATGGCCAGGACGGTGAACAGCACTAGGCTGATGCCCAACAGACTGGGAATCGCCAATAGAATGCGGCGCAGAAGATATTGGCTCACGATGTCGCAACCTTCGTAGGGATGATGGGAGCCGGCCTTGATGGCCGGCTCCCGAACATCACGGCATCAAGCCTCGCGGAACCAGTCCTTCAGGTTCCAGGTATTGTTGTCCCAACCGCTCAGCGGTGCGCTGAGCTTGTTGGACACGGCGGCAACACCGCCTCGCCAGACCACCGGAATGACGACCACGTTCTCAATCAGCAACTCGTTCA
Organism: Thalassobaculum sp.; assembly: GCF_040219215.1. Classification (GTDB taxonomy): domain Bacteria; phylum Pseudomonadota; class Alphaproteobacteria; order Thalassobaculales; family Thalassobaculaceae; genus Thalassobaculum_A. The sequence continues at coordinate 63,652 of NZ_JAVJSX010000033.1, forward strand.
TCCGGACGTAGAGCGCCGCCCGCTTGACCGGGTCGAGTTCGCCTTCACCCTGCAGGAAGAGCTTGTCGTACTCGGCATTCTGCCAGCGGGTGATGTTCCGACCCTGCCACTTGTTCGCCTTCGTGGAAGCCTCCGACGAAACGAACTGGTTCATGAAGATCCCCGGATCCGGCTGGGTCTGGGTGGTCGTGTATATCTGCAGGTCGGTATAGAACTTCGTGTAGGTGTCCGGATTGCCGACATCGGAGGAGAAGTACACCGACGCGGTGACGGCCTTCACTTCGATATCAATACCGGCCTTCTGACAGGCCTGTTTGATGATCGCCTGGGTCTTCTGGCGCGGCTGATTGATCGACGTCTGGTAGACGTACTTCAGCTTGACGCCGTTCTTCTCGCGAATGCCATCCGCACCCGGCTTCCAGCCCGCACCGTCGAGCAGCTTGATCGCCTTGTCGATGTTCAACTCGAACGAGGTCTTCTTCGACGCGAACCGCTCCGGATTGTTCAGGAAGTTCGGCGTCGCCTTGCCGGTACGGCCGTAGATGTGGTCCTCAACCGCCTGGCGGTCGACCAGCACATTCAGCGCCTGCCGCACGGCCGGATCGGTCAGCGACGGGTGCTTGGACGTCACAACCGAACGCTCGCCGTCAACCTCGGTCCAAGGGTCGGTGTTGTTCAACTGGATGTGCTCGATGCTGCCACCCAGCGTGATGTCAACACGACCCTTCCCGCCTTCTTCAAGCCGCTTCAGGATCGCGTCCTCGACCTGCATGTTCCAGGCGAAGTCGTACTCGCCGGTCTGCAGCACTGCGCGCGCCGCGGACACCGCGTCACCGCCACCCTTCATCTCGACGCTGTCGAAATACGGCTTGTTGGCTTCGTGGTAGTTCGTGTTCCGCTTGCCGCGGACCAGATCGCCCGGCTTGAACTCCTCGAACACGTAGGCGCCGGTGCCGATCGGGGCCAGATTGGCCGGTGCGTCGCGCGACTTGTCGCCCATATAGGGCTCGAAGACGTGCTTCGGAATCTGGCAGCCACGGGCGCCGACAAAGGCGTCGGCCCAGAACGGGGTCGGCTTGGAGAACAAAACCTTGATGGTGTGATCGTCGATCTTCTGGACCTCGACGTCCTTGTAGCTCGAGATCGTCACAGCCGCGGCGGCCGGATCGGACGCGTACTTCCAGTTAAACAGGCAGTCGTCCGCGGTGAACGGCTTGCCGTCGTGCCATTGCACGCCCTTTTTCAGCTTCCAGGTGACCGACAGGCCATCCTTCGCGACGCCGCCGTTCTCCAGGGTCGGGACTTCAGCCGCCAGGACCGGCATCAGCATGCCGTCATCGTCCCAAGCCGCAAGCGGCTCGTAGAAGATGCGCGAGCCGTCCTGGTCCTTGGTGCCGACCGCGAAGTGCGGGTTCAGCAGGGTCGGACCCTGCCACCACAGCATCTTCAGCACACCGCCACCGCCGGCCTTCGTCGGCTTGTATTTCGGCGTGCTCGCCGCCATCGCGACACCGCTATGCGCCAGCATCTGCGCAGCAAGCGGCGCGGTCAGGCCGACCGCAACCATCCGCCGCACAAACGCGCGACGGGACAGGCTGCCCCCTTTTACATCCGCGATCAGACCTCGAAGTTCCTGTTCGTTCATCGGGATTTCTCCTTCCCGTTATCGGCGATGAATTTCGGGGTCGTGACACTGACGCCCCTCGTCAGCCATCCCCGATTGGCACGGATGGTAAGACCATTACGTCGGCAGAAACAACACCATCATTATAAAATGATTACAGCGACTGATGGACCGCTTCGAGCTTGTATCCATCGGGATCACGCACGAATGCCGCGTAGTAGGATGGGCCGTACCGGGGCCGCAATCCGGGTCCGCCATCGTCTGCTCCGCCGGCGGTCAAAGCGGCGGCATGGAAGGCATCGACCGCCGCCCGATTCGGTGCGGTGAAAGCCAGATGGAACCCAGGACCGGGCGCGATCACCTCGCCCGGCTTGGCGAACAAGGCCAGCTTGTCGCCACCCCCAGGCGCCCCGAATCCGACCGCATGCGCCGATGTCCAGACCCGGACGTAACCAAGCGGCGCCAGGATCGCGTCGTAGAACGAGGCGGCCCTGTCCAGGTCATTCACGCCAAAGGAAAGATGGCCCAACATGCGCCCGTCGCCTCCGCTGTCCGGCACCCGTTGCGGCATTCTGGTCAGGGTCGCGAACGTGGTCGAGCGGAGAAATCAGGAAGTCCCGCGATCCCGACGTGAGCGCCGACGTGGCCCTTCGGTCAACGCTTTCAAAACACCGTGAAGGGTCTGCACTTCCTGTTCCGACATGTCGGCACGGGTGAACAGCGTGCGCAGATTGCGCTTGATAGTCGGCGCGAGGTGGTCGGGGTAGAAGAACCCGGCCTCGTCCAGCAGCGTTTCCAGTCTGGTGAAGAAGAACTCCCTGGCCTTGACGGTTACCGGCGGGGAGTCCTCGTCCATCATCGTCAACGGCGGCGTGGCATCCTCGGCCTGATACCACTCGTAGCCGATCAGCAGCACCGCCTGCGCCAGGTTCAATGACGAGAACCCAGGGTTCAGCGGCACCGACAACACCGCGTCGGCCAGCGTCACGTCCTCGTTCACCAGCCCGGCGCGTTCCGGCCCGAACAGCAGGCCGACCCCCTGACCAAGCGCAACCCGCTTGCGCAGTTCAACCGCCGCTGTCCGCGGAGTGAGCGCTGGCTTCTTCATGTCCCGGGAGCGGGTCGTGGTTGCCAGGACATAGTTCAGGTCGGCGCACGCTTCGGCCGTGGTCTCGAACACCCGGGCGCGATCCAGGACCGCCGTTGCGCCGGACGCCATCGCTATGGCACGCGGGTTCGGCCAGCCATCACGCGGACTCACCAGCCGCATGTCGAACAGACCGCAGTTGAGCATGGCCCGGGCGCACGACCCGATGTTGTCGCCCAGCTGCGGCTGAACCAGCACGACGGCGGGTCCGACCGCGCCGTCGATCATGCCGCGGGACCGATCGGTACCGGCCATTGTTCAGCCCGCCGGCGCCGACACGCCGTCCTTCAGCAGTTTCCAGATCAGCGCGTCGGTCAGGGCCTCGATCGAGGCGTCGATGATGTTCGGGCTCACCCCGACGGTACGCCATGTCAGCCCGGCCGCGTCGGCGCTCTCGATCATCACCCGCGTCACCGCGTCGGTACCGTCGCCGTCGCGCGACGGCGGCAGGATGCGCACCTTGTAGTCTATCAGGCGCATGCCCTCGATCGTCGGATAGTGCGGCACCAGCGCCTTGCGGATCGCCGTATCGAGGGCGTTGACCGGTCCGTTGCCGACCGCGACCTCATGGAACGCCGCCTCGCCGACGGTCAGGGTGGCCGTTGCCTCGGACTCCACGATCAGCGTACCGCGGGCGTTGAAGCGCCGCTCGTCCATCACCCGCCAGCGCTCGATGCTGAAGTAGTCCGGGGTCCCGTGGATCAGCCGGCGGGCCAGCAACTCGAATGTCGCCTCGGCGCTGTCGAACGCGTAGCCCTGGAACTCCTTCTCCTTAACCTCCTCGACCAGCCGCTGCACCTTCGGGTGCTTGGGATCGATCTCAACGCCGATCTCGGCGAACCGCGCCAGGATGTTCGAGCGTCCGGCCTGGTCCGACACCAGGATATGCCGCTCGTTGCCGACCAGCGGCGGATCGATGTGCTCGTAGGTCTTGGGATCCTTCTGCACTGCCGAGACATGGAGGCCGCCCTTGTGGGCGAAGGCGGCGGCGCCGACATAGGCACGGTGCGGGTCGGACGGCCGGTTCAGCCGCTCGTCCAGCATGCGCGACACGGCGGTCAGGTGGGTCAGCTTCTCCGGCGTCACACCGCAGTCGACGCCCATCTTCAGCACGAGGTTCGGGATGATGACCATCAGGTCGGCGTTGCCGCAGCGCTCGCCCAAGCCGTTGATTGTTCCCTGGACCTGCCGTGCGCCGGCCTGGATTGCGGCCAGCGAGTTGGCGACGGCGTTGCCGGTATCGTTGTGGCAGTGGATGCCGAGATGGGTCCCGGGCACGGTCTTGGCGACCTCGGCGACGATTGCCGCGATCTCATGCGGCAGGGTCCCGCCGTTGGTGTCGCACAGCACCACCCACCGCGCGCCCGACTCGTAGGCGGCCGACGCACATTCCAGCGCATAGGCCGGGTTAGCCTTGAAGCCATCGAAGAAGTGCTCGCAGTCGAACATCGCCTCGCGGCCGACGGCCCGCGACCGGACCATCGAATCCCGGATCATCGTGACGTTCTCGTCCCGATCGATCTCCAGGGCCACATCGACGTGGAAGTCCCAGGTCTTGCCGACCAGACAGACCGCCGGCACCCGCGCATCCAGGATCGCGGCCAGGCCGGGGTCGTTCTCGGCACTGCGGCCGGGCCGCCGGGTCATGCCGAACGCCACGATCTTCGCCTGCTTCAGGGTCGGCGGTTCGGCGAAGAACCGATCGTCGGTCGGGTTCGCTCCAGGCCAGCCACCCTCGACATAGTCCACGCCAAGCGCGTCCAGCGCGCGGGCAATCGCCACCTTGTCGGCAACCGTAAAGTCGACGCCGCGGGTCTGCTGCCCGTCGCGCAGGGTGGTATCGAACAGGTAGACGCGGTCGTCGCCGGCCATCGCACATCTCCAGGCGCCGAATATCAGCGGTGCCGGTCTCTACCAGCGGCGACCCGGCGCGACAAGCGCGTGGGCTGGCGTATTGGCGCAAAGCCGGTGTTGGGCAACCGCCCACTGCCGCGCCGCCTGATGGTCCATTGAGCAGCGGGAGGATCCAGGGTCGCGCAACGCGCGTCGATCCGGGATCCCCCTGCCAAGGCCGACGATCGGCCTATCCCTACCCCGCCCGCTTCCAGGTCGTGCCTTGCGGGCCGTCCTCGAGCTCAACGCCCTGCGCCTTCAAGGCGTCGCGGATGCGATCGGCCTCGGCGAAATCGCGACCCTTGCGGGCGTCCACCCGGGCCTGGATCAGCCGGTCGATCTCGGCCGGATCCAGATCGTCGGTGCCTCCGCCCTGGAACCAGGCCTCGGGATCAGCCTGCAACAATCCCAGCAGCGCGCCACCGCCAAGCAAGGCCGCCTTGGCCGCCGAGCGCTCCGTCGGGTCGGTCGCCTTGTTCAGGCGGCCGGCTGCTTCGTGCAGCTTCGCGATCGCCAGCGGGACATTCAGGTCGTCCAGCAGGGCTTCCATCAGATCGGCGGTCGCAGCGGCACCGTCGGATTCCACATCCTTGGCGTTCCGCAGCGCCTGATACAGCCGATCAAGCTGGGCCTTGGCCTCCTTCAGCCCCGATTTGCTGAAATCCAGCGGCGCCCGGTAGTGGGAGGACAGCAGCAGCAGGCGGATCGCCTCGCCGGGCCATTCCTTCAGCACGTCGTGGACGGTGTAGAAGTTGCCGAGCGACTTCGACATCTTCTCGCCCTCGACCGTCACGAAGCCGTTGTGCATCCAGTAGTTGGCCATGGTGTGGGTGCCGAAGGCGCAGCGCGACTGGGCGATCTCGTTCTCGTGGTGCGGGAAGATCAGGTCGAGCCCGCCGCCGTGGATATCGAAGGTCTCGCCGAGATGCTCCCACGACATTGCCGAGCACTCGATGTGCCAGCCGGGCCGGCCGCGACCCCACGGGCTGTCCCAGCCGGGGATGTCGTCGCTCGACGGCTTCCACAGCACGAAGTCGGCAGGGTCCTGCTTGTACGGCGCCACCTCGACCCGGGCGCCGGCGATCATGTCGTCGCGGTCGCGTCGCGACAGACCGCCGTAGTCCGGCATCGACGGGACCGCGAACAGCACATGGCCGTCGGCGGCGTAGGCGTGCCCCTTGGCGATCAGACGCTCGATCAGGGTGATCATCTGGGCGATGTGGTGGGTCGCCCGTGGCGCGACGTCCGGCGGCAGCGCGCCCAGGGCGGCCATGTCGGCGTCGTACTGGGCCGCCGTGCGGGCGGTCAGCGCCTCGATCGGCTCGCCGTTCTCCTTGGCGCGGGCGTTGATCTTGTCTTCGACGTCGGTGATGTTCCGAACGTACGTGACCTTGGGATAGCGCTGGCGCAACAGCCGGGCCAGCACGTCGAACACCACCACCGGCCTTGCGTTGCCGACATGGGCGAAGTCATAGACGGTGGGCCCGCACACATACATGCGGACATGCGACGGGTCGATCGGGCGGAAGGCTTCCTTCGCGCGCGTCAGCGTATTGGTGATCTTGAGTTCAGGCTGGGGATCCATGGTCTCGGCTCCAGGCATCAGGTCGCTTCATCGGACAGCTGCGCACACGGGTGCGCGAACCGTCAGCGACAGATGTCGGCCGTCGGGTACAGCGCGATGCCAAGCGTGGCGATCGTGCGGCGTGCGAACATGGATCGAGTACTCCTGTCAGGCGGCACGGCCGCCAACTGAGCCGATGGTTAGCAGATCGCCGGGTTGCGGTCCACGCCGCTATTCGGCCGCCGGGCGCAGGGCCGGCCGGTAGACGCCCTGGAACGCGTTGGTCAGAGGATATCGGCGGTCTCGGCCGAACGACCGGGCCGTCACTTTTACTCCCGGCGGGGCCTGGCGGCGCTTGTACTCGGCACGATCCAGCATCCGCCAGATCCGCAGCACGGTGTCCGCGTCGAACCCTTTGTCGACAATGCTGGCGATCGGGGATTCGTTTTCGATCAGTTCGGCCAGGATGGCGTCTAGCACCGGGTACGGCGGCAGGCTGTCCTCGTCCTTCTGGTCGGGGCGCAGCTCGGCCGACGGCGGCTTGGTGATGATCCGCTCCGGCATCATCGGCCCGTCGGGGCCGAGGGCGCCGGCCGGCTTGTTCGCGTTGCGCCAGGTCGACAGCGCGAAGACCGTCATCTTGTAGACGTCCTTCAGCACCGAATAGCCGCCACACATGTCGCCGTACAGCGTGGCGTATCCGACGGACATTTCCGACTTGTTGCCGGTGGACAGCACCATGTGGCCGAACTTGTTGGACAGGGCCATCAGCGTGATGCCACGCGACCGCGCCTGCAAATTCTCCTCGGTGATGTCGGGCGTTGTACCGGCGAACGCCTCGGAGAGCATGCCGCCGAACGCCTGCATGGCGGGACCGATGTTGATGCTGGAGTACTGCACCCCCATCATCTCCGCCGCCGCCGCCGCATCCTCCAGGCTGTGCTCGGAGGTATAGGGCGACGGCATCATTACGCAGCGCACCTTGTCCGGTCCCAGCGCGTCGACCGCGATGGCAGCGCTGATCGCGGAGTCGATGCCGCCGGACATGCCAAGGATCACGCCGGGAAAGCCGTTCTTGGTCACGTAGTCGCGCAAACCGGTCATCAGGGCGCAGTACAGCGATTCCAGCCCTTCCGGCTGCTTGGTGCACGCGCCGGTATCGCAGGCCCAGCCATCTGCAGTGCGCCGCCAGCGGGTGGTGACCACCGCCTCGTCCCAGGCCGGCATCTGCAGCGCCAGCGACCGGTCGGGATTGAGAACGAAGGATGCGCCGTCGAACACCAGCTCGTCCTGGCCGCCGATCTGGTTGAGGTAGACCAGCGGCAGCCCGCTCTCGACCACCCGGGCGACCGCCAGTTGGACCCGGACGTCCGACTTGCCCAGTTCGAACGGCGAGCCGTTCGGGATCAGCAGGATCTCGCCGCCGGTCTCAGCCACGCACTCGACCACGTCCGGAGTCCAGATGTCCTCGCAGATCGGCACGCCGATGCGGACACCGCGTACGTCGATCGGGCCCGGCGGCGGGCCGGCGACGAACACCCGCTTCTCGTCGAACACGCCGTAGTTCGGCAGGTCGACCTTGTAGCGCGCCGTCACCACCTGGCCGGCGTCCAGCAGCACCATGGCGTTGTACAGCTTGCCGTCGTCCAGCCACGGCGCTCCCACCAGGACGGCCGGTCCGCCGTCACCGGTCTCGCGTGCCAGCGCCTCTACCGCGTCGCGGATCTCGGCGACGAACATCGGCTTCAGCACCAGGTCTTCCGGCGGGTAGCCGCACAGGTAGAGCTCGGGCGTCAGCACGACGTCGGCCCCCTCGGCCGCCGCCTGGGCGCGAACCCGCCGCAGCTTGTCGAGGTTGCCGGCGATATCGCCAACCCGGGGATTGAGCTGCGCGAGTGTGATGGTGAGCGTATCGGTCATGACGGATCACTTAGCGCCGAGTGAGGAACGGGGCAACTGCGCCCCAGGGAAGCATGCTCATGCAAAGTCGAAGATGGAACAGCGGCGCACGCTCGATCAGCCCTGCTGCTTGGCCTTGATTCCTTCCCAGACCGCGCGGAAGTCGTAGGTCGGGTAGAACTCGGTGTCGAAGGCGCCCCAGGCCGACTGTTCGATCGCCAGATTGACTTCGCGCAGCCGGTGCGCCGGAACCTTGAGGGTGACAACCTGGCCGATGCCCATCATCACGTACCAGGACACCACCTCGATGCCTTCCGGCGGGAACTTCTTCCAGAATCCGGCGGCATCGAGCTTGGCGTTGATCTCCGCCAGGTTCTTGTCCTTCTGATGCTTCAGCATCACCGTCAGCAGAATGTCGCCTTCGCCCGCGCTCATCGTTGCTCTCCCCCACTCCATCGCCAGTTCGGGGAGAGCTTAACGGCCGGTCGCCGCGGCTGTCACGCCGCCAGCGGCGATTCCGCCCGCGCCCAGGCGCGGCGTGCCCGTTCCCGGTCACCCTTCAACTCGTGGGCACGGGCGACGAGGCGCCAGTTCAGCGGGCTGGATGGCTTGAGCTGACAACGCTCATTGGCGAGCGCCAGGGCCAGTGCCCCGTCGCCCGCCCGCAGCGCCGCTTCGACCAGGGTCCAGGCGATGATGTCGCGCTGGGCGTGGCTGCCACCGAGCCGGTGGTTCATGTAGCGCACCGGCAGCAGCTGGTCGACGCAAGTCCGGTAATCCTTGGCGGCAAACGCCTGAAGCGCCCGGCAGAACGGCAAGCCGATCTCCCGGCTCATTGCCGCGTTGGCATCGCCGGCGTGTTCCAGATAGCGCTCGTTGGCGGTCAGCAACCGGGCCTGCGCCTCGGTACGGCCGTCGCCGGCGAACGCCATCATCGCGTGGACGTCGTTGAAGGCGTACAGCGTGTCGGTGGCACTCGGCTCCCATTTGTCGGCCAGGTCGGCCCAGCGCGACCCAACGTCCATGCCGACCAGATTGAGGCGCCACAGCAGTGCTGCCGAGTCCAGTTCCTCGTAGCGTTCGCCGCCGACCGCGCCGGAGCGCAGGTTGTTATCGTAGATCGACATCACCTCGTCGTTGCGACCGAGGTCGAGCAGGAACAGCGACAGGTGCCACCACAGGTGGTTGCGGAAATTGCCGTTCGCCCAGATGTCGCGCCGCTCGGTCATGAAGTGCACGCCGCCAAGCTGCCGGCCCTGCATCTCCATGACGTGGGCGACCGCGTGGATCGCGTAGGGATGGTCCGGCCGGATCGCCAGGGCCCGACGACCGGCTTCCTCGCCGCGGCTGAAATCCCGGTTCTCCTCCAGCCCGAAGGCGTAGAACGCCAGGACGAACTCGTAGCCGGGCACCGACTCGTCCCACATCGGGAACACCCGTGCCACGCAATCGCGTTGTCCCACCACATCGCCCAGCAGCACGTCGGTCAGATGGACCAGCGCCAGCGCCAGAAGATCGTGCGGCTCATGGACCAGTCCGGTCTCCCAGTGCTGAACGGCGCCGTGGAAATCGCCCTCGATCCAGGCCCGGACCGCGCAGATATGGGCTCGCTCTCGATCATTCGCCTGGCTCCACAGCGCCTCGGCCGCCTCGACGCTGCCGACCATGGTGCGGTAGATCCGGGTCTCCATCTCCTGGGTCAGCAGCCCGGCCCTGAACACATGCCCCATCACGAAGTCCGGATGTTCGGCCAGTACAGCATCGATGCGGCCGATCGGGTCGCCGCGAAAAGCCAGGGCATCTTCCAGAGCGTCATCAAGCGCCCGTGCGCAAACCGGCGTGGCGTTCGTCAGTGGCAGGCCGCGGCGATCGGTAACGGTCATGGCATCCTCGGGGGTCGCTGTGGTCCGGCGCGTGGGCTCGGCTCCCTGCCCGATTAAGGTAGGCGCAATGGGCGCGGGCTTCCAGTCACGTGGGCGCGCGCCCACCGTGATTGACATCCAGGCGCAGAGCCCGAACGTACACGTCGCGTTCGCAGTCCAACAAATCCGGAGATTCCGACCGATGACCTTGCAGATCGGCGACAAGGCCCCCGACTTCACGATGCCGACCGACGGCGGCGGCACGGTATCGCTGGCGTCCCTCAAGGGCCGCCCGGTGGTGCTGTACTTCTACCCGCGTGACGACACGCCGGGCTGCACCACCGAAGCCTGCGGCTTCCGCGACGCGTTGCCCGATTTCTCCAAGGTCGATGCCGCGATCGTCGGAGTCAGCCGCGACACTGTCGCCAAGCACGACAAGTTCAAGGCCAAGTACGAGTTGCCGTTCACCCTGGGTTCCGACGAGAGCGGCGCGGTCACCGAGGCCTACGGCGTGTGGGTCGAGAAGTCGATGTATGGCCGCAAGTCGATGGGCATCGAGCGGGCCACCTACCTGATCGACGGCGCCGGCGTGATTCGCAGCATTTGGCGCAAGGTCAAGGTGAAGGGCCACGTCGACGAGGTCCTGGCCGCCGTACAGGCGCTGTAGGGCGGAACGGTGGTGCGCGATCCGAAAACGCCGCCAATCCCGCCCGACATCCGCGCGGTGATCGACCGGTTCGAGACCCGCGGCCCGGTACGAACAAAGGCGATGTTCGGCGGCCACGGCGTGTGGTGCGACGACCGGTTCGTGGCAATCGTCTTCCACGGCGCGCTCTACCTCAAGGTAAACGCCGCGACCCGGCCGCTGTTCGTAGCGGCCGGATGCCGGCCGTTCCAGATGAGCCTCGACCGGCCATCGCGCCTCGTGTTCTACACCCTGCCGGCCGATGCCATCGTCGGTTCCGACACACTCGACACCTGGCTCGACCGGGCAATCTCCTCCGCCTCGCGCTGATCCCGGAGAGGTGTCCCAATGTCCGCGATCACCGGCAGGTGATCGGACGCCAGCCCGGCTTCGCGCACGACCCTGGTCCGGATCACACGTGCCGACGGCCGGAACCAAATCCGGTCGAGCGGAAACAGCGGAAACGCGGCAGGGAAGGTGCGGTGTCTGGTACCCGCGCCGAGCACCGGCGCCAGACAGCGCTCGGACATGCCGCCGCGCCGCCAGTCGTTGACGTCCCCCAGGACCAATGTGTCGATCCCTGGATCGGCATCGAGCAGACGGCACAGGGCACCGACCTGGAAACGCCGTTCCGCTCCCGCAAGCCCGAGATGGGTGCAGATCACCCGCATCGCTCCGCCCGGCGCATCCACCACGGCATCGATCGCCCGGCGCGGCTCGCGACGTTCGACCGAGATGTCGACTTTCGTCCAGTGCCGCACCGGCAAGCGGCTCAGAAGCATCTGGCCGTAGATGCCTTCGATCCGGCGCTCGACATTCGCCTCGATCGCCTCGGCGCCCGGCATGGATGCCCGCAGCACAGCAGCCCCGTCGACCCCGCACTCCGGTCCGACAACCTCCTGGATCGCGGCGATGTCAGGCGCCAGACCAGCGATAGTTCGGCATACACGCTCAGGATCGAAGCTCCCGTCCTGGCCGAGAAATCCGTGAATGTTCCATGTCAGCGCGCGAACCGAATTCACTTCGCCCGCTTCCGCAAGGGTCCGGCGTAGCGGTTGATCAGCTTCTGCAGCAGCACGGAGACACCGATCCATCCGGCCAGGAGAAGCACCAGGATGCCGACGTCTTCCGGCCGACCGTCCGTCAGGACGGTCTGCAACTGCACGCCCATCAGGTTGAATGCGATGATGCCCGGGCCCAGGCCGAGCGCCGAGCCGACCGCGAAGTCGAGGAACGGCACGCGCGCCGCGCCGGCTGCCACGTTGATGAACATGAACGGTGCGATCGGCAGCATCCGCAGGCTGGCGATGCCGATGACGCCGTTGCCAGCGAACATCTGGATCAGACGCCCGACCCGCCCGTCGCGCGCCTTCCAGATCGACGGTGACCGTCGCCAGGCGATCCGGCCGATCGCATAGCCCGCCAAGGCGGCCACCACCGAGCCGAGCAGCGAGTACAGCACTCCTTCCCAGGGACCGAAGACCATGGCCGTCACCGCGATCAGCACGGTGATCGGGAACACCGTCAACCCGCCGGCGAGGTACACGCCAATTGTCGCGATCGGCGCCCACTGTGACGCGGCCACCATGCGCATCGGGCCGACCAGATGGTCCAGCCGTGTCCACTCCTCCAGCGGCGAGTATCGCCACAGCAGGACCAAGGCCACAACCGCCAGAGCCACCGCGGCCACCGGCCATTTCGAGATCCACCGCCGCCTTGACCGCCGATCGATCAGGCCCTCCAGCGAGATGACCTCCGGCCAGGGCCGGTCGGGGTCTGCCAGGGTCGCGACGGTGTCCGGCAGTGCCTTTTCCAGCTCCGGATCGTCCTCCACCACGATGAACCGGCGGGTATCGCTGTGCAGGGCCGTCAACCGTTCCAGGACAGCGCCAGGCTCTTCCAGTGCTTCCGAGACCTCGTCGATGGCGGCGCCGGTGTGCTCGGCGATCAGCGAATCGCGGATTCGCCGGACCGCGATGCGCCGCTCCTCGTCGCGGGCCAGGACGATCACGTCGCACTCGGTGTCGAAGCCCATCGAACGGTTGTTCAGGTTCGAGGACCCGATCCGCAGGCTTCGATCGTCAACGACCATGATCTTGGCATGCACCTTGGTCCGGACCGGACCGCCCCTGCCGTCGATCTCCGGCGAGACCAGACGGAACCGGTCGCCCAGCCCGGCCCGGCGCAGGTGCGCGACAAAGCGCATCCGTCCAGCCTGCATCGCTCCCTTCTCAAGCCAGCCATTGTGGTCGCCGGGCACGACCGCCAGGACCTCAAGTTGGGGCCGCTGTTTCATTCGGGCGATCAGGGCGTCACGCACCGACTCCGCCGTCAGGTACTGGTTCTCGATGTAGATGAACCGCTCGGCCTCGCCGATTGCGGCGCGAAAGGTCGCCTCGACCTCGCGCACCATCTCGACCGGCTCGCACGGCGCCCGGGTTCGGGCGATTGCGACATCGACTTCCCGCAGGTCAGGCTCAAGGTCGCGCGGCCATGGGTCGGAATCCGCCTGGACGGTGCCCAGATCGCGCCCGGTCGCCACGCTCCAGCGGCAGCGGGCCACTTCCGCCAGCGCCGCCGCCGCCTCGCCGTCGACCAGCATCTGCAGGTCATGGAACGGCGGATAGGCCTCTCCCTTCGGATCGACCCGACGGGAATCGTCTGGGTCGTGATCCGGGGTGTCCCAGCGCCGGACGGTCAGATCCAGGCCGCCGCAGAACGCCACGCTGTCGTCGACGATCACCATCTTCTCGTGGTGCGATGCACCTACCGGAATCAACCCGTCCACGCACAGCACGATTTGCGGTGGCGACGTCCAGCCCAGTTGCAGGCGCGGCAGCGGTTCGCGCTCGAGGGCGTACAACAGCGAGTAGTCCCACAGCAGCAGCCGGATCTCGATCTCGGGCCGCCGCTCGGCCAGTTCGCACAGGAACGCTCCAAGCTCCAGCGGCATGTCGTCGCCGGTGTCGGACGGGTCACTGGCGAGCGGCGTGCGACTGTCGATATCCCACCCGACGATGACGATCCGGTGCCGGGCGCGTTTCAACACCTCACGAACGGCACCGAAGTATCCGGAACCGTCGACCAGCACCCGCGCCCGACGCGCCCGGCAGACGCGCCAAGCGGCCTGCTCGAGACTCAAGTCTGCCTCGGCATCGCCAGCGATGGGATGCATGGTGTTCAGGGTCGGCTCCCGTGCGGATGGCTTCAAGCGAACGACGAGCCGCCGATGCCCGTGGCATCAGTGACCCTCGCCTAGCCAACGCACGACCAGGGACAGCGTTCCGCTACTCAGCGCAGGGCACCGCCACGGGCGACCTGGAAATCAGGCGCTTTCCAACAGGATGCGCGTCAGTTCCTCCGGCGCGTCCACCATGATGTCATGGCCGCAATCGACCACGTGGCAGCGGAAACGGCTGTCGGCCCGTGCCATCTCCAGCGCCGCATCGAATGCCGGATTCGGATAGGACCCGGCACGGACATAGACACGGTCCGCGATCCGGTCTCCGGCACCTGACAGGTGTAGCTTCTCGCTGAAGCATCCGATCGGCAGGTCGGTGCATTTTGCATCCACCCAGGCCCGGTCGGCCGGATTGACCATGAACGCCTCGGCGGTGGTCGGCGGAATCCTCCACCCGCCGCCCTGGGTGCGAGCCCGCTCCCGGATCTGGGCGTTGGCTTCAGGTGTGCGCAGATCGAAGGCCGACTGACCATGCTTGGGCAGCAGCGCGTCGACGAACGCCAGAGTACGGACCCGGTCGGCGACCCGGTCAGCAGCGCCGGTGATCACCATGCCGCCGTAGGAGTGCCCGACCAGGACGACGTCGCGCAGTTCTTCCCACTGCAGCAGGCGGGCAACGTCCTTGATGTGGGTCTGCAGGCTGATGGTCGGCGTCAGCGTGTGCGCGTGCTCGGCAAGCCCGCTGAGGGTCGGTGTGAACACCGTGTGGCCGGCAGCACGCAGCCGGTCGGCGACCCGCACCCAGCACCAGCCACCGCGCCACGCGCCGTGAACCAGGACATAGGTCGTCATGACGGCAATCTCCCCAAACCCTTGGACCAGTGATCGAGCACTCGCATCCCTACCGGATGCGGCGCCTGGGCCGGCCCTCGGTCGTAGACCTCGCCGAGGTCGATCCGCCGCGCCGCCAACCGCTTTCCGTAGCACATCAAGTGATCGATCGTGCTCATCAGGAAGTGCAGCAGCGGCAGCACCTCCTTGAACGCGGCATCGGCCTCGTCGTCTTTTCCGGCTCGGTGCAGGTCGTAGATCCGGCTCTGCACGTCACAGGTCTCGACCCCCGGGATCAGCCCGGCGCAGCCCGAGCGCAGGCTGTCCAGAAGCTCAATGCCGTTGCGACCATTGAACAACGTGAACGCCCCGCCCGCGTCCTCGGCCAACCGGCCGATGGTCAGCGCCGCCCCCTCCGCCTTCAGGATCGAGACGTTGGGGTGCCGGCGGTTCAACTCGATCAGCCCGGCATTCGACAACCCGATACCGATATATTCGGGCGCGTTCTGGATGCCGATCGGGATCGGCGACGCGTCGCCGACGGCGCCGAAGAAGTCAATCAATGCGGCCTCGCTGGCGGACTTCACCGGCGGCGGCTGCAGCACCGCCCACTGAGCGCCTCCATCAGCGGCGCGCTTCACGGTGTCGATCTGACCGCCGACGGTGTTGTCGGAGACCGTGACGCTGACCGGCACACGACCGGCCGTGGCATCGAGCGTCCAGCGCGCCAGATCATGCCGTTCCTCGACAGTGAGCTTGTTGCACTCGCTTGCCAGCCCGCCGACCGCGAGGCCATGGACGCCGGCCGCGATGCAGGCCTCGACCTGCGCCGCGTGCATGCCCTGGTCCAGGCGTCCGTCGGCACCGAACAGCGCGTAGAGCATCGGATAGATTCCGTGAATCGCCGGCGGCGGCATCGTTCCCTCCTGCCTCAGATTTGCGACGGTCTGCGCCGACGTTGGCGGCGATGGTGCACCGGCACGGCCGACCCTGGCAACGCACCCTTTGCACATCACGGTTGCGCATGACAGCCATCGCCATCCGCGGCTTGCCGGGTGTCACGCCGCCGTCATACTGCGACGGTCGCGGCCGATCGGCGGTCGCCCTTCCGATGGACTGATCCGGTGAGCGAGAATGCCACGACCGCCGGCCCGATGGCGGCCGACACCCCTGCGCCAAGTCAACCGACCGACACATCAAGCGGCGCCGACGTCGCGACCTTCGGCATCATCCTGTCGCTCAGCTTCTGCCATCTGCTGAACGACATGATGCAGTCGATGGTCCCGGCGATCTATCCGATCCTGAAGGACAGCTACCACCTCGACTTCGCGCAGATCGGCCTGATCACGCTGACGTTCCAGGTGACGGCGTCGATGCTGCAGCCGCTGGTCGGGATGTACACCGACAAGCGGCCGATGCCGTATTCGCTGGCCATCGGGATGGGCTTCACGCTGGTCGGCCTGGTGTTGATGTCGATGGCGGCGAGCTACCCGGTGATCCTGACGGCCGCGGCGCTGATCGGCGTCGGCTCATCGGTGTTTCATCCCGAAGCGTCGCGGGTCGCGCGCATGGCGTCGGGCGGGCGCCACGGGTTCGCCCAGTCGCTGTTCCAGGTCGGCGGCAACACGGGATCGGCGATCGGGCCGCTGCTCGCCGCCTTCATCGTTGTGCCGCGCGGCCAGTCCAGCATCGTCTGGTTCTCGGCCGCCGCCTTGGTGGCGATGATCGTGCTGACCGCGGTCGGCAGTTGGTACACCCGCAACCGTCATCTGGCGAAACCGAAGCCGAAACCGCGGCTGGGTGCCAAGGGCGAACCGATCGTCCTGTCGCGCGGACAGGTGCTGTTCGCGATCGCCATCCTGGTGGCGCTGCTGTTCTCCAAGAACGTCTACAGCGCCAGTCTGAGCTCCTACTACACCTTCTACCTGATCGGTAAGTTCGGCCTGTCGGTGCAGAGCGCGCAGGTCGCCCTGTTCGCTTTCCTGGGCGCCCTGGTGGTCGGCACGTTGGCCGGCGGCTGGATCGGCGACCGCATCGGCCGGATCCCGGTGATCTGGTTCTCGATCCTGGGCGTGCTGCCGTTCACCCTGGCGTTGCCGCATGTCGGGCTGACCTGGACGCTCGTGCTGTCCGTGGTGATCGGACTGATCATGGCGTCGGCGTTCTCGGCGATCCTGGTCTACGCCCAGGATCTGATGCCGGGAAAGGTCGGGCTGGTCGCCGGGCTGTTCTTCGGGTTCTCGTTCGGCCTCGGCGGGATTGGTGCCGCCGCACTGGGCGAGATCGCCGACTGGACCAGCCTGGAGACGGTCTACCAGATCTGCGCATACCTGCCGGTGATGGGCCTGCTGACGGTGTTCCTTCCGCGAATCGAGCAGATCCGCCGCTGAACCGGCCCGATCAGTAAGGACGGTCGCCGAGGACGGTGCAGCGCCGCATCACCCGTCGCTCGGTCGCCGGATCGTATTCGGTCGCCCGGTGCAGCAGGCAGCGGTTGTCCCAGACGATGCACTGGCGCGGCGACCAGTGGTGGCGGTAGACCAGATGGTCCGGGGTTGCCATCGCGTTGACCTCCTCGATCAGCGCCCGACCTTCGGCATAGTCCATTCCCTCGATCCACTCGGCGTGATCACCCAGAAACAAGGACTTGCGGCCGGTCTCAGGATGGGTGCGCACCACCGGATGGGCGACCGGCGGGACCTTGGCCTTCTGCTCCTCCGTCATCGGGTCGTGGCCATGACGGCGGGTCCGGGAGAAGTCGAGGTTGTGGAACGCCTTGAGCCCGCTCAGGCGTTCCTTCCACTGCGGGCTCAACGCTTCGTAGGCACCGTACATGTCCGCGAAATGCGTCTCGCCGCCCTCGGACGGCACCATCTCGGAGTACATCATGGTGGCGTGTCCGGTGGTCGGGCGCCACGACCCATCGGTGTGCCAGTACAAGGTCCCCATGTCGGGGTGCTTGCCGTTCGGGTTGCCATCCGCGTCCAGATTGGCCAGCCGGTAGATCTCGGGATGGTCGGCGTAGCCGTGGTATTGGTTCATCACATGAACCTGCACCTCGCCGAAGCGGCGCGCGAACGCCACCTGGGTGGCCGGCGGCAGATCGACGTCGTGAAACAGGATCAGGCCACGCTCCAGGAACACGTCGTAGATCTTGGCGAACACCGCTTCGCCCACCGCCTCTTCCAGCGTGATCCCGACGATCTCGGCACCCAGCGCCGGATGCAGCGGCCGAACCTCGAACGGGCGGTCAGTGGCTGATGCAGGACGATGTTCAACGGCCGTATCCATGGGAGTCCTCCGGGGCGCTTTCTCGAAAGCCTACTCCCGATACGTCCGACCGCAAGGGGCACAACCTAGGCGACGTCGTAGACCATCCCCACCACGCCGTTCGGCCATGATTTATTCTCGCGCAGGACCAGGGGCAATTCGGGGCCATCACCGACGAACAAGGGAACACCCTCGCCGAGCAGCACCGGCATGACGAAGAGCTCGACCGTATCAATCGCCCCCATGGAGATGCACGCCGAAACGGTCTCGGCGCCGCCGACGATCCACACTTGCGCGCCCTCGTCCCGCAACTCGGCGACCAGCCCTGCAATGTCCGAGGTTCCCTCGACCCCCTCCGGCGCGTCCCCGATCGGCCGGGAGGTCAGCACGAACGCCCGCTTGCCGGCATAGGGCCACTGGCCGAAACCGAGAACCTGATCATAGGTCGCCCGGCCCATGACCAGGACGTCGACCTCGGTCATGAAGGTTGCGGTGCCGTAGTCGACATCGTCCCAGCGGTTCAGCCACTCCACACCGCCCTCGGCATCGGCGATCATGCCGTCCAGGCTGATCGCCATGTAAAGGCGAAAGCAGGCGTCGCTCACCGGGGTTCTCCTCGACCAGTCCATGACGGGGCGCGGATTGTGGTGTAGGGAGGACCTTGGTTCAAGCGACGGAGCACACGGGTGAGCGGCACCCTCGTCATCCAACCACTACCCGGCATCGGCGACATGGTTTGGCATCTGCCGCACCTCGAGGCGATCGCGCGGACCAGCCCCGACCAAACGATCACCGTGCTGACCAAACGGCGGTCGCGGGCCGACGAGTTGTTCGATGGTTCATCGTTCGTCCGGCGGGTGCTGTGGCTGGAACGTGCCCAGAGCGGCGAGCCTCCTCGCCGGCACGACGGCGCGTTTGGTGGCTGGCGACTGGCATCTGACCTTCGGACTCACGGCTTCGATACCGTCTGGATCCTCCACGACTCGGCTCGTTACGCCCTTGCGGCCCAACTTGCGGGTATTCCGAACCGCATCGGATACGGCACCGGCCGGCAACGTTGGCACCTGAGCGATCACCGGATCCTCGACCGAGGCGGCCGCCACCGCCCGACCGTCGAGAAGGCGACATCGCTGTTGACCCTGCACGACATCCAGATCGATCCGACACCGCACTACCTGCCGGCACCAACGGCGGTCGAGCGAGTTGCAGCCTCCTTTGGCACCCTGCCACGGCCCTGGATCGGCCTCGGCATCGGCTCCAGCGAGCCGTTCAAGCAATGGGGTGCCGACCGGTTCGCCGAACTCACCGTTCGGCTGCGACAGGCAACCGGCGCGACGGTGTTCGCGATCGGCGGTCCTTCCGAACGGGCCATGGTCGAGGCGATCCGGGCGGTCGACGGAGCGGAGATCGTCCCGGCACTCGGCCTGCCGCTCGGCGAGGCCGCCGCCTTGGCTGGCGCGTGTGACGCGGTGATTGGTAACGATACGGGCCTGCTCAATTTGGCCGCATCGACCGACGCCACAACGATAGGCCTGTTCGGTGGCTCTCTACCGCTGACGCAGTATTCCAACCTCACGGCGATCCAGCCGGCCGGCGGGACCGAGTATCGGGTCAATCGGATGGTAGAGATCGCCGTAGATCTCGTGTTTGAGATCACCATGCACACAATGATGATCAAGCGATCGGACAGTGATGATAGGATGACCGCCGATTGCTCGTAGACCGTGCATTTTAAAGGTTTCTGAAAGAGCCTGCTCTTGCCGACCCTGTCCGACACCAATCTGAAGCGCCTTCTGGCCTACTGGACCGCCAAACGCGGCAATCGACTGGCGCCGCACCGCAGCGACCTGGACCCCCTCGAGATCCCGAGCCTGCTGCCGATCATCAACCTGATTGATGTTCTGTACGAGCCTCTGCGCTTCCGTCACCGTCTCGTCGGAACGGCCGTCACGCATGCGCTGGGTCGCGACGCGACCGGACGGTTCGTCGAGGGAGACCTGTATGGTCCGGCAACACAGGAGGTGTTCGACACGCTGGTGCGCATCACCGTCGAGAAACGCCCGTTCCGCCGGCACTCCCGGCTGACCTGGAACGGCCAGAAGTGGTTGGTGATGGAGGCGATAGAACTGCCCCTGGTCGATGATGACGAACGGGTCAGCATGATCCTTCGCGGGTCGTCATTCTCCTACACGGACGACAGCCTTATCGGGCGACTGTATTACGAGCCGTTGGAATTGACGCCGCAACCCGAGGATACGACCGCGTAGCGCCTGCGCTCACCCGGTTCGTGCCAGCAACGCCCCCACCGCGTCGACCACACGCCCGACCGGCAATCCGGCCATCAGTGCCGCCGGTGCGTCGTTGACCTGACCAGATCGTGACAACAACGCAGCAGAGGTCTCGTCGGAACGCACCCAGGCGGCCCGTGGGCCACGCGGCGCATAGTGTCGCTCGTCGCTCGGCCCGAACAGGCCCAGAACCGGTGCGCCCGCCGATGCGGCCAGATGCATCAGCCCGCTGTCGTTCGCGACCACCAGACGGCACCGCTCCAGGCAGGCGGCTAGCGTCATCAACGGCTGGGTGCCGACCAGGTCAAGCCGTCGTGCTGCGGGCACCGCGTCCAGGACCGGTTGCGCCAGCGCCCGCTCGCCGGGTCCTCCGGCAACCAGGATCCGTGCACCGGGCAATGCGCCCTCGGGGCCGGTCAACATCTCGAACAACGCGACGAAGCGCTCCGCCGCCCAGGCCTTTGGCGGCCAGTTGGCGGTCGGCGCCAGAGCCAGGACCGGACTGCGTTCGTCTCCCAGGATCTCGTGCGCACGGCGCCTGTCGGGATCCCCGATCCACAACCTCGGCTCTGTCTCACCGTCAAGGCGCAGGCCGTCGCGAATCTGGTCGACCCGATGCCCTGCGCCCGACGGTGTCCGGAACACGCGACGTTCCCGACTGCGGACCGTCCAGGCAAACGCCGAACCGCGCAGATCGACCACCAGATCCCATCGAGTGCCGACCGTTTCGAGCCACAACCCGCGCCATTGCGCCTGCCAGGGCCCTTTGCGCATCGGAATGACACGCCTGACTTCCGGAACGGACTGAAACAGTTCGGCCGCAACCGGTCCGCAGGCCACGGTCACATGCGCGTCGGATGTGCGCCGCAGCAGCCAGTCAAGCGCACCGGACGACAGGATGGCGTCGCCGAGCCGGGTCGACGAGATGAACAGAATCCGCATGGTCCGCCTTATAGGGGCAACCCGCAGCCCATGCGAGCACCCTTGCCACGGCGTTCCCCGCGACATACCTGAACGGGAACCTTACGGGGAACGGGAATGGCCAAGGGCTGGTACTATTTTGTGCAATCGCGCGGGTTTCTGAGGATCGACGGCCCCGACCGGGTCGCGTTCCTGCAGGGGCTTGTGTCGAACGACGTGACGAAGGTCACGATGGACAGGGCCGGGTATGGCGCCTTCCTGACCGCGCAGGGCAAGTTCCTGTTCGATTTCTTCCTGGTCGCCGATGGCGACGCGCTCGTCCTTGATACCGAGGGCGACCGGGTTGACGACTTCTTCAAGCGCCTGCGGATGTACAAGCTGCGTTCCAAGATCGAACTCAGCCAGGGTGGATACCGCACCGCCGTCGTGCTCGGCGAGGAGGCGGTATCCACGCTTGGCCTGCCCGCCGAGAGGGGCACCGCCGTCCCGTTCGGCGGCGGGGTTGCCTATGTCGACCCGCGCCATGCCGAGATGGGCGCCCGGGTCTTGCTGCCGGCCAGCGCGGATGACGGCGTCCTGAACGTGGTCGGCTCGCCGGCCACCAATCTGGAGGCTTACGACCGCCAGCGGGTCGCCCTCGGCCTGGCCGACGGCAGCCGGGACATGGCGGTCGAGAAAACCGTGCTGCTGGAAGCCGGATTCGAGGAACTGGGCGGTGTCGACTTCGACAAGGGCTGCTATATGGGCCAGGAGTTGACCGCCCGCACCAAGTACCGCGGGCTCGTCAAGCGCCGGCTGATGCCGATCACCATCAATGGCCCCCTGCCGGCGCCCGGCACGTTGATCACCCTGGACGGCCGTGAGGCCGGCGAGGTCCGCACGGTGATCCCCGACGGCGACGTCAACGGCACCGGTCTGGCCATGATCCGGCTGAACCGGCTGGAGGAGGCGTTCCAGGCGGGCCTGCCGCTGATGGCCGGCGAGTCCACCGTGATCGCCAGCCGCCCGGCCTGGGCAAAGTTCTGACGCACAAAGAGTGGCGCTACTGGTTCGGCGCCGCTAGGATCGCCCTCCTACCGCACCGCAGCAATCGGACCTCATGAACGACAGCGCTTCGCCCGCCACCGACGACCGGATCGTCGAGGACACCGTCGGCTTCAACGCCGTGCTTGGATTCAAGCTCGTCGAATGGACGGCGCAGAGCGCCGTGATGGAACTGCCGATCCAGCCGATCCATCTGAACCGGTCCAACACGCTGCACGGCGGAATCCTGGCGACCCTGATCGATGCCGCGTGCGGCTACGCCGGCGTGTGGATGCCGGAAGGCGAGCCGATCCGAAAGACCGTGACCCTGACGCTGACCACCAACTTCGTCGGCCAGGTGCGCGAGGGCACGATCCGCGCGGTCGCCTTGAAGAAGGGCGGCGGCCGAAACATCTTCTTCGCCTCGTGCGAGGTGTTCGACGCTGACGGCAACCTGCTGGCGATGGGTGAAGGATCGTACCGGTATCGCCGCAGCGATCCCTATGGGACGCCCACGCGGTAGCGGCTCAACGGCGATCGTCGAACCCGTCCTCGGATGCGACGCTGTCGTCATATCCGTGACGGTGGCTGTAGAACACCAGCGCCATCAGGCCGCCGCCGAGCGCCACCGTAAACAGCACCCCGATTGCCATCGCCGCGTAACCGTGTCCCGAGATCTCAGCCCCGCCCGACCACGTGCTGACAACCAACGCCACGGCGACCGCCAAAACACCACCCAGCACTGCAAGCAGGAGCAGGACCGCTCCCAGGGATTTCGGAACCGCGCGACGCATGGCCGTTTCTCCTTAGCCTCCACCGGCATATAGTCGCCCAAGTCGGCGTTGCGAGGCGAGGAGGCGAACATGTCGCAGGCATTGTCCCAGGCCCAGGTCGATGCGTTCTGGCGCGATGGCGTGCTCACCGTGGAGAATGCCGTAACGCCCGCACAGCTGTCCCGTCTGAACGCCGCCCTCGCCGGCTGGGTGGAGGAGAGCCGGGCGCACACCGCGCCGTTCGGCCCGCCAACCGTCGACGACCGGCCGCGTTTCGACATGGGTGCCGAGCACAGCGCCGACCATCCAGCCCTGCGCCGCGTCAATAACCCCTCCGACATCTCGGACGACTATTTCGACGTGATGTCGAATGCACGCACGGTCGACATGATCGCCCAGTTGATCGGGCCGAACGTCAAGTTCCATCACTGTAAGATCAACGTGAAGCTGCCGGGGGCGCGGACCGAGGTCGCCTATCACCAGGACTTCGCCTACACCCCGCACACCAATGACGACGTGATCACCGCCCTGCTGATGCTCGACGACGTGACCCAGGATAACGGCTGCCTGATGGTGGTGCCCGGCACCCACAAGGGGCCGATCCACTCGCTGTTCCGCAACGGCGTGTTCACCGGACGCATGGCCGACGAGATCGAGGCCGACATGCTGGCGCGCCAGATCCCGGTGACCGGCAAGGCCGGATCGGTCTGCCTGATGCACACCAGGCTGGCCCATGGTTCGGCCGCCAACGCCTCGCAGCGACCGCGCGGCCTGTACATTTGCGTATACACCGCCGCGGATGCCGTCCCGATCGCCCGCAGCCCGATGCCGAATCCGAACGAGGGCCGGATCGTGCGCGGGGTGGCAAGCCCGACTGCGCGCATGATCCCGCTGGAGGTGGAGTTGCCGAAGCAACCGAAATCCGCCTCGTTCTTCACCGTGCAGGGTCAGGCATCGGCCGCCGCGGAGTAGCCCCATGACCTGGTCGATCGTCGCGCGTGATCCGGCGAGTGGCGCGTTCGGCGTTGCCATCTCGTCACGGGTGATTGCGGTCGGAGCGCTATGCCCTTGGGTCACTGCCGGAGTTGGTGCGCTGTCGAGCCAATCCTATACCTCGCCCGTAGCGGCCGAGCGCACCCTCACCGGGCTGGCGCGCGGGCTGGGTTTCGAAGCTGCCATCGCCAAGGCCCTTCAGGACGACCGGGGACGTGACTGGCGGCAGATCCACGGCGTTGACACCGAAGGTCGTGCGCATGCCTACACCGGCACGTCCTGTGTCGACTGGTGCGGCCATTGGACCGGCGACGCCGTGTCGGTAGCCGGCAACATGCTCGCCGGTCCGGCAGTCGTGGAGGCTACCGCGTCGGCATGGCTTGACGGCAATCATCGACCGTTCGCCGACCGCCTGTTGGCGGCACTGGAAGCGGGGCAGAAGGTCGGTGGCGACAAGCGCGGCCAGCAGTCGGCCGCGCTCCTGGTGGTCGGCGCGGAGGCGCACGCCGAGGTCGACCTGCGGGTCGACGAGCATGCTACGCCAACTGCCGAGTTGCGGCGGGTCTTCGACTTGTTCTGGGTCGAGCGCCGTCCCTACTACGCCACGCTTCCGACGCGCGACGATCCAAGCGGCATCTTCGAGCCTGAGGCACGGGAAGCGTTCGTCGCGGCGTTTAGGACCGCGGCAGCACGACGTGACGCATCGGCCTAGACATCGATCAAGCCGCCTCGCGGCCCGCCATCACCATGTGGCTCAGGGTGTCGGCGTCGAGGCCCGCGACCGGTCGGTCGATCACCTTGCGTCCCTGTTTCAGGATCGCCACACGGTGCGCCACGGCCACCACGTCGGCCATGTTGTGGCTGACCAGCACCACGGTCTTCCCGGTGGCGTTCAGGGCACGGATCAGGTCCAGCACCTGGGCGGTTTCCTTCACGCCCAGCGCCGCCGTCGGCTCGTCCATCACCACGATGTCGGCATTCCAGCGCAGGGCGCGGGCGATTGCCACCGACTGACGCTGGCCGCCGGACAGGGTGGCGACCGCACGGGTGGTGTCGGTTATGCCGGAGCCGAGCTGGGCGAGGTAGCCGCGCGCCTGCTCGATCATCGCCGGCTTGTCCAGCACCCGCAGCGGGCCGACACCGCGGGTCAACTCCGCCCCCATGAAGACGTTCTGGTAGATCGCCAGGCGCGGCGCCAAGGCCAGATCCTGGTAGATCGTCGCCAGCCCGCGGCGCAGCGCGTCGTGCGGCGAGGCGAAACGCACCGCTTCACCGCGCAGCCGCATTTCGCCGCCTGAGGCGGTCTCGGCGCCGGAGACAATCTTGATCAGGGTCGACTTGCCGGCCCCGTTGTCGCCGCAGATTGCCAGCACCTCACCGGGATGGACATCAAGGTCCACGCCGGCAAGCGCCTGCACCGCGCCGTAGCGCTTGGCGAGGCCGCGCACCGACAGCACGGCCGCAACCTCGCCCCGCATCGTCACTTCAGGAAGCTCTTCACGTTGTTGGCGTCGACCAGCACCGCGTCCATGAACAGGTACGGTCCGGCCACCACCGACGCCTTCGGCTTGCCGGAGACCGCGATCACCTGCATCGCGTCAACGGCGGCGTTGCCCAGCTCCTCGAACGGAATCGAGACGGTCGCCGACAGCAGGCTCGCCGGGTCGGCGATCCGGCGATAGGCCTCGGGCCCGCCGTCGATCGACACCAGGGTCAGGTCGCCCTTCTTCATTCCCTGGGCCTGCAACAGGTCGTCGATGATGAAGGCCTGGCCGTCGAACGACGCCCAGATTCCCTTGATCTTGCCCTGATTTTGCAGCAGCAGCGCCTGCATGCCGTTGCGCACGTCGTCGCGCCAGCTCTTGGTGCGCGCCATGGTGTGGGTGCCGGCGATAGTGACGGCGGTGTTCTCCGACAGCACCACGTCCAGCACCTTGCCGCGGATCCGGGTCCCGACATTGCCCTCGAAGCGCTGGGTCAGGATCGCACCCTCGTAGGACAACTGGCCGAGCAGGTAGAGGGCCGCCTCGGCGCCGACCTTGTATTCGTTGACCTGGATGTCGAACAGGGTGTGCGGGCTGGTGCCGCTCATCACCGTGATCACCGGAATGCCCTTGGCCTTGGCGGCGGCAAGCTGGGCATCGGCCTCGACCGGCTTGCCCATGGCGACCACGATGCCGTCGACGCCCTTCTGCACCAGGGTCTCAAGTTGCTCGAGGTGGGTCGGCATGGTGCCGGACGAGTTCAGCACCGTGACCGACCAGCCGCGTGCCTTGGCCGCCGCCTCCACCGCGTTGGCGACCCGGGCGTGGGTCTCCGCCGACATCTGGAACGCCACCACCCCGAGATCGAACGCCAGTGCCGAAGTGGCAGTCGCCACCGACAACGCCGCGCCGGCAAGCAATCCGGCCAGATACTTCTTCATTCCACCCTCCCGTGAAGGCGCATCACCGGACGCGCCGAGACAATCCCATTGCCACAGTCAAACCCCGAACGCGGCTTTCTTCAATGTGCTGGCCGACAATGCCACCGATCCGATGATGATCAGGCCGAGCACGATGTCCTGCACATAGTAGTCGGCTCCCATCAGGATCAGCCCGTTTGACAGAACCCCGATCACCACGCCGCCGACCAGGGTCCCGAGCACGTTCGGCCGACCGGGCTCGAACATGGTCATGCCGAGCAGCACCGCGGCGATCGCGGTCAGCAGGTAGTCGCCGGCCATGGTCGGTGCCGCCGAGGACAGGTTGGCGGTCAGCAACACCGCCGTCACCCCGGCCAGCGCACCTGACAGGGTCAGCCCCAGCCCCTTCATCAGCCGAACGCTGATGCCGGCAAGGCGCGCCGAGTCCTCTGCCTCTCCCGTACAGATCATGTGAATGCCGAGACGGGTGTTCTTCAGCACGAACAGCGCGACCAGCGCCACGCCGGCCATCCACAGCACCAGCACCGGGATGCCGGCGACATGGGCGCGGCCCAGTGCCACGAAGCTCGGGTCCCAACGGCCGACAAAGGCGACGCCCGCCGTCAGGAAGAACGCAAACCCGTTGGCGATCGAAGCGGTGGCCAGGGTGGCGATCAGCGACGGCACCTTGATCCGCGTGACCAGCAACCCGTTCAGCGCGCCGCCGGCGATGCCGATCGCCAGCCCCGCGAGAATCGCGATCGGGATCGGATAGCCGGAGTGAATCAACCCACCGGTCGCCACCGCCGCCAGGCTGGCCAGGTTGGCGAACGACAGGTCCAACTCGCCGGTGGTCAGCGCGAAGGTAAACCCGATGCCGAGGATGGCGAGGAAACTGACCTGCTTGAGGATGTTCAGCAGGTTGATCGGGTTGGCGAAGTTCGGCGCGAAGGCCACGAAGAACAGGAAGACCGCGACGCCCGCCAGCGCGGTACCGTACGTCTGAACGAAGCCCCGCATCCCCTGCCCCAGAACCCTTGCACGCCAACCGGCCCTTCGTAGCGCCACGCGCCTCGGGACGACAGAGTATTGTTGTCCAAGCCCCATCACCCAGAGGTGCCCGGCGCTCCGTGCCGCCGGCCCACCGATGCGGTCGCCGCCTGGATCTCCGCCCAAAGCACCGCCCGTTCGGCATGCGCCTCAGCCCGAACCGGATCCGGCTCGAACCGCCGGCCCACCCGGACCATCGCTGCCTGGGCCGCCGCCAGATCCGGATACCGTCCGAGACCGGTCCAGGCGACCGCCGCCGCGCCGACCAGACCGGCTTCCGGCTGATCGCAGAGCTCCACCGGCCGGTTCAGGACGTCCGCCTTGATGCGTGCCCAGAGTTCACTGCGCGCGCCGCCGCCGGCCATCCGCACCACCTCGGCGCGGCACCCGGCCGCCGCCTCGGCACGGCCCAGCACTTCCCGGTTCAGGAGCGCGATGCCCTCCAGCACCGCCCATAGCAGATCGGCCGGGCCGTGCGCCGCCGACAGGCCGATGAAGGCGCCGCGCAGGTCCGGGTCCCAGTACGGTACCCGCTCACCCTCCAGGAACGGCAGGAACAGCGGCGGAGCAGCGCAGCGCGGTGCCGTTTCCAGCGACGCGACGGCGGCGGCCGGATCCTCGTCACCGCGTCCGAGCATGCGCAGGGCGTGGCGCAGGGTGGCGCCGCCGGTCTGGCTCGGCCCGCCGACCTGCCAGCACCCACCGCCCCAATCGACGGTCATCAGGCCCGGTGCGGCGACCAGGCGATCAGTGATCAGGCCGAGCACCTCCGACGTGCCGGAGATGTTGTAGGCCCGACCCGCCACCACGGCGCCGATACCGACCACCCCGGCCCAGGTATCGTGCGACCCGCAGAACACCGGGACCCCGGCCAGCCGGTCGAACGGCGCCGGCAACCCAGGCAGAACGCGGCCAACCTCAGCGGTCGGTTCGATAGTCTCGGGCAGCATCGATGCGTCAAGGCCGAGCACGCCGAGCAGCGATCGGCCGGCAAGCCGCTCGGCGGCGGACCGCAGGCGGACCGTCGAGATCGCGTCAGACCGGGCCACTCCGCTCAACTTGAACGCCAGCCAGTCCTTCGGCTCCAATACCACCTTTGTGGCAGCGTAGTTTTCGGGTTCGGCGTGCTTCAGCCACAACAGCCGGGCAGCGGGGTGATACGGGTTGAGGTTGGCAGCCTCGGGCAGGCCAGCGAGGTCAGAGCCCGCAACCGCCTGGCTCAGTTCCGATGCCGCCCGCGTGTCGCCAAACCCGATCGCCTGACGCAGGGATGTCCCATCGGCGCCGACGAACACCTGGGTACGGGTCATGCCGCAAATGCAGATGCCGCGAACGGCGGCGAAAGCTTCCGGTTCTGCGTCCGCCAGCCTCAACGCCGCGACGTTCAGGTCACGCCACCAAAGGGCCGGGTCCGCACTCCCCGACATCTCTCCGGCCGGTCGCTCCAGCGGCCATCGGGCAACGATACTCCCATGAGCGTCCACCAAGGCGGCCCGCAGGCCGGAACCGCCGAGATCGATGGCGAGAACCGTCGTCAACCGAGCCTCACGTCAGCGGCAGCACCCCGCACCACTTCTTGAAGGCCGGCCGGGCCATCAGGCGGCCGTACCACGCCTCCAGATGCGGCATCGCCGGGCGGTCCTCGATCAGGTTCAGCCAGCGGTGCAGTTGCGGGCCGAGCGGGATGTCGGCCATGGTCAGCCGGTCGCCCATGATGAAGTCGCGGCCCTCGAGGCGCTGGTCCAGGATGCTCCAGACCGCGATGCCATCCTTGCGAGCGGCCTCGATGACGTCGAGCTTGCGATCGGCCACCGGGGTGCGCACCAGCCCCCAGAAGATCGGCGTCATGATCGGCAGGGTGGTGGTCTGCTGCCAGTCCATCCACCGATCGGCATCGGCATATTCCCGCGGATCGGCCGGCGCCAGAGTGCCCTTGCCGTGCTTGGTGGCGAGGTAGCGCACGATGGCGTTGGATTCCCACAGCACGAAGCCGTCGTCGACGATGGTCGGAACCCGGCTGTTCGGGTTCATCGACAGGTACTCGGGGTCCTTGGTGCGGCCGAACGATCCGCCGACCTCCTCGTGCTCGAACGGGACGCCCATCTCCTCGCAGGCCCATAGCGGCTTCATCACGTTGGCCGAACTGGCACGGCCCCAGATCTTCAGCATGGCATTTGTCCTTCGGGTCAGGCGGTAAGGGTGCGGTGGTTGGCGTCCCAGGCCTCCGGGTCGGCCAGGAAGGCGCGGACCTCGTTCAACTGGGCCTCGGTGTAGCCGCGCGCCGGGGCAGCGGCCAGCACGTCCCACCACGTGCACAGCCCGTGCAGATCGACGCCGCGCTCCTTCAGGCCGGTCACGCTCTGCGGGAACACCCCGTAGTGGAACACCACGAAGCAGTGGGCGCACTCCATCCCGGCCTCGCGGATACCGTCGACGAAGGACAGCTTGCTGCCGCCGTCGGTCGCCAGATCCTCGACCAGCAGGACCCGCGCGCCGTCCTTCACCTGCCCCTCGATCCGGGCGTTGCGGCCGAAACCCTTCGGCTTCTTGCGGATATAGGCCATCGGCAGGCCCAGCAATTCGGCCATCCAGGCGGCGAACGGGATGCCCGCGGTCTCGCCGCCCGCCACGATGTCGAAGGCCTCGACCCCGGCACGCGCCGCCAGCAGATCGACGCCGAGTTCCATCAGCCGGCGCCGGGCACGCGGGAACGCAATGATCTTGCGGCAATCGACATAGACCGGCGACAGGCGTCCGGAGGTAAAGGTGAACGGCTCCTCCGGGCGGATGTGCACCGCCTGGATCTCCAGCAGGATATCGGCGGCGATGGCCGCCGGGGTCTTGTACCAATCGGGCGTCAATTGGGCCGGCGTAAGCGCTCCGGTCATGTCGTCTCCCTCGGAAATACGGCTTCGACGTCATACGCCCGGCAGCATCGGGCGGCAACAATCGGCGACCGGTGGTAGAATGCGAACTCAAGCCGGAGGGGGCCGATGGTCGATCGGATGGCGGCCTGCGCCTGCGGACGGCTTCGGATCGTCTGCCGCGGAGAGCCGGAGAAAGGGTCGCTCTGCCACTGCCTGGACTGCTAGCGCCGGACCGGCGCCGCATTTGGTATCGCCGCCTTCTTTGGCCGCGACTCGGTGAACCCGGAGGGCCGGACCCGCTCGTTCAAGCGTTCATCGGACAGCGGCCATCCAATCACCTTCCATTTCTGCCCGGACTGCGGTTCGACCGTGTTCTGGGAGCCGGAGCGCAAGCCCGGCTCAGTTGCCGTCGCCGTCGGATGCTTCGCCGACCCGTCGTTTCCGGCGCCCACCCAGGCGGTCTGGAAAGAACGGCGTCATCCCTGGGTGCCGGCGCTGGACTGACCGCCCCGCTAGGAGCCGTCGAACGTCCAGGCCGAGCGGTCCGGCAGCAGCCCGATCAACGCCAACCCCTTGGCGACCGACTGGAACTCGTCGCCGGCCTGGATGCGCTCGGCGCCGAACCGCGCCTCGAACATCCGCCGCACCGCCGGCACCAGCGAGCTGCCGCCGGTCATGAACACCACGTCGATGTCACCGCCGCCGGCGCGCCTGGTGTCCTCCAGCACCGCATCGAGGTGCCGATCGAGATCGGCCAGATCCTCGGCGATCCAGTCGTCGAAATCGGCGCGCGCGATCTCGCAGGCTAGATCGACGCCGAGATCGTCCAGCGACAGGGTGGCCACCGGCTCACCCGATAGATGGGCCTTGGCCGCCGAAACCCGGTGGTTCAGGTGGAAGCCGAGGTTGCCGTCGACCAGTTGGAGCAGTCGATCGAGTCGTTCCGGCTCGTCCGCCATGCGCGCCAGATGGCGCAGGTCGCGCAGCACCTCGGGCGTGCGCAGAAACGAAAACTCATGCCAGTTGGCGATCCGGTTGAAATAGGCGGCCGGGATGTCGAACCGTTTGCCGAACGAGCGATAGCCGGTGCCCTTGCCGACCAACGGGGCGACCGCGTTCTGCACGATGCGGAAATCGAAGCGGTCGCCGCCGATGCCGACGCCCCGGTGGGCCAGCGGCGTCACCCCGGGCGGACCGTCGCCGATTTCGTAGCGGATGACCGAATAGTCGGTGGTGCCGCCGCCCAGATCGGCCACCAGCACCGTCGTATCCTGCTTCAGTCGGGTGGCGAAGTAGTAGGACGCCGCCACCGGTTCGTAGACGAATCCCGGACGTCCCAGCCGGGCGTCGCCATAGGCTGCGATGAGCCGTTCCATCGCCAGCGCATCGTCCGGATCGCTGCCCCAGAACGTCACCGGCCGGCCCGCGACACATCCGGCGGACGGGGCGCCGTCGGCCTCCCCGGCGCGCTCGATCAACTCGGCCAGGAACACCGATACGATGTCCTCCAGCCGGTAGGATCGGCCGTAGATCCGGGTTTCCTGAAACAACCGGCTGCCCAGATAGGATTTCGGCGACTGGATGAACCGGCACTCCGCCGGTCCCGCCAGATAGCGCCGGATCGCCCAGGGACCGATCTCGACCTCGATCGGCGGCGAGCCGGCATCCTCGCCTTGAGCGAAGGTCAGGACCGTGCGGCAGCCGGCGCTGCCGTCCGCATCCGCGCGGAAGCTGGCGGTGGTCACCGTCCCGTCGGCGCTCGCCAGGGCCAGCACGGTGTTCGTGGTCCCGAAATCGATGCCGATCGAGGCGACCATGGTCGTTCTCCCAATGCGCGTGGCACGGAGGGGCGGAAACGGGACTTGGAAAGGGCGCGGTGAGTAGCCGACACGGCTCCGACGGTCAACCGGAAGTGCGCGCGGGGTTCACATTTTTGCTCTTGGCATCCCATAGGGGTGGCGTGCCATCGTCTCGCAGGTCGTTTCGAGCGACGCTCCCTCTTCGCCGACGTCGCCCGGGTGTTGCGAGGAGCCTTCCGAACGTCAGGGCAGAGAAGCCGTCATGCGTCACGCTGTTCCACTTCCCGTGGTGTTCGCCCTCTGCGGCCTTCTCGCCGCCTGCGGGACGCCGGAGTACCAGCAGACCCGGCAGGTATGCTTTCAGGAATGGGCGGCCAGGATCCCGCCTGCCTACCAGCAGGTGTTCGTGAACAAGGAACGGGCGGTGGAGGTGCCGGACGGCACCTCGACATGCACGAAATCCGGCAACACCACCAAGTGCAAGCAGGGCATGCGCACGGAATGGGTTCCGTACACCGCCGTCGAGACCATCGACGCCAACGAGCCCGAGCGAAACCGCCGCATCCTGCAGTGCACGCAGTCCCAGTGCATCCGGGACTACGGCAATCCCGACTGCAAGACCTGATGGGCATTCAGCTCAAGGAGCGGCGGATCTGGTAGCCGGTCTTGTTCTGCTGAAACCCGGTGCCCGCGTAGAACCGGTGGACTGCCGGGTCCTTTGACCCGGTCATCAGCATGATCTTGTAGCAGCCGGCTGCCCAGGCGGCATCGAGCGCCGCGTGCAGAACGGCACGGCCATAGCCGCGCCGGCGATGGTCGGCATGGGTGACGACGTCCTCGATGAGCGCGTAGGGCACACCGGACCGCATCAGGTGCGGAATCACCACGAGCGTGCAACTGGCAACCAATGAGCCCGACGGGGCCGCTCCGACGAAGACGGTCAGACCTGGATGAGCCAGCGTCGCGCGCCAGATCGCCTCGGGATCCGCCGGCCGAGGGTTCGGAGGATGGAGGTGGTCGTAGAGCGCAAGCATCGCCTCAAGATCGGCGAACGCGGCGGCGCGGACGGTCAGATCCGTCATCGGCGGAATCCGGATCGAATCTCAGTCCGACAGCATGGTCATCGCCGCGCGCCGGTCGCCCGGCTTCAACTTCAGGAACAACGTCCGCGCGCGCTTGACGTCCTGATCGCTGCCGCTGTCGGCCGCCTTCTTCATGGCGACCGTCGTGGCGTTCTCGGGGCCGCAGATAAAACTCAGCGCTTTGGCCAGCCGTCCCATGGCGGCCGGATCGATCTTGGTCTCGTCCATCGAGGTTCCCTTGTTGGATTGCACGGGCAGTCAGACGCCCATCAATGCTTGTTCGAAGTGAGGGTTGCCGACCGCCATCGCCGTCGGCCAGTCGAGAACCAGTTGTCCGCGCGCCAGCACGACCACCCGGTCGGCAATCGACAACGCGCGCGGGGTATCCTGTTCGGCCAACAGCACGGCCGCACCCGAGGTGGCCAGACGACGGACCGTCGCGAACACCTGGTCGCGCGCCACCGGCGCCAAGCCGAGCGATGGCTCGTCCAGCAGCACCACCGATGGCTCGGCGATCACGGCTCGGGCAATGGCCAGCATCTGCTGCTGGCCGCCCGAGAGCCGCCACGCCGTCTCCTGCCGTTTGTCGGCAAGCGCCGGAAACAGCTCCAGGATAGCAGCGATCCGCTCCGCGCGCTCGCGCCGTCCGCCCGGCACCGCGATATCGAGCGTCTCGTCGACGGTCAGGCCCGGGAACAGGCGGCGACCCTCCGGACACCAGCCAACGCCCAATGCCGCACGGCGTTCCGACCCGACGTCGGAGATTTCCGTCTCCCCGATATAGATCCGGCCGCTGGACACCGGCGTGGCACCGGCAATCGCCCGCAGCAAAGTCGACTTGCCGGCCCCATTGGCACCCAGCAACGCGACCACCGAGCCGGGCTCGACCTTGACCGACACCGGGCCGAGAACCGTTGCGCCGGCCTGGCGGACATCAACCCCTTCGACCGTCAATCCGGCGCGGACCCCGTCATCAGTCATTCCGCCGCTCCGGATCCCAGGTATGCCGCGATCACCGCCGGATTCTGCCGCACCACTTCCGGCGGTCCCGCGGCAATCACCTTGCCGGCCTCCAGGCAGACGATCCGGTCAGCCAGCGGCAGCAGGAAATCCATGCCGTGATCGACCACCAGCACCGCCAGGCCGGCCGACGCAAGCTCGCGCAGCAGAGTCGAGAGCGCGATGCGTTCCTCCGCCGTCAGCCCGGCCGCCGGCTCATCCAGGATCAGCGCGCCCGGTTCGGCCGCCAAGGCGCGCGCCAGGTCGAGCCGACGCAGGTCGGCAGCGCCCAGCGCCGAGACAAGTGCGGTCGCCCGATCAGCCAACCCGACCCGACCGAGTGCCGCCATCGCAATCGCCCGATCCCCGGCGGCGACCTCCGCCGCCTCGATAACGAACAACCCGGTGGGGAACTCCGGATGCTGGAAGCTGCGCGCCAGGCCCAGTTCGCGACGGTGATGCGCCGGGCGCTCGACAAGCGGCACACCTCCCAGCCGGATCTGGCCAGCATCCGGCCGTTCCAGCCCGCTGATCAGGTTGAGTGTCGTGGTCTTGCCGGATCCGTTCGACCCGATCAGCCCGACCACGGTGCCGGCGGGCACCGAGAACGCCACGCCGTCAACTGCCGTCAATCCGCCGAAACGCTTGACCAGACCCTGGACCACCAGCGGTTTGCCTGGGCGTTTCATCGTCGATTGCCGCGGGGTTGGCACCATCGGCGCTCGACGCGGAAACCGGTCGCGCAGCCACCCGTCGAGTCCGCGCGGCATCAGGATGATCGCCGCCAGCAGCACCACGCCATAGGCGATGAGGTACGAGCCCTCCAGGAACCGGAACACTTCCGGCAGCGGAATCAGCAGGGCGGCACCGAGGACGGCGCCGGCCGGGCTGCCGCGCCCGCCGATCACGGCGATGGCCAGTATGGTGACCATGATCTCGAAACCAACGACCGCCGGTGAGACGACCCCGAGGCCATGCGCCTGCAATCCGCCGGCCAGCCCGCCGAGACCGCCGGCAACGGCAAACAGAGCCAGACGCGCCCGAGTGGCGCTCAACCCCAGCGCGGCTGCTGCATTTGGTGCGCTGTCCAGCGTTGCGAGTACGGCCGACCTGCCTCCTCGGGTCACCGCATGGGCGACCAACAGCGCCACCAGAACGCCGAACCAGACCGAGATCAGCGTCACCCAGCCGGTGGAAACCACCATGGCCCCGATCGCGATTGGTCCGACGCTGATCGGGCCGAATGCCACCGGGTCGGTCACGATCGGCGGAACGCCGTAGAGCCCGTTGGCACCGCCGGTGAACTCAAGGTTGGTTGCAGCCAGCAACGCCAACTGGGCGAGCCCCAGGGTGGCGAGTGCCACATAGTGCGATTCCAGGCGGGCGATCGGCAGTGCTATCACCGCCGCGGCCAATGCGGGCACGACAACGGCAGCAGCCAGCCCGAGCGGAACCGGCAAGCCGGTCGAGACCGTCAGGAGAGCGGACGCGTACGCCCCCAGCCCGAAGAACGCCCCCTGCGCCAGGGACAACAGGCCAAGCCGCCCGAACACCAGCTGATAGCCGATCGCCGCTATTGCGTAGATCCCGACCAGCGAAGCGATACGCAGCGCATACGCATCGCCGGCAACCACGACACCGCCAAGCCCCAGCACGGCAGCCGCCAGATAGATCCCGTCGCGACGATCGAACCGTGTCACGCCCGCCGCCCCTCGACCTCGCCGAACAACCCTTTCGGCCGGAACGCCAGGACCGCAAGAACGCCGACGTACAGCAGCGCCTCGGCAACCAGGTACGATGTCCAGGCAGCGACCAGTGTCTCGAACACCGCGATCGCGAACGCGCCGAGAGCGGCCCCCCAGATTCGGCCCCAACCGCCGATCACCGTCGCGATATAGGCCTTCAGCATCAGCATGGCGCCGTCGGTCGGCGTGACCAGATACTGGTTCGACAAGAGCAGACCGGCGGCTCCCGCCAGGGCGGCTGCCAACGCGAAGCTGACCGCGACGGTGACGTTCACCCGGATGCCGATCGCGCGCGCCATCTCGGCATCCTGGGCTGCCGCGCGCAGCCGGCGGCCGAAGCGGGTGCGCTGGAGCAGGACGTGGACGCCGACGATCAGCCCCAACGCGGTGGCGATGGTAGCCAGTTGCTGGCGCGCCAACCCGATGCCGGCGATCTGCCAGATGCCGGTATCGACCACCGGCGGACCGAGAAGCGGTTCCGGGCCGATGCCGGCGTTCACGCCATGCTGGATGATCAGGCCCAGCGCGATGGTCGCGATGAACACCGAGGTCGGCGGAGCGCGGCGCAGCGGAGCGTATGCAACGCCGGCAACGAACAGCCCTGCGACCGCCATGATTGCCAGAACTGCCGGCAGCGCCACCAGCCCCGGTACCGGCAGGTCGGCGGGCAACAGAGCCGCGACCCCGACGGCCACCATGCCGCCGAGCATCACGAGTTCACCATGGGCGAAGTTGACGGCGCCGACCGCGCCAATCACCAGAACGAATCCGAGAGCAACCAGCGCATATACAGCGCCGAGCGCAACAGCGTTCACCGCGAGCTGCGCAGCCGCCTCGATCACTTCACTCCGTCCACGGCGTCGTAGCGCTTCATGATTGCCGGCCCCCGCCCGCTGCCGTCGTAGCACACGATGACCGCGTCATGCGCCATGTTTCCGGTGCCGTCCGAAACATAGCTCATGGCGAGTCCGTCATGCCGATGATTTGCCAGCCAAGCCTTGACCGCCTCCGGCGTGCGGGCGCCATCGGCAACCGCCGCCAGCACCATGCGCATCCCGTCGTACTGGCCAAGTGCGAAGGCATCCGGCTCCGCTTTGAACCGCGTGCGATAGGCGTCCGCGAACGCCGCAACTTCGGGCCTTGGGTCCGACATCGGCGACGAGGCCGTCTCGGCGCACACACCCTTGAGCTGCGCCGGTTCGACCAGCGCTGCCGTGGTCGGCTGATGCATTGCCGAACCGGCGACGATCGGCAGGCCGAGCCCGATGCCATGCGCCTGGCGCACCGTCAGGGCGGTCGGCCCG
This sequence comes from Thalassobaculum sp., assembly GCF_040219215.1. Taxonomy (GTDB): domain Bacteria; phylum Pseudomonadota; class Alphaproteobacteria; order Thalassobaculales; family Thalassobaculaceae; genus Thalassobaculum_A. The sequence goes on from NZ_JAVJSX010000033.1 coordinate 100,856, forward strand.
GAATGGAGTTGCAGAAGCAGGGAATCCGCGCCCGCCGACCGCGCCCGTTCCAGCGCTGGTACCAGATCCTTGATCCCCGGATCGATCGCCTCCTCCAGGACCGGCTTCACCCCGAGTTCGCCCAGCGCGCGAACCAGATGCTGGTGCCCGCTCTGGCCGTACGAGGTGGTCTGGTACAGGATCGCCGGCTTGGTGAGCTTCAGTTCCTGCACGGCGTAGCGGGCCTGCGCAACCTTCACGACCGCATCGGTCGGGAAGAACCGGAACACCACGTCGTGGCCCAACTCGGTCAGCTTCGCAGTACCCGAAACCGTGATCAGCGGGACCCCGGCCCGGTCGGCGATCGGCGCCATTGCCAGCATCTGGGTCCCGAAGATCGGCGCAGCGATCGCCACCGGCTTCTCCCGGTCGAGCGCGCGCTGCAGGGCGGTGACCGCTACCTCCGGCGAGGTGGCCGTGTCCGCGACCTGATAGGCGACGGTCACGCCCGCCGGCGGATTGTCGAGCGCCAGCACGGCGCCGTTGCGCTGAGCCGTACCTTCAAGCGCCAGGAACCCGGTGATTGGTACCAGCACCGACACCGCCACCGGTTCGGCAGCGCTGGCCAGCATAGGAAGGGCGGCAGTCAACATCAGGATTGGTAACAGGCGGCGCATCCGTCTTGCTCCTCGGGTCTCCCGGCGGCGGGAGGACGAGGGCGGCGCGGCCTTGCGATGGGGATCGGTCAAGACCGTGACGACTCCCTCCGCCGGCGCAACCCGGTTCAGGTTCAATGGGTGTGATCTCAGCCCGCCGTACCGCGACGGGCACCCCAGCATCACGTACGGGCCGGAGCGTGCGGAATCGGCGTGACGGAGTCAACCGACAGTCGGCGCCTGGCGATCGGCCGGACGGAACCGGCGCAACCTCACGACGTTTTCACCGGGCCCGCTTCCGGTGGCCGGTGCCACTTCCGGCACGCTCAGACATGGAGGTACTGCCGTGAACGCAAGGACAGGTTTCCGGGGACCGGCATGAGTGGTGCCTTGGCGAAGCAGATGATCCCGGAGGCGATCCGCCGGCCGCTCGGGCAACTTCGGCGATACTCGGCCCATCCCGGCTTGGCCTGGGCGCAGCTTCGGCCGCTCGGCGAGATGATGGCCGCGCTGGCCCCACCAAAGCACCCGCCGATCCTGCTGGTGTCGATGCCGCGCGGCGGTTCGAGCTGGGCGGGACGGATTCTCGGATCGTCGGAGCAGTCTCTTTACCTCCATGAACCGGTGACCCAGTCCTACCTGCGCCTGCTTGGCGGCAAGGGCGTCTCGGAGTTCGAGTACGAGGTTTGCCGACGGCCGCGCGACTATCTGCGTGCCGCCGGTCACGCCTTGCGGGGCGTACCCAGGTTTGCCGAATCGGTTGTGCTGTTTCCCGAGCAATGGCGATCGGTCGACCGGCACGCCAAGCGGGTGGTCGTCAAGGAGGTCAACCCGCTGGCCCTGGACACCCTCATTGCCGAGTTCCAGCCGCGTGTCATCTACCTGTTGCGCCACCCCGCAGCTGTTGCCCGGAGCTACCATGCGCTGGGGTGGGCGGGCACTGATCAGTTCCGTAAGCGCTTTTCTCCCGGGACTCTCGCCGAACTGGAACCGGCGTTCCATCTTCCGCACGACGGCGACGTCTGGGAGCAGAGCGGCGCGCTTCAGGCACTCGTCCAGCATCGTGCAATGGCAGCGCTCGCCGCATGGCCGGACCACACGACCGTTCGATACGAGGACTTGTGCCTGGACCCGGTCGGAACCTTTGCCCGGTTGCTCAGCTTCTGCGAGCTGCCGCTGACCGAGGCGCTGAAGGAGGAGATCGAACGAACGAGCCGATCGGCGGCCGGCTACAAGCCGGGCGGCTCCGACACCGCCCGGGACTCCCGGGCGATGGCGGATCGCTGGAAGCACGAGCTCGATCCCGAAACCATCGCCAGCGTGCGCAGGGGCTATATCGCCAACCGGCCCCTGTTCTACGACTCCGCCGACGATTGGTGACCCAGCGTCGGGCCGGCCCGATTTCCCCGGCGCGGGCGACCGCGTCACGCTAAACTCCCGCCATGCTGCGAGAGGCCGTCGAATGGCTCGCGACACCGAGCCTGCCGTTCGCCCGACGTTCCGGGCACCTGTCAGAGTTCGTGGCAATCGCCGCGCGCCGACGACGCCACCTTGCTGCCTGGGCAGCCCATGAGGATCACAGCAAGGCGGCCGTGCTTCGGGCGGCAGATCGCACCGACACCAACGGCGCCGCCGTAATCCTCGGCGCCGGGCACCTGAATGACGTGCCCTTGGCCGCCCTGTCCGAACGATTCGAAGCGGTTCGCCTGGTCGACATTGCCTTTGCCCGGGCCACACATCGCGCCGCCCACGCCCTGGGCAACGTGACATGCGTCCGTCACGACGTCACCGAGTCGCTGCACGATCTGACCGACATCGCCGCACCCCGCTTCCTCATGGATGATGCCACAGTACGGTTCGTGGCTTCGGTCAACCTGCTCTCCCAGCTGTCGGTCGTGGCAACCCGACGAATGGACGATTCCCGAACCGATGCGGTTGGCCGTGCCCTTGTGGAGGCCCACCTGGCCTGGCTGCGGCGGCTGCCGTGCCCGACGGCGCTGGTCTTCGATCGCGCGATCGAGATCCTGGGGCCCACCGGAATCGTTATGAGCCGGCTCGATCCGCTGCACGGCGCAGAGCTTCCCGAGACCGGCGAAACGTGGATCTGGGACATCGCGCCGCGCGGTGAAATCGACGCCGATCATTCGGTCCGTCACATCGTTGCGGCGATCGACGATCTGGCATGCGCTTGACGCGGTTGACACGAAACCAGGATCATCGATCTAGAGGCGCGCGGATCGCCCTGTCCGCGCACCCGACGCGAAAGGCGTCCTGACGATGCTGCCTCATACACTTCTGGATCAGGAAGCCGCAACGCGCCAGAGGCATGCATTGCCCGGCGCCGTCGTCCGGCCAGGCCAGGTGACCGATATTCCGGCCCTGCTGGAGCTCGAGGAAACGTGCTTCAGCTCCGACCGCCTGTCGCGCCGCAGCTTTCATCACATGCTGACCAAGGCAAAGGCCTCGCTGTTCGTGGTGGAGGACCCCGAGGCCGCGACCGATGGTCCGCTTCTGGGATACGGTCTCGTACTGTTCCACCTCGGCACCGCACTGGCCCGGCTGTACTCCCTTGCGGTTCACCCGGAGGCGCGCGGCCGGGGTATCGGCGTGCAGTTGCTTGAGTATGCCGAGGAGGAGACGCGCCGACACGACTGCGTGGCCCTGCGCCTGGAAGTACGCGCCGACAACGCCGTTGCGATCGCGCTGTACGACAGCCGCAAATACCGGCGCCTGATGTCGCTGCCGCAATATTATGACGACGATGCCGATGGCTGGCGTTACGAGAAACGGATCCGGTTCAGCCCGTCGCCAACCGTACCGCAGGTGCCGTACTATCATCAGACTACGGATTTTACCTGCGGCCCCGCCAGCGTGATGATGGCCATGGCGGCCCTCGACCCATCGCGGCATATGGATCCCAATGACGAGATCCGGATCTGGCGCGAGGCCACCACCATCTTCATGACCTCGGGACATGGCGGCTGTGGTCCCTACGGGCTGGCCCTCGCCGCCCATCGCCGCGGCTTCCAGGTGCGCGTCGTGGTGACCGAAAGCGGCCCGCTGTTCCTCGACACCGTGCGCAGCGCCGAGAAGAAGCGCATCATGGAACGCGCCCACACCTCGATGGAAGAAGACTTCAAGGCAGCCAACCTGAACGTCGAGATCGGCCCGATCACGCCCACCAACCTCGGCACCGCACTGAACACCGGCTGGATTCCGATCCTCCTGGTCAGTTCGTACCGGTTCAATGCCGAGAAGGTTCCGCACTGGATCGTCGTCACGGGGGTCGACGATCGCTTTCTCCTGGTTCACGACCCCGATATGGACGACGATCTGATGAAGACCGACATGGACTGTGTCCACGTTCCGATCCCCCGCTCCGCTTTCGACAGCATGACCCGCTTCGGCCGGTCGCGCCTTCAGGCCGCGGTGTTCGTACGCCTGCGGGAGGCCGCCGAATGAGCACGCTGGTCGTTCTGGTGGACCGACCAGAGGATCTGCCGATCCCGCCCGAGGGACTGCAGGTCATGCGTACCCGCGACTACCTGACCAACCCGAACACCTTTGGCGACGCGACACCGCGCATCGTCAACCTGTCGCGCGACCTGGTCTATCTCGGTCAGGGATACTATGCGTCCCTGCTTGCCGAAGCCCGCGGTCACCGCGTCATTCCGTCGGCGGCTGCAATCCTGTCGCTGAAGGAGCGTGGCCGCTCCTGGACCGGGATGCGGGCGGTCGAGCGGGTGCTGTTGCGCTCGCTGGCGCGGATCAAGGAAGTTCCGGAAGCCTCGTTCTCCATCGATGCCTATTTCGGACGCACCGCCGACCCGCGCTACGAGCGGGTGGCCCGTGAGGCCTTCGACCGGTTCCGCGCTCCGATCCTGCGCATCCAGATCCGCCGCGATCCGGAATGGGGCTTCTACGTGAAGGCCATCCGCCCCCGCACGATCGATGAGTTGCATGCCGCGGAACAGCCGGTGTTCGCCGCCGCCCTGGAGGCCTATACCCGCCGCACCTGGCGGGCACCGAAGGGGCCAAAGCGGGTTCGCTACACGCTCGCCGTTCTGCATGATCCCAAGGAGGCGCTGCCCCCCTCGGACCCCAAGGCGCTCGCCACTCTGGAACGGGTCGGCGCCCAGATGGGTGTGTCGGTGGAATTGATCCAGCCGAAGGACTACTCGCGGCTCGCCGAGTTCGACGCGCTGTTCATCCGGATGACCACCGCCCTGGACAATCCCACCTACCGGTTCGCCCGCAAGGCCGAGGACGAGGGCATGCCAGTGCTGGACGACCCGACGTCGATCCTGCGCTGCACCAACAAGGTGTTCCTGGCCGAGACGCTGATCGCCCGCAAGATCCCGGCGCCAAAGACCCTGGTGCTGGATTCCCGCAGCCTGAAACGCGCCACCGATGAGTTGTCGTTCCCGATCGTGCTGAAGATCCCCGACGGTTCGTTCTCGCGGGGTGTGATGAAGGCCGACAACCTGGACACCCTGAAGCGGATGTCCAAGGAGCTGTTCAGCGACAGCGACCTGATCCTGGCCCAGGAATTCATGCCGACGGAGTTCGACTGGCGGGTCGGGGTGCTGGACGGCAAGCCGCTGTTCGTCTCGCAGTACACGATGGCTCCCAAGCACTGGCAGATCTACAACCACGGCGCGTCGGGCAACGCCAAGCATGGCGGGTTCCGCACACTGGCGGTCGAGGATACCCCGAAGCAGGTGCTCGACGTCGCCACCGCCGCCGCCCGACTGATGGGCCTCGGTCTGTACGGCGTCGACCTGAAGCAGAACGATCGCGGCGTCTTCGTGGTCGAGGTCAACGACAACCCGAACATCGACTCCGGGGTCGAAGACAAGGTGCTGAAGGACGGGCTGTACCGCACATTGCTGGAATCGTTCATCCGCCGGATTGACGCAGGCTGACCTCTCATCGGCTTTGACGGACGCCCGGCGGACCGTATCCTGACAGCCAGGAGGTCCCGCCGATGATCCGACGCCGCGTTCTGTTCGCCTTGTCGCTGATCGCTGCACTGTGCGGCGGCTCGCCGGTGCCATCAGCGCTGGCGGCGCGCGACAGCCTGACCATCGGGATCACCCAGTATCCGGGGACCCTCAACCCGATGATCGATTCGATGCTGGCCAAAACCTACGTGCACGGAGCCGCCCAGCGTCAGATCACCATCGAGGGGCACGACTGGACGACGATCTGCCAGCTCTGCGTAAAGCTGCCGAGTCTGGAGGACGGCGACGCCGAGCGGTTCCCGTCGACAACCGAGGCCGGCGATCCGGTCGACGGCGTGCGCAAGTCGTACACCCTGCGCGACGACGCGTTCTGGGCCGACGGCACCCCGGTGACGACCGACGATGTGGTGTTCGCCTGGAAGGTCGGCCGCCATCCGGACACCGGGGTTGCCAATTTCCGGGCGTACAAGGACGTACTCGACATCGAGGTTCACGGGCCGAAGCGCTTTACCGTGGTCGAGCGCAAGCTCGACTACCGCTATCCGTCGATGGGCGACTTCCAGGTTCTGCCCGCCCACCTGGAACAGCCGAGCTTCGAGGTGCCGCGCGAGTACCGGCACCGCACCCTGTATCAGACCGATCCGACCAACCCAGGCCTGTGGAACGGGCCGTACCGGGTCGCGGCGATCGAAACCGGCTCGAAGCTGGTGCTGGCCCGCAACCCGCACTGGAAGGGCGGCCGGCCGGCGTTCGAGCGGATCGAGATCCGGGCGATCGAGAACACCTCGGCGCTGGAGGCGAACCTGCTGTCCGGATCGATCGACATGATCGCCGGGGAACTCGGACTCGACATCGACCAGGCCATCGCCTTCGAGAAGCGCAACGCCGACCGCTTCATGGTGCTGTACCAGCCCGGGCTGATCTACGAACACATGGATGTCATGCTCGACAATCCGATCCTGGCCGACCGGCGGGTCCGGCAGGCGCTGATCCTGGCGATCGACCGACAGGCGATCAGCGACCGGCTGTTCGCCGGCAAGCAGCCGGTGGCCAACACCAGCGTCCACCCGCTCGACTGGGTCAACACCACCGACGGAGTGCCGACCTACGGCTACGAGCCGGAGCGGGCCAAGACCCTGCTGGACGACGCCGGCTGGAAGGTCGGCGCCAAGGGCGTGCGCGTCAACGCCCAGGGCGAATCCCTGACCGTCGACTTGATGACCACCGCCGGCAACCGCACCCGCGAACTGGTCCAGCAGGTTCTGGCCGACTACTGGAAGCGCGTCGGCATCGAGACCCGAATCCGCAACGAGCCGGCGCGGGTTTTCTTCGGTGAGACGGTCTCCAAGCGCAAGTTCACCGGCCTGGCCCTGTTCGCCTGGCTGTCGGCCCCGGAAGTTGTGCCACGCACCACCCTGCATTCGGAGTCGATCCCGACCGACGCCAACAACTGGGCCGGCCAGAACAATACCGGCTTCCGCAACGCCGAGATGGACCGGCTGATCGAAGCCGCCCAGATCGAGCTCGATCGCGGCAAGCGCAAGGCGCTGTGGACCGGCATTCAGCGGATCTATGCCACCGAACTGCCGGCGATCCCGCTGTACTTCAGGGCCGAAAGCTACGTCCTGCCGAAATGGCTGACCGGCGTCCGCCCGACCGGCCACAAGTACAGCACCACCAACTGGATCGAGGACTGGAAGGTGGCGGAGTGATCGGGATGCTGTTCGTCACCCGATCGATCCGGGTCCGGCGCCGCGCTTCGGCGGGGATCCGCCAGGCGACGGACGCGACCGCCGCATGCTGACCTACGTCACCGGCCGGCTGGTCCAGGCATTGGTCGTCCTGCTCCTGCTGTCGGCTGCGGCCTATGTCCTGCTGGGGCTGATGCCGGGGGATCCGATCGACCTGATGGTCGGCGCCGATCCGCGCATCACCTCCGAGGACATCGCCCGCCTGAAAGCGCTGCAGGGGCTCGACCGGCCGATCTGGGAGCGCTATCTCGCCTGGCTGTCCTCGGCGCTCACCGGCGATCTTGGCTACTCGCGCCTGTATACCCGCCCGGTGCTCGACATCGTGGCGGAGCGGATGCCGCGCACGCTGCTGCTGATCGGCCTCGCGCTCGCGCTGGCCTTGGCCGTTGCGTTGCCGGCTGCCCTGGTCGCCGCCCGCAATCCCGGCGGCGCCGTCGACCGCGGCGTCAACATGCTGTGCTTCGCCGGCATCTCGGTACCGCCGTTCTGGCTGGCGCTACTGCTGATCCTGCTGTTCGCCGTGGTCCTCGGCTGGCTGCCGGCCGGCGGAACCGCCAGCACCGGCGGCGGCGGATTCCTCGACCGGGTCCAGCATCTCGTCCTGCCGGTCGTCACGCTGGCCGCCGCCAGCATTGCCGCCTACACCCGCCACCTGCGCGCCGCCCTGATCGAGGCACTCGGCGAGGATTATGTCCGCACCGCCCGGGCCAAGGGCCTCAGCGAACGCGCCGTCACCACCCGCCACGCCCTGCGCAACGCCCTGCTGCCGGTCGTCACCCTGCTCGGCCTCGACCTGGGCAGTCTGGTCTCCGGCGCGCTGGTGACCGAGACCATGTTCGCGCAGCCCGGCATGGGCAAGACGATCTACGACGCCGTCATGGGCAACGACTACAATCTCGCCCTGGTTGGCCTGCTGGTCGCCGCCGGCGCCACCCTGCTCGGCAGCCTTGCCGCGGACCTCGCCTACGCACGGCTCGACCCGCGCATCGTGTACCGGGCGGAGAATGCGGTGTGATCCGGCGTCTGGGCCCGAGTGCGACGTTCGCAGCTGCGGCTTTGGCCGTACTCGCCGTCGCCGCCGTCGGGGCGCCGCTGGTCGAAGCCCTCATGGGACTGGACGCCGAGGCAGTCGACCTGTTCGGCCGGTTGCAGCCACCGTCGCCCGAACATCCGCTCGGCACCGACGAGTTGGGCCGCGATCTGCTGCTGCGCCTGCTGTACGGCGGACGGGTGTCGCTGACCGTAGGCGTGGTCGCCGCGGTCGCGGCCTCGGCGGTCGGCACCGCCATCGGCCTCGCGGCCGGCTATCTCGGTGGCCGGATCGACGCGTTGCTGATGCGCCTCGCCGACGGGGTCATCGCCCTGCCGCTGCTGCCGCTGCTGATCGTGCTGGCGGCGGTCGACCTGACCAAGCTCGGGCTGTCGGCCGATGCCGCAAACTCACCGACAGTGCTGCTGGGGCGGCTGGTGGTCCTGGTGACCCTGGTCGGCTGGCCGACCACCGCTCGGCTGGTGCGCGCCGCCACCCTCAGCCTGCGCCGGCGCGAGTTCGTGCAGGCGGCCCAGGCGCTCGGCTATTCGCCGATGCGGATCGCTGCCCGTCACGTACTGCCCAACGCCGCCGCGCCGATCCTGGTGGCGACAACCCTGGCGGTCGGCAATGTGGTGCTGTTCGAGAGCGTGCTGAGCTTTCTCGGCCTTGGCATCAGGCCGCCGACACCGTCCTGGGGCAACATGCTGACCGGCGCGCAGGAGCTGATCTGGGAATCGCCCCGCCTGGCGATCTGGCCCGGCATGCTGATCTTCGTCACCGTGGTCAGCGTCAACCTGCTGGGCGACGCCCTCCGCGACGCCCTGGATCCGCGCTCGCGCCGGCGATCGAGCGGGGGCTGATGCCCAACGGCGTTCCACGATTGCGGCAACGGGCCGAACCGGCCAAAGTCCGGCCATGATGAATGCCCGCCGCCTGATCGCTCTCGCCGCCCTGGCACTCGGGCTGCTCACCGCCTGCGAGGAGCAGGTGACCCAAGTGGAAGGGCCGACCAACCGGCGCGAAGTCAAGCCGCCGTCCGGGCCGGAATTCACCGGCGACGTCTGCGTGGTGGTGCGCAACCGCGCGCCGTTCACCATCACCGGCCGGGTGGTGATGAAGTCGCGCGAACGCGCGACGTTCCGGCTGTCGCGCAACGAAGCCCGCAGGCTGTGCATGTCGGGAACCACCTACGGCAACTACACCGTGTCGTTCGTACTCACCAGCTTCGTCACGATCCCCGTCTTCAGTTGCTACACCACGACGGAGCAGGTCATCGAAGTGTTCGCCTACCGCAGCGCCGACAGCTGGCTGTACAACGTGTCGTGCCATTGACCGCCGCTCGCCGGCGCGTCACCGGATCCCGATATCCTTACCCCTCGGCGCGCGGCAGTTCAGCCTCGACCAGCTTCGACCAGTAGCTGGCGCCGAGCGGCAGGACCTCGTCGTTGAAGTCGTAGCCCGGGTTGTGGAGCATCGCGCCGGCAGACGCTTCGCCGGCACCGAGCCAGATGTAGCTGCCCGGCTTGGCGTTCAGCATGTAGGCGAAGTCCTCGCCCCCCATGCTCGGCGTCGGGTTGCGGTCGACCTTGTCGGCGCCGACCAACTCGACAGCGACCTTGGCCGCAATCTCGGTCTCGGCCTCGTGGTTGACGGTGGCCGGATAGCCGCGCCGGAAGTCGACCTCGCCGCGTCCGCCATGGGCCGCCGCCACGCCGTCGACCACCTGCTTCATCCGGGCCTCGGCCAAGTCGGTCACCTCGTCGCGGTAGGTGCGCACGGTGCCGCACAGCTTCACCGACGGCGGGATCACGTTGTAGGCGTCGCCACCGTGGATCTGCGTCACCGACACCACCAGCGAATCGAGCGGGTGGCTGCTGCGGCTGGCGATGGACTGCAGCGCGCCGACAACCTCGGACGCGATCAGGATCGGATCGATCGTCTGGTACGGCATGGCGGCGTGACCACCGCGGCCATGGATGGTGATGTCAAAACTGGACGTGCCGGCCATCATCGGCCCGGCCTTGATCGCGAACTCGCCGACCGCCATGCCGGGAATGTTGTGCATGCCCCAAACGGTCTCGACCGGGAACTTCTCGAACAGCCCTTCCTTGACCATGCGATCGCCGCCGGCCCCGCCCTCCTCCGCCGGCTGGAAGATGAAATAAACCGTGCCGTCGAAGTTCCGGGTCTCGGCCAGATATTTGGCAGCGCCCAGCAGCATCGTGGTGTGCCCATCATGGCCGCAGGCGTGCATCTTGCCGGGGTTCAATGACTTGTACGCGACGTCATTGGCCTCCAAGATCGGCAGCGCGTCCATGTCGGCGCGCAGTCCGATGGCCTTGCCGCTGTCGGACCGGCCGACCAGCTTGCCGACCACGCCGGTGACCGCCAGGCCGCGGTGCACCTCGACGCCGAACGACTCGAGCTGCTTGGCCACGAAGTCGCTGGTCCAGTGCTCCTCGTAGGACAACTCGGGATGCTGGTGCAGGTCACGCCGCCAGGCGGTCATGTCGGCGTGAAAATCGGCGATGCGGTTGATGATGGGCATAGCTGTTCCCTGGGGGTCGTTTGTCGACGAAACATTACGATCAGGTGGCTACGTCGTCATCCCACGAAAGTCGGCAATGCTCTTGTCGACATCCGGTTCAGCGGCTATCGACCGTTGATTGACAACGTAATGTAGTACCGGGGCGAGACATGATCAGGATACTGCTCGTCATACTGCTGTCCGTGGCACTCACGGGATGCATCTCGACCGGCCGTGGAACCGTCCCGACCTTCGGATCCGCGGCAACCGACGCCCGGATCCTGACATCGGTGTCGACCGTGATCGATCGATCTGCGGTCCCCCACCACAACCGCATTCATACCTACGACGCGTTCGTCCGGTTCAGCGTCGGCCGCTACGATCCGCAAACCAGACGCCTCGTTACGTCGGCCACCGAGTTGAACTCCGACTACACCCAGTTCCTGTCGAGGTCGGACTTCAACGGATTCCGATTGGCGTGGTCCGACGTGCCGTCCGGCCTCTATACGATCACCAGAGTATATCAGGACTCACCTGTGTCGCTGGCGTTGACCTGTACGACGAACGACGGAGCGCTGCTGCCCGGAGTGATCCCGGTCCCCGTGAACTCTGGCGACTTCGTGTACTTCGGGCATGTCACCATCACCCTGAAAGTCGATCCAGCGATCGACGGCGGCGTGACGCATCCCGCAAGGCTTGCCGCTATTCACTTTGAGGACCGCCCCGCCGTACTCGACGCCGAACTCCGACAGGCCGGCATTGATCCCGCCAGCGTACGCTTCATTCGGAACGTCGATGGCGGATGCAAAACCGGCCTGGTAAAGCGATCGTTCGGGCGTTACTGACGGGACGGAGGGCGTCTTCACCGCGCCTTAGCCACCACCCCGTTCTTCACCACCATGCGATGGTTCTCGGCGATCGCGGCCATGGCGATGTCCTCGGTCGGGTTGCCGTCGACGATCAGCAGGTCGGCGGCCTTGCCCTCGGCGATGGTGCCGCGGTCGTCCAGGCGCATCAGGTCGGCGCCGTTGCGGGTCGAGATGATCAGGCTGTCGGTCGGGCTGATGCCGGCTTCCTCGACCATGTACTGCAGTTCCAGCGCGTTCAGGCCGTGCTTGTTGTACGGCGTGCCGGCATCGGTCCCCATCGCGATCTTGCCGCCGGCCGCGTAGAACATGCGGAGCGAGCGGATGTGGTCGACCACGATGCGCTCGCACTTCTCCACCGCGTAGGCCGGCACGCCCTGGTCCTTGTGGGCGATGATGTTCTTCACCGCTGCCAGGGTCGGCACCAGGTAGGTGCCGCGCCGGGTCATCTCCTCGACGCACTCGTCGGTCATGAAGATGCCGTGCTCGATGGAATCGATCCCGCCGCGCACCGCGTTCAGGATGCCTTCCGACCCCTGGGCATGGCTGGCGCAGGTCTTGTGGAACCGGTGACCCTCAGAGATGCCGGCTGCCATCTCCTCGGCGGAGTAGTGCGCGTCCTCGGGATTAACGCCGGGGGTCATCACCCCGCCGGTCGCCATGATCTTGATCAGGTCGGAGCCGGCGTGGACCTGCTCGCGCACCGCCTTCACCACCTCGTCGACCCCGTCGGCGACCCGGCCGAGCCGGTTGCCATGGCCGCCGGTCATGCAGATCATCCGGCCTGACGCCCGGATGGTCGGGCCAAGCTGCTGGCCGGAATTGCAGGCGTCGCGCACCGCGAATTCCAGATAGTCCTTGCCGCCGCAATCGCGCACCGAGGTGATTCCGCCGCGCAAGGTGGTCTGGGCATTGGCCAGCGCCTTCATGGTGATCTGGCTGTCGCGCAGCACCACCATGGCGGCGTGCGGGTTGGCCTCGCCGCCGTGGCACAGGTGGACGTGACAGTCGACCAGACCCGGCAGCAGCGTGCCGCCGGTGGTATCGACCCGGTCGCCGGCGAACCCGTCGAACTCGCCGAGCGGAGCGACCCGCGCAATCGCCGCTCCCTCGACCAGCACGCCGTGATTCTCCAGCAGTTGCCCAGTTCCGTCGAACACCAGACCGCCCGCGTACAGCGTCGTCATGAACTTCTCCTGCGTGATGATATCGGCCGGTTCGGCCGTCAGGTTGGTTGCATCCTCGTTAGTCGAGCGGGCGAGCCGGAGCAAGATCGTTCAGCCGCGCCGCAATCGCCGAACGGTCCGGCAGCGAAGGCATGGCGCCCTCGACCGTACAGGCCAACCCGGCCGCCACGCTGGCCCGGCGCAAGGCGTCCGGCAGGATATCCCCGCCATCGAGCGACGCCGCCAGAACGCCGACGAAGGCGTCGCCGGCCCCGACGGTATCGACCGCCCGCACCGGCAAGGTCCCGATCGACCATGCGGTGCCGTCCGGCTCGACCGCCAGCGCCCCGTCGCCGCCCAGCGTCACCACGCAGGTCAGCCCGTGACGCCGGGCCAGCGTGCGGGCCAGATCGAGCGGCACGCCCGCACCGGACTCCAGGGACACCGCCTCGAGCCGATTGACGATCAGCACGTCGACATCGGCCAGCGCCGCCGTCGGAATGGCCCCGGCCGGCGCCAGGTTGAGCACAGTGCGCGCACCGGCCGACCGGGCGCGCCGCAGGGCGAGCACGGTCTGTTCGGCCGGGATCTCCATCTGGCAAACCAGGGTCGCCGACCCGTCCAGGCGATCGGCCGGCAGCAGGTCGGAAGCCACCTGCCGGTTAGCCCCGCTCGCCACCACGATCAGGTTCTCGCCGCCGCTCTCGACCACGACCATCGCGGTGCCGGTCGCACCCGGAGCCCGGCGCACGCCAGAAACGTCGCAGCCGGCTTCGGCCAGTGCCGCCAGCACATCATCCGCCACGCTGTCATCGCCGACACAGCCGAAGAATGCCGTCGCGGCACCGGCCCGCGCGGCGGCGGCGGCCTGGTTCGCGCCCTTGCCGCCAGGGCGGATCACGACCGATGGCGACAGCACTGTCTCGCCGCGCGCCGGCAGCCGGTCGACCGCGAAGAACAGATCAGCGTTGATCGAGCCGAGAACCAGGATCATGGCACCAACTCCGGTCGGCGGCGGGGATCAGCCGTGCACGCTGGCGACACCATCCGGCTTCGGAGGCGGCGCCAGGATCGGCCCTGACGGAACACGACCTTCCTCGACACCGTGGCAGGCCACCGTGGCCCCGCCAGCCACCGGCAGCGCCTTGGGCACCTCGACCCGGCAGCGGTCATTGGCGAACGGGCAGCGCGGATGGAAGCTGCATCCCGGCGGCGGGGTGATCGGATTCGGCACCTCGCCGGCCACCGGCATCCGCTCGCGCCCGGTCATGTCCAGGTCGGGGATCGTGTCCAGCAGCATCCGCGTGTAGGGATGGCGCGGCGTGGTGAACAGCGTCTTGGACGGCGCCACCTCGACCAGCTTGCCCAGGTACATCACCCCGACCCGGTCGGAGATGTGATAGACGACCGCCAGATTGTGGCTGATGAACAGGTAGGTCAGCCCCAGTTCGCGCTGCAGGTCCTTCATCAGGTTCAGGATCTGCGCCTGTACAGACACGTCCAGCGCCGAGGTCGGTTCGTCGCAGACCAGGAATTCCGGCTCCGACGCCAGGGCGCGGGCAATCGAGATCCGCTGGCGCTGCCCGCCGGAGAACTCGTGCGGAAACTTCTCGCCGTCGAGCGGGTTCAGGCCGACGAAGGTCAGCAGTTCCCCGACCCGCGTGGCGATCGCCTGATCCCCCGACACCAGCTCGAACGCCCGGATCGGCTCGGCGATGATGTCGCGAACCCGCCAGCGTGGGTTCAGGCTGGCGTAGGGATCCTGGAAGATCATCTGCAGGCGTCGGCGCATCGGCGCCATCTGCCGGCGGGTCAGGCCCGCGATGTTGCGGCCCTCCAGGGTGATCGAGCCGTCGGTCGGGCCGTGCAGACCGACGATCAGGCGGGCCACCGTCGATTTTCCGCAGCCCGACTCGCCGACCAGCCCGAAGGTCTCGCCGCGGGCGATCTCGAAGTCGATGCCGTCAACCGCCTTCAGGATCTGCCGAGGCTGCCGGGCGATCACCCGGTTCAACCAGGGCGCCGAGACGTCGAAGTAGCGTCGCAGCCCATCGACCTTCAGCATGGCGTGGCCGAAGCGGCCCTCGGTCGACGGAGACTTGGTCACTGCCGCGTCAGACATTGGCCTGCTCCACCGCTCCGGCATCCTTGGACGCTACCGCCCGCTTGGCTTCGTCCAACGTCATGGCGTTCGCGGAGTCGTACAGCCAGCAGGCGACCCGGCTGTCCTCCACCGGCAACGCGTCCGGCCGCTCCCTGAAGCAGCGGTCATGGACGTGCAGGCAGCGCCGGTTGAAGGCGCACCCGACCGGGATGTCGGTCAGCCGCGGCATCGAGCCGGGGATCTGCTCCAGCCGCTCGGCATCATGGCCCATCGCCGGGATCGATCCCATCAGGCCGTGGGTATAGGGATGCTTGGCGTTCTTGATGACCTCGCGCACCGGGCCGATCTCGGCGATCCGGCCAGCGTACATCACCGCCACCCGGTCGGCGGTCTCGGCGATCACACCCATGTCGTGGGTCACCAGCATGATGGCGGTCCCATGCTCCCGGCAAAGTTTCTTCAGCAGGGCGATGATCTGCGCCTGGATCGACACGTCGAGCGCAGTCGTCGGCTCGTCCGCCACCACCAGCCGCGGGTTGACGCACAGCGCGAGCGCAATCACCACCCGCTGCCGCATGCCGCCGGAGAACTGGTGCGGGTACTGGTCGACCCGTCGCTCCGGCGCCGGAATCCCGACTTCGGTCAGCAGTTCGATCGCCCGGGCGCGCGCCTTGGTCGGAGTCATGTCGGTGTGGGTCAGGATGGTCTCGGTCAACTGGCGGCCGACCGAGTACAGCGGATTGAGGCTGGTCAGCGGATCCTGGAAGATCGCGCCGATCTGCTTGCCGCGGATCCGGCGCATCTGGTCGTAGGACAGGGTGTCGATCCGCCGACCCTCGAGGATGATCTCGCCGCTCGCCACCCGGCCCGGCGGCTCCAGCAGGCCGATGATGGCGGCACCGGTCAGCGACTTGCCGGCGCCGGACTCGCCGACGACGCCCAGAACCTCGCCTTCGGCGATGTCGAACGACACGTCGTCGACCGCGGTCAGCGAACCGCGGCGGGTCGGGAACTCGACGACCAGGTTGCGCACCTGCAGCAGAGGGCTCGCCATGGTCATCACCGCAGCTTCGGGTTCAGGGCGTCGCGCAGCCAGTCTCCGAGGAGATTGACCGCGAGAACCAGGATGGCCAGCGCAGCGCCGGGGAAGATCGTGACCCACCACTCGCCGGAGAACAGGTAGTCGTTGCCGACCCGGATCAGAGTGCCCAGCGATGGCTCGGTCGGCGGCACGCCGACGCCGAGGAACGACAGGGTCGCCTCGGTAATGACGGCAAGCGCCAGCTGGATGGTCGCGATCACCAGCACGGGCCCCATGACGTTCGGCAGGATGTGGCGCCACATGATCTTGACCGGATGGATGCCGATGACATGGGCCGCCTGGACGTACTCCTTGTTGCGCTCGACCAGCGTGGATCCACGCACCGTGCGGGCGTACTGTACCCAGTTCGACAACCCGATCGACAGCACCAGCACCACATAGGCCAGCGTGACCTGGTCGACCTGCCACTCCGGGTGCGTCTTGAAATAGCCGATGATCACGCCGTTGATCAGCAGGGCCACCAGGATCGCCGGGAACGACAGCTGGATCTCCGCCATCCGCATGATGAAGGCGTCGATCGCACCGCCGACGAATCCGGAGATGAGGCCTAGCCCGATGCCGATGACCATCGACAGCAGCACGCTGGCGAACCCGATGACCAGCGACACCCGGCTGCCATAAATGATGGCCGACAGCAGGTCGCGCCCCTGATCGTCTGTTCCGAGCGGGAAGCGCGCCTCGCCGTCGGCCATCCAGGCCGGCGGGATCAGGCTGTCCAGCAGGTCCAGCTTCGCCAGGTCGAATGGATCGTGCGGTGCGATCCATGGTCCGAACAGCGCCATCAGGAAGTAGATCAGGGTGACCGCCGCCGCCCCGATGGTGACCGGCGAGCGCTTGAAGCTGAACCAGACGTCACTGTCGAAGAACCGGTGGACGCTGTCGGCAAGGCCGGAGCGGGTCGCCGGCACGGCAACGCCGCCCGGAGCGGGGGTCGGCATGCGCGCGTCAGCCATGACCGCTCACCTTTCCGGCGTCGACGCGCAGGCGCGGATCAACCACGTAGTAGAGCATGTCGACGATCAGGTTGATGACCACGAAGAAGAAGGCGATGAGCATGAGATAGGCCGCCATGATCGGGATATCGACGTTCTGGACCGCCAGCAGGAACATCTGTCCCATGCCGGGCCACTGGAACACCGTCTCGGTGATGATCGCGAAGGCGATGATCGAGCCGACCTGAAGGCCGGTGATGGTGATCACCGGGACCAAGGTGTTCTTCAGCGCATGGCCGAAGTTGATGGCCCGGTTGGCAAGGCCGCGGGCGCGCGCGAACTTGATGTAGTCGGTGCGCAGCACTTCCAGCATCTCAGAGCGTACCAGCCGCATGATCAGGGTCAGCTGGAACAGCCCCAGCGTGATCGACGGCATGATCAGGGCCTTCAGCCCGTCGGTGGTCAGCAGGCCGGTACGCCAGCCGCCGATGTCGACCGTCGTGCCTCGCCCGAACGACGGCAGCTGAAGGGCCGACGGATAGATGGTGAACAGGTCGAACACCGGGATCGGCGGGGCGTTAGCCAGCATCACCGAGAACACGAAGATCAACAGGATGCCGATCAGGAAGGTCGGCAGCGAGATGCCGATCAGTGAGATCGTCAGGAACGCCTTGGCGATGAAGCCTTCCCGATTCAGGCCGGTGTAGACGCCCATCGGAATGCCGACGATCAGCGAGAACAAGGCCGAGACCAGCGACAGCTCCAGCGTGGCCGGCAGCCGCTCCAGCAGCATATCCGAGACCGGGCGCTTGTGCTGGTACGACAGGCCGAAATCGCCGGACACCGCGTTGACGATGTAGTGCCAGAACTGCACGTAGATCGGATCGTTGAGGCCGAGACGCTCGCGCAGCGCGGCACGCTCGGCGAGGCTGGTTTCGATACCGACCATCTGGTTCACCGGGTCACCGATGAACTGGAACATCGCGAACGACACCAGCGCGACGACGAACATCACGAACAGCGACTGGATAAATCGACGAATGATGAATGCGACCATGGGGTCGTGGAATCCCGTTGGGTCCGAGGTCCAGAACGGCAACCGGCCGGCGGGGACTCCGCCGGCCGGTGCCGGATTGCGTCAGGTCGTCACTTCACGTTGACGTAGTACAACATGAACTGGTTGTCGGCGCGCTGGGCCAGCTCGACGTTCGAACGCTTGCCCCAGGCCAGTCCCTGCTGGTGCAGCGGGATATAGCCGCGGTCTTCGTCGAGCAGCTTGAACGCCTCGTGGATCATCGCGTCACGCTTGGTGGCGTCGGTCTCGCTCAACACCTGGGTGGTGAGCTCGTCGATCCTGGCGTTGGAGTAGCCGCCGACGTTGAACTTGCCGCGACCATCGTCCGCCGGGGTGGCGATGATGTTGTACAGCACGTTCCAGCTGTCGAACGAGCCCGGGGTCCAGCCCAGCAGATAGAAGCTGGTGTCCCGCTTCGGTCGCAGGATCTTGGCAAAGTACTGGGCCTTCGGCTGAGCCAGCAGGTCGACCTTGACGCCGACCTTCGCCAGCATCGCAACCACCGCCTGACAGATCTTCTCGTCGTTGACGTAGCGGTTGTTCGGGCAATCCATGCCGACTTCGAAGCCGTTCGGATAGCCGGCCTCGGCCAGCAGCTTCTTCGACATCTCCGGATCGTGCTCAAGCCGCTTGAACTCGGCCGAGCGCGAGAACAGGAACGGCGAGATCATGATCGCCGACGGCTCGGACAGGCCGCGCATGATCTTCTTCTGGATGGCGTTGACGTCAACCGCCCGGTAGAACGCCTCGCGCACCCGCTTGTCCTTGAACGGGTTCTTGCCCTTGACGTTGGAGTACTGGAGCTCGTCGAGTTCCTGATCCATCCCGAGGAAGATCGTCCGCAGTTCCGGACCGGCCAGCACGCTGGTGTTGGCGTCGCCTTCCAGGCGGTTCATGTCCTGGACCGGCACCGGGTACATCATGTCGATTTCGCCCGACAGCAGGGCGGCGACACGGGTCGAGTCGGAGCCGATCGGGGTGAAGACGACTTCGGTCAGATTGTGCTTCTTGTTCGCCGCATCCCACCAGGCGTCATACGGCTTCAACACGGTCTTCACGTCGGTCTCGCGCGAGACCAGCATGAACGGGCCGGTGCCGTTGGTGTTGCGGGTAGCGAAGTTTTCCTTTCCGCCGGTCACATCCGTCGGCGAGCCGGCATTGTTCGCCTCGGCCCACTCCTTGTCCATGATGTACCAGGTCGCCCACTCGTAGTGCAGGATCGGGTTGGGCGCGTCGGTAACGAAATCGACCGTGTGGTCGTCGACCTTGACGATGTCGGTGACACCGGCGAGCCGGGTCTTCAGATCGGAGCCGTCGGCGCGGGTGCGGGCGGCCGTGAACAGCACATCGTCGGCGGTGAAGTCGTTACCGTTGTGGAACTTCACGCCCTTGCGCAGGTGGAAGCGCCAACGTGTCGGCTCGACGATCTCCCAGCTCTCAGCCAGAGCCGGCTCGATCTTCAATTCCGGATCGCGCCGGATCAGCCCCTCGTAGACGTTGCCGAGCAGGCCGAGCGTGAATGTCTCGTTCAGTGAATGCGGATCAAGCGCCTGGGCATCGCCCTGAAACGCCCATCGGAATGTCTTGGCTTCGGCGGGCGGGCTGGCCAACGCCCCCGCGACCACGGCCGCCGCCATGGCGGCCATCAAAGTCTTACGCATTGTCAAAGCTCCCACGTGTGTCGCCTATATCGCCCTCCCGGAACTGATGTCCGAGCTACGGCGTTCGACTGCAAGCGCCGGTCCCGCCGACGCGTGCAGGCAATAAAGCGGGTGAAGCCTAGCGCGTCAATCATAGTCCGGGCGGCATGCAGGGCCGATCGTGCCCGATCCGAGCCGCTACAGAAGCCCGATGGTTGCCCCGGTGGCGAGCGTCGCCAATGTCCCACCGATGATCGACTTCATCCCGAGCGCCGCGATCTCGCCGCGTCTTTCGGGAACCAGCGCCGCGAGGCCGCCGATCATGATCCCGAGGCTGCCGAAGTTGGCGAACCCGCAAAGCGCATACACCATGATCAGGCGGCTGCGCTCCGACAGCGCGTCCGCCGGCAGCTTCGCCATGTCGAGATACGCCACCAGCTCGTTCAACGCGGTCTTGGTGCCCATCAGCCGACCGCCGACCGCCGCCTCGTCCCACGGCACGCCAATCAGCCAGACCATCGGCCGCATGACCCACCCGAACACCCGGCCGAGCGACAACGGTTCACCCGCCACCATCGGCAACAGATCGAGGACCGCATCGACCAAACTGACCAAAGCCACCATGACCAGCAGCATCGCCACAATTCCGAGGAACAGCTGCAAACCGGCCTGGGTGCCCCGGGTGACCGCATCCATCGGTCCGCTCGCGTCGGACACAACGTCGATCGTCCCGCTGGTCGGCGGGCCCTCCGCCGGCACCATCAGCGCGGCGATCGCCAGCGCCGCGGGCGCGCTGACGATCGACGCTATCAACAGGTGGCCGACCGCGTCCGGCAACACGGGGCCAAGGATCGTCGCGTACAGCACAAGCATGGTGCCGGCGATGGTGGCCATGCCGCATGTCATCATCATGAACAGCTCGCCACGGGTCATGCGGGCGATGTAAGGCCGCACCAGCAGCGGCGCTTCGACCATGCCGACGAAGATGTTGGCGGCTGTGGCCAAACCGACCGCCCCCCCGATCCCGAGCGCCCGTTCAAACACGTAGGCGAAGCCCTTCACGATCCACGGCAGGATCCGCCAGTAGGTCAGCAGTGCCGTGAGCGCCGACACCACGATCACCAGCGGCAGGGCCCGGAACGCCAGGATGAAGCTGGCTCCGGGCCGAGTCTCCTCGAACGGCAGCGGTCCGCCGCCCAGGTAGCCGAACACCAGGCTCGATCCGGCCTGGGTCGCTGCCTGCAGCGCCAGCACCCCGCCGTTCAGGGCGGCAAAGGCATCGCGTACCGCAGTGACGTGAAGCACGACCACCGCGACGGCGAGTTGAAGGCCGATGCCGGCAAGAACCGTGCGCGGCCTCACCGTCTGCCGGTTCTCGCTGATCGCCCAGGCGATCGCAAAGATGACGATCAGCCCGAAGCCTGACTGCAGCCGTTCCATTGCCGCCCTTCCCGCATTGTCCCTGCGCGAAGTGTGACCATGGCTCTGGCCGGAAACAACCCGAGGAGCGCCAGCTGGCGGGCGCTGCACCATGGTCCCTGGACGGCGCCCGGGAATGTGGCATGGTCGCCCGGACAACCCTGGGGAGGACACGGCATGCCCGCCCGTGACATCGACCACATCGTCGTCATGACCGGCGACCTCGAATCCGCACGCGCCGGCTGGGAGCAACTCGGGTTTACGACGACACCGCGAGCCGTCCACCCGTTCGGCACGGCCAACAGCCTGATTCAGTTCCAGGGCAACTTCGTCGAGCTGCTGGAGATCGACGATCCGGCGCGGATCCCCCCGACGGCCGACGGGTTCTTCAGCTTCGCCGACCACAACCGCGCGTTCCTGAAGGCCAGCGGCGAAGGCGCCTCGATGCTGGTCCTGAACAGCAACGACCGGGATGCCGACCGCGCCGGGTGGATCGATCTGGGCCTGCGCAGCTACGAGCCGGTCGATTTCGAGCGCAAGGCGCAACTGCCGGACGGCAGCGAAACACGAGTGGCATTCTCGTTGGCGTTTACCGGCGATCCGGCCTTGGCGGGCCTCGGCTTCTTCGTGTGCCAGCAGCACACGCCGGAGGCCTTCTGGAAACCTGCGTACCAGCAGCACCGCAATGGTGCGAACCGGATCACGGCCGTCACCCTGGGGGCACCGGATCCCGATTCGGCGCGGCCATTTCTTGAGGGATACTCAGGAGGCACCGCCGCCGAGACAGATCCTGATGGCAGCTACGCCGTAGCCTTGCACCGGGACCGGATCGACGTCGTGCCCGGCAGCCCGCCCGCGATGCCGGCGATGGAGATCGCGGTGGCCGACATCGAGGCGGCGGCGGCCTTGATTCCGGGGGCCTGGCGCGACGGCGATGCCGTGATCATCGCGCCGGAGATCACCAATGGCGTCACCGTGCGCCTGGTACAGCAATCCGGTACCACCAGCCGATGACCGCCGACGCACAGACAGCCGACGCGGCGGCGCCCAGCATCCCGAGGCTGCTGGTCATCGTGTTCCTGCCGTTTGCCGGCGGCTATTTCCTGTCCTATCTGTTCCGCTCGATCAACGCGGTGATCGCGCCGCAGCTGACCGCCGAGGTGGGGCTGACCGCCGCCGATCTCGGTTTGCTGACCAGTTGCTACTTCCTGGCATTCGCCAGCTTCCAGCTGCCGCTCGGCGTGCTGCTCGACCGCTACGGTCCACGGCGCGTGCAGTCGGTGCTGTTGCTGTCCGCCGCCATCGGGGCGCTGCTGTTCGCCATCGGCGGTTCATTGGCTGAATTGGCGATCGCCCGTGCGCTGATCGGACTCGGGGCGGCCGGCGGCCTGATGTCGTCGTTCAAGGCAATCACCCTGTGGTTCCCGAAGGAGCGTTGGCCGCTGATCAACGGATGCTTCCTGGCGATGGGCGGGCTCGGCGCAATCGCAGCCACCGCGCCGCTGGAGGAAGCTCTGGAGGTCACGGACTGGCGGGGCGTGTTCCTGATCCTGGCGGCCGTCACCGTGGCGGTTGCCGCGGTCATCCGGTTCGTCGTTCCGGAGCGTGCCGCCCATGGCGTCGCCGGCGGCACCCTGCAGGAGCAGATCGCCGGGTTCAAAACCGTGTTCGTCGACCGACTGTTCTGGCGGGTGGCGCCGCTGACCATCACCACGATGACCGCCAATCTGGCGATCCAGGGCCTGTGGGCCGGTCCCTGGCTGCGCGACGTCGCCGGGCTGGACCGTCACGGAGTCGCCGGCTACCTGCTCGCCATTGCCACCTCGATGACAATCGGCTTCGTCGCATCCGGCGCGCTGGCTGATGTCTGCGGCCGGCGCGGCATTGGCCTGATCCCGGTAATCGGCTGGATGGCCGGGTCGTTCATCCTGACCCAGGCGGTGATCACCTTCGAGTTGATGCCGACGGCAATGATGCCCTGGCTGGCTTTCGGACTGCTCGCCAACGGAGCGGCATTGGTCTATCCGCTGCTGAACCGGCACTTCGCGATCTCGCTGGCCGGGCGGGCCTCGACCGGTCTGAACATGCTGGCGTTCTTCGGGGCGTTCGCCGGTCAATACCTGTTGGGCGCGGCGATCGACCTGTGGCCGCTCGCCGAGTCCGGCGGCTATCGTCCTGAAGCCTATCGCTGGGCGTTCGGCGGATTGCTGGCCCTGCAGTGTACCAGTCTGCTGTGGTACTTCCTTCCCGGACGCACCTCGGAACCGGAGACTGCCCGTTGAGCCGCGACGTCAAGACCGAGGCCTTTGCCATGGCCTCCTTCGTCCTGTTGGTGAACACCCTGCGCACCCTGGTGCGCAAGGGATTGCTGGAGCGTGCGGAAGCGGTCGAGATGGTGGACGAGGCACGCCGCCAGCTCGACCAGCTGATTGCGGCCAACCGGACCGATCGCACAGTGATGCTCGAGCGCGAGCTCCTGGACTACGAAGCAATCTTCCGCGATATCGACGACCGGGCGGCCGAGGACCTGCTGCGCACCCTGCGCGACGCGTTGGACCGGATCATGGATGAGGGCGACGAACCGGTGGATGTCTGAACGGCCCTATCCGGGTCCGATCACCAACTCGGCACGCTCCTCCACGAGTTCAAAGCCCATAGCCTCATAACTGCGGCACGCGGCCCGGTTTTCCGCCGTGGCTCCAAGGGTCGCCAGACGAATGCCGTCGGCTGCCAGGGCCGACAGCAACGCGCCCATGACAATCCGAGCCAGGCCCTGCCCGCGGCGCTCCGGAACCGTCACGAAGTTTCCGAGATTGGCGATCGACAGGCCTGCATGCCGGGCAATCACGCCGCCGCAGGCTACCAGACGGCCGTTGTCGAAGAGTCCGACCAGCAGGTCGTCCAGCATCCAGCGCGAGAAGATCGTCGCCGGGTGATGCGTCCGATAGAATGCCACGATGGCTTCATAGTCCGCCTCGCCCAAGCGCCGGCAGCGCCGATCGGGCGGCGGCTGTTCAGCGACCGGTCGCAGGTAGTAGCGGATGCTCTGATCGGCAACCACCCGCTGGCCGCACAGGGCGACGATTGGTTCCCGCAGCGGCTCCGCCACGTGCAACTCGGCGCGCCGGCCCACCGAACAGGCCAGGACCAGTTCGTGTGCGTCCAGGCTGCCCACGATGGTTCGAACGGTCACGTCGTCGAAGTCGATGCCCAGGACCACGCCCGCGCCACCCCGGCCGATCAGAACCGTCCGGCTGCGATCCCCACCGCTGACGGCCGCCAGACCCGCCTCCAGGTACAGCCGGAACACCGGATTCCCGGCAATCAGGTGGCGGACCGCTTGGCGTTCGCGCTCCGACAGGTCTGCCAACTGCCGGAATCCGTCAGGAGAGTCGGCGACCATCCATGGCCCCCCTTTCGCCGAAAAATAGGCGTGATAAGGTCGCCGCCTGACACACCGTACCCCGTTCCGGGAGAACACCATGAGCTTCCAGCCGAACTCTCCGGCGGCGCGCGACGTCGCCTATGTCCTGCACCCATACACCAACGCCAACGCCCACGAGGAACAGGGCCCGATGATCATCGAGCGTGGCGAGGGCGTCTATGTCTATGACGACGCCGGCAAGCCGTACATCGAGGCGATGGCCGGGTTGTGGTGCGCGTCGCTCGGCTTCAGCGAAAGCCGGCTGGTCAAGGCCGCGACCGACCAGATGAACAAGCTGCCCTACTACCACACCTTCGCGCACAAGGCGCATTTGCCGGGCATCGACCTGGCCGAGCGGCTGATCAAGCTGGCACCGGTGCCGATGTCGAAGGTGTTCTTCTGCGGCTCGGGCTCCGAAGCCAACGACACCGCGATCAAGCTGGTCTGGTACTACAACAATGCCCGCGGCCGTCATGCCAAGAAGAAGTTCATCAGCCGCATGAAGGGCTATCACGGCGTCACCATCGCGTCGGCCAGCCTGACCGGCACCCCGGTGAACCACCCGGGCTTCGACCTGCCGCTCGCCGGATTCAAGCACACGTCAAACCCGCACTACTATCGTTTCGGCCAGGAAGGCGAGACCGAGGAACAGTTCGCCACCCGCATGGCGAACGACCTGGAGCAGATGATCCTCGACGAAGGTCCGGAGACGGTCGCCGCCTTCATCGCCGAGCCGATCATGGGCGCCGGAGGCGTGATCGTGCCGCCTAAGACCTATTACGAGAAGGTCCAGGCGGTCCTGAAGAAGTACGACGTGCTGATGATCGCGGACGAGGTGATCTGCGGTTTCGGGCGCACCGGGAATTTCTGGGGCTGCGAAACCATGGGCATCAAGCCGGACATCCTGACCTGCGCCAAGGCGCTGTCGTCCAGCTACCTGCCGATCTCGGCGGTGATGATCAGCGACGACGTCTACCAGCCGATCGCCCAGGCCAGCGCCGACCTCGGCGTCCTCGGCCACGGCTACACCTATTCGGCCCACCCGGTGTGCGCGGCGGTGGCGCTGGAGACCCTGAAGATCTACGAGGAGCGCGACATTGTCGGCCATGTCCAGGCCGTCAGCCCGCACTTCCAGAAGCGCCTGCACGCGCTTATCGACCATCCTCTGATCGGCGAGACCCGCGGCCGCGGCCTGATCGGCGCGGTTGAGATCGTCGCCGACAAGGCCACCAAGAAGCCGTTCGACCCGAAGGCCGGCGCCGGGGCGCTGGTCAACAAGGCGGCGACCGAGCACGGACTGATCGTCCGCGCCATCGGCGACAACATCGCCTTCACGCCGCCGCTGATCATCAACGACAGCCAGATCGACGAGTTGTTCGACAAGATGGTCAAGGCGCTTGACGACGGTCAGGCGGCCCTGCAGAAGGCGAAGGCGGCATAAGGCCTCGCCTTATATTGTTGGTAACGCATTGAAGGGGGCCCGCCGGGCCCCCTTCGCCGTCCTGCCTCAGGCGCCAGCTCCAGGAGTTTCGCCATGCCGCCGGTGATCGACGCCCACGCGCACTTCTTGCCCGAGTCCCTGGTGTCCGCCCTGCGGTCGCGCAGCGACGCCCCGGACATCCGCCGTGAGCCCGATGGCGGGGAGAGCTTCGGCATCTACCGCACCCGCATGCCCTACGGCCGGACCTACGACGCGCTGGACGCCCGTTTGTCGCGGATGGAGGAACTGGGCGTCGATCGGCAGATCCTGTCGCTGCCCGGGCTGTTCGGCATCGACTCCCGCCCCGCGCCTCAGGCGTTGCCTCTGGTTCGGGCATTCAATGACGGCATCGCCGACCTGGTTCGACGGCATCCGGAGCGGTTCTCCGGCATTGCCGCCCTGCCCTTGGCCGATCTGCATGTCGCGCAGGAGGAGTACCGGCGGGTGCGCGGCGACCTCGGACTGTCCGGCATGATCCTGCCGGGCGACGCCTTCGTCAGCGTCGCGGCCGCAGAGCGGGTGCGCCCGCTGTTCGAGCTTGCCGCCACAATCGGCGGCCTGGTGTTCGTGCATCCGGGGCCCCTGCCCAACGGGACCGGCAGCGCGGTCGACGCGCCGGCGCCGCACACCGACAGCGTGGTGCACCGCCGGGTAACCGTCGATATCCAGAACCGCATGACCGAGGTGATGGTGACGCTCGCCCTCACCGACTTCCTGGCGCCCTATCCGAGCGTACCGGTCCAGGTCGCCAACCTCGGCGGCAGCCTGCCGTTCGTGATCGAGCGGATGGACCATGTCTACGCGCTCCGGCATCCGGAAGCGCCGCCGCCATCCCTCAGCCTGCGCTCGCTCTATGTCGACGCCGCCTCGCTCGGTCCCCGGGCGATCGCGCTCGCCGCCGAAGTCTATGGCGCCGACCGGGTGCTGTTCGGCAGCGACTACCCCGTCTTCGACGATGGCCGGTGCCTGGATGCGGTTCGGCGGTCTAAATTGTCACCAGACGAACGGGCGCTGATCGCCGGCGGGAACGCCGCAGCGATGCTGGCGCGCACCTGAGCGCCCCGCACTGCACGGGCCACGGTGTGTCTTTCTCATCACACCGTGGTCGGCCCAGCATCCAGCCCGCTCTTCTTCAGTCGACATCCCGCTAAGGTTGTGACAGTTTCACTTCCCTGCCGAGCAAGCTGCTAGACGCTCGGCAGCAGTGAAAGGATTCACGATGTCTCAAATCTGGTTCCCGATTCTCGGCCGAATGGCCTGAGGCGCCGGCGCCTGACTTGCGACGCGGACTGCGCGGCTGACCCCGCCTGACCCGCTTCGCCCAAGCACGCGACCGGCGATGTCCCGAGTGGACACCCCGATTTCCTGCGTGTGTGGAGCGAAGCGATGGTTCGCTGGATCGAACAACTCATAAACCCTTTCGGATCGGACCGGCTGGACCAGCCTCGGGGCACCCTCGGTGCGTTCTTCTGGCGATATGTCTCGCAGGCATGGGGCCTGCTGGCGATCGCCATGACGACGGCGGCGCTCATCGCCGTCATCAACACCGCGCTGTTCGTCTATGTCGGCGTGCTGATCGACCGCACGCAGCAGGCCGCGAGCCCGGCGGCGTTCTTCACCGAGAACGCCGACCTGCTGCTGTGGATGTTGTTCCTGCTGGCGGCGGCGCCGGCCCTCGACGTCGTGCACGTGGTCCTGACCAACCAAGCGGTGGTGCCTGCGTTCACCAACCTGATCCGTTGGCAGAACCACCGCTACGTCCTGCGCCAGAGCCTGTCGTTCTACCAGAACGACTTCGCCGGGCGCATCGCCAACAAGGTGATGCAGGCCGGGCTGGCGCTGCGGCGGGCCGTCCTCGATGTGATCAACGCGGTCTGGTATGTCACGGTCTTCGTGTTCAGCGCGCTCGTGGTTCTGGCGGAGGCCGATTGGCGGCTGGCACTGCCGGTGGTCGGCTGGCTGGTCGCCTATGGCTTTGCCCTGCACTACTTCATCCCACGCGTCAAAGTTCGTTCGGCCGCATCGTCCGAGGCGTATTCCCGGCTGCTCGGCCGGGTGGTCGACAGCTACACCAACATCCTGACCGTCAAGCTGTTCAGCCACGCCAGCCGCGAGGATGACTACGCCCGCGCCGGCATCGCCGAGCAGAACGAGCGGACCGCCGACCTGATGCGGTCGATGAGCGGCATCAGCGCCACGGTCGGCATTCTCGCCGCCGTCCTTCTGGGCGGCACGGCGGCTATGGCACTGTGGCTGTGGAGCCAGCAGGCCCTGACGGTCGGCGCGGTCGCGGCGGCCATCGGTCTCGCCATGCGGATCACCAACATGTCGCACTGGATCATGTTCGTGACCACCGGCGTGTCGGAGAACGTCGGCGTCGTCCAGGACAGCATCGGCGTCATCGCCCGGCCGCACGCGGTCGTCGACCGTCCGGAGGCTGCGGAGTTGCGCGTCGACCGGGGGGAGGTCCGCTACGAGGGGATCAGCTTCCACTACGGCGAGGGCACGCCGGTCATCGAGGACCTGTCGCTGACCATCGCGGCCGGCGAGAAGGTCGGGCTGGTCGGCCGATCCGGTGCCGGCAAGTCGACCCTGGTCCAGCTGCTGCTGCGGTTCCACGACCTGTCCGGTGGCCGGATCCTGATCGACGGCCAGGACATCGCCGGTGTGAGCCAGGAGAGCCTGCGTCACCAGATCGGCATGGTGACGCAGGACACCTCCCTGCTGCACCGCTCGGTGATCGACAACATCCGCTATGGTCATCCTACGGCCAGCATGGAGCAGGCGACTGACGCGGCCAGGCAGGCGCATGCCCATGATTTCATCGTGGAGCTGGAGGATGGCCGCGGCCGTCGGGGCTACGACGCCCAGGTTGGCGAACGCGGGGTCATGCTGTCCGGCGGCCAGCGCCAGCGGGTGGCGATCGCCCGCGTCCTGCTGAAGAACGCGCCGATCCTGATCCTGGACGAGGCGACCTCGGCCCTCGACTCCGAGGTCGAGGCCGCGATCCAGGAGCAGCTGTTCAACCTGATGGCCGGCAAGACGGTGATCGCCATCGCCCATCGGCTGTCGACGATTGCGGCCATGGACCGGCTGGTGATCATGGATCGCGGCCGGATCGTCGAGCAGGGCTCGCACCGTGAACTGCTGCGGCGCGGCGGATTGTACGCCGACATGTGGAGCCGACAGGCCGGCGGCTTCCTGGCGAAGGACGACGCCACGGTCGCCGCCGAGTGAGGTGTGACCGGTGGATCCCGGATCAGCCCGGCTGTGGGCGGGTCTGACCCGGGATCCATTCGGAGCCGGCTGCGATTGACCATCGGCGGTCGAAACGGAACTATCGGACCACTTGCCGTGTTGGAGCGTCAGCCATGACCCATCCCGTCCTCGACTCCCGCCGCGCCGCCGTAGTCACCGGGGCCGCCAGCGGCATCGGGCTCGCCGCCTGCCTGCGGTTCGCGTCTCTCGGCATGCCGGTCTGCCTGGTCGATCTGTCGGACGCCGCCCTGAGGCGTGTGCAGGACCAGGTCGCCGACAAGGCGCCGAACGGCGCGACGGATGTGCTGTGCATTGCCGCCGACGTCTCGAACGCCGCCGAGATGGCCGCCGCCGCCGCCACCGTCCACGACCAGTTCGGCGCCGTCGGCATCCTGATGAACAACGCGGTCACCCGCACCGGCGGTGGCGTGTGGGCCGATCCGGCGGATTGGCGCAAGGCACTGGAGGTGAACTTCTGGGGCGTCCTGAACGGAGTCAACGCGTTCGCACCTCTGATGCTCGAGCGGTCGGAGCCCTCCATGATCGTCAACTGCGGCTCCAAGCAGGGAATCACCAACCCGCCCGGCAACGTCGCCTACAACGTGACCAAGTCGGCGGTAAAGACCTACACCGAGGCGTTGCAGCATGAGCTGCGCAATACGGAAGGCTGCCGTGTCAGCGCCCATCTGCTCGTGCCTGGCTGGACGACTACCGGCGATCGTGCGCCCGCCGCCGGGGCATGGTCGGCCGACCAGGTGGTCGATCATATGATGGCCGCTCTGCGTCGCGACGACTTCTACATCGTCTGCCCGGACAATGAGGTGACGCCGGAGATGGACCGGGCGCGCATCCTGTGGGCGGCCGGCGACATCACCGAGAACCGACCGCCGATGTCACGCTGGCATCCGGACTACCGCGACGCCTTCGCCGCGTTCAAGCCGGACTGACGGTCCTCACGCGGCCTTGGCGGCGATAGTCGCCTGGGCCGCCGACAGACGGGCGATCGGCACCCGGAACGGCGAGCAGCTCACATAGTCGAGCCCGACCGTCTCGCAGAACCCGATCGACGCCGGGTCGCCACCGTGCTCGCCGCAGATGCCGAGCTTCAGGCCCGGGCGCCCGGCCCGGCCACGTTCGGCCGCGATCCGGACCAGTTCGCCGACACCTTCCTGGTCCAGGCTGACGAATGGATCGACGTCGACGATTCCCTTGTCCTCGTACTCCTTGAGGAACGAGCCGGCATCGTCGCGCGACAGACCGTAGGTCGTCTGGGTCAGGTCGTTGGTGCCGAAGCTGAAGAACTCCGCCACCTCGGCGATCTTGCCGGCCTGAAGGGCGGCGCGCGGCAGTTCGATCATGGTGCCGACCATGTACTCGATGGCGATGCCCGACTCCGCCTGCACCTCGCCGGCGACCCGGTCGATGATCGTCTTCAGGATCGAGATCTCCTTGGCAGTCGCCGCCAGCGGGATCATCACTTCCGGAACCGGCGCCGCGCCCTCGGACTTGGCAATCTGGGCCGCAGCCTCGAAGATCGCGCGCGACTGCATCTCGCAGATCTCCGGGAAGGTGATCGCCAGCCGGCATCCGCGATGGCCGAGCATCGGATTGGATTCCTTCAGCTCCAGCGACCGGCGGCGCACGGTCTCGACCGAAACGTCGGCCGCCTCGGCGACCTGCTGCATCTCGGCTTCGGTGTGCGGCAGGAACTCATGCAGCGGCGGATCGAGCAGCCGGATCGTCACCGGCAATCCGGCCATGATCTGGAACAGCTCGGCGAAGTCCTGGCGCTGGTACGGCAGCAGCTTGGCCAGCGCCGTACGGCGGCCCTTCTCGCTGCTGGCCACGATCATCTCGCGCATGGCGATGATGCGGTCGCCCTCGAAGAACATGTGCTCGGTCCGGCACAGGCCGATGCCCTCGGCACCGAACTCGCGTGCTGCGCGGGCGTCGGCCGGCGTCTCCGCGTTGGTGCGCACCCGCATCCGGCGCAGGCCGTCCGCCCACTCCATGATGGTGGCGAAGTTGCCGGACAGCTCCGGCTGCACGGTCTCCACCTCGCCCAGCATCACTTCGCCGGTACCGCCGTCGATGGTAATGCGGTCTCCAAGACTCACAGTGACGTCGCCGACGAAGAACGTGCCGGTGGCGTAGTCCACCCGGATCTGACCGGCGCCTGACACGCAGGGCCGTCCCATGCCGCGTGCCACCACGGCGGCGTGGCTGGTCATGCCGCCACGGGTGGTCAGGATGCCCTCTGCGGCATGCATTCCGTGGATGTCCTCGGGGCTGGTCTCGACCCGCACCAGGATCACCCGCTCGCCCTTGCGGGCCTCGGCTTCGGCGGCATCGGCGGAGAACACCACCTTGCCGGACGCCGCACCCGGCGATGCCGGCAAACCCTTGGCGATGACCTTGCGCTCGGCCTTCGGGTCCAGGGTCGGATGCAGCAGCTGGTCCAGGCCTCGCGGCTCGATCCGCGACACCGCCTCGGACTGGGTGATCAGGCCGTCCTCGACCATCTCCACCGCGATCCGCAGGGCGGCGTGCACCGTGCGCTTTCCGGCCCGGGTCTGCAGCATGTACAGCTTCTTCTGCTGCACCGTGAACTCGATGTCCTGCATGTCGCGGTAGTGGCGCTCCAGGGTATCGCGCACCTCGCAGAGTTGCCCGAACACCTCCGGCATCACCTCCTCCATCGCCGGCAGGTCGGAGCCCTGGGCCCGCTTGGCCGCGACGGTCAACTGCTGCGGCGTGCGGATACCGGCGACCACATCCTCGCCCTGTGCGTTCACCAGGAACTCGCCGTAGAAGATGTTCTCGCCGGTCGACGGGTCGCGGGTGAACGCCACGCCGGTGGCGCAATCGCTGCCCATGTTGCCGAACACCATGGCCTGGATGTTGACCGCGGTGCCCCAGCTCTCCGGGATGCCGTTCAGGCGACGGTAGACGTTGGCGCGCTGGTTCATCCAGGAACCGAACACCGCACCGACCGCGCCCCACAGCTGGTCGCGCGGATCTTCCGGGAACGGCTGGCCGCTCTCTTCCTGGACCTTCTCCTTGTACAGCCGGGTCAGGGTGGCGAGGTCGTCGGCGTCGAGGTCGGTATCCAGGTCGACGCCCTTCTCTTCCTTGGCCAGATCCAGCAGTTCCTCGAAGTGGTAGTGGTCCACGCCCAGCACGACGTCGGAGTACATCTGGATGAAGCGGCGGTAGCTGTCATAGGCGAAGCGCCGGTCGCCGGAGCGGGCGATCAGGCCGGCCACCGTGGTGTCGTTCAGCCCGAGATTCAGGACCGTGTCCATCATGCCCGGCATGGAGGCACGGGCACCGGAGCGCACCGAGACCAGCAGCGGGTTCTCGGCGTCGCCGAAGGTGGCGCCGACCTCGGCCTCGACCTTGGCGAGCGCGGCCTCGACCTGGTCCTTCAGATCGGCCGGGTACTGCCGACCGTTGGCGTAGTAGTGGGTGCAGACCTCGGTCGTCACGGTGAAGCCCGGCGGCACCGGGAGCCCGATCGAGCTCATCTCGGCCAGGTTCGCGCCCTTGCCGCCCAGCAGGTTCTTCATGTCGGCCCGGCCGTCCGCCGTGCCACCACCGAAGCCGTATACCCACTTGGTCATCGCTTCACTCCTTTGCGATCGCTCGGCGATCGACGCACTCAACCATCCACGCGGGCGAAATCCGCAACCCGGCCCATCGCGTCACGGACCTGTGCCAGGATCCGCAGGCGGTTCACCCGCAGATCCGCGTCGTCGGCATTGACCGTGACCTTCTCGAAGAACGCGTCGATCGGCGACCGCAGGGTCGCCAGGGTGGCCATGGCCCCCGCGAAATCCTCGGCCTTCAACGCGGACTCCAGCACAGGCTCCGCCTCGGCCAGCGCCTCGTACAGCGCCGTCTCTTCGCTCAAAACCAGTCGATGCGCTTCCGGTTCCGCCGCGTGCGACACCCCGTCCTTCTTCTCCTCGGCACGCAGGATGTTGCTGGCACGCCGGAATCCGGTCAGCAGGTTCGCCCCGTCCTCGGTGCCGAGGAAGTCGGCAAGCGCATGCACCCGCGCCAGCAGGCGCACCAGATCGTCCTCGTCGCCCAGTTCGAACACTGCGGCGATCAGGTCGTGCCGAACCCCCTGCTCGCGCAGATGGACCTTCAGGCGATCGGCGAAGAAGCCGAGCAGTTCCTGCCGGATGAATGGCAGAACCGTGAACTCGGTGTACCAGCCGGGCGGAACCTCGCCGCCGTCAAGCTTGGCGGCGGCGCTCTCAAGACTGGCATCCACGACGTCACGCGGCAGTCGGCCGAACGCCGAGGCGAACAGGTCGATCAGCGGAACACGCAGGTTGTTCTCGATGATCAGGCGAATCACGCCGAGCGCCGAGCGGCGCAGCGCGAACGGATCCTTGGAGCCCGTCGGGGTTTCGCCGATCGCGAAGAAACCGACCAGCGTGTCGATCTTGTCGGCCAGCGCGACGGCCACCGACACCGGTGCGGTCGGACAACGGTCCGACGGCCCGAGCGGCGAGTAATGCTCGGCAATCGCTTCGGCGACCGTCGGGTCCTCGCCCGAGTCCAGCGCGTAATAGCGCCCCATGACGCCCTGCAGCTCCGGGAACTCGCTGACCATGCCGGTGGTCAGGTCCGCCTTGGACAGGGTGGCCGCGCGCCGCACCATGTCGCCGTCGGCACCGATCCGGTCGCCGATCTCGACCGCCAACTGCGCGAACCGCTGCACCTTGTCGGCCATGGTGCCCAGCCGGTCGTAGAACTTGACGGTTCGGAGCGCCTCGCGCCGGTTCGCCAGCGGGGTTTTCAGGTCCTGATCCCAGAAGAACTTAGCGTCCGACAACCGGGCGCGCAGCACCTTCTCGTTGCCGGCGACGATGGTGGCGTCGCGTGCCGGTTCGCTCGCCATGTTGGCGACCACGGCGAACCGGTCGGCCAGCGCGCCGTCAGCCGTCTCCAGCGCGAAATACTTCTGGTGGCTGCGCATCGAGGTGACCAGCACCTCCTTTGGCACACCCATGAACTGCGCGTCGATCCGGCCCAGCATCGGCACCGGCCATTCGACCAGGCCGCAAACCTCCTCCAGCAAGCCCGGATCGTCCCGTGCGACTAGGCCGGCTTCCTTCGCAAGCGCAGCAATCCCGTCGACGATGATCCGCTTGCGCTCCTCGCGGTCGAGGATCACGTAGGCGTCACGCAGCTTGGTGCGGTAGTCGGCGAATGACGTGACGGTGAACGGTTTCGGCGCCAGGAACCGGTGACCTCGAGTCTCACCGGATGCCTTGATCGTCCCCTCGAGCGTCGGCAGATGAACCTCTTCGCGGTTGCGAATCAATTGGAAGTCCAGGTCGAGCACCTTGCCGTCGACCATCGCCAGGATCCCGTGCAACGGCCGAACCCAGCGGAAGTCGTTGCGCCCCCACCGCATCGACTTGGGCCAGGGCATCTCCGAGATCGCCTCGAACAACAGGTACGGCAGGTAGCGTTCCAGGGGCGCGCCGGACACATGACGGACCGCAAAGTAGAAATCGCCCTTGTCGGTCGAACGGACTTCGGCCTGCTCGATCGCTTCGATGCCGGCCGCCCTCATGAAGCCTTGAAGTGCCTTGTCGGGCGCGCCGACCTTGGGGCCCCGACGCTCCTCGGTTTGGTCTGGCTGGCGGGCCGGCAGGCCGTCGACCATCAAAGCCAGACGGCGTGGGGTAACGTGCGCCTCGGCCGAGGTGAACACGAGCCCCCCAGCCCTCAGTTTCGCCGTCACAAGCCCTCGGAAGTCATCGGCGGCGCGCGCCTGCATGCGGGCCGGAATCTCCTCGGAGAACAGCTCGACCAGAAGCTCAGCCATGACTGCGGCGCTCCTGCTTCTTCTGCTCCCAGCCGGCCTTCCAGGCGGTGCTGGTCTCCACCCACTTCTCGCAGCACGCCTTGGCCAGCGCCCGCACCCGGCCGATATAGGCTTGCCGTTCGGTAACGCTGATCACGCCACGCGCGTCCAGCAGGTTGAAGGTGTGGCTGGCCTTCATGCACTGGTCATAGGCCGGCAGCGGCATGGGCTTCTCGGCCGCAAGCAGCGCCGCGCAGGCCTTCTCGGCGTCGCGGAAATGCTGGAACAGCACTTCGGTGTCGGCATACTCGAAATTGTAGGTCGAGAACTCCAGCTCGGCCTGTTTGTAGATGTCGCCGTAGACCTTGCCGCCCTCGTCCTTCGGCACGCCGTCCCAGTCCAGATCGTAGACGTCGTCGACCTCCTGGATGTACATCGCCAGTCGTTCCAGCCCGTAGGTCAACTCCAGGCTGACCGGCGAACAGTCGATGCCGCCGACCTGCTGGAAATAGGTGTACTGCGACACTTCCATGCCGTCGCACCAGACCTCCCAGCCGAGCCCCCAGGCGCCGAGCGTCGGGCTTTCCCAATCGTCCTCGACGAACCGGATGTCGTGCTGCATCGGATCCAGGCCGATGGCGCGCAGCGAGCCCAGGTAAAGCTCCTGGCTGTCGACCGGCGACGGCTTCACCAGCACCTGGAACTGGTAGTAGTGCTGGAGGCGGTTGGGGTTCTCGCCGTATCGCCCATCGGTCGGACGTCGGGACGGCTGGACATAGGCGGCCTTCCAGATCTCGTCCGGACCAAGGGAACGCAGGGTGGTTGCCGGGTGAAACGTTCCCGCCCCGACCTCCATGTCATACGGCTGCAGAATCACGCAGCCCTTGCTCGCCCAGTAGGCCTGCAAGGTCAGGATCAGGGACTGAAAGGCCAACCGGCTGTCCGGTCGGTCACCATCCGGCATTACACGACTCGCTGCGTATCTCGCGGGTGCGAGAAACTAGACGCCGAGGTGCATTGAATCAAGCGAACTCGCGGCGGCACCGTGCGATGGGCACACGGTACGCCAGATGCTGCGCCGCCCTTCCGACCAGCCGATCACGATCGACGCTCCGGACAGGGATGGAAGCCTGCTTTGACGCCTTTGGATTTTTATATAACTATCAAGTTATGGAACTCTCCCGTTATGTATCCCAACCTGAGAATCTTGATGCGGTCTTCGCCGCGCTCGCCGATCCGACCCGGCGGGCGATCCTGGCCCGCTTGGCGGCGGGCGAGGCATCGGTCAACGAGATCGCAGCACCCTTCGCGATGAGTCAGCCGGCGGTCTCGAAGCACCTGAAAGTCCTGGAACGCGCCGGACTGGTCGAGCGTGACATCGACGGGCAGCGCCGACCGGCGCGGTTGAAGGCCGAGGCGATGGCCGCAGCGGTCGAATGGCTCGAACAGTTCAGGGAGTTCTGGTCGTCAAGCTTCGACCAGCTCGACGACCTGCTGAAGGAACTGAAGCAGACTAGAGAACCAGGGGACCCGGAATGAGTGATTTGCCGATCTATGCGCTGGAGAGGACCTTCGCGGCCCCCCGCGCGCTGGTCTGGAAGACATGGACCGATCCGGCGCTGCTGCCGCGCTGGTACGGCCCTCGGGTGGAGACCATCGTCCATCAGCTAGAGCTGAAGCCCGGCGGACTGTGGCTGGGGGAGATGCGCTGGGGTGGCGCTTCCCACTACCAGCGGGTCGAGTACACCGAAGTCACGCCGCCCGAGCGGCTGGTCTGGCTGCACTCCGTCTCGGATTCCGCGTGGAACATCATCGCGAATCCCATGATGCCCGACTGGCCGCGGGTGCTGTTGACGACGGTTACGTTCGAGGAGAGTGGCGATCAGACCGCCGTTCGCCTGACCTGGGTGCCGCACAACGCGAATGCGGCGGAAGTCGCCTGCTTCGCCGCTGCGATCGGCGGTATGGACAAGGGCTGGGGCGCAGGCATGGCATTGCTGGCGGATCTGCTGGCCGAGCTCCAGGCTTGAACCGGCACCTCTGATTGGATCGTGCCGGACCCGCCAATGCTCGCTTTGGTTCCATCCCTGCACGTCAGCCGACGGCGGTGCGAAGCCTCCGACGCATTGCCAAGCCACCAACGCTTCCGGATAGTGTCGAGCGCACGAAACGGAGGGGACGCGGCCATGACGATGACCGACTGGTCGAAGCAGTTGTTCGACGATCTGGTCGAGGCCGGCGTAACGCTGTTCTCATACGTCCCGGATGCCGGGAACAAGAAGCTGATCGAGCATGTCTCGGCGCGCAACGACACGACCGCTGTCCTGCTGACCACGGAAGAGGAAGGCGTCGCCATCTGCGCGGGCGCCGACCTCGTGGGCCGGAGATCGGTCGTCTGCATGCAGTCGTCCGGCGTCGGCAACGTCCCGAACTTTCTGTCCTTCGTGAAGGGTGGAAACTTTCCGATCCTGATGATCGTCTCGATGCGCGGTGACTACGG
Source organism: Thalassobaculum sp. (assembly GCF_040219215.1). Classification (GTDB taxonomy): domain Bacteria; phylum Pseudomonadota; class Alphaproteobacteria; order Thalassobaculales; family Thalassobaculaceae; genus Thalassobaculum_A. Next base: position 138,562 of record NZ_JAVJSX010000033.1, read on the forward strand.
CGAGCAGAACCCCTGGCAATACCCGATGGGACAGGCGGTCGAACCGATTCTCACGGCAATGGGCGTCGGCATCGTCAAGGTGGACAGCCTGGACGACCTTCGCCCGGCCACCCAGGCAGCCCTGTCGGCGGTTTTCGCGGCGGGACAATCCACCGCGATCGTCCTGACGCAACGGTTCCTGGGCGCCAAGCAGTTCTGACAGGAGGACGCTGACGATGCGGCAAGCGACATTGGATCGGCGGGACGTCCTCGCCCGGATCTTCCCAAACCCCGAGCGCTATCTGTTCATTTCCGGCCTGGCCGGGCCGGCCCGGGACACTGCCGGCCTGACCAACGACGGCGCCAACACCTTCACCATGGCGGGAGCCATGGGCGCGGCGACGACCGTGGGGCTCGGCGTGGCGCTATCGGCACCGGACCGGAAGGTCGCCGTGGTCACCGGCGACGGCGAATTGCTCATGAACATCGGCTCGCTGGTGACGGTCGCGTCGATGGCGCCGCCGAACCTGACCATCGTCTGCATCGACAACGGCTGCCACGGCGAGACCGGCGGACAGACCGGCCACACGTCCCGGACCGCGAATCTCGAACAGATCGCCAGGGGTGCCGGGATCGCCTCGTCCAGCGTCGTCGAAACGGAAGCCGATCTGGACAAGGCCGCCGCGTTCCTGGAGGAGATGCCCGGCCCGCGGTTCATCCAGGTGCGGGTCACCGACGGGCCGCCGACCAGCTACAAGCGCAACTTCAACATGGCCGAGTGCCGCATCCGGTTCCGAACCGCCGCCCTGAACACCGCCGGCGGATGACCGTGCCGGCGCGCCATTGGGAACGGTAGCGTCGTCAGCCTACCCGACGAGGCGCCCCAGCAGCCAGACCGTGAACGGCAGCGTCAGGAACGCCAGCGCGGTCTGGACCGTGATGATGGTCGCCATCAACGGCGCATCGCCGCCCATCTGGCGGGCCAGGGTGTAGCCGGACGCCGCTGTCGGCACGGCGCCGAACAATCCCGCGACGATCGCTGCCGTCGGCGGCAGCGCCATCCATAACGCCAGCCCGACCAGGATTGCCGGGAATACAACCATCTTCCCGATGATGGACAGGACGGCCGGACCGACCGAAGCGGTCATCTCGCGCACCCGGATGTTGGCGCCGACACACAGCAGCACCACCGGCAGCGCCGCCTGCCCCAGGATCGCGGTCACGTCGTGCAGCACCGGGATGGTCCCGATGCCGGTGAGGTTCACGGCGACTCCAGCGAACACCGAGACCAGCAGCGGATTGCGCGCCAAGTCACGGGCAATCGCCTTGACCAGGCCGGATTGACGGCTCCCGTCGCTCGCCGGACTGCGGGTCATGGCGACCATCAGGGATACCACCACGATGTTGGTGACCGGGATCAGCAGTGCCGTCGCCAGCGCCGCCAGCGCCAGCCCCTCGGCTCCGAACAGGCGCTCGGCCGCGGCCAGCGCGATGAAGGTGTTGTGCCGCGCCGCGCCCTGCAGCACCGATGTCGCTGCTGGCCCGGGCAGCTTGAAGACCAGCGTCGACACCAGCGAGAAGCCGACCGCCCCCGCAAAGCCGCCGAGGATCACCACCGCGTAGTCGCCGACCAGGTCACCCGACAGGGCAATCGTCGAGGTCTTGTAGAACAGCAGGCTCGGAAACAGCACCCAGTAGACAAGCTTGTCGTTCAGGTTCCAGAACTCGATCGACGGAATCCCCCCGCGCCGCAGGCCATGGCCGAGCACGATCAGCAGGAATATCGGGGCGATCGACAGCAGGATCGCGATCATGACGTGCCGATCGCCGGGTTCCGGGCCAGCATGACCGCCCGCCGTCGCCCCGCGGTCGTTCGAGTAGGTATGTGCATCCCGCCTCCTTCGTGGAGTTTACCGCGGCAAACGACAACGGACACCCACGGCGTGGATCGGGTACAACGCCCGTGCGCCCAAACAGGTGGCGCAACGGGGACGCGAGGTGCGCGATGGCTGGCTGGGTGGCGTGGCTTGATCTGCTGGGCGTGGCGGTGTTCGCGGCGACCGGTGCGCTGGTGGCGTCGCGCAAGCAGATGGATCTGGTCGGCTTCGGCCTGATGGCCAGCGCCACCGGCATCGGCGGCGGTACCCTGCGGGACGTGCTGCTGGAGCGTCCGGTGTTCTGGATCGCCGACGGACGCTACCTCGCGGTCTGCCTCGGCATCGCCGTGCTGATCTACCTGACCGCCCACATCGTGCAGCGCCGGTTCGTGGTCCTGCTGTGGGCCGACGCAATCGGCATTTCCGCCTATGCGGTGATGGGCGCCGAACTGGGACTGCGCGCCGGTGCGGCACCGCCGGTCGCCGTCGTTCTGGGCGTCATGACCGCCACGTTCGGAGGCCTCATCCGCGACGTCCTGTGCCAGGAGACACCGCTTATCCTGCGCCGCGAGATCTACGCAACCGCGGTCGCCGCCGGCGCCGGAGCCTACGTGATCACTTTGTCGCTCGGCGCCGAGAAGCCGCTGGCGGCGATCCTGGGCTTCGCCATCGGCTTCGCCGTGCGGGCCGGCGGCATCGGTTTCGGCTGGTCGCTGCCGACCTATCGGCCAAGACCAGGGCGCGACTATCCGGTCGAGTGACCGTTCCAGGCAAATCGGGGACCGGGCCTCTCCGATTTCCGGCAAAGATGACGTGCAAAGCCGGTCGACGGTCACCATGTACTGAGTCAGAAGAGCGAGGCCGGTTCGCGGAAGTTCGCGATTAGCCAGGAACCCCCGACGCCTTCCGTGCATTGGTCTCCAGAGAGGCAATGCCATGATGAACGCTTTGATCTTACTGACCTTGTTCGGCTGCGATGACTCCGTAACGCAATGCGACGTGCTTGCGCAGCCGACGCAGTACTTCGAAACGCAGGCCGAATGCCAGAGATCGGCCGAGGATCTGCTCGACCGGTCCCTCGACCGGCCTTATCCGATGCTTGTCACCCAATGCGGGACCAGGAAGGAAACGATCGACTACATCGCCCAGGTCGCACCGCCCGAGCAGTTGGCTGCCGTCAACCGGCGCCTGGGCGATGAGGGCTCCCGCTGACGGGGACGACCGGCGCTACCGCGTTTGCCAGCCTCCGCCCGCCCGGTTATGAGTCGGCGTTCACTTTGCCGCACGACCGGACGGAGACTGCCGCATGGCCGACGCTTTCGACCTGACCGGAAGGATCGCCCTGATCACCGGGGCCAGCCAGGGGCTTGGCGCCGGCTTTGCCGTTACCCTGGCCCAGGCCGGCGCGAAAGTCGCGCTGGCCGCCCGGCAGACCGGAAAGCTCGCCGAACTCAAGCAGCAGATTGAAGATGCAGGCGGCACGGCGCATGCCGTCGCCATGGACGTCACCGACGCGGGCTCGGTGCGCGCCGCTTTCGACGACGCCGAGGCGGCGCTCGGGCCGGTGGACGTGCTCGTCAACAACGCCGGGATCGCTGTTCCCAAGCCGTTCCTGGAGTTGACGGAGGCCGACTGGGACGCCGTGCTGGACACCAACCTGAAGGGCTGCTTCCTCGCCGGCCAGGAGGCGGCGCGTCGCATGGCGGGGCGCCATGACGGTGCCAGGGGCGGCGGCTCGATCATCAACATCGCCAGCGTGCTCGGCCTGGCGCCCATCGGCCATCTGTCCAGCTACTGCGCGTCCAAGGCCGGGTTGATCCACCTGACCAAGGCGATGGGCCTGGAACTGGCGCGGGTCGGGGTGCGGGTCAATGCGATCGCGCCCGGCTATATCGAAACACCGATGAATTCCGAGTTCTTCCACAGCCCTGCCGGCGAGAAGCTGGTCAAGGGCGTCCCGCAGCGCCGGCTCGGCCAGGCCGAGGACCTGGACGGTGCGCTGCTGCTGCTGGCGTCGGATGCGTCGCGCTACATGACCGGGGCGGTGATCACCGTCGACGGCGGCTTCCTGCTGGACTGACATCGCCATGGCCGTGCCGCTGATCGATCCCGACGACCTCGCCTTCACGCTGTGGCGGGTGCTGGACGCCGACAGCTTGCTGGCGTATCCGCGCTTCGCCGACCATGACCGCGAGGCGTTCGCACAGGTCATCGACACCGCCCGACGGATCGCCGAGGCGAAGTTCCTGCCGCACGCCGCCAAGTCCGATGCCAACGAGCCCCGGCTGGAGAACGGCAAGGTCGTGCTGATCCCAGAGATCGGCGAGGCGCTGCAGGCATTCTCCGATGCCGGTTTCATGGCCGCCCACCACGACCACGACCGTGGCGGCATGCAACTACCGTGGACCATCCAGCAGGCGGCGTTCGCGCATTTCAAGGCGGCCAATACCCCGACCGTCGGCTACGCCTTCCTGACCATCGCGGCGGCCAACCTGATCCATGCCCACGGCTCGACCGAACAGCAGCGGTTGTGGATGGCGCCGATGCTGGACGGCCGGTTCTTCGGCACCATGGCGCTGTCGGAACCCCATGCCGGATCGTCGCTGTCCGACGTCCGCACCGCCGCCCGTCCGCTCGGCGGTGAGCGCTACGCCATCAATGGCTCCAAGATGTGGACCTCCGGCGGCGAGCACGAGATGACCCGCAACATCGTCCACATGACCCTGGCCCGCATCGAGGGCGCGCCGGCCGGGGTGAAGGGCCTGTCGCTGTTCATCGTGCCGCGCTATCGCCTCGACGAAGCGGGCGAACCGGCGGAGCCGAACGACGTCACCCTGATCGGCCTGAACCACAAGATGGGCTACCGCGGGACGGTCAACACCGCGCTGGCGTTCGGCGAGAACGACGATTGCGTCGGCTGGCTGGTCGGCGAGCCCAACCGCGGCCTCGCCCAGATGTTCCACATGATGAACGAGGCCCGGGTCGGCGTGGCCATGGGTGCGATCATGCTGGCCTACCAAGGCTATCTGGTCAGCCTCGACTACGCCCGCACCCGGCCTCAGGGCCGGCACCCCGGCGACAAGGACCCGACCACCCCGCAACTGCCCCTGATCGAACACGCCGACGTGCGGCGCATGCTGCTGCAGCAGAAGGCAGTGGCCGAGGGCGGGCTGATGCTCGCCTTGGATCTGGCGATGCGGATCGACCGGCAGCACCAGGATCCCGACGCGGCGGTGCGACGGCGCGAGACTCTGCTGCTCGACTTCCTGACCCCGATCATCAAGGCGTGGTTCACCGACCGGGCGCTGGAAGCCAATTCCAATGCCATCCAGATCCTCGGCGGCTACGGCTACACCCGCGACTACCCGGTGGAACGGCTGTACCGCGACAACCGGCTGAACCCGATCCACGAGGGCACCAACGCCATCCAGGCCATCGACCTGCTGGGCCGCAAGGCCGGCATGGCCGAGGGCGCGGCGTTCGCCGCCGTGGTGGAGGAGATCCGAAGCACGCTGAGTGCCACCGACGGACGTCCGGAGATCGAGGCGCTCCACCGCGAGACCGCCGCGGCCCTCGACCGGCTGACCGCCGTCACAGCAGCGCTGCTGAAGGCCGCACCCGAGATCGGCCCGGTGCGCCTGCTGGCCAACGCTGCCGCCTACATGGATCTGGCCGGGCTGACCGTGTTCGGCTGGCTGTGGTTGCGCCAGGCACTGGCCGCGCTGGAGGACCTGCCGGCGGCGTCGGAGGGGCGTCCGCGCGATTTCCTGCTGGGCAAGCTGCACACGGCGCGCTACGTCGCGGCCTGGGAACTGCCGCGCACGGCGCAGCAAGCGGCCCTGCTCGGCGCGTTCGACGATACGCTGGCAACCATGGGCGAAGCCTGGTTCTGATCCGTTACGACCAACCCGGAGGAATTTGATGACCATCCAGAAGATCGGCGTGTGCGGCGCCGGCATGATGGGCTCGGAGATCGCGCTGGTGTTTGCGCTCGCCGACCGGAAAGTCCGCCTGATGGACACCGACAAGGCGTTCGTCGACAAGGCGATGAAGAAACTGGAAGCGACGCTGGATTCCGGCATCGGCCGCGGCTTCTACACCGAGGCCGACAAGCCGCGCGCGCTGGCCAACATCGAGACCTCGACCGACGTTTCCAGCTTCGGCGACGTCGACATGGTGATCGAGGCGGTGACCGAGGATCAGGCGGTTAAGGCCAAGGTCTACAAGGACCTGGACGCCGTGCTGAAGCCGGACGCGATCATCGCGTCGAACACCTCGTCGATCTCGATCTCGGTGCTGGCGTCGAACTTCTCTGAGGCCCGGCAGAAGAACTTCCTCGGCCTGCACTTTTTCTCGCCGGTCACCCGTATGAAGCTGGTCGAAGTGATTTCCGGCTTCGACAGCGACCCCGAGGTCGTGAAGGCCGCCACCCAGGCCTGCGAGGACGTCGGCAAGAGCCCGATCCAGGTGAAGGATGTGGTCGGCTTCGCGGTCAACCGCATCCTGTTCGCCATGTGGGACGAGGCGATCCGCCTGGTCGAGGAAGGTGCCTGTACGCCGGAGGACATCGACACCGGCTGCAAGCTCGGCCTCGGACACCCGGTCGGCCCGTTCGAGCTGATGGACAACATCACGCTCGACCTGACGCTCAAGGTGTCGCAGATCCTGGAGGACGCCTACGGCGACCGCATGCACACCCGGCCGACCATCAAGCAACTGCACGCCGCCGGCCGCCTCGGCCGCCGCTACGGCCGCGGCTGGTACCGCTACGACGACAAGGGCAAGCGGGTCGGCTGATCCCAGTATGGTGGGCGCCGGGTTCGTTGTACTCTGATGCGTCGGGACGGAGCGGTCGTTCGACCGCCATCACCGGTCCCGTCATTCAGCGAACCCGGAGCTTCACTCGATGATCGACTTCTACACCGCCGGCACCGGAAACGGTCGTCGCCCGGCCCTCATGCTCGAGGAATGCGGCGTTGCCTACACCACCCACCAGCTCGATCTGATGAAGGGCGAAGGGCGCAGCCCGGAGTTCCTCAAGATCAACCCGATTGGCGCGATCCCGGCGATCGTCGACCACGACGGCGGCAAGGACGTTGCGATCGCACAGTCCGGCGCGATCCTGCTGTACCTTGCCGAGAAGACCGGCAAGTTCCTGCCGAAGGACGCTGCCACCAAGGCGGCACACCTGCAGTGGATGCTGTTCGCCTTGACCGACATCGCGCCGACCAGCAGCGCGATCTTCTATTCGTCGACCAAGCTCAAGGACCAAGCCGCCCAGACGTTCTTCGAGGAGCGGCTGCTCGGCTTCCTGGGTCACGCCGACCAGCGGCTGGGCCAGAGCGACTACCTAGCCGGCGAGTACGGCCTGGCCGACATGGCCCTGTACCCGGTCTATGATGGCCGCCGCGCCCTGGTCGAAGCCAAGGGCGGCATGGCGGACCTGAAGCGCTGGGCCGATGCGGTCGGCAGCCGGCCGGCCGTCAAGCGCGCCATGGCCGTCGTCTAAGGCGGGCTTGACGTCCTGCACCCACCACGGCCGCCATTCCCGACGGCCGTGGTGGGGTGCTGATCAATGACTCTCGCGCATCACCGGGGTGCCGGACTTGCCGACCAGGAAGTCAAGGTCAGCGCCCTTGTCGGCTTGGTTGACGGTATCGACGTACAGCTTGGTGTAGCCGCGGTCGTAGCCGTTGCTGAACGCCGGGCTGGCGGCGCGGCGCTTCTCAAGTTCCGCGTCCGACACGTCCAGGTGCAGGCGGCGCTTCGGCACGTCGAGTTCGATCATGTCGCCGGAACGCACCAGCGCCAGGGTGCCGCCGGCCGCCGCTTCCGGCGCACCGTGCAGGATCACCGTGCCGTAGGCGGTGCCGGACATGCGGGCGTCGGACACCCGGATCATGTCGGTGATGCCCTTGCGCAGGACCTTCGGGGGCAGCCCCATGTTGCCGACCTCGGCCATGCCCGGATAGCCCTTCGGGCCGCAGTTCTTGAGCACCATGATGCAGGTCTCGTCGATGTCGAGGCTCTCGTCGTCGATCCGCGCCTTGTAGTCCTCGATGTCCTCGAACACGACCGCCCGGCCCTTGTGGACCAGCAGTTCCGGGGTCGCCGCCGACGGCTTCAGCACCGAGCCGTTCGGGAACAGGTTGCCGCGCAGCACCGCGATGCCGCCGTTCGGCTTGAACGGCTCGCCCAGCGGGAAGATCACGTCGCGGTTCCAGCACGGCGCGTCCTTGACGTTCTCCCAGATGGTCTTGCCGTTGGCGGTAATGGCGTCCTTGTTCAGGAAGTCGCCGATCTCGCGCAGGATCGCCGGCAGGCCGCCCGCGTAGTAGAAGTCCTCCATCAGGTGCTCGCCCGACGGCATCAGGTTCAGCAGGCACGGCACGTCGCGGCCCAGCCGGTCCCAGTCGTCCAGATCGAGTTCGACACCGACCCGCCCGGCGATCGCCTGCAGGTGCACCACCGCGTTGGTCGACCCGCCGATCGCGCCGTTGGTGACGATGGCGTTCTCGAACGCCTGCTTGGTCAGGATCTTGGACAGCTTCAGGTCCTCGATCACCATCTCGACCGCCCGCATGCCGGACATGTGCGCCAGCACATAGCGGCGGGAGTCGACCGCCGGGATCGCGGCGTTGCCCGGCAGCGCCATGCCCAGCGACTCGGCCATCGACGCCATTGTCGACGCGGTGCCCATTGTCATGCAGTGACCGGCCGAGCGCGAGTTGTCGGCCTCCGCACTCATGAAGTCCTCGATGGTCATCTGACCGCCGCGGACCGCTTCCGAGAACTTCCAGATGTGGGTGCCGGACCCGATCTTCTCGTTCTTGTAGCGGCCGTTCAGCATCGGCCCGCCGGACACGCAGATCGTCGGCAGGTCGCAGCTGGCCGCGCCCATCAGCAGGGCGGGGGTGGTCTTGTCGCAGCCGACCAGCAGCACCACGCCGTCCATCGGCAGGCCACGGATCGCCTCCTCGACGTCCATCGAGGCCAGGTTGCGGTACAGCATGGCAGTCGGCCGCAACTGGCTCTCGGAGTTCGAGAACACCGGGAACTCGACCGGGAAGCCGCCGGCCTCGTAGATGCCGCGCTTCACGTGCTCGGCGATCTTGCGGAAATGCGCGTTGCAGGGGTTGAACTCGCTGAACGTGTTGGCGATGCCGATCACCGGACGGCCGTCGAACAGGTGAGCCGGAAAGCCCTGGTTCTTCATCCAGGAGCGGTGCGCGAACCCGTCCTTGTCCGTCTTGCCCCACCATTGCGAGGAACGGCGTTTGCCCTTCATGGGATCGTGACGGTCGGTCATGGTCGGTTTCCTCCGGGAGACGGTCGCTGGCGCGGCTTCGTGACGGGAATTGGCATGTAGTCATACGACTTAGGGCCGCAGCCTGCCCCCGACGCCCCGGCCGGTCAAGGCAGCCTGTAGGCCGCACCGATCGAGCGTCATGCGCGTGGCGCAGGGCTGGCATTGCGTTAATGTCAGTGGCGCAACCTGACGCGCCGCCCATCTAAAGCCGTTACGCCCGTACGGATGGCATTCTCCGCCGGCAGATACGGCAACAGAACGGATCAACCGATGACAATCTTGCTGCTGCTCGCCGGCCTGGTCCTGTTGCTGGTGGGTGGCGAGGTGCTGGTCCGCGGCGCCACCTCGATCGCCGAACGGCTCGGCATGCCGCACTTCGTGGTCGGCGTCGTGGTCGTCGGGTTCGGGACCTCAATGCCGGAACTGGTTACCAGCGTCGAAGCGGCCCTGGTCGGTGCGCCCGGCATCGCGGTCGGAAACGTTGTCGGCTCCAACATCGCGAATATCCTGCTGATCCTCGGCCTGTCGGCCATGCTGGCGCCGATCGCGGTCGACCGCGCCGTGCTGCGGCGCGACGGGGTGATCGCGCTCGCCGCGGCGGTGGCCTGCCTCGTCCTGGCGGCCCTTGACGGGATCGACCGACTGACCGGCGCGCTGCTGGTCGCCGGTCTGGTGGCCTACATTTACGTGACCATCCGGCATCCGGCCTGCGCGGAGTGCCCGGCCGCCGAGGAGGCGGCTCCCCAGACCAACATCCTGCTGGCGATCTTCCTGACGGTTGCCGGGCTCGCCGTTCTGATCTGCGGTGCGGACCTGCTGGTCGACGCGGCCATCGCGCTGGCACGCACCTCAGGCGTTTCGGAATCGGTGATCGGCCTGACCGTGGTGGCGATCGGGACCTCCCTGCCCGAGCTGGCGACGTCGGTGATCGCCGCGGTGCGCCGTCAGGCCGACATCGCGCTCGGCAACATCCTCGGCAGCAACATCTACAACGTGCTGGGCATCCTCGGCACCACCGCCCTGGTCAAGCCGGTCCCGATGCCGGACGACATCGCGTCCACCGATGTGTGGGTGATGGTCTCGGCAACCCTGCTGCTGCTGGTGTTCGCGACGACCGGCCGGCAGATCTGCCGGCTCGAGGGCGTCAGCTTCGTTGCCCTGTACGGCGGCTATATCGGCTGGCTGGCGCTGGCCTGAAGGCCGCGGAGAGACTGACGGAAACGGGGCCGTCCAACGCCGTCATCCCGGACAGGCTTCAGCCCGATCCAGAATTCACGGCGCGAAACGTCAGACCAGCGACGACCGAACGATCCCGGAAACCTTGGAGAAGTCCATACGCCCGGGATACCGCTCCTTCAGGGCGGCCATGGTCCGGCCCATGTCCTTCAGGTCGGCGGCACCGATTTCCTTTATCGTCGTCTTCACCGCCGTCTCCAGCTCGTCGCCTTCGATCGGCGTCGGCATGAAGCGGCGGATGACGTCGATTTCCTCCTGCTCCTGCTCGGCGAGCTCGCAGCGCCCGCCCTGCTCGTAGAGCCGGATCGATTCCTGGCGCTGCTTGATCATGGTCTGCAGCATCGACAGGATCTCGTCCTCGCCAACGCCCTCCGTGTTGCCTTTGTCACGAACCGCGATGTCGCGGTCCTTCAAGGCAGCAAGGATCAGACGCACTGTAGCGAGCGCGCGAGTGTCCTTCGCGCGCATCGCGTCTTTCATCGCAGCGGTAAGCTGTTCGCGCAACATAGCCGGTTCTCCCCAAGGACCGAAGCCGTCGCCCGTCCCCCGCCTCTGGTGGCGGATGCCGGACATTACAGGATCGCTTCAGACCATGCAAACAAGGCAGATGAATGCAACATATTGATTTTGCTGCATTCTCGCAGATTCTTCCAGCTTGACGCCGGGCGGCCTTTCGCCTATCAACCGGCCAATTTGCCCGTTCGCAGTAGGATTTCAAGCCCAGCGCACCCGCCGGGCCCCCCACGCGCGCGCGGCATCCGCCCGACCGGAGCCTGCCCATGTCCGACCCTTCCGCGCCCGCCACTCCACCGCCCGGCGCCACCGGCGCCCTCGTGCTCTCCGACGGCACGGTCTTCTGGGGGCGAGGGTTCGGAGCCGCGGTCACCCGCGTCGGCGAGGTCTGCTTCAACACCTCGATGAGCGGCTACCAGGAAATCCTGACCGATCCTTCCTATGCTGGCCAGATCATCACCTTCACGTTCCCTCATATAGGCAATGTCGGCGCCAATCCAAACGACCTGGAGAGCACCACGCCGGCCTCGCTCGGCTGCGTGCTGCGCGCCGACGTCACCGACCCGTCGAACTACCGCTCGCAGCGCCACCTGGACGACTGGTTGAAATCGGTCGACCTGCCGGGCCTGTCCGGCATCGACACCCGGCGCCTGACCCGGCGGATCCGCGACCTCGGCGCCCCGGTCGGCGTGCTGTGCCACGCCCCCGACGGTAGGATCGATGTCGCGGCACTACAGGCGATGGCCGCCGACTGGCCGGGGCTGGAAGGAATGGACCTCGCCAAGACGGTGTCCTGCACCCAGACCTACGCCTGGGACGAGACGTTGTGGGAGTTCGCCGACGACGGCCGCAGCGACCGGTTCGGCACGCTTGCGGAACCACGCTTCCATGTGGTCGCCGTCGACTACGGCGCCAAGCGCAACATCCTGCGCAATCTTGCCTCCCAGGGCTGCCGGGTGACCGTGGTGCCGGCCAGCAGCACCGCCGACGTGATCCTCGGCCACAACCCGGACGGCGTGTTCCTGGCGAACGGTCCGGGCGACCCGGCTGCGACCGGCGTGTACGCGGTGCCGGAACTGCGCCGGCTGGTCGACAGCGGCAAGCCGCTGTTCGGCATCTGCCTCGGCCACCAGATGCTGGCCCTGGCCTTGGGCGCCAAGACCGAGAAGATGCATATGGGCCATCGCGGTGCCAACCACCCGGTCAAGGACCTGGAAACCGGCAAGGTCGAAATCACCAGCCAGAACCACGGCTTCGTGATCGCCGAGGGCTCGCTGCCCGACGGCGTGACCGTGACCCACCGCTCGCTGTTCGACGGCTCGATCGAAGGCCTGAAGGTCGACGGCAAGCCGGTGTTCTCCGTGCAGTACCACCCGGAGGCCTCGCCGGGGCCGATGGACAGCCACTACTTGTTCGCCCGTTTCCGGGAGTTGATGGAACGCAATGCCTAAACGCACCGACATCCAGAGCATCCTGATCGTCGGCGCCGGGCCGATCGTCATCGGCCAGGCCTGCGAGTTCGACTACTCCGGGACCCAGGCGTGCAAAGCGCTGCGCGAGGAGGGCTACCGGGTCATCCTGGTGAACTCCAACCCCGCCACGATCATGACCGATCCGGGCACGGCGGACGCCACCTACATCGAGCCGATCACCCCGGAGATGGTCCGCCGGGTGATCGAGCGCGAGCGTCCCGACGCCCTGCTGCCGACCATGGGTGGGCAGACCGCGCTGAACACCGCCCGTGCCCTGGCCCGCGACGGCACGCTGGAGGAATTCGGGGTCAAGCTGATCGGCGCCGATCTGGCCGCCATCGAGAAGGCCGAGGACCGCCAGCAGTTCCGGGTCGCCATGGACGCGATCGGGCTCGACACCCCGCGCTCGCGGATGATCGGCAAGTTCGAGGAGGCGGCCGAAGCGCTCGACCATGTCGGGCTGCCGGCGATCATCCGGCCGTCCTATACCCTGGGCGGCCAGGGCGGCGGCATCGCCTACAACCGCGAGGAATACGAGCAGATCGTCCAGAACGGCCTGCGGCTATCGCCGGTCAACGAGGTGCTGATCGAGGAATCGGTCCTCGGCTGGAAGGAATTCGAGATGGAGGTGATCCGCGACCGCGCGGACAACTGCATCATCGTCTGCTCGATCGAGAACATCGACCCGATGGGCATCCACACCGGCGACTCGATGACCGTGGCGCCGGCGCTGACCCTGACCGACAAAGAATACCAACGCATGCGCAACGCCTCGATCGCGGTGCTGCGTGAGATCGGCGTCGAGACCGGCGGCTCGAACGTGCAGTTCGCGGTCGACCCGGCGACCGGCCGGCAGATCGTCATCGAGATGAACCCGCGAGTGTCGCGCTCCTCGGCGCTGGCGTCGAAGGCCACCGGCTTCCCGATCGCCAAGATCGCCGCCAAGCTGGCGGTCGGCTACACCCTGGACGAACTCGACAACGACATCACCAAGGTGACGCCGGCCAGCTTCGAGCCCACGATCGACTACGTCGTCACCAAGATCCCGCGCTTCACCTTCGAGAAGTTCGCCGGCGCCGACGCCCGGCTGACCACCTCGATGAAGTCGGTCGGCGAGGCGATGGCGATCGGCCGGACCTTCGAGGAATCGCTACAGAAGGCGCTGCGCAGCCTGGAGACCGGCCTGTCCGGCCTCGACCCGATCGACCTGCCCGGCACCGAGGGCGGCGAAATCGACCGGCAGCGGATCATCTCGGCGCTGAGCGAGCCGACCGCCGACCGCCTGCTGAAGGTGGCCCAGGCGCTGCGCGTCGGCCTCTCTGTGGAGGAAGTGCACGCCGCCTGCCGGATCGACCCCTGGTTCCTGGAACGCATCAAGGCGATCGTCGAAGCCGAAGCGCGGCTGGCGGCCGACGGCCTGCCCACCGACCCTGCCGGCTGGCTGGCCGCCAAGGCGATGGGCTTCTCCGACGCCCGGCTCGGCCAGATTACCGCGCATGAGGAGGACGTCGTCTCGGCGCGCCGCCGCAGTGCAGGGGTGCGCCCGGTCTACAAGCGCATCGACACCTGCGCCGGCGAGATCCCATCCGACACCCCGTACATGTACTCGACCTACGAGACTGGTATGTCCGGCCCGGACGGCACGCTGGCGGCCGACAACGAGGCCGAGCCGACCGACCGCCGCAAGATCGTGATCCTCGGCGGCGGACCGAACCGGATCGGCCAGGGCATCGAGTTCGACTACTGCTGCGTCCACGCCGCCTACGCCCTGTCGGACGCCGGGTTCGAGACCATCATGGTCAACTGCAACCCGGAAACCGTCTCGACCGACTACGACACCTCCGACCGGCTGTACTTCGAGCCGCTGACCACCGAGGACGTGATCGAACTGGTCGAAGGCGAACGTTCGAACGGCGAGGTTCTAGGCGTCATCGTGCAGTTCGGCGGGCAGACCCCGCTGAAGCTGGCGGCAGCGCTTGAAAAGGCGCAGATCCCGATCCTCGGCACCTCGCCGGACGCGATCGATCTGGCGGAGGACCGCGAGCGCTTCCAGAAACTGCTGCACAAGCTGAAGCTGCGCCAGCCGGAGAACGGCACCGCCACCTCGATCGAGCAGGCCGAAAAGGTTGCCGACACCATCGGCTACCCGGTGGTGATCCGCCCCTCCTACGTGCTCGGCGGGCGTGCCATGGAGATCGTCCACGACATCGAGGGCCTGCGCCGCTACATGAGCAACGCTGTCGTGGTCTCCGGCAAGAACCCGGTGCTGATCGACAGCTTCCTGCGCAGCGCGACTGAGATCGACGTCGACGCGGTCTGCGACGGCACCGACGTGTTCATTGCCGGCGTCATGGAACACATCGAGGAAGCCGGGATCCATTCCGGTGACAGCGCCTGTTCGCTGCCGCCGGTATCATTGCCGGACCCGATCATCACCGAGGTCAAGCGCCAGACCACCATGCTCGCCCACGGATTGGGCGTGGTCGGGCTGATGAACGTGCAGTTCGCGGTCAAGGACGGCGAGGTGTTCATCCTCGAGGTCAATCCGCGCGCCAGCCGCACCGTGCCGTTCGTCGCCAAGGCCACCGGCGCGCCGATTGCCAAGATCGCCGCCCGCGTGATGGCCGGCGAGAAACTGACGGCTTTCGACCTGCCGGAGCAGAAGCTCGGCCACGTCGCGGTCAAGGAAGCGGTATTCCCATTCGCCCGCTTCCCCGGCACCGACATCATCCTCGGCCCCGAGATGCGCTCGACCGGCGAGGTCATGGGCATCGACAGGACCTTCGACCGGGCCTTCGCCAAGTCGCAGCTCGGCGCCGGCGTGGTGCTGCCGTCGCACGGTGCCGTATTCGTGTCGGTCCGCGATGCCGACAAGGCGGCGATCGTCCGTATTGCCGGCGATCTGCACCGTATCGGCTTCACCTTGATGGCCACCGCCGGCACCGCCGACGCACTGGATGCGCAGTCAATTCCTTCGCATCGCGTGAAGAAAGTGCTCGAGGGACGGCCGCACATTGTGGACAACATGCTGTCCGGTCATGTCGATCTGGTGATCAACACCACCGAGGGTGCGCAAGCCATACGAGACAGTTTCAGCTTGCGCCATACCGCGCTGACCCACAATATTCCCTACTATACGACCGTCGAAGGCGCTCGCGCGGCGGTTCGAGCGATCGAGGCGATGAAGGCCGGGCGCCTTGAAGTGGCTCCCCTGCAGTCCTACTTGTCCGGATCGTTCTGACGGACGCGGCACGGGCGGGGGACCATAGCGGTTTCCCTACATAGCCGGTTGGTTGCGGCGCCCGGGACGGACGGTTTGGATTTTTGCGGGTTAATGGACAGCGTGGGCCGATGGACAAGGTTCCTATTACAGCGATCGGGTTTCAGCGTCTTCAGGACGAGTTGAGGCAGCTCAAATCGGTTGAACGACCGGCCGTCATCAAGGCGATCGCCGAGGCGCGCGAGCATGGCGACCTGTCGGAAAACGCCGAGTATCACGCTGCGCGCGACCGCCAGTCCTTCATTGAAGGCCGGGTCGCCGAGCTTGAGGATGTCATCAGCCGATGCGAAGTCATCGACATCAAGAAACTGACCGGCGACACCGTGACCTTCGGCGTGACCGTCGAAGTCGCCGATGAGGATACCGACGAAGAGACCAAGTACACGATCGTCGGTCCCTACGAAGCGGATCTGTCGAAGGGCATGATCTCGACCGCCTCGCCGATCGCGCGCGCACTGATCGGCAAGCGCGTCGGCGATTCCGTCGAGGTGGCGACGCCGCGCGGCGCGAAAAGCCTGGAGATCCTGTCGATCGCTATTCAGTAAGCCCGTTCAAACGGTTCAGGGATGGCGGAGCTCCCGGGCGCGCCATCCCTTTTCGTTCGTCGAGACCTCCATCAGGCTTCGACGTCGTCGTCCTCGTCGTCGGGTTCCTCGTCGATCGGGACACCGGGCAACCGCTTTCGGGTGCGGATCACCAAAACGGTCTTCACGTTGGAAACCAGGGGCGCCGACGTCAGGCGGCTGGTCAGGAAGCGCTGGAAGGCATCCCAGTCACGGGCGACGATCTTCAGCAGGAAGTCCGCCTCGCCCATCAGCATGTGGCACTCACGGACTTCCGGCCAATCGCCGACCATCTTCTCGAACCGGGCAAGATCGGCTTCGGCCTGGCTGGTCAGACCGACATGGGCGTAGATCGTGACCGAGAAGCCGAGCATTTCCGGTGCGATGTCGGCGTGGTATCCCCGGATGTAGCCGGCCTCCTCCAGCGCCCGCACCCGTCGCAGGCAGGGAGGGGCCGAAATACCGGCCCGGCTCGCCAGTTCGACGTTGGTCATCCGGCCGTCGTCTTGGAGATCGCGCAGAATGCGGCGATCGATCCGGTCCAATTTCACGCGACGCATCGCGCGGCTCCCTGTCGGTGATGGGGGATGGCGCGGTACGGCGCCGGAGAAATCAACATAGGTTCACCATGGTTTCGACGCAAGATTATTACGTGATCGTGATATAAATGTCCGAGAATCCCGCCGAGTCGGTGCCTGTCGCGGCCGCTGCCGAACCCCATCAGCCGATCACCTGGATCCTCACCGACGGCACCGTCGGCATGCGAATCCAGTGCCTGGGGCTGGCCAAGGCCGCCGGTCTGATGCCGATCATCAAGCGCATCCACCCGAGCCTGTTGCTGCGGGCGCTGCCGGTACTCGGCGCGGTTCCAGGCATCCCCGCATCCGCCGGCGGCGATCCGATGGTGGAACCCTGGCCCGACGTGGTGATCTCCTGCGGTCGCCGCACCGCCGGTGCGGCAATCGCGGTCAAGCGGTTGTCGGGCGGCCGTACCTTCCTGGCGCACATCCAGGACCCGCGGCTTGATCCGCGACGGTTCGACCTGCTGGTGGTGCCGGAGCACGATCCGACCCGGGGGCCGAACGTCGTGACAACTCTCGGCGCCCTCAATCCGCACGACCCCGCCATCCTGGCCGACGCCGCCCGGCAATGGGAGATCGAGGTCGCCGGCCTGCCGCGCCCCTACGTGGCCGTAATGGTCGGCGGCAGCAACAAGCGCTATGACTTCTCGGCCGACGCCGTTGCCCGGTTCGTCGAGCAGTTGCGGCAGGTGGCGAACGACGGCGCCGGCCTGCTGGTCGCAACCTCGCGGCGCACCGATGCCGCCACTCGTATTGCGCTGAAGGATGGACTGGCGGACGTTCCGGCAATCGTCTGGAACGGCGCCGGAGAAAACCCCTATCTCGGTTTTCTTGCGTTGGCCGACGCCCTGGTCGTCACCTCGGATTCCGTGAACATGGCGTCGGAGGCCTGCGCTACCGGCAAGCCGGTTCACGTGGCGACCGTCGAGGCGGAGAACGGCCGGCTGGCGTCCTTCCACGAACGCCTGCGGACCGCAGGCCATACCCGCGTTTTCGAGGGGCGGATCGAGACCTGGTCGCACACGCCGCTGGACGAAACCCCGCGGGTCGGCGCGCTGCTGCGCCAACGCCTGCTGGACGCCGGCATCGTCCACGCCTGACCGGTTGCCGCACCGCGTTGCCCGGACCGCGCCGGTCGGGTATGCATCCTCACCGATCCCATCGACCGCAGCCGGACGCGCGCCATGGCCCTCAAGATCGACACCTTCTCGAACCAGGTCGGCGGTTTCAGCTTCTTCAAGGCGGTCGGGCACCCGCTCACAGCCGAGGCAATCGACGCGCTGCTCGGCCGGCTGGCAGCGGCGGGGCCGGTCGCATTGTACGACCCGATGGGCCATCTCGGCACCCTGGCTGAGTTGCACGACCTGTCCACGCTGACGATCAGCGACGTGTTCGTGCAGGCGGTGGAGCGGATCGGCGAGGACATCCTGGGACACACCGCCCGGCCGGTGACCGAACTGGCCGCCACCACGGCCGGAACGGTGCTGATCGCCGGGTTCGACGCCGGCCGCGCCGCCGACCACGTCCGGCACCTGTTGCCGGCGGGCGTGGAACTGCTCACCCTCGACGCAGTCCGGCTGCCGGACGCCCTTCTGACCAACCCGCGCAAGTATCTGGACCCGCTGAACTTCGCCACCAACCACGCCTTCCTGCGCGACCAGGACGGCCGGCACACCCGGCTGGTCACAGCCAACTATTGGACCGGCTACGGGGCCAAGGGGCTCCGGCTGTGGATGCGGCTGTTCGACACCGACGGCGGCGTGCTGGCGACCTGGGAGCAGTCCCTGGACGACGGGGTGTCCGGGATCGTGCTCGACAGCGCGGAGATCCGCCAGCGCTTCGGCCTGGACGCGTTCGCCGGCACCCTGTTCATCCATGCCATCGGTGCGCGCGGCCACGACGTCGTCAAGTACGCGGTCGACACCTACGGCGACGACGGGGACGAGTTGTCCTGCACCCACGACGCCAACGCCTGGCCGGCCGATCTGTATGCCGGGTTGCCGGCCGCGAAGGACGGCGAACGGGTGACCCTGTGGCTGCAGAACGCCCATCCGACCCCCGTGCCGGCGGGCGCCATCGGCCTGAACCGCATGGGAAGCGACGTGGTCCGACCGTTCGACACCGCGATCCCCGGCTTCGGCTGCCGGGCGCTGGATCCGGCGATACTGTTCCCGGACGAGCGCTGGCCGGCCCAGTTCGAGTTGCAGGCCGGCAAGCACGTGGTGCGTCCGCGCTATGAGGTGCAGGCCGGCAACCGCCGCAACCGCATCGCCCACGTCAACGTCGAGCGGGTCGACCTGAAGGCCGACCCCAAGATCGCCGAGGCGTCACGGCACCTGGGCAAGGGCTGGATCCTGCCGGCTCCGATCCTACCGTTGGCCCGCTACCGCTCCCACGCCCTGCCGACTCCGATGTCGACGGCCCAGGTCCGCCTGCCGGTCCAGGCGGTGATCTACGACGCCGACGGCGCCGAGGCCGCCCGCCACCGCTTCGGCGTGCTGGCTCGCTGCGACAGCGTGGCGGTCGAAGCCGGCGAGATCCTGAATGGCGCGTCCCTGCCGTCCGGCTACGGCCACATGGAACTGATCTACGACTTCGAGGCCGGCGCCGACGATGCGGCCGACGGCTGGTTGCACGGCCTGTTCCGCTACGAGGACCGCGAGACCGGCCACGCCGCCGACACCAGCTTCGGCGCCCACGTGTTCAACGGCCTGCTGACTTTCCGGGGCGAGCCGCAGAGCTATGGCGGCCCGCCACCCGGCCTGTCGACCCGCCTGTTCTTGCGGCTTGGCCATGATCTCGACGCGGTCGACACCCTGTGCCACCTGATTTACCCGGCCTCGACGCCCTGGCACGCGGCATCGTCGACCGAATTGGCGCTGACCGGGGCCAACGGCTCCGAGATCGCCCACACCCCGCTGGCCATTCCGTGTGGCGGGTCCCGGCTGTGGCGGGCGTCCGAGATGTTCGAGAAGCGCGATCTCGACCGGGCCAGGGGCGGCGGCTATGTGCTGATCAGAGACACCACCTGCCGGCTGTTCGGCTATCACGGCCTGATCCGCGACGGAGTGGCGTTCTCGCTGGATCACATGTTCGGGTTCTGACCGACCCTCGGAGTCGCCGCCGAACCCGCCCCCGCGGGCAACGCCGCAGCGGCACTCGGCCATCACCGACTCGGCACGATTGCAGCGATGCCGCAAACCGGCACGCAACCGGTTGAGACCGCCGTCCAGGCTCCCTATGTTGGGCGCATCCTGAAGAGTGGAGAAGTCGATGGCCGAGCATCGCGTGAAGGTATTGATTATCGGCGCGGGTGCCGCCGGACTGACCGCCGGCATCTACGCCGCGCGCGCCAACCTTTCACCGATGCTGGTGGCCGGACTCCAGCCGGGCGGCCAGATGACCATCACCTCCGACGTGGAAAACTACCCGGGCTTCGCCGACGTCATCCAGGGCCCGTGGCTCATGGAGCAGATGCAGAAGCAGGCCGAGCATGTCGGCACCCAGATCGTCAATGACGTGATCGTCGACGTCGACCTGACGTCCCGGCCGATGCGCTGCGTCGGCGACAACGGCGACATCTACTTCGCCGACGCGGTGATCGTTGCGACCGGCGCCCAGGCGCGCTGGCTGGGCCTGCCGAGCGAGCAGCAGTTCAACGGCCGCGGCGTCTCCGCCTGCGCCACCTGCGACGGCTTCTTCTACCGCAACAAGGACGTGGTGGTGGTCGGCGGCGGCAACACCGCGGTGGAGGAGGCCCTGTACCTCGCCAACATCTGCAGTTCCGTCACGCTGGTCCACCGGCGCGACACGCTGCGGGCCGAGAAGATCATGCAGGACCGGCTGTTCCGGCACCCGAAGATCCGGGTGATCTGGGACCATGTGGTCGACGAAGTGCTGGGTGGCGAAGGGCAGTTCGCCGGCGTGGAAGCCGTCCGCATCAAGAACGTCCACACCGCCGACACCACGGTCATCCCGGCCGAGGGCATGTTCGTCGCGATCGGCCACGATCCGGCGACCAAGCCGTTCCGCGGGCATCTGCCAGTCGACGAGGAAGGCTATCTGATCGTCGAGCCCGGCTCGACCCGCACAACGGTGCCGGGCGTGTTCGCCGCCGGCGACTGCGTCGACAAGGTGTACCGGCAGGCCGTAACCGCCGCCGGCATGGGATGCATGGCCGCACTCGAGGCCGAACGCTACTGGTCGGAAATCGCCGACTCCACCCAGGCCGCGGCCGCCGAGTGAGCCGGTTGCGTGGACGCAAGGGTTAACCCGGCGGCCTCTCTCCTGTAGAGATAAACGGGCGCAGCGCTGCGGCGCGCGAGGACCGGCGCGCGGGTCATGGACTGGGACAAGCTGCGGGGATTACATGCGGTCGCGG
>NZ_JAVJSX010000034.1:0-165319 GCF_040219215.1 Thalassobaculum sp.
CGATGTGATCGACCTGATCAGCACCTACGAGAAGATTCGTTCGAATGGTCTAAAGGGCATTAGGTTCGAGTTTGGGTTCAGGTCCTGGCTCAGAGACGAGCGTGGTGGCGAAGACGTTGACTTCGCTGATCATGATGACGAATCCGGTCTTACCAGCAAGACGTTTTTCTCCACTCATCGCGATACCTCCAATGCGGATCAGTATCTTTCTGTGTCAGAATGGTCATTGAACTATGTACCATATAGAAAACTGGTCCATTTTGCGTCCATCAGACGTCATCCACCTGACCGAAGCGGATGTATTTACCGTGCTCAAGGCTTCCGCCGGTCGGATCATTTCCATTTTTACTCTCAAGCTCGTGCCCCTCCGATACAAAGAGACCCTCCCGAAGAGGGGGATCACCTAGCCTCAGTTCGGCATGCAGAAAACCCGTGTGATCTACCGCTTCAGCACACCAAGATTTCTGCGGGTCTGTCGGGGTAAGTTTGGCTGTGCCGAAAATATTTGATTTCTGCACGTTTGTATGATAATGATTCCTGCATGATCCGAGAAAAGCGTGTCGCCCTGTATCTGCGTGTGTCGACCGACCACCAGACCATCGAGAACCAGCGGAGGGACCTGGAAGAGGTTGCCAACCGTCTTGGGTGGAACGTCGTCCTGGTGCTGGCCGACGAAGGCGTGTCGGGTGCGAAGGGACGGGATCGACGTCCAGGGTTCGACAAGCTGCACAAGGCCGTCACGCGTCGTGAGATCGACCTGATCGCCGCATGGTCCGTCGACCGTCTTGGACGCAGTTTGCAGGACCTCGTCGGATTCCTCGGCGAGATCAATGCACGCGGCGTCGATCTCTATCTTCACAAACAAGGCCTGGACACCAGCACCCCAGCTGGACGGGCGATGTTCGGCATGCTCGGAGTGTTCGCCGAGTTCGAGCGGTCGATGATCAGCGAAAGGGTGAAGTCCGGACTAGAGAGAGCGAGAGCCTCTGGCAAGAAATTGGGGCGACCGTCGATACCGGAGGCTAAGGTCGACCGGATCAAGCAAGCCTTATTTGAAGGCCATGGCATCCATCGCATTTGCCGGGAGATTGGAGTTGGAAGCGGGACCGTTCAGAAGATCAAGAATACGGTCGTTAATGACCAACGGTAGGGTTGGGCATGGAGTTCGCATAGCGATTCTCGATAACGTTCTAATGGGCGAGATCGAGAGGTAGGGTTCTGAGATACAGTTCTGAGAGCCAGGAAGCAGATGTTCGGTGGCCTCAGACCCAGATGCAATGAGACACCCCGGAAACATTAATTTTAAAGCAGCCGAAGACCCAAAGAGATTGCCTATCCCCAAACAGCGACCGACGCGGCATCTACATAGCGGATGTCTATGTGTTCTCTTCGGCGAGCAAAGTGAGCAATACGGTCTTCAATCTCCTCCAAATTTTCGTGAGGATTGTGGACGCAAACGACCAGGTTAGAGATGCCGCTAGAGAAAATTGCTCGGTAGACGTGAGTGTCGTTCTGGTGTGCTGAGTGACCAAACACGAACATACTTCCTTGCAACTCCCTAAGCTTATTGTGTGCGTGATGTAGGTACGGAACGGAATTGATTTTAGATAATTTCTGACCAGTGGTCCCTTCAGACACGAACAATGGTAGTCTTCTTTGTCTGCGGATGGTGCGTGCGATATCCGAAATAATAGTATCCCCCGTCACGACTCGCTTTTGTGTCTCTTTCTGTGCGTCGACAAAAATATGTAGGGCACCGTGGAGATAGTATATACTACAATGTGCTTCAGGTGAAAATGTACGGAATCCATTAACTTCTTGGCCCAATCCAAATCCATCACTGAACCGAAGTTCTTGTGAATTTAGTATCGTCCAATATAGTAAAAGATCATAATTTAGTGTGTAAATTTCTTCAAAATTGTTCAAAAAATCAGCACAAGCAGCTAACTGATTCTGGGGTATATCGAATTGAATTTCAGGATGAACGGTATGAATAGCTCGAATTAGAGCTTCACGAACTCGACCCGCATCTTCGAGAAAGAGATCAGCTTGATCATCATTTCCATATGCAGTTTCGACGTCTGCTGCTTGCTCAAGGGCAAACATAACTTCTTCAAAATCAGTAGTCTCAAATTCATCAAATACATTCCTTATCGGTGTTCCATTTTCAAGGCCGGATCGATCCAATAGGTTTCTATAGGTAAAATTATTGCCCGATTGGGCTATCGAGAAACCGTTTCCTAGCAAAATGCACCTGTCGCCCCCGTCCGTGAGCTCAAGTGCTTCTTCGAAATCTATGACGGGCATTTTCTCCCCCGCTGTCACTCAGCAATATCTACGGACCATTCTTGCCGCATCAGAGCTATTTGGACGCCGGTGCTTGAGGTGCCCGAGCAATAGCAGCTACCCAACCTTCGCATAACTCAAGGACGATATCATCTCGACCCAAGCTCTTTAGGTGTTTGATATCCGGTCGCCCCTCCGCCAACTCTAGGAGCCGTTCGAGGGGGCTATCTACATAGCTCTTCACCATCGACTCGTACAGTTCGTGGATATCCTTAGCCTCGGACCGCGTTACCTCTTTGGCTCCAAAATATGCGTCCCCGTACTTTCGATAGTCCTCCAATTCCGATTCCGTGATCGACTTCGTCAGGATGACGCCATCTGAGCCATCTTTTGGTAGCACCGCCACATAGAGTTCCTTGTCTTCCTCGCCCACTGCGACCGATGTGACCTCCCCGACGAGGCCATTCTCACCGGCGTCTTCGAAGAAGTAGGTGTCTCCAATGCGAAGGCGTCTGCTCTTGTCAAAGACCTCGGATGCTGGACGACCATCAAACGTTTCAGGAATCTGGGGATAGGACTGGATCGCTCGGAGCACATTGTAGGCGTCAATGTGCTTTTGCTTCTGTCGGTACCACTCGGATATGCGTTGTTTTTCCGGTTTGGCGAAATCAGGGATTCCCATTCCATAGGCCAGAACGGCAGCACCAGGGTCAGGTGAAGCCAGCATCAGATGGAAGGGCATATTCGTAGTGAATATGTAGGCGGCTTGGCCATCACCTCTGCCCCGCTCACTGTCCGTCAATCGCCTTATAGCTTTGTCAGCCCACATAGGTTCGCCGCCGCCAGACTCAGGTTCGGTATTCAGGTCAACGAAGATCATACGTTCATCTGGAGCTGGCTTCCCGAATGCCCCACGGATGTGTTTGGTCATCTGCGAGGTTGGGTCCTTCGACGTTGTGCCGTCCTGCTTTGTTTTGCCAAGGCGGCCAGCCACGCTTCGCATTTTCGCTTCGACCCAATATCGCTTCCCGGTCGTCTGGGATCGGGCCGCGAACTCACAGTGCTTCATGTCCTCGTCGGCTTCATCCTCAAGCTCCAACAAGAACCCTGCCCGAATCAGGCAGTTGGCCACGATCAGTTCGTAGTAGGCCCCCTGGAACTGTTTGACGTCCTTCAGTCGGGCGACAAGTCTGGCCTGAAGTTCCACATTGTGGCTAAGCAGATAGAGGCTGTAAGCGAGGCCCAGATAGCACCGGACTGCACCGGTAATCGGCCCGGAATGCAACCCATTGCTGCCCTTCGGATTACCGGCTTTATGATGCAAGAAGGCATCGTACCATTGCAGGATCGGGTGTCGGTCGGCCAGAGATTTTCCAAGCTCGGCCTGACCCCACTCTCCGCCGAGGGTCTTCTTGATGTAGTCCTCCAGAAAGTCGGCGAACGTTCTCCAGGTCTTGGACCAGTGGATCGTGTTTCCCACGGCAACCAGTTGGTGTTCATTCGCTTCGAAGGCGACGACAGGCCTGCCGAGCCCTTGCTGAGCTTGTCGCACCACCTCATCGGACTCGTGGCGGCGGAGAGCATCCAACAGGGGAGGAGGTATCGGTCGGGACGAAAGACGCTCAGCCATCGACCGCAGGGGGTAACCATGGCACTTCTTGTACTTCTTGCCACTGCCGCATGGACACGGGGCGTTTCTACCGATTTTCCCCATTAGTCATCGAGCCTACTGATGCTACGCGGATATGATTCACTCCGTCGCTTGAACGAGAGCTGTCGTCGATTGTCCTGCTGTCCGTAGCTCAAACAGGTCATTGATCCTATCACCGGCAGCGTCAACGAGTGCCCGAGCGACATCTGGTAGTTCCGAGCAGGCTCGCCGAACATCATCCATCGCAATCGGGTTCTCGGTCTCCGGGGCGTCCAAACGCAGCAAGTGATCTCTTCCTACCAGGAGTCCCGCTTGACCAAGTGCATTGTGGGATTGGGACTTCATAGCGGACCTATAGAAAGCCCTGCTCCATGGGACAAAGCCGCCAATACGCTGCCAAAGTCCGAGCTGATTCCGTTCCTGGCCACACCCGAGGCTGAGGATGCGGACCTGACGGCGATCAATGTCAAAACAGGTGAGTGCGTCGACCAGGCCGACCATCACGGGGTTGTTCGCCCAGATGCCGCCGTCGGCGAAGATATATCCGTCTCGCTCAACTGCAGCGAAGAAGGTGGGAGCTGCTGCGGTAGATAACCCAACGTCGACAAGGCTCTCGTGCTGATCACGTGCATAGTCGGGGTGATGGGGCGTTTTGAACACATAAGGCTCGCTATATCGGCCCTCAAACGAAGGAATACAGGTCGCAACCCTCGACGATCCAAACCGTTCTAGCCCGAATTCTCGTCGTAGTTCATTCTCCAAGACCTTGCGATCATAGGCGTAGAATCCCCATTGCCATATCGCACGAAGAGTACGTCTGAAGCGGCTGCCGTTCGGAAAGATCGACGAGCCCCGCTCCAGATATAGCCGCGATATTTCGCGAGCGGTCTTGCCCTGCCCTAGACCGAGCACGATGATCCCGCCCGTCGAGGTGCCTGTCATCATGTCGAAGTGGTTTCCAATCGGTTCGCCGTTCAAGAACCGGTCCTCGATTTCCGCCAGCACTAAGCAAGGAAGCAAACCCTTAATGCCGCCTCCATCGATAGAGAGAATCCGGAAGGGCTTACCGTCTGGCCATGGCTGTGGGGGACTAAGCGACCGACGAGTCCCATCGGACCGTCGGGGGACCGTATGGTCGTAGCGGATGTCACGCGGCATCGTTGGCATCCTTGTGAGCGTCGTGGCGACCGCCGCCAACCCAACGGCCTGTAGCCTCCCAGATTTCGTACGCTGCCAGCCATCGGACAGCCCATGGGATCGTGGTATTGGCGATCAACATTGAACGATCCCATTCGCCTGCTTTGGGATCGAACAGGCAGAGTGGCGAGAGTTTGTAGTTCGGACCTTCGAAGTAGATGTGAGGTAGCGGTGCTTCCTCAGCTGCATCGAAGTTCATGATCAAGCTCGGCGACAGGACGCGGACCACTGGCATCAGTCGGCACATTGAAGCCGACCCTGCCATTGGATTGCCGAACTCGACAGACACCCTGAATGTCCGTTCGTAACCGCGGAGGTTACCGAACCAGACGACCGTCTGCGGCTCCAAGCCGAGCGTCGGCTCGAAGCCCGGCCATCGCCGCTTCATGGCGTCGATTTGAGCGGCTAGCGATTTCGGCTTCCGGGCCATGATCTGCCATAGAAAGTGTTGGGTTTGGCCGCAGGCCGTTCCGAGACCAGCGACGGAGATGCGAGCACCCCACCAGCGGCTCCGACACTGTGCTTGCCGCTCCGGATGAGGAAGCCTTGCTCGTCAGCGAATTCATCGCGAACCTGACGCCCCACGGTCTCTCCGAACATCGCCTCCAAGACCTGAGTGCGTTCCTTGAAAGATCGCTGTTCGTCGAAGAGCACGTCGAGCTGGTTAAGAAACAGCTTCATATCGCTGATCATCACGTCCTGGTCGCCGAAGTTCTCGGGCCATCGATCCGTAAAACAGTCTCCCTGGCAACGCGGATTCTCAACGTGGATCAGCTTACCGGCACGCTTGGCGGCAGTAAGTCGATCTAAGATATGCGAGGCGATAACTCGAAGATTCTCGCCGATGGTTCGCCCTGATGCTGCGACCTCCAGTGACAGACATGACAGCATTACAGAGGCGGGCATCCGGCGGTTTCGCGGCAGCCAGCGGATATTCCGGTTTCGCTTGATCAGTTGGAGGGCGACGGTGACGGCCGATTTGCCGCCGACCACAGACGAGTGGTCCGGGACAGGCAGGGAGTCGGCATCTTTCATCATGACGGCGAGTTGGGCGTCGGACGCCCTGACCCGTTTTCCAAACTCCTCGGCGAAAGCCTGATCAACAGGGCAGCGGTCGTTGTAGTACTCCGCGAAGGCAAAACTGTTGGTAAGGATGGTCGTGTCCTTCCATCGCGGCTCGTCGGGCTTTGAATGGAAGATATGGCTCTTGCGAGGATCATAAGGATCAAGCAGCTCGGCGGGCGACAAGTCGATGTGCATCCCATCCGCGTAGCTGATGGTAATGCAGCGGGTCTGACGTTCAATGCAATCATGATACCGAGAGCCAGGTTCGCCACGGACAGCGTGATAGAGAAGATCGAGTGCCCGTGCAGGGGTGAGTCCCTCAACGAGCAGCTCAACGATGATGTCGATGTCGAAGCCTTCTGACCGAAACTTTGCTCTGATCGTCGCTCCAATTGCCACAGAGCCCTGCTGGTAAAAAATTCGGATCAAATCCTTCAGCGGACTTCCGTCACGCTGCAGGTGCTTTTCGATCGCAGCCTTACGCTCAACCATCTTGGCGTACTGGCTGGGTGGAAGCTCGACCTTCACCGCTGTCGAGGCGAGGAGACGTTCACCCAAGGTATCCCATGGATTGAACGGGTGGCGGGTGAACGTGTTCATGCGAGTGTCCTTTCGTGATGCTATCAACACCCCATATGTTGTGGGTCCGACAGCATGTTCCTCAGCATATCATGTCGCATGAAAAATTGAACACACGAATCGTATGCCTACTCTGAACATACGGTTGCGACTCCTCGCCGCGTTTGTCAACAACGATCTATACCGCTACTCTGAACGTTGAATTCAGGGAGGATGACCATGCCTACGCCTATGGGGGAGAGGATTCGCAATCGTCGACAGGAGAAGGGATTCTCCCTTCAGCAACTCGCTGACCGTGCTGGCTGCACGAAGGGCTATGTCTGGGAACTGGAGAACAAGAACCCACCTCGGCCGTCTGCAGAGAAGCTCGCTTCGATTGCCGCCGTGCTTGACACGACTGTTGATGTCTTGATTGGTACGCCGATTAATACGCAGGATGATCTGTCACCAGAGGATAAGGTGTTTTTCCGAAAGTTCGTTGGTTTGAAGGCTGAAGACCAACAGACAATGCGAAAAATGCTTGATCTCTGGGATGACGAATGACTCGCGATAAGAGCCCAGAGCGTTGGGCAATCGACCTATCTTTAGTATTAAAGCATGTGTTCGGCGACGACCGTTTCCCAATAAACGTCTCTTTGCTGGCTCAAGAGTATACGAAACAAGCGTTCCCTGCGGAGCGAATTACGAGAGTTTCCGAAAGAGAGTTTGAAGGTTTCGAAGGTGCTCTCATTCCCCGTCCCGGTACTGGTGAATGGGGCATCGGATATTCTTCATCGATTACGTCACCGGGTCGACGAAACTTCACGATAGCCCACGAATTCGGCCACTATCTCTTGCATAGAAAGAAATATCCGGACGGTCTTGAGTGCAAGCCCGAGGAGATGGCTGTCTGGGATAGCGAATACAATCTCGTCGAGGCTGAAGCGAACCGTTTCGCTGCTTCACTGCTGATGCCTCTGGACGACTTTAGGTCGCAGATACCGGCGAGAGAGTGGGTCGATCTTGAAGGTATTGGTGGCGTTGCGGATCGTTATGAAGTGTCTTTGATGGCAGCGACGCTTCGATGGCTGTCGTACACCGAAAAAAGAGCCGTCCTGGTTGTGAGCAGGGATGGATTTATCCTTTGGGCCAGATCAAGTGAACCGGCACTTCGATCAGGTGCCTACATAAGAGTGGCTGACAACGTGATCCCGGTACCAGAGCGTGCGGCTTGCACTTCCAACGTAGGTTCTATTGGCATGGTGCCCAAGGTCGATCACCCGTCAGGCGTGTGGTTTCGCGAGCCCGTCGTTGAGCACGCGTTGATTTCGGAGAGGCATGATCTCAGCCTGTCGCTGCTCCTGCTCGAAAACGCGGGTCCTCGTGCTGAAACCGAGGAAGAGCCCATCGAGGACTTGGTTGACCGGTCAGGAAAGCTGCGTTGGTGATCGGGCCGCTCCCGCCGCCAGCAGACCCGAAACGGCTGCAGAACTGCTTGGCAACCACCAACTGAAACGACACAATTCTGCTTTCCACCGGTAGCCCCGTGGTAGCCACGGGTCCCCCGGTGGGGGACTGATAGATCGAAAAGTGCAGGAAAATTGGAGCGGGCGATGAGATTCGAACTCACGACCCCAACCTTGGCAAGGTTGTGCTCTACCCCTGAGCTACGCCCGCGCTCCAGTGCCGCCGTTAGGCAGCGTCGAGGCGGCGGATAATAGCGGCGAGTCTGCCGAATGCAAGCGGTCTCGTGCGAAAATCGCAAGCCTGCGACACTCGATGCAAGCGAGCGGTTTTTCCGAATGTTTACAACGGCTTCGGATCGGCGGGTGACGAACCTTTCCTTCCGGGCGGGCGTTGGCTACAACCGGCGGCGCCGATCCATGCCGTGTTACCGCAAGGCCAAGCCGATGACCGACGCCGCAACCGACGCTACCGCCGCCGAGCTGCCGACCAGTCCTGAAACCCTGCTGGCGCACATGGACGGTCTCGGCGTGGGCTATGTCCGCCACGATCATCCGCCGCTGTTCACGGTCGACGACTCCAAGGCGTTGCGCGGCGACCTGCCGGGCGGGCATTGCAAGAACCTGTTCCTGCGCGACCGCAAGGGCGCGATGTGGCTGGTGGTGTGCCTGGAGGACCGGCAGATCGACCTGAAGGCGCTCGGCGAGTTGCTGGGCGGGGTGCGGCTGTCGTTCGGCAGCGCCGACCGGCTGATGCGGGTGCTCGGCGTCCTGCCGGGCGCG
This sequence comes from Thalassobaculum sp., assembly GCF_040219215.1. Taxonomy (GTDB): domain Bacteria; phylum Pseudomonadota; class Alphaproteobacteria; order Thalassobaculales; family Thalassobaculaceae; genus Thalassobaculum_A. Next base: position 9,004 of record NZ_JAVJSX010000034.1, read on the forward strand.
GTGTCGCCGTTCGCGCTGATCAACGACACCGAGGCGGCGGTCGAGGTGATCCTGGACAAGGCGATGCTGGAGCACCGGCCGCTGAATTATCATCCGCTGGTCAACACCACGACGATCGCCGTGTCGCCGGAGGACCTGGTCCGGTTCCTGGAGGCCGGCGGACACACGCCGCGGGTTCTGGACCTCGATCCAGCGTCCGGCGCTTGATGCCGCATTCTACCTGGACCGCTGCTGGCCGACCGCTTGTCTGCGCGGCCGTGCGCTTTACATTACCCTCACCGATAGCGAGGTAGGAACCAATGGAATCCTTCATCATGCCGAACGGCGCACCCGCCGCGGCCCCTGCCGGGGCCGGCGCGGACGTCATCAAGGACGGCACCACCGCGACCTTCATGGCCGACGTGGTCGACGCGTCGATGACCACCCCGGTGCTGGTGGATTTCTGGGCGCCGTGGTGCGGGCCGTGCAAGCAGCTGACCCCGACGCTGGAGCGGGTGGTGCGCAACGCGCGCGGCGCGGTGAAGCTGGTCAAGATCAACGTGGACGAAAGCCCGGAGATCTCGCAGCAGCTGCGCATCCAGTCGATCCCCACCGTCTACGCCTTCAAGGACGGCCAACCGGTGGACGGCTTCCAGGGCGCGGTGCCGGAGAGCCAGATCCAGCAGCTGATCGACCGGCTGACCGGCGGGGCGGCCTCCGACTCCCCGGTGGCGCAGGCGCTGGAGCAGGCGGACACGCTGCTCGAACAGGGCGACCACCAGTCGGCCGGCGCGATCTACCAGCAGGTGCTGGGGCATGACGCGGAGAACGCGCCGGCGTTCGCCGGTTTCCTGAAATGCCTGATCGCCGACGGCCGTCTCGACGAGGCCAAGGCGGTGCTGGCCCAGGCGACCGACGCCTTCAAGGCCGACAAGGCCGTGCAGGCGGTGGCGACCCAGCTTGAGCTGGCCGAGCAGGGGGCGAAGGCGGCCGGCGAGCTGGCGGCGTTCCAGGCCCGGGTCGAGGCCAACCCGAAGGACCACCAGGCCCGCCTGGACCTGGCGTCGGCGCTGTACGCGACCGGCGACACCGAGGGTGCGCTCGACCAGCTGCTCGACAGCATCCGGATCGACCGGAAATGGCAGGATGAAGCGGCGCGCAAGCAGCTCCTGAAGTATTTCGAGGCGCTGGGACCGACCGATCCGGTGACCGTGGCGGCGCGGCGCAAGCTGGCCTCCGTGCTGTTCTCCTGACGGCAGGCACCGATGGCGGAGAGCGCGTTCAGCACCCGGTTCGAGGAACTGCCGGCGACCTTGCCGGTGTTTCCGCTGGCCGGGGTGCTGCTTCTGCCGAACGGCAAGCTGCCGCTGAACGTGTTCGAGCCGCGCTATCTGAACATGACGCGTGATGCCCTCGGTGCCGGCCGGCTGATCGGGATGATCCAGCCGCGCCACGGCAACGATGGGGCCGAGGCACCGGAACTCTACGAAATCGGCTGCGCCGGTCGGATCACCCAGTTCGCCGAGACCGATGATGGCCGCTATCTGATCTCGTTGACCGGGGTCTGCCGGTTCGCGATCACTGAGGAAGTCGCCTCGATGCGCGGCTATCGGCGGGTGGTGGCGGACTGGACCCGGTTCCGCAACGATATCGACGCGCCGGAGACCATCAAGCTGGACCGTGCGCGACTGGTGGGCCAGCTGCGCCGGTACGCCGAAGCCAAGGGCATCTCCGGCGACTGGGACTCGATCCAGTCGACTCCGGACGAGCGACTGGTAACATCGCTGGCGATGATCTGCCCGTTCAAGCCGAGCGAGAAGCAGGCGATCCTGGAAGCCGGCTCGCTGGCGGCCCGGGCCGAACTGCTGCAGGCGCTGTTCGAGATGGGAACGGCGGGTGGCGATCAGGGAGACGATCATGTCCGGCACTGAAACCGGCGGTGCTGCGGCAGGCGGCCCGTCGGTCGACCCGAAGCTCCTGGAAATCCTGGTGTGTCCGATCACCAAGCGGCAACTGTCCTACGACCGGGAGGCCGGCGAGTTGATCAGCGAGACGGCTCGCCTGGCGTTTCCGATCCGCGACGGCGTGCCGATCATGCTGGTGGATGAAGCCCGTTCGCTCGATGCCGAGCCGGACGCGACCGACAAGGTGATGCCGTGAGCCTGGGCGACGAGCGTTTCGATACACCGTTCTGGCCGTCGGAACTCCGGGTGGCCAAGGATCGGCACGCGCTGACCGTGGTGTTCCAGGACGGTCCGACGGTCACGGTTCCGGCCGAGCTGCTGCGGGTCGAGAGCCCTTCCGCCGAGGTGCAGGGCCATAGTGCCGCCGGCAAGACCCTGGTCGGCGGCAAGGCCAACGTCGCCATCGTCTCGGTTGAGCCGGTGGGAAACTACGCGGTGCGGATCGGTTTCGACGACGGCCACTCGTCGGGCATCTACACGTGGCGCTATCTGCACAAGCTCGGTGTTGAGGGCGAGAAGATCATGGCGGCCTACACCGCCGCACTGGCCGCAAAAGGGCTGAGCCGGAGCGCCTGAGCGCTACTAGATCCGCGAGCCGAGCATCAGGCCGAGCAGCGCCACCGCCACGCATCCCCAGGCCGACAGGGTCATGTAGATCAGCGCCAGGAACGGCTCGCCGTCGGCGAACATGGCCGCGGTCTGCTCGCTGAATGCCGAGAAGGTGGTGAAGCCGCCGAGCACGCCGACCGCCAGGAACAGGGTGGCCCCGGGGGCGCTGGCCAGCAGTCCGCCCGGCAGCGTCAAGCCGGCGATCACCCCGATCGCCGCCGAGCCCGACAGATTGGTCAGCAGGGTGGCGACCGGGATCGTGCCGCCCACCGGGTCATAGGGCAGCGCTGCCGCGAGCAGATAGCGGCCGACCCCGCCAAGCGCGCTGCCCAGCGCCACCAGAATGACGTTGGCGATCATCGGGGGTGCTCCATCCGGGCGCGGCGCTAGGACGGCTCGCCGCGCAGCAGCCTCGGCAGGGTGCCGAGCGTGCCCATGGCGTGCCGGATCGCCACCCGCTTGAACGCCGGGATGCGCTGCACCATCCCGAGGCCGAGGTCGCGGACCGCGCGGACCGGGCCGATGTCATTGGAGAACAGCCGGACCAGCCCGTCGGTCGAAGCGGTCAGGCTGACGCTGTCGAACCGGCGGCGGCGCTGGTAGTCGCGCAGCACCGTCGGCGCGCCTGGATCGAGGCCGACCCGGATGGCGTCGGCCAGCACCTCGGCCAGGGCGGCCACGTCGCGCAGGCCGAGGTTGAAGCCCTGCCCGGCGACCGGGTGGATGGCGTGCACGGCATCGCCGACCAGCGCCACCCGGTCGGCGATGAAACCCTCGGCCGTCACCATCTCCAGCGGGTAGAGCCGGCGCGGCCCAAGCGGATGCAGCCGGCCGAGCGAGGAGCCGAACCGTTCCAGCAGGGCGGCCGAGAACGATGCGTCGTCGAGCTTGGCGATGCGCTCGGCAACCGCCTTGCGCTCGGTCCAGACCAGGGCGGAGCGGTTGCCGGACAGCGGCAGCAGGGCGAGCGGCCCGCCGGGCAGGAACCGTTCGTGTGCCAGTCCGTGGTGCGGCTCATCGTGGCCGATGGTGTCGATGATGCTCGACTGCCGGTACGGCAGCCGGGTGGTCCGCAACCCGGCCAGACGCCTGACGGCCGATTCCCGCCCGTCGGCCGCGATCACCAGCGAGCCTTCGAGCCGACGTCCGTCAGCCAGGATCAGGGCGGCGCCGGCTCCGGTGACCGCCAGGGAGTCGATGGTCCCTGGATCGGCGATCGTCACGTCGGAATGGCCTTCAAGACGGTCGAGCAGGGATGATTTGAGGTCGTCGTTGACCACGATGTGGCCCATCGGCTGGTCGCCGACGACGCGGTGGTCGAAATGCAGATGGATCGGCGATTCGGCGTCGGACACCCGGATATCCAGGATCGGCTCGGCCCGATCGGCCACAGCGGCCCAGGCGCCGAGGGTCTCCAGCAGGCGCCGTGACGACAGGGAGATCGCGGTGGTCCGCACGTCACCCTTCCCGGCGACCGCGGCGCGCGGGTCGGTGCGGTCGACCATGGTCACCGACAGCCCGGCCTCGGCCAGCGCCAGGGCGGCCGACAGCCCCGACAGTCCAGCGCCGGCGACGACGGCGTCCGTGCGTTCCATGCTCGCGGCTCCGCGTGTGGTGTGCGTCGGGTCCGACACTAGCGGACTCGGCCGTCCGGGCAAGCGTGACTCGGCGTCGCGCAGGTCGGATTAAAAAATAGGCATAAACTCGGATATGCCTAAATTTTAGCGCGACTCACGATCGGCACTGCACAGCGATATCGCCCGATACTCATTAATGCATTGATTTAGCTGAAATATTGAGTTCGGCACGGATCTTGATAATCAGCCTTACGTCCCGCGGTGCGCGGGTGATCCGTGCGGCGCGCGGGCAGTCCTGGGGGGAAGATCGGGGCCGCCCGGACGCCGTCCGGATTTTGGGGAACACAGGCGCGAGGGTTGGCGACATGAAACTCGTCATGGCCATTATCAAACCCTTCAAGCTCGATGAGGTCCGCGAATCGCTTACCGCCCTGGGCATCCAGGGGCTGACGGTAAGCGAGGTCAAGGGGTTCGGACGGCAGAAGGGCCAGACGGAAATCTACCGAGGGGCGGAGTACTCGGTGAACTTCCTGCCGAAAGTGAAGGTCGAGGTGGTCGTCAGCGACGATCTCGTCACCTCGGTGGTGGAGGCAATCCAGAAATCCGCCAATACCGGCCGGATCGGCGACGGCAAAATCTTTGTGCTCGACGTGTCGCAGGCGGTGCGGATCCGCACTGGCGAGACCGATGCGGACGCGCTCTGAGACAAGGCGGGGGATAACCACGATGAAGAAATTCACGAGCTTCAGCCTGATGGCGATCGCGGCAAGCGTCGCCACCATCGGCTTCGCTCACACAGCCTCGGCGGCGGTCGAGCAGGAGACGGTGTTCATCCTGAACAGCCTGTCCTTCCTGCTGCACGGCTTCCTGGTCATGTGGATGGCCGCCGGCTTCGCGATGCTTGAGGCCGGCCTGGTCCGCACCAAGAACACCGCGATGCAGTGCACCAAGAACATCGCGATCTACTCGATCGCCGGCCTGCTGTACTGGGTCATCGGTTACAACCTGATGTATTCCGGTGTCGATGGCGGCTACTTCGGGTCGATCAGCCCCTGGTCCGCGGCCGACGCCCAGGTCACCGCCGACGGCTTCGTGTTCAATGCCGACGAGGCGGGCTACTCGGCGTCATCCGACTGGTTCTTCCAGATGGTGTTCGTCGCGACGGCGGCGTCGATCGTCTCGGGCACGCTGGCCGAGCGCATCAAGCTGTGGCCGTTCCTGATCTTCACGATCGTTCTGACCGGCGTGCTGTACCCGATCCAGGGTTCCTGGAGCTGGGGCGGCGGCTGGCTGTCGGAAGCCGGCTTCCTCGACTTCGCCGGCTCGACCATCGTGCACTCGGTTGGCGGCTGGGCGGCCCTGGCGGGGGCGATCATCCTCGGGGCGCGCCGCGGCAAGTTCAACAAGGACGGCTCGGTCAACCCGATGCCGGGCTCCAACCTGGCTCTGGCGACCCTCGGCACCTTCGTGCTGTGGCTCGGCTGGTTCGGCTTCAACGGCGGCTCGCAGCTGGCCATGGGATCGGCGGCCGACATCGTCGCCATCGCCAAGATCTATGTGAACACCAACATCGCGGCGGCGGCTGGCGTCGTGGTGGCGATCGCCCTGACCGCCGTCATGTACAAGAAGGTCGACCTGACGATGGCGCTGAACGGCGCGCTCGGCGGGCTGGTGTCGATCACCGCGGAGCCGCTGGCCCCGTCGGTCGGCATGGCGGTGTTCGTCGGCGCAGTCGGTGGCGTGCTGGTGGTGTTCGCGGTCCCGATCCTCGACAAGCTGAAGATCGACGACGTGGTGGGCGCCATCCCGGTGCACCTGGTGTGCGGCATCTGGGGCACCATTGCCGTGGCCCTGTCGAACTCCGATGCCACGTTCTCGGCTCAGATCATCGGCATCGTCGCGGTCGGCGTGTTCATGCTGGTGACCAGTTCCGTCGTCTGGTTCGTTCTGAAGACCGTTGTGGGACTTCGGCCGAGCGAGGAAGACGAGGATATGGGCCTCGACCGGGCCGAGCTGGGCCTGGAAGCCTACCCGGAATTCGGGCGCGGCTCGCAGACCTTCTGACCCTCAGGACCGGGCGGCCTGTTCCGGGGCCGCCCGGCTCCTGCCTCTCCCGCGACCACTCTGTTGCGACTCAGGCCCGGCGGCGACGCTTCCGGGCCTGTTCTTTTGCGTCCGAACACCCAAAACTCCTGATGCTCAGCCTCAAGGTTGCCCGCTAATACACTGTCGTATAGAGTAGTTCGGGATCTGGAACAAAACCGATACGGCGAACCTTCAGGATCGGAGGGTGCTCCGTGGCGTGACAGGGGACGGCGAAATCATGGCGCGGGCCAGCAGCCGAGGCGAAACACGAACCTTGTTGCCGGACGTGGCGAGCCGGTATCTGCGGCGTCGCGCCGAGGAGATCATCGGGGTCTGCCTGGTCGCCCTGGCCGCGGCGCTGGCGGTGGCGCTGGTCGGCTTCGACATCACCGATCCGTCCATGAATTCCGCCGGCGGCGCCAGCCGCAGCGCGCAGGTTGCCAACCCGCTGGGCATCACCGGCGCGATCACGGCCGATCTGCTGCTGCAGTCTCTCGGACTGGCCAGCGCGCTGCTGGTGCTGATGCCGGCGATCTGGGGATGGCGGCTGTTGCGCCACGAGACGATCGGGCGGCCGGCCCTGCGCGTTGCGCTGCTGCCGATCGCATTGGCGCTGGCGACGCTGGCCGCGGCGGCCGCACCGGTGCCGCCGACCTGGCCATTGCGCGCCGGTCTCGGCGGATTCGTCGGCCAGCTGCTGCTGCAGCCGATGGGCCGTGTGATTCCGCACCTGGAGCCGGTCGGCGGCCTGCTGCCGGTGGCCATACTGGTCGGCCTTACGGCCCTCGGGTTGGCGCTGTGGTGCGTCGGCTACGGTTTGCGTGACGCGGCAGTCGGCGTCTGGGGTCTCAGCCGTGGTGCCGTGGCACTGCTGGGCGCGGGCGCCCGGCTGGGCTGGCGCGGCGCCGGAGCGGGCGCTCGTCTCGGCGCGCGCGCGCTGGCCCGCAGCACGGACGAGCGGCCGGAACCGCGCCTGGGCCGAGAGGATCCGCCGTTCGAGGCGGACGACGTCGAGGTCCCAAGCGATCCCGATTCCGACAGCGGGCCGGCGGTCGCGGTCCGGGCGGCACAGCGGGCCGCCAAGCGGGTCGAGAAGCCGGCACGTTCGCCGCGCAAATCGACCGCCAGCCAGGGCAGCCTGGATCTCGGCCCGACCGGCACCTACGACTATCCGGCACTCGAGCTGTTGAGCGAGCCGCGGACTATCGGCCATGGACCCGACGACGACGCGTTGGAGCAGAACGCCCGAATGCTGGAATCGGTGCTCCAGGACTTCGGGGTCAAGGGCACCATCGGCAAAGTCCGCTATGGCCCGGTGGTCACGCTGTACGAGCTGGAGCCGGCACCCGGCACCAAGTCGTCGCGGGTGATCGGGCTGTCGGACGACATCGCCCGATCGATGAGCGCGGTGTCGGTCCGCGTCGCCGTGGTGCCGGGGCGAAACGTCATCGGCATCGAGCTGCCGAACGCGAAGCGCGAAACCGTCTACCTGCGCGAGATCCTGGAGGCCGACGCCTACGGCAACAGTGGCGGCAAGCTGGCGATCGCGCTCGGCAAGGACATTGCCGGCAGCCCGGTGGCCGTCGATCTGGCGCGCATGCCGCACCTGCTGATCGCCGGCACCACCGGTTCCGGCAAGTCGGTCGCGGTCAACACCATGATCCTGTCGCTCCTGTACCGCCTGCCGCCGGAACGCTGCCGGTTCATCATGATCGACCCGAAGATGCTCGAACTGTCGGTCTATGACGGCATTCCGCACCTGCTGTCGCCGGTGGTGACCGACCCGAAGAAGGCGGTCGTTGCCCTGAAGTGGACGGTGCGCGAGATGGAGAGCCGCTACCGGGCGATGTCCAAGCTCGGGGTGCGCAACATCGAGGGCTACAACGCCCGGCTGGCCGAGGCGGTCAAGAAGGGCGAGATCCTGAAGCGACGGGTCCAGACGGGGTTCGATGCCGACACCGGCAAGCCGGTGTTCGAGGAGGAGCCGCTCGACCTGACGCCGCTGCCGTTCATCGTGGTGGTGATCGACGAGGTCGCCGACCTGATGCTGGTGGCCGGCAAGGACATCGAAGGCGCGGTCCAGCGGCTGGCGCAGATGGCCCGGGCCGCCGGCATCCACGTCATCATGGCGACCCAGCGCCCTTCGGTGGACGTGATCACCGGCACCATCAAGGCGAACTTCCCGACCCGGATCAGCTTCCAGGTCACCTCCAAGATCGACAGCCGCACCATCCTGGGCGAGCAGGGTGCGGAGCAGCTGCTGGGCCAGGGCGACATGCTGTACATGGCCGGCGGCGGGCGCATCACCCGGGTGCACGGCCCGTTCTGCTCGGACGAGGAGGTCGAGGACGTGGTCCGGCACCTCAAGGCACAGGGCGAGCCGGAGTACAACGAGAGCATCACCGAGGACGACGACACGCTCGGCGATCCGCTCGGCTTCGGGGCCGGCGGCAGCGAGGGCGGCGGCTCCGGCGACGACCTGTACGACCAGGCGGTCGCGGTGGTCGCGCGCGAGGGCAAATGCTCGACGTCGTTCATCCAGCGCCACCTGAAGATCGGCTACAACCGCGCCGCCACCATCGTCGAGCGGATGGAGAGCGAGGGCGTGGTCAGCCAGGCCAATCACGTCGGCAAGCGCGAGGTTCTGGTCGGCGATCACTCCGATCTCTGAGAAAGCGGCGGGCCGGCCGGCGCCGGCGCCTTCACAAAGCCACGAACCTGCCCGCACATTGCCGCTTGATCCGGCGCGACTCCAGGGGCACATCAACTGCCATGCGACGCATCCTGACACGCGCCCTGACGGGCGTTCTGGTTGTCGCCGGTCTGTGGACCGGTTCGGCGACGGCCGCCTCCCTGAGTGCCGACGACAAGGCCCATCTGGCCCGTGTCGAGGCATACTTCAACGGCATCACCTCGATGCGCTCCAACTTCCTGCAGGCCAGCTCGACCGGGCTTGTCGCGAAGGGGCGGGTGTGGCTCAGACGGCCCGGCCGGATGCGCTTCGAGTATGATCCACCCTCGCCGATTCTCATTACATCGGACGGAATTCTAATTACTTATCAGGATCTTGAACTGAAACAGACCAATCAGATCCCGCTCTTCTCCTCGCCGCTCAGCGTGCTGGTCGACGAGAACGTGAAGTTCGGCGAGGAGTTGATCGTCGACGAGGTCAAGCGTGAGTCCAACGTGCTTCGGGTCCGGATCCGGCAGCGCCAGGAACCGGACCAGGGCTACGTAACCCTGGTTTTCCAGGATCAGCCGCTGGCGCTCAAACAGTGGACCATCGTCGACGCCCAGCAGGTTTCGGTAAAGGTTGCGCTGCTCGATCCTGAGTTCGATGTCACCATTCCAAACGAGCTGTTCCGGCCCAAGGATCTCGGCAAGCCGGGCGACGAGGTCGGCCGCTGACGCGCTCCCTCCCCGTGTGATAGCCTGCAACGGCCGCGCACGGGTCGCGGTGCCGCGAATGGGCGAGGATTGGGCATGACTGAGGGGTTGTTGCCGCTGATCGGGGTGACCGCGTGCCGGGTGAAGACCGAGGAGCACGCTTATCAGCGGGTCACCGAGAAATACGTGACCGTGGTGGTCGATGAGGTGGGCGGCTGCCCGGTGATGATTCCCGCCCTGGAGGCTGGAATCGACCCCCGGGTCCTGGTGCGCCGACTGGACGGCATCTTGCTGACCGGCAGTCCCTCCAATGTCGATCCGCAGCACTACCAGGGCACTCCATCGCAGAATTCCGCCGAACACGACCCGGCGCGCGATGCCGTGACCCTGTCCCTGATCCGGGCCGCGGTGGCGGCCGGCGTGCCGATCCTGGGACTGTGTCGCGGCATCCAGGAGATGAACGTGGCGTTCGGCGGCAGCCTGGTTCAGCGGATACACGACGACACCGGCAAGCTTGATCACCGGATGCGCCGGGATGTGCCGTTCGATTGGAAGTATCGCAAGGCGCACCCCATAGCCGTGACTCCGGGCGGATTGCTGGAGCGCATCGCCGGGCCGGGCCCGCACATGATCAACTCGCTGCACGGCCAGGGGATCGACCGGCTCGGTACCGGTGTTCGGGTCGAGGCAACGGCCCCCGACGGCGTGGTCGAGGCGATCTCCGTCGCCGACGCGCCGGGCTTCGCGCTCGGCGTGCAGTGGCATCCGGAATGGCCGCGGCCCTGCGAAGGCATCGACCGGTCGGTGTTTCAGGCGTTCGCGGCGGCGGTTCGGAGCCGGGCCGCCGACGGCACCATACCCGTCAGTGCGGCCGCCGCCGAGTAGGGCGTCCTCCGCTCATCCGAGGAACCGTACCAGCCACAGCGTGATCGGCGGGAACGCGATCAGCAGCACCACCCGGACGCCGTCGGAGATCAGGAACGGCAGCACGCCGCGGAAGCTCTCCAGCATCGGTACGTCGCGCGCCATCGAGTTGATGATGAAGACGTTCATGCCGACCGGCGGCGTGATCAGCCCTACCTCGACCACGATCAGCGCCAGGATGCCGAACCAGATGGCGGTGCCCTCCGGCGTCAGGCCGAAATCCAGGGCCATTATGATCGGGAAGAAGATCGGAATGGTCAGCAGGATCATCGACAGGCTGTCCATCACGCAGCCGAGCAGCAGGTAGAGCACCAGCATCGCCGCCAGCACCAGCAGCGGCGACAGGCCGCTGCCGCCGATCAGGTCGGCCAGCGTGTCGGGCATCCGGGTCAGCGCCAGGAAGCTGTTGAAGAACTCGGCCCCGAAAAGAATCAGGAAGATCATCGCCGAAGCCCCGGCGGCGCCGAGCAGGCATTCCTTCAGGCCCTGCCAGCCCATGCCCTCCTTGACCGCGGCCAGCAGACCGGTCGCAACCGCGCCGAACGCGGCCGCCTCGGTCGGGGTAAACGCACCGGTGTAGATGCCGCCGATCACCAGCACGAAGATCAGCAGCGCCGGCCAGATGTCGATCAGCGAATGCAGCTTTTCCGACAGCGGGTGCTCCGGACCGGCCGGGCCCTCTTCCGGGTAGAGGCGCACGTAGACGGCAATGGCCAGCATGTAGCCAAGCGCAGCGAGGATGCCTGGGATGAAGGCGGCCAGGAACATCTTGGCGATGTTCTGTTCGGTCAGGATCGCGTAGATCACAAGTATGACTGACGGCGGAATGAGAATACCCAGAGTCCCGCCCGCAGCAAGGGCTCCAGTGGACAGGGCTCCCGAGTAGTTATACCGCTTCAGCTCGGGTAGTGCCACTTGGCCCATGGTAGCGGCGGTCGCCAGGGACGATCCGCAGATCGCACCGAACAGCCCGCATCCGCCGATCGCCGCCATGGCGATGTCGCCGGGGCGATGCCCGAGCCAGGCATTGGCCGCCCCGAACAGGCCGCGCGACAGGCCGGATTTGGTGGCGAACTGGCCCATCAACAGGAACAGCGGAATGACGGTCAGCGAGTAGCTCGAGAACAGGTAGTAGGCGCTCGACTTGAGCTGGGCGATCAGCGGGATCCAGCCGGCGATATAGGCAAAGCCGCCGGCGCCGGCGACCAGCATGGCGACCCCGATCGGCATCCGGATCGCCATCAGCGCCAGCATGCCGGCGAACACCGCCAACCCGAGCCCTACTCCACTCATGACGCGGCCTCCGGCGGCGGCGCGCCGTGAATGACGCGAACCGCGGATCCATGCAGGCACACGAGGCACAACAGGCCGAACGCCGGGACCATGACCACGAAGCTGATCCAGATCGGTGCGCCCAGCACCATGGTCTCATCGTTGTTCAGATATGCGTCCATCCCGCCGAGAGTCATGCGCCAGGCCACCAGACCGGCGCAGAACGCGAATACCAGCCCGTGAACCGCGTCCAGCCGGGCCCGGGCGCGCGGCGCCATGGCGCCGGTGAAGAAATCGACGATGACGTTGCTGCCGGTGATCTGGCAGTACGGCAGGAACGCGGCGATCGCGGCGCCGGCTCCCAGCTCCACCAGTTCGATGTCGCCGGGAATCGGTGTGGAGAACAGGTAGCGTCCGGTGACGCTGACGACCGTCATCACCGCGCCCGCGCTCAGCAGCAGGCCGCCGAACACGGCGAACGCCACCGACAGGAAGCGCAGCGCCGCCCCGACCGGATCGGTTGGGGCGGCGTAGGGTTCGAGTGTGTCGGACGTCATGGACGCGCGCGTCCCGGCGCCAACCGCCGGGTCATTTGGTGTGCTTGTCGATCAGGGCGTTGGCGTCCTTGAGCAGCGCGGCGCCGTCCTTGCCGGCCTTGTCCATCTCGGCAATCCACTCGGCGGTCACGCTGGCGGTGATCTCGCGCATCTTGGCCACCTGATCCGGCGACATCTCGCGGACCGTCCCGCTTTCCTTGGCCTTGGCGAGGCCCGGAAGCTCGATCTCGTCCCAGACCTTGCCGACCCATCCGGCCATCGCCATGCCGGAATGGTCGTCCAGGATCTTGCGAAGGTCAGCCGGCATGCCGTCGTACTTCGCCTTGTTCATCGCGAGCACGAACACCGAGGTGTACAGGCCGCGTGGCCCGGGGGTTACCGCGTGGTTGTCGACCAGTTCGGAGATCTTCAGCGGGATGGTGATCTCCCAGGGAATCACCGCACCCTCGACGACGCCCTTGGACAACGCCTCCGGCAGCGCCGGCACCGGCATGAACACCGGCGTGGCACCCATCGCCTCGAGAGCCTTGCCGATCGAACGGCTCGGCGCGCGAACCTTCATGCCGGAGAGATCGGCGATCTTCTCCACCGGGTTCTTGGTGTGGATGACGCCACGGGCGTGCACATGGAACAGCAGCGGATGCACGTCGGAGAACTCGTCGCGCATGTGCTTTTCGTAGAATTCCTGCACCGCCAGCGTGGTCCCTGCGGCGGTCGAGACCATGAACGGTAGTTCGAACACGGCGGCAGTCGGGTACCGTCCCGGAGTGTAGCTCGGCAACGCCCAGACGATGTCCACCACGCCGTCGCGGGCCTGGTCGATCAACTGCGGCGGCTTGCCTCCAAGCTGCATCGCCGGGAAGATCTCGATGGCGATCCGGCCGCCCGACGCTGCCTCGATCTCCTTCTTCCAGGGCTCCAGCACCTTGGTCTGGGTGTTGGCCATCGGCGGCAGGAAGTGGTGTACCCGCAAGGTTACATCGGCGGCCTGGGCGGCTGCGAACGGTGAGGCAAGCGCGGCGGCAGTCAGCGCGCCGAGCACGAGACGGCGAGTCTGCATGGTGAATCCTCCCACAATGGTGTTCCGCTCCCCGTTCTTCAGACGGGCTCGCGATTCTCGCTCGGCGGCGGATACCGAGGACTATGAAAACCGTCGCATCGCGTGTCAACGAGCTAGTTTTGATTAGATCAAAACTTATACATAACCATACGAAAACTATAGGACTAACGTTTGGTTATGACCAAGCCCACCACTGTGGTTGCCGAACACTCTACGACCGCTCCTGACGTCCACTCCAGTGTCGGCGCGGGCCGGCCGACGGGCGCGCACGGCATTCGATGCATCATTCGGTGCATTCGGGCACTGGACCGCGAACCGGTTTCGTTTTCAAATGCCGGCCAGATTCGGTGGAACAATCAGTTCCAAGCTGTCAGTCAACGCTCAGAACGCTTGGTCGGACGAGCATAACGATCCAAAAGGGTGAGATTTAATAATGAGCTATGTAATCGATCCAGCGCCGCGAGCTGCCGTCCCGGTTGCGGGAACCGACGCCAGCTTTCCGGTGCGCCGGGTCTACTGCGTGGGCCGCAACTACGCCGCCCATGCCCGTGAAATGGGTCATGACCCGGATCGCGAGCCGCCCTTCTTCTTCATGAAGCCCGCCGATGCACTGGTCACCGGCGGTGCCGACATGCCCTACCCGGTGGCGACTTCGGATCTTCATCACGAAATCGAAATGGTTGTCGCGCTAGGCAAGGGCGGGCGGGACGTCCCGGTGTCGGCGGCGAGCGACCTGATCTGGGGATATGGTGTCGGTCTCGATATGACCCGGCGCGATCTCCAGGGCGAAGCCAAGAAACTCGGTCGGCCTTGGGACATGGGCAAGGGGTTCGACAAGTCGGCCCCGATCGCCCCGCTGCACCCGGTGAGCGCGACCGGCCTGATCGAGGACGGCGAGATCTGGCTCGACGTCAACGGCAAGCGCCGGCAGCAGTCGACGCTCAAGGCGCTGATCTGGTCGGTGTCGGAAACCATCAGCTACCTGTCCGGCCTTGTGGAACTGCACCCGGGCGACCTGATCTTCAGCGGCACGCCGGAAGGCGTGGCCGCCGTGGGCCGCGGCGACGTCCTGCACGGCCATGTCGACGGCTTGAGCGACCTGCACGTCCGGATCACCTGACGTGCGGGTTGTCACCTGGAACATCAACTCGGTGCGCCTGCGGTTGCCCCGGGCGCTGGAACTGATCGCCACGGTGCAGCCGGACGTTTTGTGCCTTCAGGAAACCAAGGCGATGGCCGACCAGTTTCCGGCGGCCGCGTTCGCCGAGGCTGGATACCCGCACCAGGCGGTATCGGGCATGAAGGGCTACAATGGGGTCGCGGTGGTCTCCCGGCTGCCGATCGAGGAGACCGACCGCTGCGACTTCTGCGCCAAGGCCGACGCGCGCCATGTCGCCGTGCGGATCGCCGGGGGCCCGGAGCTGCACAACTTCTATGTTCCGGCCGGCGGCGATGTTCCGGACCCGGTGGCCAACGTGAAGTTTGCGCACAAGCTGGACTTCCTGGCCGAGAGCCGTGCCTGGTTCGCCGCGGCCCGCACCCGAGAACAGCCGATGATCCTGGTCGGGGATCTCAACATCGCGCCGCTTGAGACCGACGTGTGGTCACACAAGCAGTTGCTTGGGGTCGTCAGCCACACGCCGGTCGAGGTCGAGGCGCTCGGCGCCCTTCAGGCGGGTCTCGGCTGGGTCGACGCGGTGCGCCGGCGCATTCCACCGGAGCAGAGCCTGTATACGTGGTGGAGCTACCGCCCGCGCGACTGGGACGAGTCGAACCGCGGCCGGCGCCTCGACCATGTCTGGGTGACCGAGCCGCTGGCCGGGGCGGTGCGTGACGCGTCGGTCCTGCGCGAAGCGCGTGGCTGGGAGAAGGCGTCGGACCATGTCCCGGTGATCGTCGACCTCGATCTGCCCTGATCCGGACGCTCAGGCTCGTTGCAGCATGTGAATGCGCCCGGCGGCGATGCCGTCGGGGAGCGGGAGCGGAACCAGGCCCGGTATTCCCTCGACCGGCTGATCGCTGACCAGGACCGCCCGTTCGGCCAGCAGGCCGGCGATCAGCGGTGCCGCGCGGGCGACCAGTGCGATGCTCTGGTCCTTGTCGCCGGTCCCGATGTCGAGGTGGGCGACAACCGCGGCGCGACCGAGCTCGGCAACCGCGCGCGGCAGTGTC
This sequence comes from Thalassobaculum sp., assembly GCF_040219215.1. Taxonomy (GTDB): domain Bacteria; phylum Pseudomonadota; class Alphaproteobacteria; order Thalassobaculales; family Thalassobaculaceae; genus Thalassobaculum_A. The sequence goes on from NZ_JAVJSX010000034.1 coordinate 24,590, forward strand.
TCGAACAGATCGCCGAGATACAGATCCTCGTCCGGGGGGATGCAGTCCGGGTGGGCGGCGACCTGGCGATCGAACACCACGATCCGCCGGCCCGGCAGAATCGTGCGCAGGTGATCGTAGGTGCGGCCGTTGCCCAAGCCGAACTCCAGCACCATGCCGCGCTGGTCGGCGGTCCGCTGCGCGGCATCTTCCAGCGCGGCCTTCTGGGCCTGCAGCCGGCGGATCGCGCTGTCCAGTCGACTCATGAGCTTACCTTTGGTTTCGAGACAGTTCAGGTGGTGCCGTTGCGGCTGACGGCGTCCCGGAGCTGGGCGTTCGTCCGCTCCAGCCGCGCGGCGAGTTCCCGCATGATCTCGATCGCGATCTGCGGGAACTCGTTGACCAATCGGAAGAACAGTTCCTTGGTGATCTTGAGGACCGTCACCCGGTCAACCGCCTGGACAGTGGCGGTGCGGGGGACGTCGCACAGGATGGCGATCTCGCCGACGACATCGCCCTTCCCAAGCCTCGCGACCTCGATCTCCCCCGCCGACGTGCCGATGCGAACCACGGCCTCGCCGTCGATGATTATGTAGGCAGCGTCCCCGATGTCGCCCTGGTGACACATGGTCTGGGTCGGCTGGTAGGTGAGACGCTCAGAGGTGAAGGCGAGCAGTTTCAGCTTGGCCGGCTCGATCTTGGCGAACAGCGGAATGTTCCGAAGGAGTTCGACTTCCTGATTGATGCTCATCGCTTGCTTCTCTCCCGGTCAGCTGCCAGCTGCCATGGCGTGGAATTCGGTCCCACTACGGTCAAGGCTGTCGGGTGTGCCATCTTCCACCACCCGGCCGCCGCGCAACACCAGGACCCTCTGGAACCGGCGGGCCAGATCGGGGTGTTGCAGCGTCCAGACCACCGTTCCTCCCTCGGTCTCGGCGAGAACCCGGTCGATTACCCGGCTTTGGGCGGCCGATTCGATACTGCCGACCGCGTCGTTGAACACGCAGATCTCGGGCCGGCGCAGCAGAACGCGCGCAATCCCGATCTTCTGGCGCTGTGCGGCGGTCAACCGGGAGCCACCGATGCCGACCTCGAAATCAAGACCGACTTCGATCACGGTCGCGCGCAGATCGAGGCTTTCGAGGACCTCGGCGATCACCTTTCCGACCCGGGCCGATGCGTCGGCCTGTCCGTAGGCGATCTTGCCGAACAGCAGGTTGTCCTGAACCGAGGCGGCGGCGTTGTAGGCATCGGCCGTGAAGAAGGCGACCGCGCCGGCCATGTCCGGCGGCAGGTTCTCGGCAAACGCCTTGCGCGCCTCCAGGATGCGAAGCTTCATCGCATCGTCGAGCAGCCCGAGCCGATGGCGAGCGGCGACCAGCTTGAACGGCAACGACAGCAATCGGCTGCGGTCTTCCTCCGACAGGCCGTTGACCCCGCTTCGATCGACCCGGGTGACCAGCGCCTGGAACTCGGGCAGGTCGTCGGGCGAAATGAAGCTGAACTGCGAGAAGAACTCATGGTCCGCCGGAAGATCGGCGAACAGCTCGACCATGGTGGCCGCCATGTCCCGGCCCATGGTCAGGAAATCGCCGGTCAGACCCACGGTGTCGAGGATCTGGCGGACATAGGGACTGGTGGCGATGGATTCACTTGCGAACGTGCCGTCGACCGGCGTGCCGAACAACAGGTTCTCGGCCACCGACGCATTGGAGTTGTAGCGGTCGGCGGCAAACGGCTCGACCAGTTCCGCCAGCGAGGGATCGCCGGCGAGGCGATCGGCAAAGCTGCGGCGGGCCTCCAGGATACGCTCGGCGATGTCCGGCCGCTTTTGCGGGTCCAGGGTGCCGCGCAGACCGAGCTGGTAGCAGTCGTCCCACAGATCGACGACGTCGAGAAGCTCGACCAGCCGCTTCGAGAGCCCCCCCGCGTCGTCCACCCCGATCGCCGCGTAGTCCACCCAATCGGCCTGGGGGTCGTCGGTCGAGTTACCGGCGATCGCCGCGTTCTCCGCAGCGCGCTTCGCGATCGCCTGCGCCGCCGTGTCCCGCTCGGGCTCCACCAATGGCCGATGCATGGCGCCGATCAGCAGATTCTCCCGGATCGACGTGGAGAACGCGAACGCCGCCGGTCCCACGTAGCCGAGGCGACGGCCCGTGACCGCCTCCGGCAGCGTCGCCATGTCCCGGTCGCCGAAGTTGAGGTTGCCGCTGGTCGGCAACACCAGGCGGGCGAGCAGCAGGCCCAGCGCCTCCTTGCCGCCGTTCGGCGGGCCGAGCAGGGCCACCCGCTCGCCCGGCTCGATCCTGATGCTGATGCCCTCGACCTGCACCTCGCCGTCATCGTCGATCCAGCCCAGGTTTGACGAACGGATACCGGCCGACTCTGCCGGACCGGCATCCGCGTCGCCGGCCTGGAATGCCGGATCCATGATCGTCGGCGGGTCGAACTGCTCGATCACCTGCTCGTACTTGATCCGGGCATCTTCCTTGCGCTCGTAGTAGCCGAGCAGCTCCTTCCAGGGGGCGGAGAGATCCTTGTACGCTGCCAGGACCGCCACCATGGCGCCCAGCGACAGGTCGCCGCGGATCACCAGGTACCCGCCGATCGAATAGAAGAAGAACGGGGTCAGCTGGGCCAGAAAGTTGTTCAGGAACTTGATGAAGAACTTTTTCTTATAGATCTCGAAACGGATGTCGTAGATCCGGTTCAGCCGCTCCGCGAAACGCGCCAGCATGAGCCGGGCGTTGTCGTTGGCGTGGACCTCCTGCACCCCCGAGACGGTCTCCCCGATCTTGTCGGACATGGCGCGCACGGTGCGGACCCGCTCCTTGCCGAGCAGGTTCACCTGGCGCTGCAGCTTCGGGATCACGTAGCCCTGGATGGGATAGAGCGAGATCGCCGCGAGGCCCAGGATCGGGTCCTGGATGAACATGAAGGTAAGGATCGTGATCAGCGTGCCGCCCTGAAACGCCGGCAGCGAGATCGAGTCGCCGATGAAGCCCCCGAGCGGCTCGACCTCAGCGGTCACCATCGGAATGATCTCGCCCTGGCTCATCCGCCGGAAACGGCCCAGCGGGAACCGCAGGACCCGGGCGTACAGGTCGAATCGCAGCCGGCGCAGCATCCGTTCGCCGAGCTGGCCGCGATAGACGTTGATGACGTATTTGAACGCGCCGTTGATGCAGACCAGCGCCAGGAACAGGCCGGACAGGGTCCAGAGGTACTCCAGCTGGCCGAACTCGAACCCGAGCCAATTGACGGGGAACGTGGCCGATCCCTTGGCACCCAGAGCCTCGTTAATGATCTTCTTCGGCAGATCGAGTGAATAGTACAGAAACGGGAACGACAACGCCGTCATGATCAGCAGAACGATCTGCTCGCGTTTGCTGTGACGGAAGATGAACCGGTAGATACTCGGTTCCATGATGGTCGGCCCGTCGACTGTGGAAGCAGATCGAGTTTGGGGATATTCGTAGCACCGTTCAACACTGCAGCGCCTGAAAAGGTTACCATTTCCGGAGCAGGGTCATTGTGCCATAGTCGGCCGGCGGGGGATCGCAGCCGATCGTCGTGAGTTCCGGCAACGGTCGCGAGGAGGCCGATGAGTCATCCCAAACGTCGGACGCCAGCGCGCGTCCTGATGTACAGCCATGACACGCTGGGCCTTGGCCATCTGCGGCGGTGTCGTGCGATCGCGCACGCGCTTGTCGAAGCCGACCCTGAGATCAGCGTGCTGATCCTGTCGGGCTCGCCGATCATCGGCAGCTTCGATTTCCGCACGCGCGTTGATTTCGTGCGGATTCCTGGCGTCATCAAGCTGCGCAACGGCGACTACACCTCGCTGTCCCTGCACATGGACATCGAGGAGACGGTGCAGCTGCGCGCTGCCATCATCAAGCACACCGCTGAGTATTTCGATCCGGACGTGTTCATCGTCGACAAGGAGCCCTGGGGCCTGCGCGGCGAGGTCAAGGACACCTTGGAAATGCTGAAGGCGCGGGGCACCCCGCTTGTCCTTGGCCTGCGCGACGTGATGGACGAGCCGGAGCTGCTGGTACCGGAATGGGAGCGCAAGAAGGTGCTGCCGGCCCTGCAGGATCTGTACGACGAGATCTGGGTGTATGGCGTGAAGGAGGTCTGCGATCCGTTCGACGGCGTGGACATCCCCGCCTCGGTCCGTCTGAAGACCCGCTATACCGGCTATCTGCGCAGGCACGCTTCCAAGGTGGCAACGCCGGCCCCGGCTATTCCGTTCGGCGACGAACCGTACCTGCTGGTGACCGCCGGCGGCGGCGGCGACGGCGAGCCGATGATGGACTGGGTGCTTCGGGCGTACGAGGAGGACTCCCAGCTGCCCTATCCGGTCCTGATGGTGCTTGGCCCGTTCATGCCGCACGAGCAGCAGAACGAATTGATGGAACGCGCCGAGCGCCTGGACCGGGTCCATGTCATCACCTTCGATTCCCGCATCGAGGCGCTGATGTCGCGGTGCGCGGCAATCGTGGCGATGGGCGGCTACAACACGTTCTGTGAGATCCTTTCGTTCGACAAACGGGCGATCATCGTCCCGCGCACCGAACCGCGGCTCGAACAGTACATCCGGGCCAAGCGGGCCGAGGAACTCGGCCTGCTCAGCGTGATGGTCGAGGATGGCGACCGCGATCCCAAGGCGATGGCCGAGGCACTGCGCCGCCTGCCGGCCCAGAAGCTGCCGTCCGAGGCGACCGGGCTGCCGCTGCTCGACGGGCTGGACCGCGTGGCACAGCTGGTCGACCGATGGGTCACGGCGCGGGCGGCGCGACCGGTCGTGCCGTTCCGCCAGCCAGCGTGATCATGTCGGCTGGGGTCCCCGCGTCGGCGGCCGCGCAGAGCCGGCGCGTCACTCCCGGACCGGTAGCGGTGGTCCTGAAGGGCTACCCCCGGTTGTCAGAGACGTTCATTGCCCAGGAACTGCTGGGCCTGCAGCGCCGGGGGCTGGATTTTCGGATCGTGGCGCTGCGCCACCCGACCGACCGCAGCATCCACCCGGTGCATGCGGCGATCACCGCCCCGGTCAGCTACCTGCCGGAGTATTTGTATCAGGAACCGTTGCGGGTGCTGCGCGGCTGGCGGCTGGTGCGGCGCCTGTCCGGATATCGTTCCGCTTTTGCAACGTGGTGGCGTGACCTGCTGCGCGACCCGACGCCCAACCGGATTCGGCGTTTCGGGCAGGCTTGCGTGCTGGCAGCCGAACTGGATCCGGCCGTCGGGCATCTTTACGCCCATTTCCTGCACACGCCGTCCTCGGTCGCGCGCTATGCCGCGCTGATCACCGGGCGGACTTGGTCGGCGTCGGCCCACGCCAAGGACATCTGGACCACGCCCGAGTGGGAGAAACGCGAAAAGCTGGCGGATGCGGCCTGGGCCGTTACATGCACCGCCGTCGGATCCGCGCATCTGGCAGCGCTCGCACCGGATCGGGACCGGGTGGGTCTGCTGTACCACGGCCTGGACCTCACCGATTTTCCGACACCGCCGCCGCGGCCGTCGCGCAACGGAAGCCGTGCCGACGACCCGGTGACCATCGTGTCGATCGGCCGGGCGGTGGCGAAGAAGGGGTACGATGACCTGTTGGCCGCGCTCGCCAAGCTGCCGTCCGATCTGCATTGGCGGTTCGTGCACATCGGCGGCGGTACGTTGAAGGACGTGTTGCGGGACCAGGCCCGGCGCCTGGGTATCGACGACCGTATAAGCTGGCGCGGCGCCCAGCCGCGCGCCGCCGTGCTGGCGGCACTGGCGGAGGCCGACCTGTTCGTGCTGGCCAGCAAGATTGCCGGTGACGGCGACCGTGACGGCCTGCCGAACGTGCTGATGGAGGCGCAGGCCGCCGGCCTGGCCACGGTGGCGACCCGGGTGTCGGCGATCCCGGAACTGGTCGACGACGGTGTGACCGGCCTGCTGGTGCCACCGGCGGACCCGGCCGCGTTGGCGGCCGCCCTGGCCGAGTTGGCGCGCGATCCGGATCGGCGGGCAGTGTTGGCGAGCGCCGGTCGCGATCGGGTTCGCACCGCCTTTGGTCACGATTCCGGCCTGGACAGCCTTGCTGCGCGCTTCGGCCTGAACACCGGCGCGGGGCTTGCTGACGTCGCATGAGGGTCGCGTTCTACGCCCCGCTGAAGCCGCCCGATTCCGACCGGCCGTCGGGCGACCGCACAATGGCGCGGTTGCTGGTACGCGCGTTGGGACAGGCGGGGCACACGGTTGAACTGGCGGCGCGGCTGCGCAGCCGCGATGCGGCGGGAATCCCGGACCGGCAGCGGCGCATCGCCGGCGTCGGCCGGCGGTTGGCGGATCGCTACGTCCGGTCGGTACGGTCGGGCCGGCGGCCAGCACCCGACCTCTGGTTCACCTACCACCTGTACTATAAGGCGCCGGACTGGGTCGGGCCGGCGGTTGCCGACGCGTTGGACATCCCCTACGTCGTGGCCGAAGCGTCGGTTGCAGGCAAACGCGCCGGCGGTCCCTGGGACAGCAGCCATCGCGCGGTGCTGGCGGCGTTGGCGCGGGCCGACCTGGTGATCGGGTTCAACAGCCGGGACGCCGTCGCAGTTGAACCGACGCTCGGTGCCGAGGGCCGCTACGAACGGCTTCGCCCGTTCCTGGAACTGCCGACCGAGCCGGCCGATACGGCCGCGCGCGAAGGTCTGGCGCAACATCTTGCCCTGCCGATTGATCAACCGTGGCTGCTGGCGGTCGGAATGATGCGGCCGGGCGCCAAGACCGCGTCCTATCGGGTGCTGGCGAGGGCGTTGGACGCGCTGTCCGATCGCCCGTGGCGGCTGATCGTGGTCGGCGACGGCCCGGCCAAGGCCCAAGTGATGGCCGCATTCGAGCCTTTTGGTGATCGGATTCGGATGATCGGTACCGTGGAAGCGGCTCGCATGAACGAGATCTACACCGCTGTCGACCTCATGGTCTGGCCGGCGGTTCAGGAGGCATACGGTATGGCGCTGCTGGAGGCCCAGGCGGCCGGCCTGCCGGTGGTGGCGGGCGATGTGGGCGGCGTGCCGGACATCGTGCGCGGTGGGCGAACCGGAATCCTGGCCCCGGAGGGCGACACTAGCGCCTTCGCCCTCGCGGTGGCGGCGCTGCTGGATGACCCGGCTCGGCGGCACGCGATGGGCCAGGCGGCGCGGCGAACGGTGCTGGCCGAACACACGCTCGACGGCGCGTCCATCGCGCTCGACCGTTGGCTTCGCGCGGCTGTCGGGCGCCGCGGGGATGGCCGGAGGTGATCCAGCTTGTCCTGTTGCGGCACGGGCCGACGGAGTGGAACGCGGCCAGACGCCTGCAGGGTCGATCCGACATCCCGCTGTCGTCTCTCGGCCGGCAGGCCGTGCGGCGCAAGGTGCTGCCGTCCGGGTTCCGGGAGTTTCGGTGGTTGACCAGCCCGTTGTCCCGCGCGTGCGAGACGGCGTCGTTGCTGGGCGTGACCGCCGAGATCGAGCCCGCGCTGATCGAGATGGATTTCGGATCCTGGGAGGGGCGAACGCTGGCGCAGGTGCGGGCCGAGAACCCCGAGGCTGTCGCTCTCAACGAGGCCCTTGGCCTGGATTTCCGGCCGGCGGAGGGCGAGACCCCGCGCGAGATCCAGGCTCGCCTCGAAGAGTTGGGGACGCGCCTGCTGGCGGACGGCCGCGACACCGCGGCGGTGTCGCACAAGGGCGTGATCCGAGCCGCGCTGGCCCTGGCGACGGGCTGGGGGATGACTGGCAAGCCGCCGGTGCGGCTTGACTGGGGGGCAGCCCATCTGTTCCTTCTCGATGCGACCGGGCATTGGAGCCTGAAACGCGCCAACATTCCGCTGGAGCCGTCCGAATGAGCGCACCGCGCGTCCTGCTGTACGTCCAGAACCTGCTCGGCATCGGCCATCTGCGCCGGGCGGCGGCGGTGGCGCGCGGCCTGACGGCGCATGGCCTGACGGTCGACTTCGTGTCCGGAGGTATGCCGGTACCGCACCTGCCGCTGGGCGGTGCCGAACTGGTCCAGTTGCCACCGGTCCGGGCCCTTGACGACGCGTTCAAGGTCCTGGTCGATGAACATGACCAGCCGATCGACGATGCCTTCCGGGATGCCCGCCGCGACCAGCTGCTCGGCCTGCTCCAGGAGCGGCGGCCGGCGGCGGTGATCACCGAACTGTTTCCGTTCGGGCGTCGGCAAATGCGGTTCGAACTGATCCCGTTGCTGCAGGCGGCGCGAGCCGCGGTCTGGCGGCCGGCGGTGTTCTCGTCGATGCGCGACATCCTGGTAACCAAGCCGCGGGCCGACCGAAACCAGGAGATCGTGGATACCCTGAACGCCTACTACGACGCGGCCCTGATCCACGCCGACCCCCGTTTGATCCGGCTCGAGCGAACCTTCCCGATGGCGGCCGACATCCGTGTGCCGCTGACCTATACCGGCTACGTGGTGAACGCCGACGACCTGGCCGTGCCGGATGCCGACCCGCTGGCGGCTGGCGAGGTCCTGGTCTCGGCCGGAGGCGGCGCCGTCGGCCACGACTTCATGCGCCAGGTCGCCGACGCCATGCCGCACCTGCCGCTGGCCGACCGGACCTGGCGGTTCGTTACCGGGCACCACATGCGCGCGGACACCCTCGACTACCTTCGGGCGCTCGACCGGCCGAACCTGGTGGTCGAGACCATGCGGCCGGACCTGCCGGCGTTGATGGCCGGTGCGGCATTGTCGATCAGCCAGGCCGGGTACAACACCCTGCTTGAGCTGCTGGCGGTACGCGCCAGGGCGGTCGTGGTGCCGTTCGAAGGCGGGGTGGAGACCGAGCAGCGGCTGCGCGCCGACCTGCTGGCCGATGTCGGCGCCCTGGAAGTGGTCGCCGAGGCCAAACTTGGCGTTGAAACCCTGACGACGGCGATCAACCGGGCTATGGCCCGGCCGCGCGACGCGGTGCCGTCGGTCGATCTCGATGGCGCCCAAGCGACCGGCGAGCTGGTGGCGCGGGTGGTGCGCGAGCGGACGGCGGCATGACCGGTAGCAGCACCGACGGCGTCGACCGCCTGCGTTCCACGCTCGACGCGATCGGCGCGACCGGACGCACCGTCGAGCTGTGGTGGCGCGACGACGACCTGGAGCGGCCGTCGGCGGAACTCGACGCGCTGCTCGACGCCTTGACGGAACATGGAATCGTCCCGGCCCTGGCGGCGGTGTCGGGCCGGATGACGGCCGACGTGCTGCCGGCGCTGGAGCGCACGCCGGCGCGGCTGTTCGTTCACGGCTGGCTGCATGCCGATCATTCGGCGGTTGGCTCCAAGAAGTCCGAGTTCGGGCCGGAGCGTCCGATCGAGATCCGGCTCGCCGAGATTGCCGGCGGCCGGCGGCGGCTGGCGGCGCTGGCGGGCGACCGGCTGCTGCCTTGTTTCGTGCCTCCCTGGAACCGGATCGGCGACGACCTGCTCGATCGCCTGGGCGGCACCGGCGTGACGGCCCTGTCGGGCTTCGCGCCATGGGACCGCGCGCCGGCCCGGTCCGATGTGCCGCGTCTGGACACCCATGTCGACCTGATCGACTGGCGCGCCGGACAGATGCCCCTGACGATTGATGCCGTAGCGGAGACGCTTGGATTGCGGATCGCGCAATGCACCGGACCGATCGGAATCCTGTCCCATCACTTGGTGACCGACGCACGGACGTGGCAGGCTTGGGAGCCGTTGCTCGCGGGACTATCACGGCATGCAGCAGTGCGATGGCTGGACCCGGCGGCGGCGCTGGCGGCGGTTGCGACCACTCCGGCGGTGGAAGCCGGAAGCGACATTCGGAGGACCGCGTGACCACCCACCGCTATGAACGAGGCTCCATTGCAGGCGACTTTCTGCGCGGCGGGTTCGGTCTGCTGGTTACCGCAGGACCGTTGGTGTTCCTGCCGATGGTAACGTGGCTTGCCGTGGCCTTTGGCGTGTTCGCGCTGCTGTTCGCGGTCTACCTGTTCCGGGCCTGGCAGCGCAGCGCTACCGTCATCGAGATCGACGATACCGGCATCCGCGCATCCGGGCCGTTCGGACGGGCGATCCGCTGGGATGCGCTGGCCGCAATGCAGCTGCGGTATTTCGCCACCCGGCGCGACAAGGAAGGCGGCTGGATGCAGCTCCGCCTGCAGGGCGACGGGAGCGTGTTGTCGCTCGAATCCACGCTTGACGACTTCGAGGCTGTGACGGCGCGGGCGGCGCAGGCGGCAGCCGGCAATCGACTTGCACTTTCCGACGCCACCCAAGAGAATTTGAAAGCGCTCGGTTTGTCCGCCGGCGCTGGGGTGCCGAGGGAGACGGCGTCCGGAGACGACGGCCGTGTGGGGATGGAATGAAGGATCGCGCGACGCCGCTGCTCCGCGTTAACGACCTGCGCATTGGTTTTGACCTGCCGGAGGGGCGGTTGGTCGCAGTCGACGGTGTGTCGTTCCAGATCCGGCGCGGCGGCACCGTGGCGCTGGTCGGTGAGTCCGGATCCGGAAAATCAGTGGTCAGCCAGGCGATCATGGGGTTGCTGCCGCGGCCGGCCCGCGTGCTGGGCGGCTCTATCCTGTTCGCCGACCCCGACAAGCCCGGCACGATCACCGATATCGTCCGGTTGGCGCCCGACGGCCGGCCGATGCGCGACCTGCGGGGCGGCCGCATCTCGATCATCTTCCAGGAACCGATGGCCTCGCTGTCGCCGCTGCATACCATCGGCGACCAGATCACCGAGGCGTTGCGCCTGCACCGCACGGTCTCCGGGTCGGAAGCCCGCGAGCTGACCCGCGATATGCTGCGCCTGGTCGGGTTCCCGGATCCGGCAAGGGCGCTGAAGACCTATCCGTTCGAGCTGTCGGGCGGGCTGCGCCAGCGCGCCATGATCTCCATGGCCCTGGTCTGCCGGCCGGCGTTGCTGATTGCCGACGAGCCGACGACCGCGCTCGACGTCACCATCCAGGCGCAGATTCTGAAGCTGGTCCGCGATCTGCAGACGGAACTGCGGATGGCGGTCCTGATGATCACCCACGACCTCGGCGTGGTCGCCAACGTGGCCGAGGAAGTGGTGGTGATGTACCGCGGCCGGGTCATGGAATCCGGCGACGTCGAGGACATTTTCCGGCGGCCCGAACATCCGTATCTGCGGTCGCTGATGGCGGCGGTGCCGCGCTTCGACATGGCGCCGGGCGAGCGGCTGAAGCCGATCCGCGAGATCAGGGCCGAGACCGGCCACCTGCTGGCCGACACCGGAAACCAGACGGCCCGTGCCACGCCGCAGACCGAGCCGTTGCTGTCGGTGGAAGGCGTGTCGAAGACCTACGCCATTCGCAAGGCCGGGCTGTTCGGCGGTGCGGCAAAGCGGGTGATGGCGCTGGACGATGTCTCGTTCGAGGTCCGGCGCGGCGAGTGCCTGGGCCTAGTGGGCGAGTCGGGCTGCGGCAAGACCACGCTGTCGAAGGTCATCATGCGGGCCATCGGGCCGGACAGCGGCCGGGTGACCTTCACCGATGACGACGGTCCGGTCGACGTGCTCGGCCTGGAGGGCGAGGCACTGGCGGCGTTCCGGCGCAAGCTGCAGTTCGTGTTCCAGGATCCGTTCGGCTCGCTGAACCCGCGGATGCCGGTGTTCGACATCATCGCCGAGCCGCTGGTGATCCACGATATCGGAACGGCGGCCTGGCGGCGTGAAATGGTGTCGGAGCTGATGAAGCTGGTCGGGCTCGACGCGCGCCACCTCAGCCGCTACCCGCACAGCTTCTCCGGCGGCCAGCGTCAGCGCATCGGCATTGCCCGTGCCCTGGCCCTGCGGCCGCCGATGCTGATCTGCGACGAGCCGGTTTCGGCGCTCGACGTCTCGATCCAGGCCCAGGTGCTGAACCTGCTCAAGGACCTGAAGGCGTCCCTGGGGCTGACCTATCTTTTCATCTCCCACAACCTCGCGGTGGTGGACTACATCGCCGACCGGATCGCGGTAATGTGCGCGGGCCGCCTGGTGGAGCTGGCGACCCGCGAGGAACTGTTCCGCAACCCGGTGCATCCCTACACCCAGGCGCTTCTGGCCGCGGTTCCGGACCCGAGCCTGGATCATCCGCTGGATTTCGCCCGGATCATGGACGAGCGGGCGTCGCAGCCCGCGGACTGGCCGGCGCCGTTCACCATCGACGCGCAGCACACGCCGCAGTTCGTGGACCTGGGCGACGAGCACTTCGTGCGCGCCGACCCGCAGATCCTCACTTTCAGGTTGGCCTCGTGACCGGCCGCTTCGCTCTGGCATTGGCGGCCCTGCTGTTGCTGACGCCCAGTCGGCCGGGGGTCGCGCAGACCTTTGTCGAGCCGCCGGTCTTGGCCGAGGACGTGGCGGCCGGGCGGTTGCCGCCGGTCGCCGAGCGGTTGCCGCGCAACCCTTCCGTGGTCGACTTCGGCGCCGAGCACAAGGAGCCGGGCCAGTACGGCGGGACGCTGACCATGATCATGGGCCGGGACAAGGACACCCGGCAGATGGTGGTATATGGCTACGCCCGGCTGGTGGTGTACCGGCCAAAGACTTACGAGCTGGTGCCGGATCTGGCGGCCAAGGTCGATGTCCAGGACGACCGGGTGTTCACCTTCACGCTGCGCGAAGGCCATCGGTGGTCCGACGGCCAGCCGTTCACCACCGAGGATTTCCGCTACTTCTGGCACGACGTGGCGAACAACCCGGCGCTGTCTCCGACCGGTCCGCCAAGCGAGCTGATGGTTGACGGCGAGGCCCCGACCGTCGAGATCCTGTCGCCGACGGTAGTGCGGTATTCCTGGTCGAAACCGAATCCTGAGTTCCTGCCGGCGCTGGCCGGCGCCAGCCCGCTGTACCTGTACCGCCCGGCGCACTACCTGAAGACAGTGCACGGCGACTATGCCGACCCGGCCGAGCTGGAGAAGCGCATCAAATCCGGGCACCAGCGCAACTGGGCGGCGCTGCACAACAAGCTCGACAACATGTACAAGTTCGACAATCCGGCGCTGCCGACCCTGCAGCCGTGGATGGCGGTGACCGAGCCGCCGTCGGACCGCTTTGTGTACCGCCGCAACCCCTACTACCACCGGGTCGACGCCGAGGGACGGCAGCTGCCGTACATCGACGAAGCGGTGTTCCAGGTCGCGGCACCCGGCCTGATCCCGGCCAAGACCGGCGCGGGGGAATCCGCGCTGCAGGCCCGCTACCTGTCGTTCGACGACTACACCTTCCTGCGGCAGAGCGAGACCCGGTCCGGGTACGAGACCTACCTGTGGCGCACCGCCTACGGCGCGCATCTGGCTCTGTTCCCGAACATGAACGCCGAGGATCCGGTGTGGCGCGCGCTGATGCGCGACGTCCGGTTCCGTCGCGCCCTGTCGCTCGCCATCAACCGGCATGAGATCAACGAGGTCATCTACTACGGCCTGGCGCTCGACGGGGCCGACACGCTGCTGCCGACCTCGCCGCTGTACCGCGAGGGGCTGCGCGAGCGGTGGGCCAGCTATTCCCCGAAATCGGCCAACGCGCTGCTCGACGAGATCGGCCTGACCAAGCGCGACTCCCGGGGCGTGCGGCTGCTTCCCGACGGCCGGCCGGCCGAGATCGTGGTCGAGACCGCCGGTGAAAGCACCGAGCAGACCGACGTCCTGGAACTGATCCACGACGGCTGGATGGCCGCCGGCATCAAGCTGTACAGCCGGCCGACCCAACGCACGGTGTTCCGCAACCGGGTGTTCGCCGGCAAGACCCTGATGGCGATCTCTTCCGGAACCGAGAACGGCCTGGCCACCGCCGAGACCAGCCCGCAGGCGTTCGCGCCAACCGACCAGATCCAATACATGTGGCCGAAATGGGGGCAGTACTACCAGACCGGCGGCAAGGCGGGCGAAAAGCCGGACCTGCCCGAGGCCAGCCGGCTGATGGAGCTGTATCGGTCCTGGCGGTCCGCCGACTCGCCGGAGACTCGCACCCTGATCTGGGCGGAGATGCTCGATATCTGGTCCGAGCAGGTCTACAGCATCGGGCTGATCGCCGGGGTGCTGCAGCCGGTCGTGGTGGACCTGGAACTGCACAACGTGCCGGTCCAGGGCGTGTATGCCTGGGACCCAGGCGCGCATTTCGGAATCTACCGGCCCGACACCTTCTTCTTCGGCCCGGCGCGCCCGCGCACGCCGGAATCGGTGCTGACCGCCGCCGTCCGCAGCCGGAGATAGGGTGGATATGCTCGACTACCTGGCCCGCCGCCTGCTGGTGATGATCCCGACCCTGATTGCGATCAGCATCATCACCTTCATCATCATCCAGCTGCCGCCGGGGGATTATCTGTCGACCCTGATCGCTGAGATGGAAAGCCGCGGCGAGAGCGTCGACGTCGCCAAGATCGCCGCGTTGCGGGCCCAGTACGGTCTCGATAAGCCGATGTGGGAGCAGTACTTCTACTGGGCGATCGGCTTCCTGCGCGGCGACTTCGGCTACAGCTTCGAATACCAGCTGCCGGTTGCCGACGTGGTCGGGGACCGGGTGATGCTGACCATCGTGCTGAACTTCGGCACGATCCTGTTCATCTACCTGATGGCGTTTCCGATCGGGATCTATTCGGCCACCCACCAGTACAGCTGGGGCGACTACAGCCTGACCCTGCTCGGCTTCATCGGCCTTGCGACGCCGAATTTCCTGCTGGCGCTGGTGCTGCTGTACTTCGCCAACGTCTGGTTCGGCACCTCGATCGGCGGGCTGATGGACCCGTCCTACATCGACCAGCCCTGGACTTGGCCGAAGGTGCTGTCGGTGCTGGAACACCTGTGGGTGCCGGTCATCGTGATCGGTACAGCGGGCACGGCGGCGATGATCCGGCGGCTTCGGGCCAACCTGCTCGACGAGCTGCAGAAGCAGTACGTGATCACCGCGCGCGCCAAGGGGCTGTCGCCGATGCGGGCGCTGCTCAAATACCCCCTGCGCATGGCGCTCAACCCGTTCATCGCCGACATCGGCAACATGCTGCCGCAGGTGGTGTCGGGTTCCGCGGTGGTCGCCATGGTGCTGTCGCTGCCGCCCACCGGGCCGATGCTGATCACCGCGCTGCAGAGCCAGGACATGTACCTGGCGGGGTCGTTCCTGATGTTCTTGGCCGCGCTGACCGTGGTGGGCATGCTGATTTCGGATCTGGCGCTGGCGTGGCTTGACCCGCGCATCCGGCTGGGCGCGGGGACCGGGCGATGAGCGTCTCCGACACGCCGCGCCCGCGCGCGCGCCACTTCGTCGACCGGGCGCCGTTCAATCCGAGCGCCGACGAGGTCCTGACGCCGCAGCAGGAACGCTACTACATGGCGTCGCAGTGGCGGATGATGTGGTGGAAGCTGCGCCGCCACCGCCTCGCGGTGGTTTCCGGCCTGTTCCTACTGTTGCTGTACGTCTCCGTCCTGATTTCCGAGATGATCGCGCCGTACGCGCTGGCCAGCCGCAACACCGAGTTCATCTATGCGCCGCCGCAGAGCGTGAAGGTCTTTCACGATGGCCGGTTCGTGGCGCCCTACGTGCTGGGGCTCGACTACACCCTGAACCTGCGGACCCTGAAGCGGGAGTACGTCGCCAACCCGGACAAGCGGCAGGAACTGCGGTTCTTCTGCTCCGGCGACCCCTATCGGTTCTGGGGAATGTTCGAGGCCGACCTGCATCTGGTCTGTCCGGCCGAGGACGGGACGCTGTTCCTGCTCGGAACCGACCGGCTCGGGCGCGACATGTTCTCGCGCATCGTATACGGCACCCGGATCTCGCTGACCGTCGGGCTGATCGGCATCGCCATCAGTTTCGTACTGGGCATCGTGATCGGCGGGGTTGCCGGCTACTACGGCGGCTGGATCGACGCATCGATCCAGCGGGTCATCGAGATCCTCCGGTCGTTTCCGGAGCTGCCCCTGTGGATGGCGCTGTCGGCGGCCCTGCCGGTGACCTGGAGCCCGATCGTGATCTATTTCGGGATCACGCTGATCCTGGGCCTGCTCGACTGGACCGGCCTCGCCCGGGCGGTGCGCTCCAAGCTCCTGGCGCTGCGCGAGGAGGATTTCTGCGTCGCCGCCGAACTCATGGGCGCCAAACCCCGGCGGATCATCGGCCGGCACCTGCTGCCGAGTTTCATGAGCCACCTGATTGCCTCGGCCACCCTGTCGATCCCGACGATGATCCTGGGCGAGACCGCGCTCAGCTTTCTCGGCCTCGGCCTGCGGCCGCCGATCACGTCGTGGGGCGTGCTGCTGACCGAAGCCCAGAACATCAACGCGGTGGAACTCTACCCCTGGATTATGACCCCGGTGATCCCGGTCATCCTGGTGGTGCTGGCGTTCAACTTCTTCGGCGATGGCCTGCGCGACGCGGCGGATCCGTACCGGTGATGGATCGCCGGCTTGCGATGGAAAGCAACGATCGACGCCGGCTTCAGGGCGTGGGAGTTTTCCCGCTCTTGCTCCCCGGTCGGCGGTGTGGCACATCCCGCCGACAGTGACACGAGGTGGAAGCACAGCCATGTCGGCGTTCAGGACCCTGGATCAGGTGGAAGTCGCGGGGCGACGGGTGCTGGTGCGGCTGGATCTCAATGTTCCCATGAAGGACGGTCGGGTCACCGACGCGACCCGCATCGAGCGCGCGGCGCCCACCGTCAAGGAACTTGCCGATAAAGGCGCGAAGGTCGTGGTGGTCTCGCACTATGGCCGGCCGAAAGGCAAACCCGATCCGACAATGTCGCTGAAGCCGCTGGTCGATCCGCTGTCCGCGGCGGTTGGCCGACCGGTGGCGTTTGCCGAGGACTGCATCGGTCCGGCGGCAGCGGGGGCCGTCGGTGGTCTGGCCGACGGCGGTGTGGCCCTGCTGGAGAACCTGCGCTTCCATGCCGGCGAGGAGTCCAACGACCCGGGGTTCGCGGCCGCCCTGGCGGAGCTCTGCGATCTCTATGTCAGCGATGCCTTCTCGGCGGCCCACCGCGCCCACGCGTCCATCGACGGGGTGGCGCGGTTGCGGCCGGCTTACGCCGGCCGGCTGATGCAGACCGAACTCGACGCCCTCGGCCGCGCGCTGGAATCGCCGACCCGCCCGGTGGCGGCGGTGGTCGGCGGGGCCAAGGTGTCGACCAAGCTTGACCTGCTGGGCAATCTGGTCGAGCGCGTCGACGTGCTGGCGATCGGTGGCGGCATGGCCAACACCTTTCTGTTCGCGCAAGGAGTCGAGATCGGCGCCTCGCTGGCCGAGCGCGACCTCGCAGATACCGCGCGGGCGATCCTGCAAAAGGCCGAGGCCAAGGGCTGCGACGTTCTGCTGGCGATCGACGCGGTGATTGCCGACAAGCTGGCGCCGGGTGTGGCGACGACGGTGGTCGGAGTCGACGCGGTACCGTCGGGCGCGATGATCCTGGATGTCGGGCCGGCGACCGTCGCCGCCATGTCGGAGCGCCTGGCAACCTGCCGGACCCTGGTCTGGAACGGGCCGCTCGGGGCGTTCGAGACAGCGCCGTTCGACGCCGGAACCAACGCAGTGGCCAAGGCCGCGGCAGAGCTGACGGACCAGGGTCGGTTGCTGACGGTGGCCGGAGGCGGCGATACGGTCGCGGCGCTCGCGCACGCCGGCGTGCTGGAACGCTTCTCCTATGTCTCGACGGCGGGCGGCGCGTTCCTGGAGTGGCTCGAAGGCAAGGACCTGCCCGGGGTCGCGGTATTGAAGCTCTGACGGTCGCGGCCAAACGTCGCAGATCCGGCGCTGCCGGAGTTCGGCGCAACGCTGGGCGGCGTCGAGCGTTGCCAACCGGGAACCGCTCCCCTATCCCTTTCTGGCAGCAACGGAGCGGGTCGGGCGACACGGCCCCGCAAGGTTAAGGTTGGAGGAAACATCGTGCAGATCTTCACCGGTCACACGAGCCATGTCGGGCTCGACACCGTCGGCCTGACCAATCTGAAGTCCGTGCGTTGGAACATGGGTCCGGCGGCGCTGTATGAAGAAGCGATCCGCCGCGGCGAAGGCGTGGTCACCGCCGGCGGCGCGCTGTTGGTGACAACCGGCGAGCACACCGGCCGGTCGCCCAAGGACAAGTTCATCGTCGACAGCGACAGCACGCACGACGCCGTCGACTGGGGCACGATCAACCAGTCGATCACCCGCGAGCGGTTCGACGCCCTGTACGCCCGTGTCACCGATTACTACAAGGGCCGCGACGCCTTCGTGCTCGATTGCTGGGCCGGCGCCGATCCGGAGTACCGGCTGCCGGTACGGGTGGTGACCGAGACCGCCTGGCACAACCTGTTCGCCCGCAACATGTTCATTCGCCCGAAGCCGGCGGATCTGGCGAGCTTCGAGCCGGCCTTCACCGTGCTGCACGCGCCGGGGCTGAGCGCGAACGGCAAGGCCGATGGCGTCAACTCGGGGACCTTCATCCTGGTCGACTTCGACCGGCGGCTGATCCTGATCGGCGGCAGCTGGTACGCCGGCGAGATCAAGAAGTCGATCTTCGGCGTGCTGAACTACCTGCTGCCGGACCGCGGCGTGATGCCGATGCACTGCTCGGCGAACGTCGGCGCCAAGGGCGATGCCGCCGTGTTCTTCGGCCTGTCGGGTACCGGCAAGACCACATTGTCGGCGGATGGCACGCGCACCCTGATCGGCGACGATGAGCATGGCTGGTCGGACACCGGCATCTTCAATTTCGAGGGTGGCTGCTACGCCAAGGTGATCCGCCTGTCGGCCGAGGCCGAGCCGGAAATCTGGGCGGCCAGCCATCGTTTCGGCACCGTTTTGGAAAACGTGGTCCACGACCCGGTCTCGCGAGCCCTGATGCTGGACGACGATTCGCTGACCGAGAACACCCGTTCCTGCTACCCGATCGACTTCATCCCGAACACCTCGGAGACCGGCGTGGCCGGGCATCCGGTGAACGTGGTGATGCTGACCGCCGATGCCTTCGGCGTTCTTCCGCCGATCGCCAAGCTCACGCCCGAACAGGCGATGTACCACTTCCTGTCAGGCTACACCGCGCGGGTCGCCGGCACCGAGAAGGGCCTCGGCAAGGAGCCGCAGGCGACGTTCTCGACCTGCTTCGGCGCGCCGTTCATGCCAAGGCACCCGTCGGTCTACGGCGCGATGCTGCGCGACAAGATCGCCAAGCACGGGGCGACCTGCTGGCTGGTCAACACCGGCTGGTCCGGCGGCCGTGCCGGGGATGGCGGCGACCGCATGAAGATCGCCTACACCCGCGCGATGGTGCGGGCGGCGGTGGATGGGCGCCTGTCGTCCGCGCCGGTGCATGAGGATGGTCGCTTCGGCCTGCTGGTGCCCGAGGCGTGCCCGGATGTGCCGAGTTCGGTGCTGCTGCCCCGCGGAGCCTGGAACGACAAGGGCGCCTACGATGCCACCGCCCATGACCTGTGCGGGCGTTTCGAGGCGAACTTCAAGAAGTTCGAGCCGTTCGTCGAGGACAGCGTGAAGGCCGCCGGTATCCGCCAGGCAGCCTGATCCGGGCGGCCGTCAGGCGCGCGACACCTCGCCGGCGTTGGTCAGAACCAGCGCCAGGTCGTCGGACAGGGTCTTGCCGAGCCGGATCACCGACACCTCTTTTGGCAGGCCCGCCAGTTCCGGATGGCCGGCGTCGAACGAGGTGACCACGGCGGTCGGCAATGATGCGGTTGGCCGGATCGAGCGGATCGCCCGGAGCAGATCGATTCCCGACATGCCGTCCAGGACGGCGGAGCTGAGAACGATGTCCGGCTTCTCGGCCACCGCGAAGCGCATGGCCTCGAACGGATCGGAGGCGGTCTGTGTGCGGTACCCGCAGTTCGCCAACTCGCGGGCCAGCATGTGACCGAGGGTACGTGCCCGGGTGATCACCAGGGCGCGGCCCGGTTGGCCGCTGATCGCCTCCGGGTCGAAGTCGAAGACCGACGGCAGGCCGCGCAGAATGGACGTGGCGCGATCGGCTTCCGGGTTGCGCCCGCGCTCGATGATGTCGCTCAGGGCGTCGGCGAAGCGTTGCAGGTCGGCGATCGGAAACGGCGTCTTCTCGGCGTTGGCTTCCAGATAGTCTTCGAACCGGTCGGCGATCAGCGAGATGGTCGGGAACCCGAAGGTCTTGCCGGTGCCTTTCAGGTTGTGGATTTCCCGCGCCAGATCGAGCAGCAGGGGACGGGCTTCCTTGGGGCGATTTGCCAGCTTGTTCAGCGCGATCTGGGCCCGTGCCAGCCGGTCGCCGGCGTCGTCCAGGAACTCTCCTGTAAGCCGGGCCGCAATTTCGTCCGCGATTGCCATGCGGGATCCCTCTTGAGTCCGTGTTGACCCAGCCGGGATCATGCCGACGCAGTTGATAATGATCCGTTAACGCTGACAGGCGGTGCGAGGCCGGGGCAAGGGCCTAACGGCAGAAGCTGACCGAACCTTCGGCGCACACCCGCTTGCCGTCGACCCAGGTGACGCCGGACAGGTTGGCGCGAAAGAAGTCCACGCCGCGCAGTTTGGCGCCGGTCAGGTCCGCACCCCGCAGGTTGGCCGAGACCAGCCGCGACTCCGCCAGGTCGGCGTCCCGGAAGGATGCGCCTTCCAGATTGGCCTCGGTGAAGTCGGCGCTGCGCAGCCGCGCCTGATCGAATATCGCCCCCTTGAGATCGGCCCCGAGGAACCGGACCCGGCCGCCTTCCAGCCGCGTGAAGGTGGTGCCGGCCAGGGTGGCGCGGTTGAAGCTGGCGTTGTCGAGGCGCGCGCCGGTCAGGTCGATCTGGGCGAGGTCGTAGCGATCGAAGCTGCATTGCCGCCAGTCGACGCCCGGCTGCGGCGGGTCGGTGCAGGCGGCCAATGCCGACCCGGTGGCGGCGACGAGCGACACGAAGGCGACGGCTGCAGCGCCAAGCGCGATTTTTACTGTGGGGTCCATGGGTTGGAACCCTAGCACGTGCGCGGCGGTGGAAAAGAGTGCGTACCGCTGCCCGCTCGCAATTTCGCGCCACACCCAGAATGCTGCACTGCGTTATTCGGCGGGTTTGTGCCGGACCGCCGATGGTCTATAACGGCCGCGTCGACCGCCGGGCGCGCTCGCGCTAGGCTTTGGGTCGACCGGGTCGCGGCCATTGGGACGCGCGCTCGGATTGGAACGCCGTGAGGGGGTATGCATGAGCGCTGACCGTCGGCCGTTGTCGCCGCATCTCCAGATCTACAAGCCGCAGCTGACCAGCGTGCTGTCGATCTCCCACCGTGCCACCGGCGTCGGCCTCGCGGCCGGGCTGCTGCTGCTGACGTGGTGGCTGCTTGCGGCGGCGGCGGGCCCCGATTCGTTTGCCGTGGTTCAGGGCTTTCTCGGCTCCTGGCTCGGCTACCTGATCCTGTTCGGCTTCAGCTATGCGCTGATGTTCCATCTGTGCAACGGCGTCCGGCACCTGTTCTGGGACGCCGGCTGGGGCTTCGAGCTTGATACGGTCTACAGGTCCGGATGGGCGGTTGTGATCGCGTCGGTGGCGCTCACGGTGCTCGCCTGGGCGATCGCCATCGTGTCGGCGTAAGGGAGGGACGGATGGCTGGAAAGACCATGCAGTCGATGCGCAACCCGCTGGCACGGGTCCGCGGCCTCGGCTCCGCCAAGGAAGGCGTGCATCACTGGTGGGCGCAGCGCCTGACGGCTATTGCGCTGGTGCCGCTCACGATCTGGTTCGTGATGTCGATTGCCGGTCTCGCCGGGGTGGATCATGCCGGTGCGGTCGCCTGGATCGGCTCGGCACCGGTCGCGGTGCTGCTGGTGCTGCTGATCGCCGCGGTGTACTGGCACGCCCAACTCGGCGTGCAGGTGGTGATCGAGGATTATGTTCATAACGAAGCGGTCAAGCTGACGGCGCTGATCGTCTTGAAATTTGCGGCCATCGCCCTTGGCGTCGCGTCGATCTTCGCCGTTCTGCGACTGGCGTTCGGAGGCTGAGGCCATGGAATCCTACAAGATCATCGACCATGAGTATGACGCGGTGGTGGTCGGTGCCGGCGGTGCCGGGCTGCGCGCCACCCTGGGCATGACCATGGAGGGGCTGAAGACCGCCTGCATCACCAAGGTTTTCCCGACCCGAAGCCACACCGTCGCCGCCCAGGGCGGTATCGGCGCCGCGCTCGACAACATGGGCGAAGGCGACAACTGGCGCTTCCACATGTACGACACCGTCAAGGGATCCGACTGGCTCGGCGACCAGGACGCCATCGAGTACATGTGCCGCAACGCCATCCCGGCGGTGATCGAGCTGGAGCACTTCGGCGTGCCGTTCTCGCGGACCGACGAGGGCAAGATCTACCAGCGGCCGTTCGGCGGCCACACGCTGGACCACGGCAAGGCGATGGCCAAGCGGGCGTGCGCCGCCGCCGACCGTACCGGCCACGCGATCCTGCACACGCTGTACCAGCAGTCGCTGCGCAACCACGCGGAGTTCTTCGTCGAGTACTTCGCCCTCGACCTGATCATGGACGAGGAAGGGGCGTGCCGCGGGGTCATGGCGCTGTGCCTGGAAGACGGCACCATCCATCGGTTCCGCGCCCACGAGACGGTGCTTGCGACCGGCGGCTATGGCCGCGCGTACTTCTCCTGCACCTCGGCCCACACCTGCACCGGCGACGGCAACGCCATGGTGCTGCGCGCCGGCCTGCCGCTGCAGGACATGGAGTTCGTGCAGTTCCACCCGACCGGAATCTATGGCGCCGGCTGCCTGATCACCGAGGGTGCGCGGGGCGAAGGCGGATACCTGACCAACTCCGAGGGCGAGCGTTTCATGGAGCGCTATGCTCCGACCGCCAAGGACCTGGCGAGCCGCGACGTGGTCAGCCGGGCGATGACCATCGAGATCAATGAAGGGCGCGGCGTCGGTCCGAACAAGGACCACATCATGCTGCACCTGGAGCACCTCGACCCGCAGGTCCTGCACCACCGCCTGCCGGGCATCTCCGAGACCGCCAAGGTGTTCGCCGGTGCCGAGGTCACAAAGGAGCCGATCCCGGTGCTGCCGACCGTGCACTACAACATGGGCGGCATTCCGACGAACTACCACGGCGAGGTGCTGAGCCCGACCGCCGGCGATCCCGACCGGGTGGTCCCCGGCCTGATGGCGATCGGCGAGGCGGCCTGCGTGTCGGTGCATGGCGCCAATCGTCTGGGCACCAACTCGCTGCTCGACATCGTGGTGTTCGGCCGGGCCGCCGCCCACCGCGCCGCCGAAGTCGTCACCCCGGGCGAACGCCACAAGCCCCTGCCGGCCGACGCCGGCGAGCAGGCGGTTGCCAGGCTGGAGCGAATGCGCACCGCCAAGGGTGACCGCAAGCCCGGGGCGATCCGTCTCGACATGCAGCGCACCATGCAGACCAACGCCGCGGTGTTCCGCACCGACGAGCTGATGCAGGCCGGCCTCAAGAAGATCCACGAGGTCGCCGACAGCATGGCCGACGTCGGGCTGAACGACCGGTCGCTGATCTGGAACTCGGATCTGGTCGAGGCGCTGGAGCTGGAGAACCTGGTCAGTCAGGCGATCGTCACGCTGACGTCGGCGTCGCTGCGCAAGGAAAGCCGCGGGGCGCACGCCCATGAGGACTTCCCGGACCGCGACGACGCGAACTGGATGAAGCACACCGCCATGTGGCTGGATGAGAAGAACCAGCACAAGGTGCTGTACCGCGACGTCCACATGAACACTCTCTCGAACGAGGTGGAGAGCATCCCGCCGGTCGCCCGCGTCTACTGACGCCGCGCCCGGACCGCTGCTCCAACCCCCAGCCGAGGATCATCGATGGCCGAGTTCACCCTGCCCGCCAATTCCAAGGTCAAGATTGGCGACACCTACAAGGCGCCGGAAGGTGCCAAGCGGATCAAGACGTTCAAGATCTACCGTTGGGACCCGGACAAGGGCGGAAACCCGCGCCTGGACACCTACGAGATCGACATGGACAGCTGCGCGCCGATGGTCCTGGACGCGCTGATCAAGATCAAGAACGAGATCGACACCACCCTGACCTTCCGGCGGTCCTGCCGCGAGGGCATCTGCGGGTCGTGCTCGATGAACATCGACTGCACCAACACGCTGGCGTGTCTGAAGCCGATCGACGAGGTCGACGGCGAGGTTCACATCTACCCGCTGCCGCACATGCCGGTGATCAAGGACCTGGTGCCCGACCTGTCGGTGCCGTACGCCCAGTTGGCGTCGGTCGAGCCGTGGCTGCAGACCCAGACCCTGCCGTCGCCGACCGAGGAGCGCCGTCAGAGCCCGGACGAGCGGGCCAAGCTCGACGGGCTGTGGGAGTGCGTGCTGTGCTTCTGCTGCACGACCTCGTGCCCCAGCTACTGGTGGAACAGCGACCGCTATCTCGGTCCGGCAGTGCTGCTGCAGGCTTATCGCTGGATCGCCGACAGCCGGGACGAGTTCACCGGTGAGCGCCTGGACGCGCTGGAGGATCCGTTCCGCCTCTACCGCTGCCACACCATCATGAACTGCACCAAGACCTGCCCGAAGAGCTTGAACCCGGCCAAGGCGATCGCCGAGATCAAGAAGCTGATGGTGCTGCGGCAGTAGGATGGGTCGGGCCTGCGAGGCCCGCGTGTCGCGGACGCTCTGATCACAGTCGGCGATCTTGGCGCGCCGCAATGCCTCTAGGATATCGAGATGGCCCCTTTGCGCCCTGGTGAGGCTCTGGTCGATACTCGCTGGGGGCCGATGGTGTGCTTTGCCAACGATACCGGCGTGTCGGAAGCGCTGCGCCGGTTCGGCGAATACGGCGCCTACGAGATCGACCTCTACCATCGACTTCTGGGCGATGCCGGGACGTTCCTCGACATCGGCGCAAATGTCGGAGTGGTGAGCGTTGCCATGGCCAGTCTGGACGAGCGGCGCCGGGTGGTCGCGTTCGAACCACAGCTCAGCTATTTCGGGGCCGCGGCGGCAAACCTGCGGCGGTTCCCGAACGCATCGATCTACCCGCTGGCGCTGTCCGACCGTGAAGAACTGCTCGAAGTCGCGGAGATTCACCCCGACCGGGTCGCCAACTACGGGGCGCTCGACATTTCGAACGTTCGCCACGCCGACCGGCAGCATCCCGCTGCCGCCACGACCATCGACGGATTCCTACTCCGCCAGGCCATCGTTCCCGACCTCATCAAGATCGATGTCGAGGGCATGGAGGCGCGGGTGCTGGCGGGGGGTACGGAGACGCTTCGGAGCGTGTCGCCGATCGTGTCCGTGGAGGCGGATCGGCGCGACACGAGTGCCCGAGCCGTGGATCTCCTGATCGCACTCGGGTATCGGGTCTACCTGACGTTGTTCAGGGTGATCTCGGCGACCAATCCGAACTACGATTCGAGCAGCGTGCACTGCCGCAACCTGCACGTCCACGTGATCGGATTTGGCGCCGCGATCCCCGACTGGTGGCAGGCCGGGTTCCGGGGCAGCGAGATCCGTGGAGGATCCGAGTATCTCGCGCATTTCGACCGTAAGTTCTCATGATTTGTGTTGGATCTGCCCGGCTCGGTGACAGGTCGGAGATCGCACGGCGCACGATACAAACCATCTCGTCCCCAGATTGCCATCCTTTCGCCCCCTGGCTATGGTCGCTTCGCCGTCCGTAACCGCTTCGGACGAAAGGACAGATCATGCGCCAGGCCCGCCTCCTGCCCCTCTCCCTGATCGTTGCCGCTGCCCTCGGACTGCCGCTGCAGCCGACCCCGGCGGCGGCCCAGAAACACAGCGAATCGATCGAATCAGCCGCGTCCGACACGGTCATCCAACGTGAGGGTGCGGCCGACGACGAAGTCACGCTGGAGTTCGAGGTCGAGGATTGGGTCGAGACCAAGACAGCGACGGTCCGGATCGCCGCCGATCTCGCCGTCGAATCCGGCCGGTTCGGCGCGGCCCGCCAGGATCTGGTCGGAACGCTTCAGGGGCTCGGCACCGGGGCGGAGTGGCGGATCGTCGATTTCGGAAAAATGGGTGACGACGCCGGCTTCGAGCGCTGGCGGCTGGTGGCCGAGGCAAGGGTGCCGGAAGCCAGCCTGGCCGACCTCGCCGGCAAGACCAAGGAGGCGACCAAGCCCGGCCGGGCGCTGACCGTCGCGAGCATCGACTACAGCCCGACCATGGCGGAGCGGGAGGCGGTGGTTGATCGGCTGCGGGCACGGATCTACGGCCGCGTGGCGCGCGAAATCGTCGCGCTGAACAGCGCATTCGGCAACCGGACCTTCCGGATCCGGATGATCGACTTCACGCCGAACTACCGGCCGCAGCCGCAGATGATGGGAATGGTGCGCAGCGAATCGGCGGGTGCCGCCAAGATGGCCGACGCCGGCGGCGGCCTGGCGGGTGCCGAGAAGGCCCGGCTCTCGGCGCGGGTCATCCTTGCCGCGGTCGCTTCCGGCGGCTGACGGAACACACCAGGCAACTCATTGGGGAGGGCGGGATGTCCGCGAAAGTTCTGATTGTGACCGGCGGTTCGCGCGGGATCGGCGCCGCGGTGTGCCGCCGTGCCGCAGCCGACGGCTGGGACGTGGCGGTGAACTACGCCGGCAATGCCGAAGCGGCCGAGGCTACCGCCGCTGCCGTTCGTAAAGCCGGTCGGCGGGCGATCGTCGTGCAGGGCGACATGGCGCAGGAAGCGGACATACAGCGCCTGTTCGAGACCGCGGAGAAGGAACTCGGGCCGATCACCGGGGTGGTCTGCAACGCCGGCATCACCGGCAAGATCACCCGGGTCGAGGACATGAGCGTCGAAGCGATGCGCGGCGTGATCGACCTGAATGTGCTGGGCGTGATGATCGCCAACCGCGAGGCGGTGCGGCGGATGTCGACCAAGCGCAAGGGTACGGGCGGGGCGATCGTGAACCTGTCGTCGATTGCGCCGCGGGTCGGCTCGCCGAACGAGTTCGTGCACTACGCCGCCTCCAAGGGCGCGGTGGATGCCTGGACCCTGGGTCTCAGCCGCGAAGTGGCCGGCGAGGGCGTGCGGGTCAACGCGGTCGCGCCCGGCATGATCGACACCGACATCCACGCCACGGCCGGCGCGCCGGACCGCGCCCAGCGGCTCGGCGCCACCGTGCCGATCGGCCGTGCCGGCACGGCCGACGAGGTTGCCGAAGCGGTGGTCTGGCTGCTGTCCGACGCCGCACGCTACTGCATCGGCACCGTGTTGTCGGTCAATGGCGGCCGCTGAGGCGGAGCCGCCGTCGCCGAAGTCCGGCCTGCTGGCCCTGTACCGGGCCCGGGTCGCGTCCGGGGCCTTGAAGGAGGACGACGTCCAGGCCTCCGCCGCCGCGCGGCTCGACGCTCTGGCGCGGGCGGTCGACGGCTGGCAGGCGCGCTCGGCGTCCGCCGGTGGCTGGCTGTCCAAGCTGGGGCTGCGCCACGCCAAGGAGGTGGCCGCCCCGGTCGGCCTGTATCTCTACGGTCCGGTCGGACGCGGCAAGTCCATGCTGATGGACCTGTTCTTCGACGCGGCGCCGGTGGCGGCGAAGCGCCGGGTGCATTTCCAGGAGTTCATGCAGGAGGTGCACGGCTCGATCCACCGGTTCCGCACCGAGGGCGGGGCCGGTGACACGCCGATCCTGCAGGCCGCGGCGGCGGTTGCCGATCAGGTCTCGCTGCTGTGTTTCGACGAGATGGAGGTCAAGGACATCGCCGATGCGATGATCCTCTCGCGGCTGTTCACCGCATTGTTCGAGCGCGGCGTGGTGGTGGTCACGACGTCGAACCGCCCGCCGGACGACCTGTATCGCGGCGGTCTGCACCGTGATCGCTTCCTGCCGTTCATCGACCTGTTGAAGGATCGCCTGGCGTCGATCGATCTGGGCGACGGCACCGACTACCGCCGTGACCGGCTCGCCGGCGAGCCGCTGTTCTTCACCCCGGCCGACGAAGCGGCCCGCGCCGCGCTCGACCGGCTGTTTGGCGAGTTGACCGGCGGTGCCCTGCCGGAGCCGGACAGCGTGGTGGTGCTCGGCCGGGAGCTGGCAGTGCCGGCCGCCGCCAAGGGTGTTGCGCGCTTCGCGTTCCGGGAGCTGTGCGCCCGTCCGCTCGGGCCCGGCGACTTCCTGGCGATCGCCCGCCGCTACCGTGCGGTCCTGATCGACGATGTGCCGCGCATGACCGACGCGATCCGCGACCAGGCGCGCCGCTTCATGATGCTGATCGACTCGCTGTACGAACGCCGGGTGTCGCTGGTCTGCTCGGCGGAAGCGGAGGCCGGCGAACTGTATGCCGGGACCGACTGGGGCTTCGAGTTCGACCGCACCGTCTCGCGGCTGATGGAAATGCGTTCCGCCGACTACTTCGCTGAACCGCACCGGCCGTGAAGCGGATGTCGGACATTGCGGTCCGGCGTGCGGTACGGGCCGATGCCAACGCGCTGTTCGCGATGCTTCGGGCGTTGGCGCGGTTCCATGGCCGCGAGGCGTCGATCAGTCGGGAGACCTTCATCGACCATGGCTGGCTGGAGCCAGCCCGGTTCGATGCCTGGATCGCGGAAACCTCGGCGAGTGAACCGATCGGTTTCGCCCAGGGCTTCGGTCAATACTCGACCTGGAGCGGCGACGAGGTGTTTTATCTGGCGAACCTGTGGGTGAATCCGGATTGCCGAACCGGTGGTGTGGGGACGGCGCTGATGGCGGTGGTCGAGCACCATGCCCGGGCGACCGGGCGGTCGCGCGTGGAGCTTCTGGTGGACCGAAGCAACCCGGCCTGCGCCTTCTACCGTCGCCTCGGGCTGCAAGAACGCAACGACGAACGCTTCGTGCGGGAGACCGGTGTTTGAGCGGGGCGTGCAGCCCGGCCGCTCACAGGCCTTCGTTGAAGTCGTCCAGCAGAGCCGCGATCCGGCCCTCGTCGGTCTGGTCCATGATGGCGCGGGCACGCTGGGTCGCGGGGCCGACCGCCAGCCGGCGGATCCGCTGCTTCACCCGCGGCAGGGCGGTTCCGGCCATCGACAATTCGCGCACCCCGAGCCCGACCAGCAGCGGGGCATAGCGTGGATCGCCGGCGATCTCGCCGCAGACGCTGACCGGGATGCCGTTGCGCATCGCCGCTTCCACGGTGAACTGGATCAGCCGCAGGACCGCAGGGTGCAAGGGGTTGTAGAGATCGGCCACCTGCTCGTCGCCGCGGTCAATGGCCAGGGTGTACATCGTCAGGTCGTTGGTGCCGACCGCCAGGAACTCGCATTCGCGGGCCAGCCCGTCGGCGGTCAGGGCCGCGCCGGGCACTTCGATCATGCTGCCGAGCGGCGGGATCGGATCGGCAATCCGGACCTTCCGGCGCTTCAGGCGGTTGGCGACCCGGGTCAGGATCACCCGCACCGCCCGCACCTGGCTGACCGACGAGATCATCGGCAACAGGATCCGTACCGGGCCGTGGGCGCCGGCCCGCAGGATCGCTGCCAACTGGGCCTCGAGCAGTTTCGGCTCCTTCAGCGCGAGACGAATGGCGCGCAGGCCGAGGGCTGGATTGGCCGAATCGGCGATACGTTCGCCCAGCGCGGTTGCCAGCTTCTCGCCGCCGACGTCCAGGGTGCGAATGGTGACCGGCCGACCCTGCATCGACTCGACCACCTGCCGCAGGGTTGCGTACTGCTCGTCCTCGCTCGGCAGGTCCGGACGGTTCATGAACAGGAATTCGGTGCGCAGCAGGCCGACGCCCTCGGCACCGCCATGATGCGCGGTCTCCAGGTCGCGCGGCAGCTCCAGATTGGCCTGCAGGGCGATTCGCACGCCGTCGGTGGTGATCGCCGGCTGGGCGCGCAGCCGCGCCAACTGGCGCTCCAGCCGCTTGCGGGCCTCGGCCTTGCGCCGGTACTCGGCCAACGTGTCCGCGTCGGGGTCGACCACGATCCGGCCGGCCTCGCCGTCGACGATCAGGCGGACACCGGAGCGTACCCGGGACGACAGGGCGGAGACCCCGAGCACGGCGGGAATGCCCATCGAGCGGGCCATGATCGCGGTGTGGCTGTCGGCGCCGCCCAGGGCAGTGGCGAACCCGGCCACCTGGTTCGGATCCATCAGCGCGGTGTCGGCCGGGCTCAGTTCCTCGGCAACCACGATGCTGCCGGGCGGCAGCATCGAGAACGCGTGGTAGGGGGTGGCGGTCAGGTGCCGAAGGATCCGGTCGCCGACATCGCGAACGTCCTGGCCGCGCGATGCCAGGTAAGCGTCGCCGACCGCTTCCAGCCCGCGCGCCAGATCGCCGACCACGGCCTGCACGGCGGCCTCGGCGTTGGTGCCGCGGGTCCGGATCATCGCCTCGACACCGGCACCGAGACGGCTGGAGTCCAGCATGGCGCCATGGGCATCAAGCAGCGGGCCAAGTTCTTCGAGCACCGATTTGGGCAGTGCCTCGGCCTTGCGGCGCAGCTTGCGGATCTGTCCGCGCGCCTTGCCCAATGCCGCCTGAAACCGCTCGACCTCGGCTGCGAGCGCGTCGGGCTCCACGGTGAACTCGGGAACCTGGGCGATTCCGCCGTCCAGCACATAGGCCGGCCCGATCGCAATGCCGCCGGAAACCCCGATGCCGTCGAACGCAACCCGTGTCGCCTTGCGCTTGCGGGGCGTTTCAGTCTTCATCGAACTTGCCATCGACCAGCAGCGTGATCGCCTCCAGGGCGGGTTGTGCTTCGCAGCCGGCTGCAGCGACCTCGATCGAGCTGCCGGGCGCAGCGGCCAGCATCATCAGCCCCATGATCGACCGCCCGGAGACCGACTGCCCGTCCTTGGTCACGGTGATCTCGGCGTCGAACGATCCGGCGCATTGCACGAACTTCGCGGCGGCCCGCGCGTGGAGCCCGCGCTTGTTGGTGATCAGCAGGACACGACGGTTGGTCATGACGGCCTCACTGCGACCGCGCGGCCAAAGTTTCCTGCATCGGCTACCACGTCAGCGGCCCGAGCCGCCGAGAACTTCCGATGCGATCGAGATGTACTTTCGGCCGGCGTCCCGGGCTGCCGCGGCCGCCTCGGCCAGGGTTCCGCTGACCCGGACGCTTGCCAGCTTGATCAGCATAGGCAGGTTCACGCCGGCGATCACTTCGACGCCGGGACGGTCCAGGATCGAAATCGCCAGGTTCGATGGCGTGCCGCCGAACATGTCGGTCAGGACCACGACGCCGCGCCCGGCGTCCATGGCGTCGACCTGCTGCAGGATCTCGCGTCGCCGCTTTTCCATGTCGTCGTCCGGCCCGATGCAGACCGTGGCGATCGCCTTCTGGGGGCCCACCACATGTTCCATCACCGAACGGAACTCCTCGGCCAGCCGGCCGTGGGTTACCAGCACCAGCCCGATCACCGCGTCCCCGGCCCCGGAATCAGAAGTAGCCATGTTCTTCAGCCATGCGTCGCCCCTTCGGTCGTTGGCTGCCCTCCCTGTCCTGCCGCTGACGGCAGGTCCCGATGACGGAGCGTGACAGGAGTGCCGAGGCTCTTCAACCACGCGGCCAACCGCTCGGCGGTTACCACCGAGCGGTGCTTCCCGCCGGTGCAGCCGACCGCCAAGGTGAGGTAGCTCTTGCCCTCGCGCTCGAAGCGGGGAAGCAGCGGCTGCAGCAGTGCCTGCAACCGGACCAGAAACGGTTCGAAATCCGGATCACGCTCCACATACGCGGCGACCTCCGGGTCGCGTCCGTCCTTCGGCCGCAGCGCGTCCTGATAGTGCGGGTTGTCCAGGAAGCGGACATCGAAAACCAGATCCGCCTCACGGGGCAGGCCGCCGCGGAACGAGAACGACAGGACCGTTACCGTCATCTGGCGCTCGCCGTCGAACGCCAGGGCACCGACCAATGCCTGACGCAGGGCCGCCAAGGGCAGGGCCGAGGTGTCGATGACGATGTCGGCGGCTTCGCGCAGCGGCGCCATGACCTCGCGCTCAATGCGGATGCCGTCGGCTACCGGCCGGTCGGTGGCGAGCGGGTGGCGGCGTCGGGTTTCGGTGAAGCGCCGTATCAGGACACCGTCGTCGCAGTCGAGGTAGACAACCCGGAGATCCAGGTCGGCGCGAAGACGCAGCGCCGCCAGATGGTCGAACAGCGTTTGCTGGTCGAAGCCGCGGGTGCGCAGGTCGATGCCAACGGCGATCCGGGTGGTGGCGGTCTGCGAATCGTCGTCGCCATCCGCATCGGTGCGCTGGGTGGCGAACAGCACCGGCAGCAGCGGCAGGGGGAGGTTGTCGACCGCCTCGAAACCCTCGTCTTCCAGAACCTTCAGCGTCGCGCTGCGTCCGGCACCGCTCAGACCGGTTACCAGAACCACCAGAACGCGGCTGTCCCGCCGGTCTCCGGTATCCAGAGGATCGTTGCATGGTCGATCGGTCATCGTTGTCATCTCATGTGCACGGCAGGGCCCGAATCGAGCGCGGGATTATTCGCCGGTGACCATCCGCACCGCAAGCCGCACCTTGGCGGGCGTCGACGCCTCGAAGGCGGCCAGCATGATCAACGGCAGCGACACGCCGGCGTGGGTCCAGCGGCCGGGGTCGGGCAGTCGCGGGACCTGTTCGGGCGGCACCAGATCCACGGCGAGGACCAATGGCGCCCGGACGACGGCGGGGATCGTCACAATCCCAACGCCGCGCACCTCCATCCGGTTGCGCAGCGCTTCCGGAGCCCGAGCGACCAGCCGATCACCCTCGCGCACGAGCTCGGTACGGTCGTCCGACACCAATACCGCGCCACCATCGATCAGGCGCAGCGCCACGTCGGACTTGCCGGCACCGGACGGTCCGCGCAGCAGCACCGCTCGGCCGTCGATCGCTACGGTGGTGCCCCAGACCGTCTCCATGCCCGGCAGCATGGCGCGTGGCGACCGGCTGTCAACGGCCTTCGCGGTAGTTGATCCCAGGGAATGGCGGGACGCCTGCTCCTCGCTGCCGCTGACCCGTTGCCAGCGGCTCAACTGCTGGCGGTCATGACGGATCCCGGATGGACCGCCCCGCCCCAGCGGGCGAGCGCCGCCTGCAGCTTCGACCGGTCCAGCGGCTTGGTCAGGTAGTCGTTCATGCCGGCATCCAGGCAGGCTCGGAGGTCGTCCTGGGAGGCATAGGCGGTCAGCGCCACGATCGGGATCGCGGCTTGTGAGTTGGACAGGGCGCGAATTGCCCGGGTTGCCTCAAGCCCATCCATGACCGGCATCTGAACGTCCATCAGGATGAGATCGAACGGCGCCTCACCGACCGCTTCAACCGCCCGCTCGCCGTCCGCAACGACGCGAACGGTGTGGCCGGCCCGCTCCAGTGTGTGCTGCAGCATCTCGGCGTTCAGAGCGACGTCCTCGGCGACCAGTATCCGAAGGGCGGCGACCTCGGGCGCATCGACGGGCGGACGCGACTGGCTTGCGGGTTCTGCTGCGTCCCGCGCCACCCTCAGCGGGAGCCGCACCGTCACCGTGGTGCCTTGGCCGAGGGCGCTGTCGAGCGTCAACTCTCCGCCCATCGCCTGCACCAGCATGTGGCAGATGACCAGACCGAGACCGGTCCCGCCGCGCCCGGTGTGATTACCTTGTACGAACGGATTGAACAGGAGGCCGCGTTCCTCGGTCGTCATTCCGATTCCGGTATCGGTGATCGCGATGGTCAGGTCGCCGCGGCTCGGCGCAGCGCCCGGCTGGTAGCGCACGACGACCGCGATGTTTCCCGAATCGGTGAATTTGACGGCGTTGCCGAGCAGATTGAGCACGATCTGCCGCACCCGCACCGGATCCACGTCCAGGACCGCGGGCGGCTGGTCGCCGAAATCGACCGAGCAGGTGATACCCTTGCGGTCGATCTGTGGCAGCAGCATCTCCCGGCAGCCACTGATCAGCGCCACCACATCCGTCGGCTGCGGCTCCAGCGTAACGCGGCCGGCATCGATCTTGGCGTAGTCCAGAATGTCGTCGATGATCCGCAGCAAACCCCGCGCGGCGTCGCGGATCTGATCGGTGCAGCGCCGTTGGAAGCTGTCGAGCCGGGAGTCGCGCAGCAGGTCGACAAAGCCGACAACCGCGTTCATCGGGGTGCGGATCTCGTGGCTCATCGACGCCAGGAAACGGATCTTGGAATCGGCGGCCACCCGGGTGCGTGCTTCGGTTTCGCGCAGGTCCAGCTCAAGCTGACGTCGTCGCCAGTCCTGCTCAAGCAGGAAGCCCAGCGCCAGCACTCCGACCACATTACAGGACAGCAGCATCCACCAGGCATGCGACAGGACGGAAAGGCCGGTTTGCAGATCGGCGAAGAACAGGAATGACGGCATCACGGCTAGCGTCCCGAGCAGCGCATACCCGAACAGCCAGGCGATGCCGGGGCGCATGCCGCGGCGCTTCAGATAGGCTCCAGCCGCAATGCCGAGTGCCGCGCAGGCCACCAGCCCGTACACTCCACCGGTTGCGCCGGCCCCGCCGATCGCGATCCGGGTCAACGATCCGATAATGGCCGTGACGATCGCCGCGATCGGACCGCCGTAGATCCCGGCAAGCAGTGCCGGCGCGCCGCGCGCATCGAACGTCGCGCCCGGCGGCAGGGTCACCGGGTCGACCATGACGATCGATACCGTCGCTCCGAACACCAGCCCCATCAGCAGCGAGCGCAGCCACCCGGCGGCAATGTCGAGTCGGCTCGGCTGCAGCATCGAAATGCCGATCGACATCAGCGCCAGGACGCCGAGGCTGTGGAGGATGGAGATTGCCGATGCGCCGAGGCTGGACATGCCTTCTCTTTCCGGATGTACGGGCGCACATTGGCCTGACGAGCGTTAAGGATCGATTACGCCCGGGCGGGAGTCGAGGGCAACCTGACGATGAATCGGGCGCCGATAACCTCGCCGGACGCGGAGCGTCGGTTCTCCGCCCGGATCAGCCCGTCATGCGCTTCGATGATCTGCTTGGAGATGGACAGGCCCAGTCCCGAGTGCGTTCCGAACTTCTCGCCTTCGGGACGCTCCGAGTAGAACCGGTCAAACACCGCCTCCAGCTTGCCCTCCGGCAATCCCGGTCCGTCATCTTCGACAGAAATGACGACGGCACCATCGTCCTGGCGAGCCTGCAGGCGAACGGTTCCATTCGGCGGCGAGAAGCTGCGGGCGTTCTCGATAAGGTTGCGCAGCACCTGGATCAGGCGTCCTTCCTGGCCGGCCACCACCAACTCGGCCCGGTCCTCGACCTCGGCGAGCACCGGCGGGCCGCCGCGTTCCTCGGCGGTTGCGGCATAGACCTCGGCGAGGCCCGACAGCGCCTTTGCGATGTCGATCGGGCCGCGGTCCTCCCGCGACAGCTCCGCGTCCACCCGCGAGGCATCCGAAATATCGGTGATCAGCCGGTTGAGCCGGGCCACGTCGTCGATGATGATCGCCATGAGGCGCTGACGTCGCTCCGGGTCGTCCAGGCGCGCCGCGGTCTCGACCGCGCTGCGCAGCGACGTCAACGGGTTCTTGATCTCGTGTGCGACATCGGCGGCGAACCGCTCGATGGCATCCATGCGTGCCCACAGGTCCTCGGTCATCGCCTTGAGCGACCGCGACAGGTCGCCGATCTCGTCGCGGCGCCGCCCGAAATCCGGAATCGTCTCGCGCCGGCTGTGGCTGGCCCTGACCTGTTCGGCGGCAGCGGCCAGTCGCTGGATCGGCCGGGTAATGGTCCCCGCCAGATAGAGCGACAGCAGGATGGTGATCCCCAGGGTCACCGCGAACATCCCGAGGATCTCGAACCGTACCTCGCGCACCGCGGCGTCGATATCGGCACCCTCGACCGACAGCATCAGCGCGCCCAGCACCTGCTTATAGCGCTGCACCGGGACCGCAACCGACAGAAACAACCCGCCGGCCTCGGTGACCCGCACCTTGCGAACAACCGTGCCGCCGAGCGCCAGCCGGACATCCTCGAACAGGGCGTCGGGACCGGTCGTCTCGTTCCACACCGGCAGTTCGGAGCGCCGCGGCAGCCAGTTGACGATGCTCTCGTAGAGTCGGTTCGCGAACCGGCGCATCGGATCGGATTCCGGAGGCGGCAGGGGCTGGATCCGGACCGTACCGCCCGGCCCGGTCAGCATCCGGCTGTCCGCCGTCAACCGGCCTTCCGCGCTGTAGATCCGCACTCGCGAGGCAAGCACGACGGACAAGCGCCGAACGATGCGGCGGACGCGTTCCGGCACCAGCCCGGGGTCGACGGACGCGTCGGTGTCGACCGCGAGCTCCGCCACCGCCCGCGCCATCACCTCGGCCTGTCGGTCGAGGGCGTCCAGCTCGCCGCGAATCAGGCTGTTCTGGTAGCGATCGAGGTACAGC
Organism: Thalassobaculum sp.; assembly: GCF_040219215.1. Lineage (GTDB taxonomy): Bacteria > Pseudomonadota > Alphaproteobacteria > Thalassobaculales > Thalassobaculaceae > Thalassobaculum_A. The sequence goes on from NZ_JAVJSX010000034.1 coordinate 60,815, forward strand.
ACGCCGATGAACAGGATCGCAACCGAGAACAGGTTGATGGCCAGGATGCGGATGGTCAGGCCCGAAATCCGGGATCGGAACCGCCGCCGGGCCGCCTTCAGGCGCCGCAGCGGACGAGGCGCGCGCGGAACGGCGGCCTCGTTCCTGTCGGCCCTCAGCGTGTCGGTCGTCCGCACTGTACCTGTCCTCGCCGGTCGATCCGGCCCCAAGGATCAGGCCGGTTCGTGATAACGATAGCCGATGCCGTACAGGGTCTCGATCTCGTTGAAGGCGTCGTCGGCGGCCTTGAACTTCTTGCGCACCCGCTTGATGTGGCTGTCGATGGTGCGGTCGTCGACATAGACGCTGTCGCCATAGGCCGCGTCCATCAGCTGGTCGCGGTTCTTGACGTGGCCGGGCCGCGAGGCCAGGGCGCGCAGAATCAGGAACTCGGTGACCGTCAGGGCAACCGGCCGGCCTTTCCAGGTGCACAGGTGCCGGGCGCCGTCCAGCACGAGGTTGCCTCGGGTGATGCTGGCCTCGGATGCGGGGTTTGCCTCGTCGGCCGCCAGTTCCTGACGGCGCAACAGCGCGCGGATGCGCTCGATCAGCAGGCGTTGCGAGAACGGCTTCTTGATGTAATCGTCCGCCCCCATGCGCAGGCCGAGGACTTCGTCCACTTCGTCGTCCTTGGAGGTCAGGAAGATCACCGGCACCGCGCTGCCCTTGCGCAGCCGCTGTAGCAATTCCATGCCGTCGAGGCGCGGCATCTTGATGTCGAGCACGGCGAGGTCGACGGGGCGCTGGGCAAGGCCGCGCAGGGCTTCCTCGCCGTCCTTGTAGGTCCGCACCTCGAACCCCTCGGCTTCCAGTGCCATGGTGACCGATGTCAGGATGTTCTGGTCATCGTCGACCAACGCGATCGTGCTCGCCATGTTTCCGCCCCTCCGTCGAGTTTGCGCAGGAATGCGCAACGCGTCCCTGGCTCACAATAGGGTTTATTCGGGCGCCTCTACGGCCCGATTAAGGCAAGATAGCCTGATCGTGCCCCGGCGGCGCCCCATTGAACCGTCACTTGGGTAGTTGAGGTTATACTGCAAGGCGATGGACGAAGCCCCCACCCCTTCCGACAAGCGTTCAGGCGACCCGACGCCGGGCGGCATCGTGCGCGGGTTGCTGCGCTCGGCCGACCGTGCGTCGCTCGCGACAGCGCTGCCCGGCGACGGATCCACCGCGGGTTGGCCGTACCCGTCGCTGGTGCTGATGGCGGTCGACCACGACGCCTCCCCCCTGCTCCTGATCTCCACGCTTGCCGAGCACACCAGGAACCTGCTCGCCGATCCGCGCGCCGCGCTGCTGGTCGACGGAACCGCCGGCCTGGATGATCCGCTTACCGGTGCGCGTGCCTCGGTGCTGGGGCGGTTCGCCCGGGACGACGACCCGGATCGGCGGGTCCGGTTCCTGCGCCGTCACCCGTCGGCGGCCGGTTACGCAGGGTTCGGCGATTTCGCAATCTGGCGCATGACCGTTGAGCGTGCCCATCTGGTCGCCGGGTTCGGACGCATCCACTGGGTGGAGGCGGATCGGATCCTCGGTGAGCCGTCGCCGCCGCTGGCTGGGCGCGAGGCCGACGTGGTCGCGCACATGAACGAGGATCATTCCGACGCCGTCGCCCTGTACGCCCGGGTGCTGCTCGGTCTCGACGGTGACGGCTGGATCCTGACCGGTTGCGACGCCGAGGGAGTGGATTTGCGCCTGCGGGGCCGGACCGCCCGCCTGTCCTTCGACACCCCGGTCTGCGACGCCGACGAAGCCCGCGTGCAGCTGGTCCGGCTGGCCCGAAGGGCGCGTGAACAGACGGAGGCCTAGTCGATGCCCACACTGCTGCTGGCACTGGTTCTCGCCATGGCATGGCTTCCGGGGAACCCCGGTGTCGCCCAGGAGACGGTGCGGCCCGGCGACCGCTTCATGATCCACGCCGAGGACCTGCCGCCGCCCTACGCCACGCCGAGCGCCGCCAACAGCTCCACCCCGGTGCGGCGGCCGGAAGGCATCGTGCCCAGGGTGCCGAGCGGATTCGCGGTGACGCTGTTTGCCGGCGGGTTGGAAAACCCCCGCCGGCTCCTGGTTCCGGACTCCGGGACCGTGATCGCGGTGCTGTCGCGGCCGGGCAAGCTGGTCCGACTCGTCGACCGTGACGGCGATGGCAGGTCGGACGCAAGTTCGGTTCTCGCCTCCGGCTTTGAGCGCCCGTTCGGCATCGCCCTGCACGGCGAGCGCCTGTACGTTGCCGACACGCGCGGGGTCTGGTCGGCACCGGCGAACCCGCGTACCGGCGAACCGCTGGCCAAGTTCGAACCGTTGACCACGCCCGGCGCCATCGGTCCCGCCAGCGGGCACTGGACCCGCAATGTCGCTATCCACCCGGATGGCACGCGGATGGTCGTGGCGATCGGCAGCCGCGGCAATCTGGGAGAGGAGCCGGAGCCGCGGGCGACGATCCAGGAGTTCCGCCTGGACGGCAGCGGCGGGCGCACCGTGGCCAGTGGCCTGCGCAATCCGGTCGGGCTGGCGTTCCAGCCCGGATCCGACCGGTTGTGGACGGTGGTCAACGAGCGCGACGGACTGGGCGAGGAACTGGCGCCGGACTATCTGGCCCGTGTGGTCGAGGGCGGATTCTACGGCTGGCCCTATGCCTATGCCGGCGGCCTGCCGCAACCAGAGTTTGCCGGCCGGCGGCCGGACCTCGTGGCTGCGACCCGCCTGCCGGAGGTGTTGTTCCGGGCGCATTCCGCGCCGATCGACATGGCGTTCTATGATCGCTCGGCGTTTCCGGCCCACTATCGTGGCGGCGCGTTCGTGGCGCTGCACGGGTCCTGGAACGCGGCGGAACCGCGCGGATACACGGTGGTGCATGTGCCGTTCCGCGACGGCGAGCCAAGCGGCGGCTATGAAGCGTTCATGACCGGGTTCTGGATCGACGGCACTCGCAGCGCCGAAGTCTGGGGACGCCCGGCCGGAGTGGCGGTGGGGCCGGACGGCGCGTTGCTGGTGTCCGACGACCTCGGCGGAACAATCTGGCGGGTGACCTGGGTCGGTCGGTGACGACATCGCGTCGGTCCTCCGGTCTTCACGGCCAAAGGGCGATTTTGGTTAATCTATGAAGGCTGAATCCGGAGATTCCTGACCGAAACGCAGGCCGAGTGGCGGAAACCTTGAAGTTTCGGGCTTAACAGCGTATGTTTCGAGGTCAGGAGTTGATGTCATGTTGCCACCGATCATCAGTCCGTCTCCGCCGACCGCACCGACCTCGGTCGTCGTGGCGCCACGTCCGACGACCCAGGAACCGACCAACGGCACCACCCGCAACATCACCGCGCGGGCCGTTGCGGCCAGCGATGAGTCGGAAGAAGCCCTGGAAGACAGCGAGAACGCGCGCACCCAGAGGGTGGAGGGCAAGCGCCAGTCGTCATCCTTCCGCCGCTCGTTCGGATTCCTTGGCAACTACGTCGACCTGCTGGTCTGACTCTTCCCTGAATCCCCGGCTGCCCGGCTTGCGGCCCGTGGCCAGCAACGGCACAGTGGCGCCATGACGGATCGCGGCGACCCCACCGATGCCACTGCCAAACCGCTCGGCCCGGTCGCACGGCGGATACCGCCCGGCGAGGACCGCGAGCGGCTGGTCTGCGACAGCTGCGGCTTCATCAACTACGTGAATCCCAAGATCGTGGTCGGGTCGGTAGCGCTGTGGGAGGACCGCATCCTGTTGTGCAAGCGCGCGATCGAGCCGCGCGTCGGCTGGTGGACGCTGCCGGCCGGCTACATGGAGGAACGCGAGACCACGATTGAAGGCGCGCGCCGTGAGGCGTGGGAAGAGGCATACGCGCGCATCGAGATCGACGCGCTGATCGGTGTGTACAACATCCCGCGCATCAGCCAGGTCCAGATGATCTACCGTGCCCGCCTGCTGTCGCCGGAGGTCGCGGCGGGACCGGAAAGCCGGGAGGTCGGCCTGTTCGCCTGGGACGACATTCCCTGGGACGAGATTGCGTTCCCCAGTGTGCACTGGGCGCTTGGTCATTGGCGCGAAACCAGGCACATCGCGGCGTTTCCGCCGTTCGCGGAACCACCCGAAGGTCTGTGATTCGGCTAACGGTGGCCGAGATACCCGTCCCAGGCAAACCAGTACGACACATGGCCGGGCAGGCGTGACAGCCGGGCGCCGGCGGGGTCGCTGAGCGCCTCCTCCGACACTGTCCAGGGAACCCCGTCCGCGATCAGCGTCTGTGGGTCGTCGGTCTTGGCGAACTCCCGGTCACCGCGCCGATAGGCCCGCACGGTGCGCGTCTCCCAATCACCGATCAGCACGACGGTTTCCAGCCCGACGGCGTCGTTGATCACCGCTCCTCCGGCGAACGCGTCGAGCGGCCATGCCTTGGCACCGCCGGCGACCCGGATTCCGAACACATACTCTTTCGGCTGGTGCGGGCTGCCGGGCTCGACCAGTGCTGGAAACATCAGCGCCGGGCTGGCGAAGTACTCCCGGTACACCACGCCGGAACCGTAGTCCCGCGTGTGTCCGGTTTCGAGCGACATCACAAGGGTCTGCGGGTTGCGGGTGCGCCAGGCCTTCCAGCTTTCGATCGCGATCGGCCGTTGGCGCAACTCGACGCCGGTGCCGCGCAACGGACCGGACACCGGGCGACCGGTGAACTGGTTCCACAAGCTGTCGGTCGCCCGGTCGAACATCAGCTTGTTGGAGCGATACAGCAGGCCGGACGACCCGAAAATCAGTGGCTCGGGCCGGGTGTCCACCTGGGTCTCGAACAGGATGCCGGCTCCGCACAGCGTGCAATAGGCGAGCGCCACCGGGACCCCGCCGACCACGTCGTTGAGCATCTCGTGCCAGCCCATGATCCGCAGCGGATAGGCCCGCACGTCCCCGTCGATCGCGACCCCGAACACCAGGTCGTCGTCGAGCAGATAGTCGGCGTCCGCCGCGGCGATCATTGCCGGCCGGTCGAGCGACGGAATGCCGTCGACCCGCACCCCGCCCCAGGTGATCTCCTCCAGCCGGATGTCGAGGTTGTCGGGCCGGCTGAGGTCGCCGCCGAGAAAACGCAGGAAGCCGGGATCGAGGCGCTCGAGGATGGTCAGCTTGAGGGTTCGGTAACTCGGATGCGCGGTGACCTCGGGATGCGCCTGCTGCCACACCATGGCGTCGTACCAGGTGGCGATGTCGGTGCCGGTCACCGACTGGAAGGCGAAGGCGGTCTCGTTCAACACGTCGCGCCGGTAGCGCAGGGCCATGACCAGGGTGGCGGCGACGTCCGGATTGCCGCGTGCCGCCAGTCGGCCGAGCGCATCCAGCCGGGGGGTGCCGGAACGCAGCAGCGCGATCTCGCTCAACCGTTCGACCTCGGCGTCGGTCATCGGTTCTGCCGCCCGCGCCGGGACCGTCGTGACCAGCAGGAGCAGCAACGCAAGGACGCGGAAGGCGGCGGTTCTGATATGGGGCATAGCGAACCCTCCACGGTGTCGACGCGGCAATCCTACGCCACCGCGGGGGCCACGGTTCGCCAGCTCGAACCCTTCACCTACTGGTGTTCGGGCGTGAGCGGGGGCTCTTGCCGCGTCACGGGCTGGGTTAGGCTTCTGGTCGGTACGTTTGATCGAGTTGCTGGCATAGCATCGCACGCAGCGAACTCAGGTCCTGAATCGAGCCATCCGGTTCCGTCAGCCCGTAGATTCCCTGAACCAAAGGGTCGTTTCGATCGAAACAGCGAGCGAATAGATTCTTTGGCAGCTTGTCGTAGTCGGTGTGCTGACTATGAGCCAGGATCAGGTTGGGTCTGCTGAGTGAACCGTTGTTCTCGAAGCTCGTCTCGGCGACGATCGCGCGATACCCAATCAACGACAAGGTGGTCAAACGGTCGTCGATCAATTTCTGTCGATCTCCGGATGTTTGCCCAATGCCATGCACAAACAGAAGGCCGTTTGGATTCAGCGATTCAGATATTTTCTTCATAAAGAACAAAAATGCGTCATCTGGCATTTCACAGATATTCTCATTGCACATGATGATGTCATACTTTCGCACGAAGGCCATCTGTATTTGCCACCACGGAAAAAGCGTGCATCGGAAGTTCTTTTTAATCTGCAGCCGTATGTTGTCGTCGAGAGCCCATTGCTTGAGAACGTCGCTCGGTGACGGTGCATCAGGCATGTCGACTTCAATGGCAGACATTTCACACTGATTGTCTTGAAAGACAAATGAATTTACTGTCGATTGTGTGATATACAGAGACTGAGTCACTTCAATTTGATTGTATGTCTGGAAAGAATTATCTGAATGTATAAAGAACGGAAGACACCCAACGCCCGATCCAATATCCAGTATGGTGGCGTGATTTGGAAAATTTTTCAGTTTTTTGTATAAAGAGTAATAATAAATAAGAATGTTATAAGGTATTTGAATATTTTTTGGATCAATAAAAGTAGTGTAATATTTAATATACAGATCAATCGCGGAGTACAGAGGGAGCAGATCGTGATCACGTAGGCCGCGCATTTCACGAAGCACGCGCTCCGATCCTCGACTATCGCTCATGGCGGAGGTCATATATTTGACCTCGCCAAGGTCGTTGATGCTCGTCGGAAAACCCACCGCCTCAAAATGCGCAGGGCGAAAGGTCCTCATGACCCGCCATTCAGCGATCTGCGCCATTGCCAGCCGTTCCGCGGCGTCATAGCGGCGTGGGTCGGTCATCATTTTGCTATACCTTGCCCAGTGTTACGGTCGCATTCCGGATCACAGAATCGATGGATCTGTTGCTACCACGACCCTGGTACAAGGACATAGCGTCGGAACGCGCTGTCGGGTCTTGGTTGTATCGGCCCGCGCCGACGCTCAGTGGATCACGAACCAGCGGAATCTTTGCAGCTTGGACACTCCGCGCGTCGCTTGTAGCGGACCTCCTGCATCGAGGCCGAGAGGGCGTCGTACAGCATCAGGCGGCCGGCCAGCGGTTCGCCGAGGTCGAGCAGGAGTTTGAGGGTTTCCACTGCCTGCAGGGTGCCGATCACCCCGGCGACAGCGCCGAGGATTCCGGCCTCTTCGCAGCGCGGGGTCAGCGACGGGTCCGGCGTTTCCGGAAACAGGCATCGGTAGCACGGCCGGCCCTCCCCCGGCACGATGGTGGTGAGTTGTCCCTCGAACCGCGACAGTGCGCCGGCGACCAGCGGTATGCCCGCGGCGAGGCATGCGTCGTTCAGCGCATACCGCGTCGCGAAGTTGTCCGAGCCGTCGACCACGACATCGCATCCGGCGAGCAACCCGGCGGCGTTGTCCTCGCTCAGCCGCACCTTGTGGGTCCGCAGCCGGATTCCCGGGTTAACCCGTGACAGGGTCTCGACCGCCGAGTCGACCTTGGCGCGCCCCACCGATTCGGTTGCGTGCACGATCTGGCGCTGCAGGTTGGTGAGGTCCACCGTGTCGTCGTCGACCAGGACCAGCGTGCCGACGCCGGCGGCCGCCAGATACATCGACACCGGGGCCCCCAGGCCACCGGCACCCAGGATCAGCACCCGGGCGGCCAACAGCCGCGCCTGCCCTTCCTCGCCGACCTCGTCCAGGATCAGGTGGCGGGCATAGCGGTGGAACTCGGTCTCGGACAACTCGCGCATGGCCGTCTCGTTTCGGTGTTCGACCGCTTCTACTTGGGCTTGCGGACTGCGTTCGCCACCCCGTCCTGGATTCCGGTCGAGCCGAAGCCGCCGGCGCCGCGCGTCGTCTCGTCGAGCGTGTCGACTTCCGCGAGGGATGCCCGGGCAACCGGAGCGACCACCATCTGGGCGATCCGGTCGCCGCGCGCCAGCGTGAACGGCTCCTGGCCGAGGTTGATCAACAGGACCTGCAACTCGCCACGGTAGTCGCTGTCGACGGTGCCGGGCGCGTTGACCATGGCGATGCCGTGCCGCCGCGCCAGGCCGGAACGGGCCCGCACTTGGGCCTCGTAGCCGGTGGGCAGGGCGATGGCGATCCCGGTCGGGACCGCCGTGCGCTCTCCCGGGGCCAGCGTGACCGGGCCGTCGACCGCGGCTCGAAGGTCCATTCCGGCGGCGCCCGGCGTCTCGTAGGCCGGCAGTGGCAGGTCGGCGCCGTGGGGCAGCCGGGTGATCCGGACGGAAACAGTCATCAACGGGCTCTCAGTCGGTGAAGTGTTCGGCAATCCGGGCGGCGAGGCGGTCTCCAACCTCCGCCTTGGTGGCGCGCGGCCAGTCCTCGACCGGGCCGTCGCTGATCAGATGCACGGTGTTGGCGTCGCCGCCGAAGGTGCCGGTGGCGGGCGACACGTCGTTGGCGACAATCCAGTCGCAGCCCTTGCGCGCTCGCTTGGCGGTGGCGTGCTCGATCACCTTCTCGGTCTCGGCGGCAAAGCCGACGACCAAGGCCGGCCGGTCGGCCTCGCGCCGCGACAGGGTGGCGAGGATGTCGGGATTCTCCGCGAGGCTGAGGGTCGGCAGTCCGCCGCCCTCCTTCTTCAGCTTCTGTCCGGCCTCGGTTGCGGCCCGCCAGTCGGCGACGGCGGCCGCGCATACCGCGATGTCGGCCGGCAGAGCGGCAAGGCAGGCGTCCAGCATCTGGCGGGCGGTCTCGATCCGCACCACGGCGACGCCCGCCGGGTCCGGCTCGCGGGTCGGACCGGTCACCAGGGTGGTGTCGGCGCCGAGCCGGGCGAGCGCGGCCGCGATGGCGTGACCCTGCTTGCCCGAGGAGCGGTTGGCGATGTAGCGCACCGGATCGATCGGCTCGTGGGTCGGACCGCTGGTCACCAGCGCCCGGCGGCCCTTCAGCGGCCCGTCGACCGAGGCGAAATAGGTGTCTGCGGCCGCCACGATCTCCAGCGGCTCGGCCATCCGGCCGTAGCCGAACTCACCGCAGGCCATCGGGCCGTCGTTCGGTCCGACGACGCGCACGCCGCGGCTGGTCAGAGTGGTGAGGTTGGCGCGGGTTGCCGGGTGATCCCACATCCGCACGTTCATCGCCGGGGCGATCAAGACGTCGGTATCGGTCGCCAGCAGCAGGGTGGAGGCGAGGTCATTGCACAGTCCGTGGGCCATCTTGGCCATCAGGTCGGCGGTCGCCGGGGCCACCACGATCAGGTCCGCCGACCGGGACAGCTGGATGTGCCCCATCTCGGCCTCGTCGGTCAGCGAGAACAGTTCCTCGTAGACCTTGTCCTCGGTCAGCGATGACAGCGACAGCGGGGTGACGAACTGCTTGCCGGCGGCGGTCAGCACACCGCGCACCGCCGCCCCGCGCTCGCGCAGCCTTCGCACCAGGTCGAGCGCCTTGTAGGCGGCAATGCCGCCGCCGACGATCAACAGGATCCGCTTGCCGTCCAGCATCGCACGCACTCTCCGGTCTCAGACGGGCGGAGTGTAGGCGGGACCGCGGTCGAGGTCACGCGGGTCGGGACGGCGCCCAGGGACGGCTCAGTACCCTGTCTGCGATTTCCAGTAGTCGTCGTTGATCTCGCGCATCGTCCGGTCGTGGCTCTTGGCGAGGCAACCGCGCAGGGTGAGCTTGAAGCCCATCTCGGCATAGGCTCCGCACCGGTCCAGTTCGGCCTTGGCGCGCTCGACGCCGCTGGGGGTGAGCTTCGTGAGGCTGCCGGACTCCTGGACACGCTGCCAGACCGCTTTCCCGGCGGCCGGGATGGCGGTTGCCGGGTGCGCCGGGAGGGATTCGTTGGACGGCAGCATGTTGATCAGGCGGGTCAGCGTGACGGCGGCGTCGGTCCGCGCCGTACCGGGCTTGAAGAATGCCTCGGCGGCGAACCTGGGTGCACCGTCCGCCGTCTCGGCGTCGCGGGCCGCGACCTTGGCCGACGGTTCCCGTTCGGAGTGCGGCAGCAGCGATACCATCGGGGCGATCCGGACCGCGACCTCGGCGGCGTTCAGCGAGGCCAGCCGACGGTCCGACATCTCGATCCGGGTGCGGGTGAAGTCGCCCTCGCTCACATAGCCGAGCAGTCCGGCGGCGGAGAACTCGGTGGTGGTGCCGTCGATGCGCCGCACCACCAGGGTCACGTCACCGGCGCCGGCCGGCTGGTAGCGCTGTCCGGCGGATGGCGGCGGGCGATCCTCCTGCAGGCAGAACGACGATACCAGTGCGGTGCAGGTGCCCTCGGCGCAGTTCAGCGGGATCGGATCAGCCGCGGCGATCAGGCCCAGCACCTGGGGCGGCAGGGCGTCATCCGTCCTGCCGACCGAGGGGCTGTTGGCGAAAGCGGGCGCGGCGAGCAGCGTCGCCGCGACGACAACGAAAAGGCGCGGGCGCATGGGCGGTATCCTCCTGTATTCGGCACGCGCGCCAACGCCTCGGCGCTGCGTGAACCGACCGGGCAAAGTGTCGCACCGCGCCCGGCAGTGGTCAAATCCGAGGCCGGGCGTTTCCGACACGACCGCGTGAGTGATCGGCGGATCGGGGTGGCCGTAGCCACAGCGCGACTCGCAAGCGTCGGCTCGGTGCAAGACGCTCTTGATCGGGACGCGGACACTGCCGGTCGAGAGGGCGCGCAGTGCGGAGGCTGCCATGACGCAGGACATCGACGGCTTGATGGACGCAACCGCAACCGGCGGGGGCGGCGAGGAGCGACATGAGCGGCGTGGTCGCGGTGCCGGCAGCGGCCGCGATGCGCGGCGGGCGGCGCGCGCCCGGCCGAAGACCGCCTACGCTCCCTACATCGTGAGACGGATCCCGACCTTCGACGTGCTGTCGGAGGAGGGGTTGGAGATCATCGAGGCCAACGCCGAGACGATCCTGGAAGAGATCGGCATCGACTTCCGCGACGATACCGAGGCGCTGGATATGTGGCGCGACGCCGGCGCCGATGTTCAGGGCGAGCGGGTTCACATCCCGCGCGGCCTGGCCCGGAAGCTGATCGCGACCGCACCGGCGACGTTCACCCAGCACGCCCGCAACCCGGAACGCTCGGTGGAGATCGGCGGCAAGGCGACGGTGTTCGCCCCGGTCTACGGCCCGCCTTTCGTGCGCGACCTGGACGGCGGCCGGCGCTACGCCACGATCGAGGACTTCCGGAACTTTGTGAAACTGGCCTATCAGGCGCCGGCGATGCACCACTCCGGCGGAACGGTGTGCGAACCGGTCGACCTGCCGGTGAACAAGCGTCACCTGGACATGAACTACGCGCACATGCGGTACTCCGACAAGCCGTTCATGGGTTCGGTCACCCACCCGCTGCGCGCGCTGGACACCATCGAGATGGCGAAGATCCTGTTCGGAGCCGAGTTCCTCGACCAGAACACCGTGATCACCTCGCTGATCAATGCCAACTCTCCCATGGTGTGGGATTCCACCATGCTCGGCGCGCTGAAGAACTACGCGCGCGCCAACCAGGCGACGATCGTCACCCCGTTCATCCTCGCCGGCGCCATGTCGCCGGTGACGGTGGCCGGCACGCTGGCACAGACGCTCGCGGAGTCGATGGCCGGGATGGCGTTCGCCCAGATGTGCCGTCCGGGCGCGCCGGTGATCTTCGGCAGCTTCGCATCGTCGATCTCGATGCAGTCGGGCGCGCCGACCTTCGGCACCCCGGAACCGGCGCTGGTGCTGTACGCCTGCGCCCAGCTGGCGCGCCGCCTCGGCGTGCCGTTCCGCTCCGGCGGGTCGCTGTGCGGCTCCAAGGTTCCGGACGCCCAGGCGGCGTTCGAGAGTGCGAACACCCTGCTGCCGACGGTCCTGGCCGGCGTCAACTTCGTGCTGCACGCCGCGGGCTGGCTGGAAGGCGGGCTGGCGTCGTCCTACGAGAAGTTTGTCATGGACGCCGACCAGCTCGGCATGATGAAGACCATGCTGGAGGGCGTCGACCTCAGCGAGAACGGCCAGGCCCTGGACGCGATCCGCGAGGTCGGCCCGGGCGCCCATTTCCTCGGCTGCGCCCACACCCAGGCGAACTTCGAGACCGCGTTCTACCGGTCGTCGATCGCCGACAACAACACCTACGAGCAGTGGCTGGCCGAGGGCGAACGCGACGCCGCCACCCGGGCGTCGGTCCTGGTCAAGCGCATGCTGAACGAATACGAAGCCCCGGCCATCGACCCGGCTGTCGACGAGGCGCTGCTCGAGTTCATCGCGAAGAAGAAGGCGTCGTTCCCGGACTCCAACATCTGAAGTCCTGGCAAACCAGGACAGGCTACGCCGGTACGATCAGCGCGGTCAGGTACATCAGGGCGACGCCGGCCATACCGCCGGCCAGTGCCGGCATCGGTTGGACGCTGCCGTCGGCGAGCCGGCGGCGGATCAGCAGCCCGACCTCGACGATCACCTGCAGGATGGCCCCGGCACCAACCGCCAGGGCCAGCGCGCCCCAATGCGGCGCGAACGCGAAGGCGCCTGCCCACAGCCCTGCGACCGCCGGCAGCCCGGCCAGCGCCGCCAGGCCGGCCAGTGCCAGCAACCGAGGGCGGCTTGCCGTAAGCGGTGCGACGATCCCGATGCCCTCGGTGATGTTGTGCAGGGTGAAGCCGATCACCAGGAACGACCCGAGTGCGGCCGAGCCGCTGGCGAACGCGCTGCCGATCGCGAGGCCTTCGCCGAGATTGTGAAGCCCGATACCGAGCGCGATCGCACCGGCCAGTGCCATCGGTTCCAGCGCGCCGCCGTTGCGTCGACCGGCGGCGAACAGTCCGCCGGTGGTGGCGACGGCTACCAGCCAGACCAGTTCGGGTACGGCCAGCGGCGCCGCGGCCTCGGACGCTAGCTCAAGGGCCTCCGACATGGTGTCGACCAGCAGAAAGGCGAGCAGGCCGAGGGTGAGCGCCAGGACGAACACGGTGGTCGCCGGACCGGCCGATCGCATTGCGGGGAAGAACAGCATGCCGAGGACCACCGGCACCACGCCGACGAAGACGCCGACCAGGGCGTAGGTCTGCAGCAGGGCGGCGTCGGGTGTCGGGGTCGGGACCGCCACGTCGATGGTGTGCTCGAAGGCGGCGCCGGTGCCGGTCAGCAGCACCAGATGATGGGATTCGCCCAGAACCCATGGATACGGGATGTCGAGACGGACCGATGCCAGCCGGTCGATCGGACCGGCCGGGTCCTGGAAGAATCGCCAATAGGCCCCGTCGACCTGGATCTGGGCGATCGTCATCGCCTCCGAGCCGCCGGCGCGTACCTGAAGATGGATGCCGGTCTCATCCAGGATGGTGCGTTCAATCGTCAATTCCTCGACCGGCGGGGTCATCCCGCGGAACGCGGCCATCGGGTCGAGCCACAGAAAGCCCCAGACGACCAGCACGATCAGTGCCGCCGGTCCCAGGGTCCAGAACAGCCGGCGCGTCATGCCCGCACCTCGAAGAAGCTCATCCAGCCCAGTTCCACGAACTCGGTCTGGTGTGCGTGGAACATGTAGCGGCCCGGCTCGAAACCGGCGAACGAGAACTCCAGGATCCCGCGTTGGGCCTGGCACTGCATGATGGTGTCGACGGTGCGCAGGGTCGGCTGCAGGGTCGTTCCGTGATCGTAATAGTCGAAGAAGTTGGCGTGCAGGTGAAAGGAGTTGATCGGGTCGAACTCGGTCACGTTGATCAGGTAGACCCGGACCGGCCGGTCACGCTCGATCACGATCGGACGGTGCATGTAGGCGTGGGCGATGCTGTTGACGGCATACACCTCGTTCTCGTCGTCGAAATTGGTGTCGAAGCCGTTCATCACCATCAGGAACTCCTGCCAGTGGGCGTTCTCCGGCGTGCCCAGCAGGCGCGAGCGCGCAACGTCGGCGGCCTCCGGGTGCAGCGCCGGGTCCGGGTCGACGATGAACGCGCCGTACAGCCCCTTGTGGATGTGGCGCTTCAGCGGCACCGAATGGCAGTGGTAGAAGTGGCAGCCGAACGGGCGAGCGGTGAACTCGTAGACGAAGGTCTCCCCCGGCCAGATTTCGCCGGCCCCGGGAACGCCGTCCATGCTGGCGCCGTGAATGCCGTGGAAGTGCATGGTGTGCGGCATCGAGCCATTGTTGCGGAAGGTGATCCGCAACAGGTCACCCTCGGTGGCCCGCAGGGTCGGACCCGGCACCCGGCCGTTGTAGGTCCACGCCGGAAACCGGATTCCCGGCGCGATCTCGATTTCCTTGTCCTCGGCGACGATCTCGAAACTGCGGACCGTCCGGCCCTGGGCGTCGCTCGAGAGCACACCGGTATCCCAATCGGTGAGGATGTCGTGCGGGTCGAAGCCGTTGGCGGCGTGGTCGACCGTGCCGACGGTCGTCATGTTGCCGTGGGCGTGCAGGTTGTCATGGGCCTGCGATCCGACGGCCCGGCCGTCCGCGTAGCAGATCGAACCCAACGCCGGCGACGACGCGGGTGCGGAGGTCGACGCCGCCAGACCGCCCAGCAAGCCACCGCCGATCAGGCCTCGGCTGAGCAGGAAGCGGCGGCTGATAGAGAGCAGGTTCATGGCGGATCGATCCTACACAGGCATCACAAGTTAGTTGATGCTAAGAACTGAAGGGTGTTCTCCAACTTGTCAATATCCACGCGGTGGGGTAAGGCCCTGAACGATGACGGCGGACCCCAAGCACGACGCCCTTGCGCATGTCAGCCGTCCGGGCGAACCGGGACGGCTGATCGATGCCGACCAGCACGCCCGACAGCACACCGGGGTGCGCAAGGCCCATGAGACCGAGCTGATCGAGGACTATGTCGAGTTGATCGCCGACCTGATCGACGCGACCGGCGAGGCGCGGGCGGTGGACATCGCCCAGCGCATGGGGGTTCGTCAGGCCACGGTGACCGCGATGGTCCGGCGTCTTCAGGCTCGGGGCCTCGCCACCAGCGAGCCCTACCGCTCGATCTTCCTGACCGATGCCGGCCGCGAGCTGGCCAACGATTCGAGGGCCCGCCACGCGGTGGTGCTGCGCTTCCTGCTGGCGATCGGGGTACCGGAATCGGTGGCCTTCCACGACGCGGAAGGCATCGAGCATCACGTCAGCGCCACCACCCTGAGGGTGCTCGAGGATTGGATGAAGCGCCTGGAAACGGACGCCTAGGCCGTCTGGCGCTGCCGCTCGCGGTGGTACTTGCCGGTTCCGAAGTTCAGCACGTGGTCGCCGTCGGTCACCGCGCCGGACGGTATGTCGGCCAACTCGTCCAGCCGGGCGTAGATCGGGGTGAAATCCGCTTCGGTCGCCTTCATCAGCGACCGGAAGCCGGGGATCACGAAGTAGGTTTCCTGGTAGTCGTCGATCCGATAGTCGGTGCGCATCACCCGTTCCAGGTCGAACGCCACCCGGTTCGGTGAGCGGTCCTCAAGGGCGAACACGGTCTCGCCGGCCGACGACGCGATGCCGGCGCCATAGATCCGCAGCCCGTCAGGGGTCCGGGTCAGCCCGAACTCGACGGTGTACCAGTACAACCGGGCCAGCCGCTTCAACGCGCCCTGGCCGTCGGCCTTCAAGCCGCCCTTGCCGTATTCCTGCATGTAGTCGGCGAACACCGGGTCGAGCAGCAGCGGGACGTGACCGAACACGTCGTGGAAGGTGTCCGGCTCCTCCAGATAGTCGAGCTCCTCCGGCTTGCGGATGAAGCAGGTCGACGGGAACCGACGGTTGGCAAGGTGCTCGAAGAACGTGGCGTCCGGCACCAGCCCAGGAACCGCAACCACGGTCCACCCGGTCGCCTTGTGCAGGATGTCGTTCAGCCGCCGGAAGTCCGGGATGCCGTCGCCGGCCATCGCCAGGCCGTCCACGTGGTCCAGGAAAACCGGCACCACCCTGTCCTTCAGCAGGCGCACCTGCCGCTGGAAAAGTGTCGCCCACACCGCGTGTTCTTCAGCCGTGTAGGCATCCCAGTTCTGGTCGATCGTATAGTCGGCCCGCTGGCCCGTGGTGTCGCGGTGGATGTCGACCGGCATTGCCGCCTCCCGCGTTTGTGTGTCGTTCCCCACATCAAAGTGGGGTGAAACTGCGTGGTGCGCCAGAGGGCGAAGCGGTTGGAGTCATCGGCAGCCCACGATTGGTGTATGATGTCGGCTTGGAGACGGCCGTTTGTGCTCGCCGCTCCACCGGAGACGATGGCCATGGCCTGTCGACTGCTCCGCATTGCTGTCGCCGCCGCCGCGTTGACTATGATGGTCGTCGCGTCCGCGTCGGCGGACGAATCGATGACCGATCTGAACATGGTCGTCGCCCTGGACCGCTCGGAATCCGTCGAGCTGCTTGACCGTACCGCACAGGTAGAGGCCCTGGCCGCGGCGCTGATCGATCCGCGGTTCATGGCAACCGTGCGCGGCGGCTGGCAGGGACGCATCGGGATTGCGGTCATGACGTGGTCGAGTTTCGACCGCACCCAGGTGGTCGTGCCCTGGACGATGATCACCGGGTTGCGGGACTCCGAAGCCATCATCGCGACCATGCGCGACTACGAAGCGCGTGGCAGCGACTTCAAGCACAAGCCGCAGACCGACATCGCGCTGGCGCTGGGAGCCGGGATGCAACTGCTCGAAGCCGCGCCGTTTCCGGCCAGCAAACGCATCCTCAACGTGATCTCCGACGGCGTCGACAATTTCGGCCGCGAAGCGTTCGTCGAGCGGGACCAGGCGCTGGCCCAGGGCATCACGATCAACGGGCTGGTGCACGCCCGGGGGCACGCGATCGAAGTGGTGGAGCGGTTCTTCGAACGTGAGGTCATCGGCGGGCCCTATGCCTTCGTGCTGTCGACCCCGGACCCGGCCAGCTTCACCGCCGCCATGCTGCGCAAGATGATGCTGGAGATCGCCCGGGCCAACACGTCCAGCCGTCCGGACGGCTCCGGCTCGGTCCGCGTGGCAGCCCATCACCGCGAACGCGGGTAGGCTTCAGATACGTGCTCAGAAGAACGCCGTCGGGTTCTCGATCGGCTTGGCGTCGACCAGCACCAGCCAGCCCTTGATGATCCGGTACAGCAGCCAGAGCTGCGCGAACCCCAGGATCACCCAGCCGACCAGCACGATCGCGGTCACGACGCCGATGAACCACATCAGCAGCCAGAGCCAGAACGTGCGGATCTGCCAGTGGATGTGCGATTCGAGGTAGGTTCCACTGACCTCCGGGCGCTTCAGATAGGCCAGCAGCACGCCGAACATCCCGGGGATCGCCAGCACGATGGTCGCGGCGTACAACGCGTACACCACGTGCACCGCCAGCTTGTCGTTCTCCGGCACCGACAGCCGGAACGGCAGGTTGCGGCGGGATGGCAGGTCGGTATTAGACATCGCGGATCCCGTTCGATGGCTCGTGATGGAACAGATGGGGTCGCCATCATGACCGGCAATGCGCAGCAGGAGAACGCAATCGGGCCGAGAAGGTGGACGGATGGGTGCCGCGCCGCGTGTAAAAGCGTGTACAGCACCTGTCCGTTCTCGTTTCTCGCGCCGGGAAGCCGCATGGAAATACCATGTCGGCTGGTCTTTGCCGCTTCGACACGGTGCTCCAAGGTCCCGCGCCGTTCGGTCCGTCTCGCGCTCTATTGAGGAAACCCGTCCATGGCCGCTCCCGCCGCATCCACCTCTGTCACCCGCCCCAAGGTCGACCTGTACAGCGACACCGTCACCCGGCCGACCGCCGGGATGCGCAAGGCGATCGCCGAGGCCGAGGTCGGTAACGAGCAGGCCCATGAGGATCCGACGGTCAACCGGCTGCAGGACATGGTGGCCGAACTGCTGGGCAAGGAAGCGGCGGTGTTCCTGCCGTCCGGCACCATGTGCAACGAGATCGCCTACCGGGTGTGGTGCGACCGCGGCGACGAGATCATCCTGGACGAAACCGGCCACGCCCTGCATTTCGAGGCTGGCGGGCCCGCCGCACTGGCAGGCGCGATGACCCGCACGGTCCGTGGCGTGCGCGGCATCTTCACGGGTGCCGATGTCGACGCGGCGATCCGTCCGAAGAACCGTCACGCGCCGCGCCAGAAGCTGATTTCGATCGAGAACACCGCCAACCTCGGCGGCGGGGCGGTGTGGCCGCTGGAGACCGTGAAAGGCGTGGCCGCCGCGGCCCGCCGCCACGGCCTGAAGCTCCACATGGACGGCGCGCGGCTGCTGAACGGCGTGGTGGCCAGCGGGATCTCGGCCGACACGTTCGCCGCCGACTGCGACTCCGTGTGGATCGACCTGTCGAAGGGCCTGGGATGCCCGGTGGGCGGTGTGCTGGCCGGGTCGGCCGAGTTCATCGAGGAGGCGTGGCGCTTCAAGCACCAGTTCGGCGGCGCGATGCGTCAGGCCGGGATCGTCGCGGCTGCCGGCGTCTATGCGCTGGAGCACCATGTGGAGCGGATGGCCGACGACCACGCCCGCGCCCGCCGCTTCGCCGAGGGCATCGCCGGGGTGAAGGGCGTGCAGGTCTCGGCGAACGAGATCGACACCAACATGGTGTATTTCCAGGTCGGCGACACCGGGATCGAGGCCCCGGCGTTCTCCAAGCGGCTGATGGCCAAGCATGGCGTACGAATCAGCGCGATCGACGGGCGGCTGCGCGCGGTCACCCACCTCGACGTCGACGACGGCGACATCGAGACCGCGATCGCAGCGGTGCGTGCGGTGGCGGCGGGCTAGGTCAGCATCGCCCGCAGGGCCGCGATCGAACGGGCGGTGACGGCGGGACCGTCCTTCGGCTGATGGGTTTCGACGGCGAACGCCAGCGGCCCGATCGGGCCATGCTCGCGCAGCGCGTCGAACAGCGGCCCGTGGTCCACCATGCCCTCGCCCAAAGCCACGAACCGGCGGGGGTCACCGGTGAAGTCCTTGATGTGCACGGTTCCGGCCAGCTTTGCGGCGGCGGCCAACGTGTCGGCGGTCGGTGCCGGCGGTCGGGCGGCCCGGTGGTTGGCGAGGTCGAGCGCGCCGCGCAGCCGGGGATGGGCGCGCCGCGCCACCACCGCCGTCATCTCGTCCAAAGTGGCGACGTTGCAGACGTGCTCGTTCTCCAGCACCAGGGTCACGTCATGGGTCTGGGCCAGATCCAGCAGGTGATCCAGATCGTCGTCCAGATGCTCGGGCTGGAAGCCGTCATAGGTGAAGTAGGAGAAGATCCTCAACTGCGCCGCACCGAGGCGGTTGGCCACCTCGAAGGCCCGCGGCACCGCCTGTTCCGGGGTCAGCACGCCCGGATCGAAGCCGTGGAAATTGGCCCCCTCGGGAATCTTGGCGCCGGAGCGTGGCCATTTCAGGAGCGGCGAGCAATAGCAGCCGACCGTCACCCCCGCGTCGCCGAGCCGGGCGGAGAGTTCGGCCAGTTCGGCGTCATCGAACAGGATCACGTTGCGCTCGTCGACCGAGCGGATGTCGACTTGGCCGACATCATGGTCAGCCATGAAAGCCAGGGCAGTACCGATATCCTCGGATACCTCGTCGGTGATGACGGCGATGACTGGGGTGAACGGCATGACCATGGCCTCCGGACCGGACTGCGAGCGCACCGACAGGGTCGGTCATCGGACGCGACGGAACAAGTCCGTCAACCGTCCGGTCTTTCCGGCGAAGAATGCGGATGGGGATCGCGCGACCCACATCTGATGCGAGGCATACTCAGGGAGGGTTTTCGATGCGTGGCATGATCGTCGCGGTTCTGCTGGGAGCGGCACAGGTTCTCGGGGCGTGCACGGCTGATCCGAACGCCTTCTATCCCGAGACCGCGAGCGGCGAGCGGATCCTGGAACAGCGGGCGTTGGAACGCGTGCCGCCGCAGTACAAGCCGACCTCGGTGACCATCGTCAAGGAATGGGGGCGGTTGTCAGGCGGCGGGTTCGGGGCGGCCTGGGCCGGGATGCCCACCGGCTCGGGTCTCGGCGACACCGAAGTCGTCGGCTACAACGCCTGGGTCCGGGTCGAGGGATGCAAGGGCCATGTGCTGGTGCGCTTCGACCGTTGGGGCACCTACCGCACCACCGGCGACATGACGAAATGCGGCTGAGGCGCATCGCGCGCCGATACCGCCTCCCGGCCGTCGGGAACCGGGATATCCGCATCCAGGTTGTTAGCCGGAGGGAACGACCAGCACGCAAGGAGACAGCCATTGCGCACGCTCTGGATGCTCACGATGGTCGCGCCCGCCGCGTTGGTTTCGGCCTGCGCCGGCTATCAGGTTGATCAGACCGCGTCGACCAGTCCGACCGTCAGCTACGCCTACTATACCGAGGCCGACTACGATCTGGTCGCCAAACGCGCCGATCTGTACTGCGAGGACAACTATGGCCGGGACGCGGTCCTGATCGACCGCGACAGGCAGGGCAACGGCTACGAAGCGACGTTCGGTTGTCGTTAGCCGGCAGGCTGGCCGGCTCGGGCCCTACGCCCCGAGCCGCCAGCGCAGCAGTTCCAGGCGGTCCTGGCCCCAGAACACCTCCCCGTCCGGCAGCACCCAGCTCGGCGCGCCGAACACGCCAGCCGCCAGGGCGGCTTCACTGTCGGCGTTGTAGTCATCGGCGAACCCAGGTGCGGCGTCGACCAGCGCATGACCGTCCATCCCCAGCGATTCGGCGATCGCGGCGATCTCTGTCGGGTCGTCTATGTCCCGGTCGTCGCGCCACAGCGCGGTCAGGATCGCGTCGGTCAGCGTGAGGGCATCCTGGCCGGACTCGCGCGCGGCGATGATGGCCTGGGGCGCCAACGGCGCCTTGGACGGGAAATTCGCCGGCTCCACGACGATCGGGATTCCCAGATAGTCGCGCCAGCGCTTCAGCTCCATCATCCGGTAGGCTTGGCGCTGCGGCGAGCGCTTGGGCAGCGGCAGTCCGCCGGACTGCGCGAAGATGGTGTGGAAGTTGACCGGGTAGACGTTGACCGTCGCGCCGACCTTCCTGGCCATCTCGATGAACCGCCCGGAACCGAGATAGGTCCAGGGACTCGAGGTCGAGAAGTAGTAGTCGATTGTCGTGCTCACGGGGTGTCTCCCTGGGTTTCGGCGGCGTGGCGGTCGCGCAGCACGCGCCGCATGATCTTGCCGGTGGTGGTCATCGGCAAGCAGTCGACGAACTCGACGATGCGCGGATACTCGTGGGCTGCCAGGCGGCGCTTCACGTGGTCCTGGATCTCGGCTTTCAGCGCGTCGCTCGGCACGGCGCCGTCGGCCAGCACCACGCAGGCCTTGATCGATTCGGTGCGCAGCGGATCGGGCACGCCGATCACCGCGGCCAGGGCGACGCTGGGATGCGCGGTCAGGCAGTCCTCGATCTCGCCCGGACCGATCCGGTATCCGGCCGAGGTAATGACGTCGTCGTCGCGCCCGACATAGTGCAGGTAGCCGTCCTCATCCTGGCGGCCGAGATCGCCGGTCAGCATCCATTGCCGGTCGGAGCCGGTGAACTTGGCGTCGGTCGCCTGAGGGTTGTTCCAGTAGCCAAGGAACATCACCGGGTCGCCCCGCTTCACGGCGATCGCCCCGGTCTCGCCGGCCGGCAGGGGGATCCCGGCGGGGTCGACGATGGCGACCTCGTGCCCTGGCACCGGCTTGCCCATGGAGCCCGGTCGGACCGGCAGGATCGACGCGCAGTTGCCGACCACCAGATTGCACTCGGTCTGGCCGTAGAATTCGTTGATGGTCAGCCCGAACACCGAGCGCCCCCATTCCAGCAACTCGGTTCCCAGCGTCTCGCCGCCCGAGCCGATCGAGCGCATGGCGAGCGCGTGCCGGGCCAGCGGATCGGGCACCTGGCGCATCAGCTTCAGCGCGGTTGGCGGCAGGAAGGAATTGCGCACCCGGTGCCGAGCGATCAGGTCGAACGCCGCTTCCGGATCGAACTTGGCGAAGCGGTGCGCCACCACCGGTATGCCGTGGTGCAGCGACGGCAGCAGCACGTCCAGCAGCCCGCCGATCCAGGCCCAGTCCGCCGGAGTCCAGAACCGGTCGCCGGCGGCCGGGAAGAACTCCTGCGGAAACTCCACGCCCGGCAGGTGGCCGAGCAGGACCCGGTGGGCATGCAGCGCGCCCTTCGGCTGGCCGGTGGTGCCCGAGGTGTAGATGATGACCGCCGGGTCGTCGGCGGCGGTATCGACCGGGGTGAAGGCGTCGGACGCGGCGGCGAGTGCCGTATCCAGCGCCTGCCAGCCGGTGCCGTCCTTGCCGGTGTCGGCGACCAGGATCACCTTGAGGCTTGGCAACCGGGCGCGGATCGCCTCGATCTTCGGCAGGCTTTCACGGTCGGTCACCAGGGCGGCCGCGGCACAGTCGCCGAGCCGGTAGGCCAGCGCGTCCTCGCCGAACAGGGTGAACAGCGGCACCGACACCATGCCGGCCTTGTGGGCGGCGATGTGGGCGATCGCGGTTTCCGGGCGCTGCGGCATCAGGATGCCGACCCGGTCGCCGCGCTGCAGCCCCGCCGCGGTCAGCACGTTGGCCAGCCGGTTCGACTGGCGCTTCAGGTCGGTGAAGGAGTGCTCCGCCACCGATCCGTCGGCAGCGATGTGGATCAGCGCGGTGCCGGCACCCGCGTCGGCGTGCCGGTCGCAGACATCGACGCCGATGTTGTAGCGCTGCGGAATCCGCCAGCGGAACCGATCGCGCACTGCCTCGTAGCCGTCGGCCCGTTCGAGCATGGCTTCCTCCCGGCGGCGATCAAAGCGCGCTACCGGGATCGCGGCAAGCCCCGCCGGCCGGTCAGGCTGGGTAAACCGTCGGGAACCAGTCCTCGCGCAGCTTCTGCCCCGTGATCATGCCGTGCCCGGGAAACGGCGGCGAAGTCGGGCCGGGCCGGTTCACGTAGCGCGCGTCGTCGCCCAGCAGCCGCAGCGAGAAGGCCCGGCGCCGGGCGGTCGTGTTGTTGCCACGGGCGCCGTGCAGGATCCGGAAGTCGAAGGCGACCGCATCGCCGGGCTGCATCGGCCATTCCAGCACGCGGTATCGGTCAGGCTCGGCATCCGGGTCGGGCACCGGCATGTAGGCCTCGGCGTCCGGGTAGAAGTTTTCCTGCGACAGCCACCGGGTCGGCAGGACCGGCCTGTCCCAGCGGTGCGAGCCGGCGACGCAGCGCAGCGACGCGTCGGTGACCGGATCGACCGGAGACCAGAAGCTGACGGTCTGCTCGCCCTCCACGAAATAGTACGGGCTGTCCTGGTGCCAGGGCGTCGGCTTGGAGGTGCCCGGTTCCTTGACCAGGGCATGGTCGTGGAACACCTGCACGGACCGAGAGCGGGTCAGGATCGCGGCGGCCCCGGCGGCGGGTGAGTTCCGGACCACCGCTTCGAACTCCGGGATCCGGGTCCAGTTGCAGTAGTCGTCGAAGAACCGGCCGGCCTCGCCCTGTTTCAGGTTCTCCGCCGCGTAGGGGCCGGGTTCGGCCATGTTGCGCGCGATGCCGGCGCGGATGGTGTCGACCCAGTCGGCGAACAAGCCCTTCACCAGAACCACGCCATCGCGCTGGAACGCCTCGACCTGATCCGCGCCGATCAGTCCGGCTGTCGTCATCGCCCGCCTCCCGTTGCAATCGCGTTGCAGGGAACCGTGCGCGCCGCCTAGCATAGTTTCAAATAATCAATCTGAATTTCGGGCATATAGAAATGCTATCGGTTACCAGCTGCGCCAGCTGGAGTACGCGGTCGGCACGGCGGCGTGGTGGCGGCAGCCGAGGCGCTGCGGATTTCGCAACCGGCGCTGTCGGTAGCGGTCGCGCAGCTTGAGGGCCAGCTCGGCCGGCCGCTGTTCGTGCGGCGCAAGGGCAGCAGCTTCGTCCCGACCGCGTACGGCCGCGGCTTCCTGGAGGAAGCGGCCGAACTGCTCGCGGGGGTCGAGCGGCTGGTCGATCCCGACGCGGTCCATCCCGGAGCCGGCCGGCCGGTGGTGATCGGTTGCTTCGACGACCTGGCACCGATGGTCCTGGCCCCGATGCTGCTTCACCTGCGGGCCCGTCGGCCGGACATCACCGTGTCGACCCGTGTCGGCGGGTTCGAGATGCTGTCCGAGGAGGTGCGCTGCAGCCGCATCGATTTCGCCGTGACCTATGATCTCGGCCTGGATGAAGGCTTCGAGCGGCGCCGGATTGCGTTGATCGCGCCGCATGCCGTGGTGTCCGCCGACCACCCGCTGGCCGCCCGAGGCGTCGTTACGCTGGCTGAACTGGCGGGACAGCCGCTGGTGCTGGCGGATCAGGGCCTGAGTGTGCGGCACATGATCGACCTGTTCCGGCAGCGTGGACTGGCGCCACGGGTGGTGCACCGGGCGGCATCGCTGGAAACCATGCGCAGCATGGCGGGAAACGGGCTGGGGGTCGGCCTCTCCTACACTCGGCCGGCGGCACAGCACAGCTATGACGGCCGTCCGATCGCGACCCTGCGGATTGCAGACGACGCGGCTGCCGAGCCGGTGATCATCGCGACCAGTGCCCTCGATCCCCCGAGTCTGATGGTGCAGGAACTGATCGGGGAAGTGGCGGCGGTGAACTGGCTTCCTGGCGCGATCACGGTGGATTGAGGGCTTGGCGGGTTGTCTCGGATACCGGTCGAGCGGTGAGGCGCCGCAGCAGTGAGTCGCGTTCGGCAACCAGCTCGGCGAGCGTGTGGCGATCGAGTTCTGCAAGGAACGCGGTGGTGGCGCCGCGCAGGATGCCGGACAGGCGGCACACTCCGTCGATCGGGCACTGTCCGGCCTGGTCGGCCCTCAGGCATTCCGCCATGGCAAATCCGCCTTCCGTCGCCCGCACGATGTCGCCGATACGGAGGGTTTCAGGCGTTATATTGAGCCGTAAACCACCGTTCTTTCCGCGTGTTGATTGCAGAATGCCGAGTCGGGACAACAGATGGACGACTTTGCGCAGATGCTCCTTGGAAATGCCGTAGCGGGTGGCGATCTCGTCGATCGTGGTGCGCCGGTCGCCGTTCAGCGCGACCAGGATCAGGGTCCGCAGCGCGTAGTCGGTGAACTGGCTGAGCTGCACGGCCTCACCCGGCCGCCCGGGCGCGCGCCCGGAAGAAGTCGAGCCCGTGCTGCAGCGAGGAACCGATCAGGCGCGCTCGCTCCACGAAGGCGTCGGCGGCGGGCGGACGGCATGTTTCCCGGGCCGCGGCTTCGAACAGCGTCAGCCAGCGCTCGAAATGCTCCTGCTGCAGCACGTCCAGGGCCACGTGGACCTGCATCGGGTTGCCTTCGTAGCCGGGCTGGCGGCGCAGGACCTTGCGCCAGAATGCGATGATCTTGGCGATGTGCTCATTCCATTGCGCATCCGGAACGGCGCTGCGGAAGATCGGGCCGAGCAGCGCATCCTCCCGGGCTCGCCCATAGAACAGGGCGATCGTCGATTCGATCTCCGCTTCGGAGACGAGAGGGTCGTTGTCGGCGCTGGAAGACATGGCGGGATGCGTTTGGCATTTAAAGATGCATCATGAATACATCTATTGTTCGGTTGGATCAACACAAGCGGGCGCGCCAGGGCAACAGGTTCAGGGGGCGCCCTCATCGCTCCGACGCGCCGCGTCGGTCGCGGCGGCGGCGATCGCGGTGCGTTCGTCGTCGGTCAGCTTCTCGGCCTGATCGAGCCCGGGGATCGACACCCGCACCTCGCGCCGGGCGAACTCGATTCCCTTCGCGGCAAACGCCGCCTTCACGCGCTGGAAGACCTCCTTGCGCAGGGTGAACTGCTTGCCGGGCTTGGCCATGAACTTGCCGCGCACGATCATGCCGACATCGTTGAAGTCGAGGACGCCCTGGCTCTTGAACGGCTGCAGGATGTCCTGGGCGAACTCCGGCACCCGGGACATGTCCTCGCCGATCTGCTTGAAGATCTTCTTCACGACGTTCGGGTCGGTGTCGAAGGGCACGGTGAACCGCAGCTTCATGATCACCCAGTCGCGGCTGTAGTTGGTGATCTTCGGAATCTCGCCATAGGGGATCGTGTGGACCGGCCCCTTGTGATGGCGCAGCTGCATCGATCGTATGGAGATCTTCTCCACTGTGCCGAAAGTGCCCTCGACCTCGACGTATTCCCCCGTGCGGAAGGCGTCGTCGATCAGGAAGAACACGCCGCTGACGATGTCGGCGACCAGCTTCTGCGCGCCGAATCCGACGGCGAGGCCGACGATGCCGGCACCGGCCAGCAACGGCGTGATGTCGATGCCGATGTTGCCGAGAGCAATCAGCAGGGTGATCGCGATGATCGCCGACTGCAGGGTGAGCAGGACCAGCGGCAGGATCGTGGCAAGCCGGGAGCCGCCGGCCCCGCCGCCTTCGCCGCCGCCCGGTTCATCCTCGTTGGGGTCGAAACCGAGGGCGGTCTGCTCCGCCGCCAGCCGGCGGTTGGCCCACAGCGTGGTCGTCTCCCACAGCAGGTAGCCGACCGCCAGGATCAGCAGGACTTCGACGAGCTTCAGCGCAGCCCGAGCGCCGACGCCGGCCTCGGCGATGTTGGTGAAGCTGAAGCCCCATTGCCGGGTGACGAACAGGATCACCAGGCCGAACACGATCACCCGGCCGATCCGGATGTAGCTGCGCTTTGTCTGTTCGTGGGCGTGTTCGGCGAGGGCGCCTTCGCCGGTCATGGGCGGCACCAGGTGCCGGACGAGCCCGCGGATCGCGCCGTCGAGCGCGGGCGCGAAGATCAGGGTGAGCAGCGTGGTGTTCTGCCGTCCGTCCAGCAGGTCGCCGCCCCAGTCCTGGGAATGAATGTACTCGACCACGAACCAGTTCAGGACGATCAGCACCATCGCGAAATACGGATAGATCTGCGCGATCAACCGCTCGGCGGACGAGTTCCGGTCCTCAGGCCCGGTAATCAGCATGCGGGTGAGGGCGTACCGCGACCGCCAGATGGTCCAGAACATCCAGCCGTAAAGCAGCAGGTGCAGCCAGAACTGGATGCGGAACGCGCTCTCCGGAACGCCGTGGGTCGGAAAGAACGGCCGAAGGAATCCGGTCAGTCCCCAGAAGGCACCGATCATGACGATGCTTCGGTAGAGGAACTTGGCGTCGTCGCATTCCATCGGGACGAGCCGGATCGACTTGTCCTGGGGCGCCAGGACAAAGCGCGCGATCATCGCGGCGACGCGCGTGTAGATCACGACGTTGAAGACCAGGAACTCGATGAACTTGCTGGTGATGTCGGGGACGAACGGATGAATGCTGTCGCCTGGGATGACGCGGTCGACCACGATCCAGGCGCCGATGTAGAAGCCGACGAGCCCGACCGAGTCGACCGCGAATCGGCGGCCGAGGGTGGTCACCGAGTCCCGGAAACCGGTGGACGGCGGATCGTGGCGGCGCCATCGGCGAACCGCTCGCCGGACGACCGCCTCGACGGCCAGGCCGGCGGCGATGGTGGCCGCGAGCCAGCCGGAGAGCAGGGCGAGGCCCGAGGGACCGCGCGGTCCGACGAACTCGGTCCAGAGGATCGACGCGTTCCGGCCCAGGTTCGGCAGCTGCCGGAAGGCCTCGGCGATATTGCCGAGCACGCCCTGAACGGCGGTCCTCGCCCATTGCAGGAAACCGGGGCCCGTCCCGGCTTCGGTGGTTTTCGCCACCGCATCGAGCCGTTCCAGCAGCATTGCCCGGACCTGCTCGTCCGACAGTTGCGAGACCATCTCGCGAACGGCTTCGGGGGTGAGCGGGTCGGGCAGCGCGGCAGCCACTTCGGCTGCGCCGGCCGTCCGGGGAACGATCTGTGCCGCTGCAACCGAGGCGAGGCACGACATCAGCAGGACCGCGAGCGACAGCTGCGTTAGCTGGAAGAACCGGCGCATCTGCCCTCGCTGGTCGGCGTTCAATGTCGGGCGGTCACTCTTACCGATATGAACCTTCTTATCACCAACCCATCAGAATTTCATTTGCCGGCTATCCCAGCATTTCGCCGACATGGTCGGCGATCGCCAGTGACGAGGTCACGCCCGGCGATTCGATTCCGTACAGGTTCACCAGCCCCGGCACGCCGTGGTCGCGCGGTCCCTGCACCATGAAGTCGAGGGCCGGCTGGCCGGGGGCCTGGATCTTCGGGCGCATCCCGGAATACCCCGGCTGCAGCGAGTCGTCGGGCAGGCCCGGCCAGTACTTGCGCACGGCGGCGTAGAAGCTGTCGGCACGACGCGGATCGACCGCGTAGTCGATTTTCTCCACCCACTCCACGTCCGGGCCGAACCGTGCCTGACCGCCCAGATCGAGGGTCAGGTGGATGCCGAGCCCCGCCTGTTCCGGCGCCGGATAGATCAGGTGGCGGAACGGCGCGCGCACCCCGGACAGGGTGTAGTAGTTGCCCTTGCAGAAGTACTGCGGCGGTACCTTGTCGGCCGGGAAGTTCTGCAGCGCCGCCGCCATCGGCTGGGCGTGCAGCCCGGCGGAGTTGACCACGGTCGTGGCCTTCAGGGTCATCGGCTCGGCACCGCCGACCACCAGTTCGATGCCGTCCTCCTCGATCCGCCCGCCGGCGACCGGCGCGTGAAAGGCGATCATCGCCCCGCGCTCTTCGGCGTCGCCCTGCAGGGCCAGCATGTAGGAGTGGCTGTCGAGCACCCCGGTCGACGGTGACAGCAGGGCGGTGACGCAGCGCAGTTCGGGCTCGAGCGCCGTCACCTCGTTGTGCGACAGGAAGGTCAGGTCGTCGACCCCGGCCTTGGCACCCCGGTCCTGGATCTGCTGCAGTGCCGGAATCTGGTCCTCCGACGTCGCGACGATCAGCTTGCCGAGCCGGTTGTACGGCACGCCGTGATCGTCGAGGTAGCGGTACAACTTGTTCTTGCCCTCGACACAGAACCGCGCCTTCAGCGATCCGACCGTGTAGTAGATCCCGGCGTGGATGACCTCGGAATGCCTGGAGCTGGTCTCGGTGCCGATCGCCTCGGCGGCCTCCAGCACCAGGACTTCGCGGCCCTGCAGCGCCAGCGCCCGCGCGCAGGCGAGGCCGACGACCCCGGCCCCGATGACGACGGCGTCTACCCGCTCGCTCACTTCGACCCCCGCTCAAGACCGCCAAGCTCTGCCATGACATCGACCAGCAACGGCACATGCTTGTCGCCGTGGCCGGCCGAGCAGGCCAGGGTATAGACCTGCAGTGCCGTCGATCCGAACGGGCTCGGCAGCCCGGCCGCCGCGGCCAGATTGGCGTAGTAGCCGACGTCCTTGCGGGCGTTGACCATGGCGAACTGCAGGCCGGACGGGTCGCCGTCGACCGCGTAGGCCATGATCTTCTGGAACATGCCGGAGTTCACCGCCCCGGCGGACACGACCTCGCGCAGCTTGCCGAGGTCGACCCCGGATGCCCGCGCGGTGGTGGCAGCCTCGGCAACCAGCGCCGACATCGCCATGCTCATGAAATTGTTGATCAGTTTCAACGAGTGCGCCGAGCCGAGCGCACCGATGTGGAACACGTTGCGGGCGTAGGCGTCGAACGCCGGCCGCAGCCGTTCCAGCACCGCCGCCTCGCCGCCGACCAGCACGTTCAGGGTGCCGGCCTCGGCCTCCTTCGGGGTCATGGTCACCGGGGCGTCCAGCATGTCGGCACCCTTGGCGGCCAGTGCCGCGCCGACCTTCTTGGTCGAGGTCGGTTCGGCGGTGCTGGAATCGACCAGCACGAAGCCGGGACGCGCCGCCCCCAGGATGCCGTCGGGGCCGAGCACGACGTTCTCCACGATCTGCGAATTCGGCAGGCACAGGATCACCGCGTCGGTGGTCTCGGCCAGCGCCTTCGGCGTCGCCTCCTCGGCGGCACCGCGGGCTTTCAGGTCCTCCACCGGGCCGCGGTTGCGGTTCCCCAGGACCGAAACGGCGAAGCCTTTTTCGATCAGGTTCTTGGCCATGCCGTGACCCATCATCCCGACGCCGACGAACCCGATGCGGAGTTGCTCCGCCATGCCATCCTCCCATGTCATCATACGGCCGGGAGATTAGGTCGGTGCCGGATCGGATGGAAGAGCAACCGACCGCCGGAATCGCGCCGGGCCGCGCGCGATCGGAATTGGTGTCGTCGGCCGGCGGCGATGGTTCGGCGCCGGCGTCCGGTTAGTGTTGCGGTTGCAACTTCAGGAGCCACTCGCCATGTCCGACCCCGTTCCCGCCGTCGTCGAGGCCGATGCCACCGGCGAAACCGCCCGGATCTTCACCGACATCCGCGAGACTCTCGGCAGTCCGGTGGTCAACCTGATCTGGAGGCATCTGGCGACCGTCGACGGCGGGCTTGAATGGGCCTGGACGGCGGCCCGGCCGATCTATGCCAGCCGACAGGCCCAGGCGGCGGCGCAGCGGCTGTACGACCGGCTGGAGGAGCCGCTGCCGTGCCCGCTGCCGCCCGGCGCGCTGGCCTCGGTCGGGGTGGCGGATGCCGACCTGCCGAAGGTTCACGCGGTTGCCGACGGCTACAACCGCGGCAACGGCCCGAACCTGGTGGCGCTGACCGCGCTGCTGGTCTCGCCTGCCGGGGTGGCGCCGAACGCGCCGGTCAAGCCGTCGTCGGCGCCAACCCCGCTGCCGCGGCTGCTGTCGGAAGGCGATGTGTCGGCAGAGACCTGGAAGCTGGTGCGGGCGATCAACCTGCTCGGCGCCCGGCCGGACGAACCAATCCTGGCGACCATGTACCGCCACCTGGCGCACTGGCCCGGGCTGCTGGCGCTGATGCACGCCGGGTGGTCGCCGCTGGCCGAAGACGGCCGGCTCGGCGATGCCATCGAGCGGGCGCGGAAGATTTCACGCGAGGAAGGCGCACGGCTCGCCCATTTGCGGGCCGACGCCGGCCCGCCCCCCGAGGCGGCGCGCGCCGCGCTGGTCGAGTTCACCGACCACGTGATCTGCCGCATGGTGCCGATCGGCCGGGCGTTGTCGAAGTGGCTGCCGGCGGCTGAGGCGTAGACCGCCGGGTTCTCACGCCGCCTTGTGGCTGCGGTCGATCTTGGCGCGGATGTGCTGGCCGGCGGTGATCGGCGGGTGCTTCGGCGTCTCGCCGGGGCCGAGGCACGTCGGGATGCAGCGGATGTCGGCGTCGAAATCCGGGTGCACGAAGTAGCCGATCGACAGCCGCCGGCTGCCGGTGTCGCCGATGGCCGGCACCACGACGCGGTGCAGGGTCGAAACCCAGCGGTCGTTGGTCCAGCGCTGCATCATATCGCCCAGGTTGACCACCAGTTCGCCCGGCTGCGGCAGGACCGGCAGCCAGCGGCCGTCGGGGGTCTGGGCCTCCAGCCCGCCGCGGCCCTCGGTCATCGCCAGGATGGTCATCGCCCCGAAATCGGTGTGGGCGCCGGCGCGCAGCTGGCCGGGCTCGGGCGAGATGGCCAGCGCCGGGTAGTGGTGGATGCCGAGGATCGAGAAGTGGCGGCCCATCAGCGGGGTGAAGTGGTTCTCCGGCAGGTCGAGCGCCACCGCGAAGATCCGCAGCAGGTCGAGCGACAGCCGCTCATAGGCCCGGTAGATCCCGGTGAACGCCTCGGCCACGCCGTCGGGCTGGTCGGGGATCAGGTTCGGAGCATAGGCGGTCGCTGCCTCCGGCAGGTTTGCGAAATGCGCGCTGTGGTCGTCGACCGGCCCCAGGAACACCGATTCCCGGAGATCCGAAGGCGTCTTGTTGCCGAGGGTGGAGGCAAGACTGCGGGTCGCCACCCCGTGGTAGCCGCGCTGGCGCGCAGCTCCGGTCGGATGCCAGCGGGTCTTGGTGCCGGCGTCCAGGTCGTAGAACGCGAACGAGCGCTCGAACGTGCGCTCCAGCGTCTCCCGGGTGATGCCGTGGCCGGCAATCACCAGGAAGCCGATGTCCCGGCAGGCGGCGGCGACCTGATCGGCGACCGCGCGCTTGTCGCCGGCATCACCGTTCAGGAACCGGGCGATGTCGATGGTGGGAATGCCGTCCATGGTCTTCGTCGCCTCCTCAGCCCGCCAGCGCCTCGGCGGTGATCGCGTCGTCGACCACTTGGTGATAGGGCGCGTCGTAGTCGATCAGCCCGCCGGACAGCAGCGACGCCTTCAGGCGCACGAAGGTGTCGACCGGCAGCTCGGGTGAGCGCGCCCATACGCCGGACGACCGATAGCCCTCGATCATCCGGGCCAGGGCCGGACGCTCGATGTCGGGGAAGTACCCGGCGACCTGCCCCGCGATCTCGTCGGCGGTCTCGGCGAACAGCGCCTCCTGGGCGGCGGCGATGCCACGGACCAGCGCCCGGCAGGTTGCGCGCTCTTCCTCGGCGAACCGGCGGGTGGTGTAGAAGCTGGTGTAGCTCATGTCGCCACGCCCGGCGAAGCGGTGCCAGACATGGCCCCAGCCGCCCGCGACCGCTTGGTCGACATAGGGCTCGAACACCTGGATCACGTCGACCTCGCCGTTGCGCAGCCGCTCGGCGTTCTCGGCCATCGGCACGTCCGGCGCCCGGTCGAGCGACGACGGCGCGATCCCGGCGCGGCGCAGGTCGTCCTGGAAGGTCATCCACGGGGTCGGCACGTCGACGGCGATGCCGATCCGCACGTCCAGCAGGTCGGCCAGCCGGAACGACGCGATCGGCTTGCGCCCGACCAGCACGAACGGCTCGCCCGAGACCACCTGTCCGAAACAGACCAAGGGGCAGTCCGGGTCGGCGTTGTGGTGCAGCATGACCCGCATCGGCCCGCCCCAGGACACGTCGGCCCGGCCGTCGAGCAGGGCCGCCGCGGTCTGGCTGGTGGCCGGCGATGTCTCGATCCGCACCTCGGCGCCGGCACGCTCCCAGTCCTTGCGGGCGGCGGCGAGGTAGAACGGCACATAGGGAATCGCGCGCATGTTCTCGAACAGGACGATCGGACGGGACATCGCGGGGCTCCGGAGGCAGCCAGTTTGAGTACGTCGGTAGGAACTGTAGCAGGAGCGCCGGGCGGGGGAATGCCCCGGCGGGCTTCTGAGGCGGGATTATATTGGCTACCTTGTCCGGCGTTCTGTCGACCCTTCATCCCGTCGTCTCCCGGAGAACACCGATGCCTGTGACCACACCCGCCGCGCGCCGGCTGGCGCTGAAGACCCTGCTGGAAGCGGGCCGGACGATCGTGGTGCCGGGCTGCCACGACGCGCTGAGCGCCATGCTGGTGGCCGAGGCCGGGTTCGAGGTCGGCTATGTCGGCAGCTACGCGACGGCGGCGGCCGATCTGGGCCTGCCCGATGTCGGCGCCCTCGGCCTGGACGACCTGACGCACCGCGCCCGGCGGGTCGCCGACACGGTCGCGGTGCCGGTGGTGGCCGACGCCGAGGGCGGGTTCCACGAGCCGGGCAATATCTGGCGCACCGTCCAGGCGTTCGAGGACGCCGGCGTTGCGGCGATCCACATCGAGGACCATGCCGGCGGCAAGCACACCGACCTGCCGCAGAGCCTGATCCCACTGGAGGCGATGATCGCCCGGCTGAAGGCGGCGCTGGAGGCACGCCGGGACCCGAACTTCCAGATCATCGCCCGCACCGACGCGGTCTGGGCGACGAGGGATCCGCAGGAAGCGCAGCGCCGGGTCCGGGCCTTCGCGGCCGCCGGCGCCGACATGGTTTTCCCGACCGGCGCGACACCGGAAATGATCGCCGGGTTCCGCAGCGACGTGCCGGCGCGCTACGTGGTGATCGACGGTCCCGGGCATCCGCGTTTCGCGGGCCGCGAGACCGCCGCCAGTCTGGTCCTGTACTACGGATTCTCGCTGTTCGCGGCGACCCGCGGCCTGACGGCGGCGCTGGGCCGGTTCCGCGCCGATCCGGCCGCCGGACTCGACGACCTGATGGAGCCGGTGGAGGCGTTCGAGGATCGCCTCGGCTACCGGGCGTTCACCGACCGCGCCCGCCGGTACCATCCGCAATAGCCGGGCTTACCGGCCGACGTTGTTGGGCAGCCACATCGCGAGGTCCGGGTACAGAACCAGGACCACGATCATCGCCAGCATCGCCACCACGAACGGAAATGAGCCGATCATCACGTCGCGGATCTGTCCCTTCGTCCGAACGCCCTGCACGATGAACAGGTTGAGGCCAACCGGCGGGGTGATCAGCGCGGTCTCCAGCAGCAGCATCATCAGGACGCCGAACCAGATCGGATCGAAGCCCATGGAGATTACCACCGGCGTGATGATCGGCACCGTTGCGATCATCATCGACAGGGATTCCATGAACATGCCGAGCACGAGGTAGAGGCCGACGATCATCCACATCGTCTGCATCGGGGTCAGACCACTGTCGGTGATCAGCTCGGTCACCTGGCGGCCGATCCCGACCGACGTCACCACAAAGCTGAGGAAGGTCGCGGCGATCAGGATCAGCATGATCATCGCGGTGGTTCGCATGGTGCCTTCCAGGGCCTCGCGCAGCATCGTCGCGGTCAGGCGTCCCTTCCAGCCGGCCAGCACCAGCGCCATGAGCACGCCCAAGGCCGCCGACTCGGTCGGGGTGGCCAGCCCGCTGTAGATCGAGCCGATCACCACCACGAAGATGATCAGCGGCGGCCCGAGATCGGGCAGGGTGCTCCAGCGCTGGCCCCAGCTGATCGCGATCTTGTCGCCACCCCAGGCCGGCCGCCAGACACAGGCGATGATGACGGTGATCATGAAGAACCCGGCGAGCACCAAGCCGGGAATGATGCCGGCGAGGTACAGCTGCGGGATCGAGGTTTCGGTCAGCGCGCCGTAGACGATCATCACGATGGACGGCGGGATCAGGATGCCCAGCGTGCCGCCGGCTGCGATGGTGCCGAGGAACAGCCGCTCGTTGTAGCCGTGCCGCTCGATCTCGCCGACGGCCACCGTCCCGATGGTCGCCGCGGTGGCGACGCTGGACCCGGAGACCGCGGCGAACAGGGTGCAGGGGCCGATGTTGGAAAGCATCAGCCCGCCGGGCAGCCACGACAGCCACTGGCTCATGGCGCCGTACATGCGCTCGGCGATGCCGGAGCGCAGCAGCAACTCGCCGAGCAGCACGAACAGCGGGATCGCGAACAGGATGAAGTCGGTCGATACCCCCCAGCTCATCTCGCCGAGGGCAAGGCGCAGCGGCAGGAACGAGTAGAAGTAGTCGAGGGTCAGGCCAAGCGCGGCGAGCGCGGCGGCGATCGGGATGCTGAGCGCCAGCAGGCCAATCAGCAGGGCGATGGTGATCCAGATCATGGGCGGGCCTCGGTTCCGTCGGCGCGGCGGCGCAGGCTCTCCAGCTCTTCCTCCAGGTCCTCCTTGCCGGTGCGCGATCCGGCGATGCGCTGCACCGTCGCGATGTCGCCGGTTACGAAGGCGTGGCTGGCGCGGGCCAGCAGCAGCACGATCACCACCACGAAATAGACCAGCCCGACCAGCCACAGGAACTGCGGATACAGCAGCGGCGTGGCGATCGGGGTCAGGGCGCGCGAGCCGAACTGGAACGATTGATAGAACACGTGCCAGCCCTGCCAGGTCAGAAGGCCGGCAAAGGCCAGCATCACCACCAGACCCAGAATATCGAGCGCGGCACAGATCCGGGTCGGCAGCACCACGTAGAGCGAGTCGATGCGGATATGGGCGCGGTCGAGCAGGGCAAGTGCAAAGGCCCAGGACGAGCCGATCGCCAGCACGTAGCCGGACAGCTCGCTGGCCCCGCCGATCGATAGAACGAACAGCTTGCGAAGCGCGATGTCGACGCCGATCACGACGGCGGCGAGCACCACCAGGGCGCCGCCGCTCCACGCGCCGAAGCGGGCCAACCGGTGGGCAAGGTCGAGTGTACGGTCCATGGCGTTGCCGGGAAATGAGTGAGGCTAGGGACCAGAATACAGCAGTGCCGCCGCCCCACGAAGGGACGGCGGCACCGTGTCTGTCCGGATCAGAGCTTGTCGAGCGGGATCGTCAGGCCGACGACCTTGCCGACCGTGTCGTTCCACTTCGCGGCGCACTCCTTGCCGCAGCGCTTGCCCCACTTCACCAGCACCACGTCCTGAACGACCGTGGCGCGCTTGGCCTTGTCGGCGTCGCTGAGCGCCACCAGGGTCATCTTGCCCTTCTTGCCCAGCGTGCAGGGATCGTTGCCGATGTTGCAGTTGACGCCCTGGTCGGTGGCCTGGCCGCCGATTTCCCAGTTCATGTCCTCAAGCTCGGCGAACTGCTTGTCGAAGAACGTCTGGACCGCCGGGTCCCAGGACTTCCACGAGGCGTTGTTCACGGCGGTGTAGTAGATCGACCAGCCGACCGGCAGCGGATACAGGTGGGTCGCCACTTCCGGCCAGCCGGCGGTGTTGCCCGACAGGGTGCCGGTCAGGGCGCAGTCGACGACGCCGCGCTGCAGGGCCGGGACGACCTCGCCGAACGCCATGGTCACCGTGGTGGCGCCGACCGCCGAGACGAAGTCGGATTGGGTCGTGTTGAACACCCGGACCTTCAGGCCCTTCAGATCGTCCAGGCCGGTGATCGGCTTGTTGCACCAGAACACGATCGGCGGGTTGTTGCCGAGCGCCACCAGGCGGGCGTTGAACTTCTTCTCCATCGCCTCGGCCATCACCGGCTTCCAGACATCGCACGCCTTGCGGGCGGTCGCGATGTCGGTGGTGATGCCGGCGAGATCGCAGCCCTCGAACACCGGGTCGTCGCCGGCCATCTTGGAGATGTCGCCGACCCCGGCATCGGCCACCCCGGCCTGGGTCAGACGCAAAAGCGAGAAGTCCTTGATGCCCAGGATGTCCTGGTTGTTGTAGTCGGCGGTGACCTGGCCGTTCGAATCCTTGCTGATCTTCTGGGTCCAGAACGGCTTCTCGACCTCCTTGGTCTGCAACAGGGTGCTGTAGTTGCCGAGCACCTTTACGCTCGTCTTCGGCAACTCCGCCGCCTGGACCGTCATCGCCGCGGTCAGCATGGCGCTTGCCGCAAGCGCGGCCGTCGTCCAACGCATGGTCATGGGTTTCCCTCCGTTCGTGGATTGTCGTGCGGGACTTCCGGACCGGACGATCACGGTCCCGCTTATGGTGTGATGAAAGGCGTTCGGGCGGGCAGCCAGCCATTGCGCCGCACCGCCGCGCATCGGCTCGCTGCAATATTGTATACACAGCTTAGCGCGGCCGACCGCCGGCCGATAACCGGCGCGCCGGGCACGGGTGTGTTCGCCGGCGCGGCGTGATTGAGGCGCGGATCAGGCCACCATGCGATGGACGTGCAGTCTCAGGCGGACGCCCGGCCGGCCCGGGCCAGCACCCGATACATGCTGCGCAGCACCGGCTTCTCCATGAGCTTTCCGTCGACCACCACCAGCCCGCTGTCGGCCTCCTCGAACGCCGTGATGATCTTCCGCGCATAGGCCACTTCGGCCTCGCTCGGGGTGAACACCGCGTTCAGCACCGGCACCTGCTTGGGGTGGATCGAGCCCTTGCCGGAGAAGCCCAGTTCGGCCGCCGCCTCCGCCTCGGCACGCATGCCGTCCATGTCGTTCAGGTCGAGGTACGGCACGTCGATCACGTCGACCCCGGCCCCGGCGGCGGCGTGCACCACCCGCGAGCGGGCGTACTGCAGGGCGGCCCAGCTGTTCCGGCAGCGCAGATCGGCGGCCATGTCGACCCCGCCGAAGAACAGCGCGTCGATCCGATCGCTCGACCGGGCGATGTCCCAGGCGGCTTCCAGCGCCTCGTTGGTCTCGATGATCACGTGCAGGCGGGCGGCGATCTTGAACTCGTCGAACAGCTCGGCCAGCGCGGTGATCTCGCCCGGCGTCTTGACCTTCGGCAGCATCAGCGCCGGCGGCGCCTTGGGCGACGACAGGATGGCGTCGATGTCGCGCATGCCGTCGGGGGTACGCGGCGGGTTGATCCGCACCATCGCCTCGACCGCGCCGTCCAGCTCGGCCTGCGCGAACCATCCCAGCGTCGCGGCCCTGGCCTCGGCCTTGTGCTGCGGGGCGATCGCGTCCTCCAGGTCGACGCACATGATGTCGGCCCCGACTTTCAGCGCCTTGGGAAACATCTCCGGCTTGTTGCCGGGCGCGAAGATGAAGCTGCGGCGGGGGCGGACGGCGCGTTCGGTCATGGAGAGGCTCCTGATGGGAGGCGGCATTGAGGCCGACGCGGTCGGGGCGTGTCAATCCAGCACCCCAACCGGCCATTGCCGACCGTCGGCGACCGGCCTAACCTCCCGGCCATGCCGCTCGACATCCTCGCCAAACCGACCATCGTCCCGTCCGTCTGTCCGCATGATTGCCCCAGCGCCTGCGCGCTGGAGGTGGAGCGGATCGACCGCAACACCATCGGCCGGGTGCGCGGCGCCGCGTCCAACGGCTACACCGCGGGCGTGATCTGCGCCAAGGTCGCGCGCTATGCCGAGCGGGTGCACCACCCGGACCGGCTGAAGAAGCCGCTGCTGCGGGTCGGGCCGAAGGGCTCCGACCAGTTCCGCGAAATCGGCTGGGACGAGGCGCTGGACCGGGTCGCCGGTGCGTTCGCGGAAGCTGCCGCCAGGCTGGGGCCGGAGACGGTGTGGCCGTACTATTTCGCCGGCACCATGGGGCTGGTGAATCGCGACGGCATCAACCGGCTGCGCAACGTCATGGGCTATTCCGGCCAGGACGCCAACATCTGCACCACCGTGGTCAAGTCCGGATGGATCGCCGGGTCCGGCCGCGTTGGCGGGCCGAACCCGCTGGAGATGGCGGAATCCGACCTGATCATCATGTGGGGCGGCAACCCGGTCTCCACTCAGGTCAACGTGATGACCCACGTGACCCGGGCCCGCAAGGAACGCGGCGCGCATTTCGTGGTGGTCGACCCCTATCGCTCCCCGACCGCCGAGGCCGCCGACGAGCATGTGATGGTTCGGCCCGGCACCGACGGGGCGGTGGCCTGCGCGATCATGCACGTGCTGTTCCGCGACGGCTTCGCCGACCGGGACTACCTCGATCGATACACCAAGGACCCGGCCGCGCTCGAGGCGCATCTGGCGACCCGTTCGCCGCAGTGGGCCGAGGCGATCTCCGGCGTGCCGGCGGCGCAGATCGAGGCGCTGGCCAAGCGCTACGGCCGGACCGACCGGGCGTTCATCCGGCTCGGCTACGGCTTCGCGCGCTCGCGCAATGGGCCGATGCAGGTGCACGCCGTCGCCTCGATCGCGGCGGTCGGCGGCAAGTGGCGGCACCGCGGCGGCGGCGCGATGTGGAAGGTCGACGGGTTCTACGCCGTCGACAAGACCCTGATCGAGGCGACCGACCGGGTCCGCCCCGGCACCCGCGTGCTGGACATGTCGCGGATCGGCCCGGTGCTGACCGGCGAGGACGCCGTGGTGCGCCGGGGACCGCCGGTGACGGCCATGCTGATCCAGAACACCAACCCGGTGGCTGTGGCCCCCGACACCCACCGGGTGCTGAAGGGCTTCAACCGCGACGACCTGTTCGTGTGCGTGCACGAGCAGTTCCTGACCGAGACCGCGCGCCACGCCGACGTGGTGCTGCCGGCCACCACCTTCCTGGAGCATGCCGACATC
The DNA here is from genome assembly GCF_040219215.1 of Thalassobaculum sp. Lineage (GTDB taxonomy): Bacteria > Pseudomonadota > Alphaproteobacteria > Thalassobaculales > Thalassobaculaceae > Thalassobaculum_A. The sequence goes on from NZ_JAVJSX010000034.1 coordinate 100,156, forward strand.
TACACCGCCGGCGGCCATCCGCACCTGGAGGTACACGACAAGGTCATCGACCCGCAGGGCGAGGCCCGCTCCAACCACCAGGTGCAGAACGACCTGCTGCGCCGGCTGGGTGCGTCGCACCCGGCGATGGACATGACCGAGGGCGAGCTGATCGATGCCACCCTGCGCCGCTCCGGCTATCCCGGCTTCGCCGAGATGGTCGAGCGCAAGTGGCTGGACGTCGCCCCGTCGTTCGAGGAACAGCATTTCCTGAACGGATTCCCGACCAAATCCGGCAAGTTCGAGTTCGCCGCCGACTGGGAGGCTGTCGGCCCGCTCGGCAAGGGCGTCCCGGCGCTGCCGGACCATGTCGACATCATCGACCGGGCAACCGCGGAGCGGCCGTACCGGATGGTGACCGCGCCGGCCCGCAACTACCTGAACACCTCGTTCACCGAGACCCCGACCAGCCGCAAGCGCGAGGGACGGCCGACCGTGATGGTCCACCCCGACACCGCCGCCGAACTCGGCTTCGGCGAGGGCGAGCGGGTGCGCCTCGGCAACGAGCAGGGCTCGGTGGTGGTGCACGCCAAGCTGTTCGACGGGGTGCAGCCGACCACGGTGATCGTGGAATCGGTCTGGCCGAACGCCGCGTTCGAGGAAGGCATCGGCATCAACGCCCTGACCAGCGCCGACTCGCCGCCGCCGTCCGGTGGTGCTGTGTTCCACGACACCGCGGTGTGGATGCGCAAGGCGTAGGGTCGGCTACCGCACCTTGGCGTAGGCCAGGCAGTCGCGCGGGTCGGGCGAGACGTTCGGTGCGACGTGCCAGCGTCTCAGCCGGCCTTCATAGGTCATCCCGGCCTTCTCCATGACCCGCGCCGATGCCGGATTCTCGGCGTCGCAGAAAGCCCAGGCCCGCCAGATCCCGGGCTGCTCCAGAGCGAGATCGACCAGCGCCGCCAGCGCACGGCTGGCGTGGCCGCGGCCCCACCGGTCCTTCGCCATGGCGTAGCCGAAGGCGACGTGAAAGCTGTCGACGCGCGCTGATGCGACGCCGAACGGAATCGGATCACCGGGTTCGCTCAGCGCGTAGGTGAACTCCCGCCCGGCGTCCCAGTGCTGCTCCATCAGGGCACAGAACGCGACCGCCTCTTCGACCGACTGATGGGTCTTGAACGTCAGCCAGCGGGTAACCTCCGGATCGGCCGCGTAGCGGGCGAACACCGCGTCGGCGTCGGACACCCGCAGCCGGCGCAGGATTGTCGGCCCAAGGTCCAAGGTCTCGGGGAAGCCGATTTCGGTGGTGCGCCGGGTCCGTTCCAGCGGCCCGGTCATTCGGCGAACGCGAAGCCCATGGTGCGGGCGTGATAGTGCCAGCCGCCGTCCTGGACGATCAGGAAGCGCGCCAGGCGGTCGCCGCCGTTGTGGTGGCTGTGCACCTCGCCCGGCGGGGTGATCATGGTGGCCAGAGGCGACCAGTCGATGCGTTCGCCGTCGATCATCGAGAAGCAGGAATCGCCGTCCAGGCACAGGGTGATGGCGGCGGCGTTGTGGCGGTGGGCGCGCTGGTGGGTGCCGGGTGCAAGGGTGTTCAGCGCCAGTGTCAGAGACGGCATGGCGTTGCGGCTGTCGGCGGTGCGCTCGGCCGAGAAGATCAGGGCAACGCCGGCCTGGCCGGCCTGCTCCGGCAGCGCCTGCAGCACTGCGACCTGCCGGGTGATTTCGGCGGCGGTGTAGTGCACCGGGTCGACCGGCGCCTTCCCCGGGATTGGCGGGTTCAGTCCCTCGAACACCAGCGCCGGTTCGTTGGTGACGCTCCACAGCACGGCGGGAGCGCCGGACGCCGCGCGGTGTTCAACCACGTGGCCGCCGGGCAGGACCATGACGTCGCCCGGACCCCAGGCGATGGTCTCGCCGCCCACGGTGGTCTCACCGGAGCCGGCCAGCACGCAGTGGATCTCGCCGCTGGCCCGGAACCGGGTGACCAGGATGTCGCCGGCGTCGATCCGCAGGTAATGCGCCAGCACCAGCGGGGTGGTGGCGGCGAAGCGGCAGTCGAATGCCGCCGACTGGTCCAGGGGGTGGCAGCCGCTCGGCGCTCCGTCGGCGAACGCGGCGTCGCGCTCGGCCTCGAAACGCGCCCTCGGCACCGCGGCGAGCTTGAGGTTGAACGCATTGCCGGAGTTGAAGAACCGGGCCCGGCGCTGGGCTGCGGTGGCGGCTTCGATCGGGGGGTCGCCGTCGAGCGTTCCGGCGGGACGGGGGGCGGTGCGGGGCGCGGCGGCGGGTGCGGACATCGCAGATCTCCCTCGAGTTTTGTCCACCCTAACGCAGGGCGACCGGGGTCGTCGCCCGAAACCCGTGTTGCAGCGCAGCATTATCCGTCCTATACCCAAGGCAAGCTTTTCCGGACTTTTCCATGCTCCCCGCCTCATTCCAGGCTACCCGGCCCGGCTCCATCGCGCTGCTGACCTTCATGGTCGCGCTCAACCAGATGTCCATGGGCCTGTACCTGCCATCGATGCCGACCATGGCCGGCGCGCTCGGCACCACGGTCGGCCAGGTCCAGCTGACGCTGACCGTGTTCATCGCCGGCTTTGCCGTCAGCCAGCTGGTCTGGGGCCCGGTGACCGACCGGTTCGGGCGCCGGCCGGCCCTGCTGGTCGGGCTCGCCTGCTTCACCGTGGCCAGCATCGCCTGCGCCTTCGCCGCGACGGTCGAGCAGCTGATCGCCTACCGGTTCTTCCAGGCACTGGGGGCGTGCGCCGGCCAGGTGGTCTCCCGCTCCATCGTGCGCGACACCACGGAAGGCGCGGAGTCGGCCAAGGTCATGTCGTACATTGCGCTGGCGATGTCGCTGTCGCCGGCAGTCACCCCGTCGATCGGCGGCCAGCTGCACGCGTTCTTCGGTTGGCGATCGAACTTCGTGCTGCTGGCGGTCATCGGCCTGACCCTGGCGGCGATCACCGTGGCTCGGCTGCCGGAGACGACACGCCGCAAGGTGCCGGACGCCCTGCACCTGGTGCCGATGCTGCGCAACTACGGCAGCCTGCTGCGCGACCGCCGCTACGTCGGCTACATCCTGATGATCGGCGGCATGTTCGGATGCCTGATGGCCTATCAGACCGGCTCGCCGTTCGTGCTGATGACCGAGCTTGGATGGTCGCCTCAGGCCTACGGGCTGCTGATCCTGTTCAACGTCTTCGGCTTCCTGGCCGGCAGCCTGACCGCCGCCCGGATCGCGCCGCGCTACGGCATCCCGCGGATGGTGCGGTTGAGCTCGATCGTCGTTCTGGTCAGTGGGCTCCTGCTGCTGGCGTTTCCATTGGCCGGACACCTGTCCACGGCGGCGGTGATCGCGCCGATGATGCTGTTCCTGTTCGGCATGGGCATCGGCATCCCCAGCGCCATGGCCGGCACCCTGCAGGGCTTTCCCTACATCGCCGGATCGGCGTCGGCGCTGATGGGTTTCTCGCAGATGGGCGTCGGGGTGCTGACCTCGCTCGCGGTCAGCCGGATCGACGGCGACCATCACCTGGTCATGGGGGCGGTGTTCGCGGCGTCGGGCCTGATGTGCTTCCTGTCCCAGGCGCTGATCCTGCGGCGAGTGCCTGCCGCACGGTAGGGTTCGCCGCAGCGCCGTCAGGACGGTTGGTTCGACAATTGCGGGAACAGCTTGCCGAGTGCGGTGATGGTGATCTGTCCGGTTTGCGATTGCGGGTAGGAGCCCAGCAGGTCGGCTGCCCGACCCTCCATGACGTGCGTCGGCGCCTGGTCACGCGCTACGATACGGAACTCGATCGCTTCGCGGGCCTTGGTGGCACCCGGCAGAATCTGGGTCCGGTGCAGGACGTGCTGGTCGAAGATCACGCAGTTTCCGGTCTTGAGGATCGGCGCGAGCTCACGGTGGTCGGTGCCGACCAGATCGGCGACCTGCTGGTCATCAATGGTACGGCCGCCGCGGGCGTTGACTGGCAAGTCCTCCCAGAACGCGCGGATGCGCGCATCGTCCACGGGTCCACTGGGCAAACGGAAGTCCAGGCCGGGCGCGTCGACGCCGACGTCGACCAGCGGCATCCAAGCAGTCAGCATCGGGATGTCGAAGCCGTAGAAGTTGGCGTCCAGGTGCCACGGGGCATAGCCATGTCCAGGCTCAGGGCGCTGTGCGCGGAACTTGCACAGGTCGAGGATCAGCATCGGTTCGCGCCGGAAGGTGCGCTGATAGATCTGCGGTAGGGCGCTGCTCCAGAAGAACGTCAGGACCAGCTTGACGAAGGCCCGCTCCTCATCGGAGATCGACATCCGATAGTACTGGTCGAGGCTCAGCTTGATCGGGATTTTAGCCCGGTAGCGGAACAGATTGATCCGCCGCAAGGCGTCGCCAATGGCGACGATCGCTTGTGAATCGAGGCCGTTAAATTCCCGCAGGATCATCAAGCAGCTCCGCCTGGCGCCGTATCGAACAGAAGACCGGCACCATCCCGTTATGCCAAGCTCGGAGGGATTTGCCCATCCGTTGGCTGCACACGACAGATCCACAGGGGGCGGCAACGCCCGATGACGACGCTACGGCGCGAATCAGCTAGACTCGATTGGCTTCCACCAACCCGAACGGGACCATGCCCGCGGCCCCGACTGCCCCGATCGTCATCACCGATACCGACGGCACCGAGTTCAGCGTCCCGACCCGGCGCAGCGCGCGTGCGCGCCGGATGCTGCTGCGCGTCGATCCGGCGCGGGGCGGGCCGGAACTGGTGCTGCCCGACGGGGTAGCCCAGGAGGTCGGCGCCGACTTCGCGCGCCGGCACATCGGGTGGCTGCGGGTGCGGCTGGCGCGGATGCCGGAACGCATCGATTTCAGGGACGGTGCCGAGATTCCGGTCCTGGGCGTGGTCCATCGCATCCGCCACCGTCCGGACCAGCGTGGCGGGGTATGGCAACTGGTGGATCCCGACGGCAGCGCGGAGTTGCACGTCGCCGGCCGGCCCGAGCATCTGGCCCGCCGGGTGGCGGACCACCTGAAGGCCGAGGCGCGCAAGGCGATTGCTCCATTGGCCCGGAACCACGCGGCTGCCCTCGGCCGGCCGCTCGGCCGGATCACGGTGCGCGACACCGCGTCGCGCTGGGGCAGCTGTTCGGCGCGCGGCGACCTGTCGTTCTCCTGGCGGCTGATCCTGGCGCCAGCTGGCGTGCTCGACTACGTGGTCGCCCACGAGGCCGCCCATCTGGTGGAGATGAACCACTCCGTGCGGTTCTGGCGACTGGTCGATCGGCTGATGCCCGGCTACGAGCGCGAGCGGGCCTGGCTGAAGCGCCACGGCGGCCGGCTGCACGCCTACGGGTAGCCGGCTACCGACGCTGCGCTTGCACGCGCCCGTGTCGCGGCGTAAGCGGGTGGCCCGTTTCCCGTCGGTCGAGCTCATGAACCGTCCCCGCCCCGATTCCGTCGCAGTTGCCGCGCTGCTGACCATGCTGGTGGCGTTCGGGCCGATCTCGACCGACATGTACCTGCCTTCGCTGCCCGCCCTGGTCAGCGATTTCGCCAGCGACGTTCCGACCGTGCAGCTGACGCTCAGCGCCTTCCTGGTCGCGTTCGCCCTCTCGATGCTGGTGTACGGCCCGCTGTCGGACCGGTTCGGGCGCCGGCCGGTGCTGATCGGGGCGATCGCAATCTACGTGCTTGCCTCGATTGCCTGCGCGCTTGCCCCGACCATCGAGGCGCTGATCGTCGCGCGCACCCTGCAGGCGGTCGGCTGCTGCGCCGGCCCGGTCCTGGCGCGCGCCGTGGTCCGCGACGTCTACGGGCGGGAGCGGGCGGCCACCGTGCTGTCCTACATGGGCACGGCGATGGCGCTGGCGCCGGCCATCGGCCCGGTGCTCGGCGGCTGGCTGCAGGTGGTTTACGGCTGGCAGGCGACGTTCTGGGTGCTGACCGCGTTCTCCGGCGTTGCCCTGGTCGGCGTGCTGACGATGCTGGACGAGACCAACGCCCACCGCAATCCCGACGCCATGTCGGTGCGCGGCATGCTGCGCAGCTACAAGGCCCTGCTGTCCCACCGCGGCTACGTCGGATACGTGGCGACCATCGCGGCCTGCTACAGCATCATCTTCAGCTTCATCTCGGGGTCGTCCTTCGTGCTGATCCAGGTGGTCGGGTTGACCGCCGACGTCTACGGGCTGTGCTTCGCGGCAATGGTGATCGGCTACATGAGCGGCACCTTCATCTCCGGGCGGTTCGGCCGGCGGATCGGCCTCGACCGGCTGATCCTGGCGGGTGCCATGATCTCCACCGCTGCCGGGCTGGCGATGGCGGGCTTCGCCTGGGCCGGCGAGACCCACATCGAGACCATCGTGGTCCCGCAGGTTGTTGCCATGCTCGGCGTCGGGCTGGTGTTTCCGAACTGCCAGGCCGGCGCGATCGGACCGTTCCCGACCATGGCCGGTGCGGCGTCGTCGCTGCTCGGCTTCAGCCAGATGGGCGTTGCCGCCGCGGTCGGGCTGGCGATCGGCGTCACTTTCGACGGCACCGCCCGGCCGATGGCCACCGCCATCGCGCTTGCAGCCGTGCTGACCCTGCTGAGCTTCCGTCTGATCGTCTGGCCGGTGCGGCAACGATGACAGTCCAGAGGGCCGTCCCGGCTTCGCTAACCTTATCTTAAAGTCGGTACAGGCATTCTGGCGGGCGTCAGTTGTATTACGGACTTGCCGGATGCCGAACAAACAACCGCTGGTCGATTATTCAAGGATATTGATCCTTGCGGCCGCCTATTTTGTCTCCGGTTACATCGGACTGGCGTTTCCCTATTTCGAAAGCACGGTAACGCTGATCTGGCCGCCGACCGGCATCGTCCTGGCCGCGCTGCTGTGCTGGGGCTTGCGGGTCTGGCCGGGCGCGGCGATCGGGGCGTTTGCGGTGAACCTGACCACGGGTGTTCCGCTTGAGACGGTGATCCTGATCACTGCCGGCAACACCCTGGCCGGGGTGGCCGGTGCCGCCATGCTCAACCGGTTTTCACGCGGGAAGGAGATCGACACACCCGGGACCAGCGCGCTGTTTCTGATTTTCGGCGTTGCGGCCAGTCCCCTCGTCAGTTCGCTGGGTGGCGCCGCAACGGTCAGTGCCACGCTCCTGCAGAACTGGGGCAGCTTCTTCGACATATGGCGCGGCTGGTGGATCGGCGATCTGATGGGGGTGTTGCTGTTCGCCCCGCCGCTGCTGCAACTGGCGAGACGGCCGTGGCAGGGGCAGCCGCCGCTCTGGTTCGCCGAGATCCTGTTCATCGCACTCTGCGTTTCGGCCATCACCGTCCTGGTGCATTCCGTCGACGCGCTGGCGAGCCAGGAATACTTGTTCATCTTCGTCAGCCTGCCGTTCGCGCTTTGGGGGGCCGTGCGGTTCGGCGTCTTCGGAACCGGCATCGTCAACGTCGCCGCCTGTCTGACGGCGGTCGCCTATCTGACCAGCGGAAGCAGCTTCTTCATTGCCGACGACGCACAGGACAGCCTGCTGCGCTTCTACGGGTTCTTCAGCGTGGTCGGCGGTCTCGGCCTGATGCTCGCCGCCTTCTGCCAGACGGCCCTTGCGACCGATGGATCCGGGACGGAAATGAAGCAGTCGGGCAGGCTCAGGCGGATCCGCACGACCCTGGCCATCGGCTGCGGCGCACTCGGGCTGGCAATCTCGGTGGCCGCCGCGACGATCGTACCGGAGCATACCAAGGGGGCGATGCTGCGCGATTTCCGTTACTACGCCCTGTCGTTCGAGGTCAGCCTTAGGACCCGGATCGATCAGGCGACGAACTCGCTGATCGCGATCAAGACCTTGTTCGAAGTTGAGACGTCGGTGTCCCAGGATCGATTTGCGGCTACCGCCATGCCATGGCTCGATCGCTATCCGGCAATCCAGGCACTGGAATGGATACCGGCGGTATCGGGCGGGGACCGCGACGCATTCATCGAACGGGCTCGGCGCGACGGCGTCGAAGCGTTTGACATCTGGGAGCTACGCGACGGGCAGCTTCGCTCGGCGACGGAGCGGGACCGGTACTTTCCGGTCTTCTACATCGCGCCCCTGGCGGGGAATGAAGCGGCGCTGGGTCTCGATCTGTTTTCGGAACCGGTGCGCCAGGCGGCAATCGCGACGGCGATCGCGACGCGCGCGGTCGCGGTCACCGAGGTCGTCGACCTGGTGCAGGGGATCAAGGGGCTGCTCGTCGCATTGCCGGTGACGACGCCGGATGGAGATCGGCTGGCCGGCATCGCGCTCGGTGTGTTCGACATCCAGGTGCTGATGAGCGACGCGCATCATGAAGCTGCCCTGCCGGACCGGATCGACGTGCACGTCATGGACTACGCAGCCCGGCAGGAGGGGCGATTGCTGTACTCCACGGACCGGCGGGAGGCGTTGGAGGATATTGCGCTGCATCCCGCCGACGTCCAGCCATCGGACGGATACCGACGCGTGTTTCGGGTCGGCGGGCGCGAGTGGGTGATCGTCGTCAATCCGGATGGAGCGTTTCACGGCCTGGCCTGGAACTGGCAACCTCTCGTCATCCTGATGGTCGGAGCTCTGCTGAGCGGGGCGCTGTCGCTCTACCTGCTGTCGCTCACGCGTTCGGAGGAACGCATCACCCGGCTCGTCATGGAGCGCAGCCGGATGCTTCAGCAAGCCCGCCTCGAAGCCGAGGCTGCCATGGAGCAGGCGCAGCAAGCGAATCAGGCGAAGTCCCAGTTTCTGGCTCATATGAGCCACGAGCTGCGGTCGCCCCTGAACGCCATTCTGGGCTATGCCGAACTCGCGCTGAACGATCCGCAGAGCCGGGACCTTCCTCCGAGAACCCGCGGCTTCATCACGACGATTGTCGAATCCGGCCGTCATCTCGCCGGTGTGGTCGGGAACATTCTCGACCTGTCGAAGATCGAGTCGGGAAACCTGCAGGTCGAACAGGTGCCGTTCGACCTGCGCGAGGTCGCGAGCGATCTTGCCGCCATCATGGCGGGCCCCCTCGAGCAGAACGGCAACCGGTTGAGTTGCGAGATCGATCCCGATCTGCCGGAACGGGTCGTCGGCGACCCGGTGCTCATCCGACAAGTGATGCTGAATTTCCTGTCGAATGCCGCCAAGTTCACGACCGGCGGTGTGATTCGACTGGAAATCACCCGTCTCGGTGGGACCGACGAGAGCTTGAGTGTCCGTATTTGCGTCACGGACAACGGAATCGGTATCGCCAAGGCCAAGCACGGCCAACTTTTCCAGGCGTTTGCACAAGGCGACATGTCGACCAGACGCAAGTACGGCGGAACCGGGCTCGGCCTGGCCATCAACCAGCAACTGGTTGCCGCGATGGGCGGCGTGATCGGGCTGGACAGCGATGAAGGCGCTGGCAGCGCATTCTGGTTCGACATCGAGTTTCGCAAGGATGGGCCACGAGCCTCGCCGCTTCCGGCGGAGAAGGACGCTCAGCCGTTCCGGTCACTGTCCCTGCTTCTGGTCGAGGATGTGGACATCAACCGCATTCTTGCCGAGCAGCTGCTTGAGAACGCCGGACACCGTGTCGTAAGCGCGGTCAATGGCATCGAGGCGGTCGAGGCGGTCGAACGCGAGAACTTCGACGCCGTGGTGATGGATATCCAGATGCCGGAACTCGACGGAGTCGAGGCGACCAAGCGCATCCGGAACATGCCGGATCCCGTGAAGCGGAGCGTGCCGATCGTGGCCCTGACGGCCAATGTGGCGACGGAGGACATTGCCCGATACCGGGAGGCCGGCATGGACGACTGCTGCGCCAAGCCGATGCAGATGGAGATTCTGTCGCCGATCCTGCTGGCGGTTACCGGCGGCCGCGAGGGCGCTGCGTTCGATGGGGTATCCGCGTCGACATCCGGCGGTTAGGCCGGGTTCGCGATTCACCAGGCGCCGGGGGCGCTACCGAGTCTCGGCCAGCGTCGTCTTGTCGCCACCCGATCCGATCAGCGGCCGAACCGGCCAACCCTGGTGGGCAGGCATCATGAAGCGCTTCCAGATGTCGGCCGGCAGCCCCCCGCCGGTGACGCTGTCCATTGCCGAGCCGTCGTCGCGCCCGACCCAGACCACGGTGACCAGATCGGCGGTGAACCCGGCGAACCAGGCGTCGCGATAGTCCTGGGTGGTTCCGGTCTTCCCGGCTGCCGGACGGTCGAGCCGTGCGGCCTTGCCGGTCCCGTTCTGAACCGCCCCGGCCAGCATGCCGACCAGCGCCTGGGCCGAGCGGGGCGATACGACCGGCGACAGGCCGGAGCCGGATCGCTCGTACAGCGTCTGGCCATCACGGTCGCGCACCGCGGTGACGGCGTACGGCAACACCGCCCGCCCGCCGTTGGCGATACCGGCATAGACCCCGGCGACCTCAAGCGGACTGGCCTCACCGGTTCCCAACGCGAGGCTCGGACCCTCCGGAAGCGGTCCCGACAGCCCCAGCCGTTCGGCAAGCGAGCGGACCCGGGAACGACCGATCGCCTCCTGTAGCCGCACCGTGGCGGCGTTGCGCGACCGGGAGAGCGCCTGCGCCAGGGTAATCCTGCCCTCGAATTTGCCGTCGATGTTCTCGGGTGCCCATCCGGCGATGCGGATCGGGGCATCATCGATCGCGTCCGATGGCGCCCAGCCGGCCTCAAGCGCGGCCAGGAAGACGAGCGGCTTGAAGGTGGAACCCGGCTGCCGTCGCGCCTGGACCGCGCGGTTGAACTGGCTGTCGCCGTAGCTGCGGCCGCCGACCAGGGCGCGGACCGCGCCGGTGGCCGGGTCGAGTGCGACCAAGGCAGCCTGCAGGCCTTCGCCGCGGCGGGCGCCGGCCAGACCCTCGGCGACGGCGCGTTCCGCCAAGGCCTGCAGACCCGGGTCGAACGTGGTCTCGACGTTCAGATCGCTCGCCGGCCGTCCGACGAAATCCGGCACGCTGTCGTAGACCCAGTCGGCGAAGTACCGGGCGCCGGAGCCACGGCCGGCGGGGCCGGCGATGGCGATCGGCTGGCTGGCGGCTGCTCGGGCGGTCTTCTGGTCGATGAACCCGGCGTCGACCATGTTGGCCAGCACGACCGAGGTTCGCGCACCGGCCAGTTCCGGCGCCACTGCCGGGTTGTAGCGGCTCGGTGCTTTCAGCATGCCGGCCAGAAGCGCCGATTCCATCAAGCCCAGCCGTGTGGCCGGAATTCCGAAGTACTTGCGCGCGGCAGCGTCGACGCCGTAGGCGCCGGCGCCGAAGTACACCCGGTTCAGGTAGATCGACAGAATTTCGTCCTTGGAGAACTGGCGTTCCAGCCAGAACGCCAGGAGCAGTTCCTGGACCTTGCGCTCGAAGCTCCGGTCGGCCGTCAGGAACACGGTCTTGGCGAGCTGCTGGGTGAGCGTGCTGCCACCTTGGACCACCCGCCCGGCCGCCAGGTTGGTCCAGGCCGCCCGTGCCACGCCGATCGGATCAATCCCGGGATGCTCGTAGAACCGCCGGTCCTCGGTCGCAATCACGGCCTGAATCAGGTGCTTCGGCAGTTCGTCCACGGTCAGCGGGTCGCCGTGCATCGGGCCGTACGACGCAAACATGCGGGCATCTGCGCCGACCAGTCGTACCGCCCCCGCTCGAGTGTGGCGGTCCAGATTGCCGATGTCGGGCAGCCGGTAGGCTTCCCAGGCAAGGAGCCCGACCACCGCGACCACCGTCCACAGGCCGATGACCACGCTCCAGAGCACGACCGAGCCGAGTACCCGCCGCAGAATCCCGCGGCCTGTCGGCGCCCGCCGCGACCGAACCGTTCTTGTGCCGGCAGACGCCTGCTTGCGAGACGGCGTTCGAGGTTTGGCCGTGGACGACCGGGCCGCGCGACGGCCGGATGCGGATGCACGGGCCATTGTCCCGCCCCCGGTTTTTGAAAAATTACGTGAGAGTATGCTTCGAACTATATGAGAAATCTATCAAATCATCAATTCTGATGAGAATCCAGGGCGTTTCAAATGCGTCCGGAGTCACTGACCCGTGATCGGTGGATTGCGGCGGGACTCCGGCGGGAACCACAGGGTTGCCCTCGTCCCCACGCCCGGGCTGCTGTCGACGGACAGCCTTCCGCCATGCAGCCGGGCCATCTGGGACACCAGCGGCAGGCCAAGCCCGGTTCCCTGCTGGCTGCGGGTTATCGGACTGTCGATCTGGCCGAACGGCTCGAGTGCGCGGGCGACGTCCTGGCTGCGCATGCCGATGCCGGTGTCCACCACCGCAATCGTGACCCCGCCTTCCGGCGTCACCCCGCCTTCGATCGCCACGGTTCCCGGCGGGTCGGTGAACTTCACCGCGTTGGACAGGAGGTTCATCAGCATCTGCCGGAACCGCCGTGGATCGGCCCTCATCGGTCCGATGGACCGATCGAGCCGGCATTCGATCGCCAAGTCCTTGCGGGCCGCCTGCGCGCGCATCAGCTCCACGACGGTGCGGGTGATCGCGACCGGATCGATCCATTCGGGATGGATCTCCATCTGCCCGGCTTCGATCTTGGAGAGATCAAGGATGTCGTTGATCAAGGTCAGCAGATGCGCGCCGCTGTCGTGGATATCGGCCGCGTACTCCGACATCTGCTCCCGGTCAGCGCCGCGGACGACCTGGTCGCGCACGAGTTCGGAGAAGCCGAGAATCGAGTTCAGCGGGGTGCGAAGCTCGTGGCTGACCAGGGCGAGGAACTCCGACTTGGCGCGCCCGGCCCGCTCGGCGGCGTCGAGGGCTGCCGCGGTCTGCCGTCTGGCCTGGTCGACCCGTGCCAGGGCGGCTGACAGTTCGACGGTCCGCTCCTGAAGCTCCCTGGTGCGTGCCGCCACCCGGGTTTCCAGATCCTGATTGAGGGCGGCAAATTCGCGCTGCCCGAGGGTGAGGGCCGAAACCAGATCATTGTAGGCGACGCGAAGGTGCTCGATCTCGGTACCGGACGCCGAGGCCGCGGTCCGTGCGTCGAACTCCACGGGATGCAGGCGCCCCCAGCCGGACTCCCGAACCGCCCGCGTCAACTGGATCAAGGGCCGCGCCAGGATCGAGCGGCCGAGTCGATCGAAGATCACCCAGAGGATGGCGGTCTTCAGGATCGCGGCGACGATGATCAGGATGATCCGCCACTGCAGGCGCTCGGCCAGTACAGTGGACGACGACATCAGCGAGACCATGCCGACCATGTCGCGGCCGACTGCATGCCGGTAGTAGACCGGAAAGTTCACGGTGATCGAATCACCAAACCATCCGGATTGTGCCGGCGCGCCCAACAGCACGAACTCGCGGGTGCCGGTATGGTCGGCGATCCGCACGCCGACGATTTCGGGGATTTCAAGCATTCCGGTCGCGATTGCCGTCGCGGCTTCGATATCCACCGACCACAACGGTGCGGCCAGCGCCTCCTCCAGCGTCCGGCGGTAGATCGACAGTTCGCGTTTCAGGTCGTTGCGCGCGCTGTACCAGGCCTCGCCGACGAACGCCGCCGTGATGACGATGGCCGCGCCGAGATAGAGCGCAAAGGCCGCCCGAAACAGCTTCCGGGTGACCGGAGATTGGACGGTGCCAGTCTCCTTATGCGGCGACTTGCCGCCTATGCCGAGACCAGTCATGCGTCAGGAGCCGTCGGCGTAGCGGTCGCTGAGTGCACGGAATTCGTCCGATTTGCGAACTTCGGCAATGGCATCCCATACCGCCTCGGCCAGAACGCGGTCGCGCTGCACGAACCTGTGGGACAGCATCAGGTAATAGGCGCTGGTGCGCAGCGGTGGTTCGAGCTTTGACACCGAGGCGTAGCGAACCGGATCGCTCCGGATGACGGCCCCGGCAAGGTTCTCGATCTCGGCATAGGCCGCCAGCCGGCCTTCGAGCAGCTTGGGGAAGTTGAGCGACGGGGTACGACCGACCTCGACCCGCGCGCCAAGACGCTCCAGGAGATCGACCACCGCGTACCCGGCCGTGGCGCCGATCGGCCGGCCGTCGAGGCCGCCGAGGGTCGTTCCGTCCCAGGTGATGGACGAGCCGGCCGGAACGAACAGCATGTACGACTGGAAGAACACCGCACGGCTCTCGTCCGGCCGGCCGTCCTCGGTCTTCGGATAGGCACCGATCGCTTCCCGCTCGGCCTTGTAGCTGGCGTGAAAGAGGCCGTCGGTCTCACCGGTCTCGACCATCAGAAGCCCGCGTTTCCAAGGCACCCGCTTGAACGACAGGTTGACCTCCAGGCGCTGACCGACCTGCTTCAGCAACTCAAGCGTCAGTCCCGGCCGGCTCCAGTCGATTGCCGTGCCTTCGCCATAATGACGCGGCGGATTGGGTACTGTTTCGTACGCAATACGCAGGGTCGGGCGGCCATCAAAGGTCGCCGGGGCCTGTGCAAGCGCGCGGTTGAACGCACCGAGCGCGGCAAGCATGAACAATACGCTACCAACGCCGGCGGCGGTGCGGCGCCCAAGGTCTGTCACCGATGCCAACAATCCCTCCCAAGAGGGCGCCCGTTGCAGGGCGCCCGGCGGTGTGAAAGCATGAATTAGACACGAACACAATCTGGTCGCCGAACCGATGACGGACGTTGACCGCTCACTGCGTGAGACCCTCAGCTCCGGTGCCAGTCGGATCTTCAACGTGGCGGAGATCACCCGGCGCCTGGAGGACGCGGCGCGTGACGCCGGTGGCAAACCGCCGGACCAGCTGCTGTTCAGGCACCGCGGCCTGAACCGGGCGGTGTTCATCAAGCGGCCGAAGGAGTTTGCCCCGCCGCCGAGCGCGGCGCTGAACACGTCGGCGGAGATTCTGGAAAACGGACAGCTGCGGACATTCACCGTCGACACCCGGGTGCGTGTGGAGAAGGGCGATATCGCTACCGTCGTCTATATTCCTTACGATCCTAATAACGTGTCCGACGGCGGCAACAGCTTCGAACTCGGCGGCCGGGGGCGAACCCAGGCCCTGCTCGACATCGCCGGTTTTGACGCTCGCGCCGACAGCGACAGCGTACGCAGTGACCTGCGCCTGCTGGAGGTGATCGAGAATCTGCCGTCGCTCGACCCGTTTCTGTTGAAGGATCGCGTTGCCGTCGAGAACCTTACGGTGCCGGAGGAGTACTTCACGATCCCAGAGGCCGAGTTTCAGGACATCAAGGCCTACATCCTGACCAAGTTCCGACCGATCACCGAGCGGGTGGTCGACCCCAACTCCCGCAACGCCGCCCAGGTCACCGAGCAGTTCATCATGAAGCTGTGGGAGGCCAAGGACCTCGACTACCTGAGGCCGATCACCGAGGTGTTCCGGATCGATCCGAGCCAAGCCGCCGACATCTACTATTCCTGGAAGGGCGTCACCTACTACGAGTACCAGTACAAGCGTGGCCAACGGACCATGCTCGGTTTTGCGGACTGGCTGCACAGCCGGGCCGTACCCTCCCATTACGTCAAGGCGAACCTGCGCGAGGAGCTGGAGGAGTCGGTCCGCGACGTGGCGGGAGCCTTCGCCCGGCATCTGAAGAACAGCTCCGACATCCTGCGGATCTACAATCAGGGCTACGAGAACCTGTTCGTCAAAGGCGGGGAGGCTCGCCCGTTCATTGAGTTCCTCCGCGACTCCAGTACGTTCTTCTGGGACATCGCGGCGTCGATCTCGGCGTTGAATCACGGCGTGTCGGTCTGGAACCAGCGGACCCGCAACGCTTCCGAAGGAAAACTCACCGCCGACGAGTTGAAGCCGCTCCTCGAGATTCTAGGGCGGGTGATCGTGTAGTGACCGTTGCCGGATGAATCAATTTCCTGTTCTGTTAACCATTACCGTTGACGAGGTGTTTACAACCTTACGGCACGATCGGACGGCAATCAGGAGGTCACCAAGATGCCGGACATCGACCAGCCATCCATTGACGAGATCGCGAGCCAAGCCGAAATCGGAACGGTTCGGGAGCCGGAGTTCCGGCTCATTGCCGACCTGATCCGGATGACGATCCTGGGCTTCGAGCAGCGCGCAGCCGCCTGATCCGCCTGGCCGACGGATGTCAGCCTCCGTCGACCAACACCAAGGCCGCGTGCGCGCGCGAGCGAAACTCGCGGCGGTACAGCGTGCCGACCACCCAAGCCGTGGTGGCGATCAACGCCAGGGGATGCAGGAACCAGGCGCAGGCCGCCAAGCCAAAATAATACGAATGCATGCCACCGTTGTAGTGCCGGGCGGCCAGCGTCACCAGACGCGCCGCTACACCGGCCCGCGCCTTTGCAACCATTTCATCCCCGTGACCCGGCTGCGGAATTGATCCGAGCACGACACCCGCGTTGTTGTGCAGCCGCATCGACCACGCCAGTCGAAAGAAGGCGTGCATGAAGATCAGGATCATCAGCGCGACCTTGAAGCCGAACCGGTTCTGGCTGGTGGTCGCGAAGTAGTCGAAATCGTTCAGAACGCCAACCACGTCGGCGGCAGTACCCAGCGCCGCCGCCAGCCCGCCGATCACGAAGATCGCGGTCGACGCCAGGAACGCCGAGTTGCCGGTCAGCGACTGCAGGATCTGGACGTCAAGAATGCGGTTGTCCCGCCCGACCGCCGCTTCCATCCAGCGCTCCCGCCAGACCTGCATCCGGGCCGGGAGGCTATGGCCCCGCCGGGTCGCCCGCGTGCTGTAGGCCTCGTAGCCGACCCACGCGAGCGCAAACACGGCGAACGCCGCGATATCCAGAACCGAGAAGATCGCCAGGACATCGGCTATGGTCGGCACCTGACAACCCTTCCGGTGACCGTTGCCGTCGACTGCATCAGGACCAAGCGGCTAGACGTCCAGGTTGGCGACCTTCAAGGCATTGGTCTGGATGAAGTCCCGGCGCGGTTCGACCACGTCTCCCATCAGGGTCGAGAACACCTCCTGGGCCTCGTCGGCGTGGGCGACCTTGACCTGCAGCAGGGTGCGGCGATCGGGGTCCAGCGTGGTCTCCCAGAGCTGGCCCGGGTTCATCTCGCCGAGACCCTTGTAGCGGTTCACGGTAAGGCCCTTGCGGCCGATCGCGAACACCGCCTCGATCAGACCGATCGGGCCGTGCACCACGCGCGGGCCGTCCTTGTTCTCCAGGCTCGCCCGCTTGGCGAACAGGTCCTGCAGGTCGCTGGCTCGCTCGTCCAGGCTGCGCGCTTCGGGGGTCTTCAGGAACGCGCCGTCCAGCCGGTACCGTTCGGTCACGCCGCGCAACGTGCGGGCAAACACCAGAGCCGGTCCGGTTTCGGTCTCCTCGAACTGGCCGCTCCAGCCGCGCTCATGCTCTTCCGACAGCGCGTCGAGGCGCCGGGCCAGATACTCAGCGGTCGCCTGGGCGGTTTCGGGATCCGCCAGCAAACCGGCACCGAGCGCGCCGGCAACCGCCGCCTGCTCGACCACCACCGCGCTGCCGAGGCGCCGCGCCAACGGCTCGATCAGTTGCTTGGCCTGGCGCGCCAGTTCGGCCTGGCCCGCCAGATCGACGCCGGCAATCTGGGATCCAGTCGACAGCGTCAGGACGGCACCCTTGGTGCCTTCGTCGATCAGGAAGCGTTCCAGCGCCCTGTCGTCCTTTAGGTAGGTCTCCTCGCTGGCGCGCTTGACCCGGTAGAGCGGCGGCTGGGCGATGTAGAGGTAGCCGCGCTCCAGCAGCTCCGGCATCTGCCGGAAGAAGAAGGTCAGCAATAGGGTGCGGATGTGGCTGCCGTCGACGTCGGCGTCCGTCATGATGATGATGCGGTGATACCGCAGTTTCGTGATGTCGAACTCTTCCGGGCCGATGCTGGTGCCCAGCGCCGCGATCAGCGTCCCGATTTCCTGGCTTGCCAACATCTTGTCGAAGCGCGCCCGCTCGACGTTCAGGATCTTGCCGCGCAGCGGCAGGATCGCCTGCGACTTGCGGTGGCGACCCTGTTTGGCGGAGCCGCCGGCGGAGTCACCCTCGACCAGGAACAGTTCGGCCTTGGCCGGATCGCGCTCCTGGCAGTCGGCGAGCTTGCCCGGCAGGTTGGCGATGTCGAGCACGCCCTTTCGCCGGGTCAGATCGCGGGCCCTGCGCGCCGCTTCGCGCGCTGCTGCCGCCTCGTAGGCCTTGGCGACCACCCGCTTGGCGTCGGCCGGATGTTCCTCGAACCATTGCTGCAGCTTGTCGGCGACGATGTTCTCCACCACCGGCTTGACCTCGGACGAGACCAGCTTGTCCTTGGTCTGGGAGGAGAATTTCGGGTCCGGCACCTTGACCGACAGCACGCACGTCAGCCCCTCGCGGGCATCGTCGCCGGACAGCGTCACCTTCTCCTTCTTGGCGATGCCGGAGCTCTGGGCGTAGCTGTTGACCTGCCGGGTCAGCGCCGCGCGGAACCCCGCAAGGTGGGCACCGCCGTCCTTCTGCGGGATGTTGTTGGTGAAGCACAGCATGGTCTCGTGGTAGGAATCGGTCCATTCCATCGCCACTTCGACGGTCATGCCGTCACGCTCGCCGCCCATCATCAGCGTCGGATGCAGCGCGTGGCGCGCCCGATCGAGATAGGTCACGAAGGCCTGAAGCCCGCCCTCGTAGTGCAGATCGATCGTTTTGGATTCCGCGGTGCGGTCGTCGGTCAGCACGATCCGCACGCCCGAGTTCAGGAACGCCAGCTCGCGCAGGCGGTGTTCCAAGGTCGGCAGGTCGAAATCGACCATGGTGAAGGTCGACTTCGAGGGCTTGAAGGTCACCTCTGTGCCGCTTTGGGTCGCCGGACCGACCACGACCAGATCGGCCTCCGGCACGCCGTGGCGAAAGCGCATGAAATGTTCCTTGCCGTCGCGCCAGATCCGCAGATCCAGGGTTTCGGACAACGCGTTCACGACCGATACGCCGACCCCGTGCAGGCCGCCGGAAACCTTGTAGGAGTTCTGGTCGAATTTCCCGCCGGCATGCAGCTGGGTCATGATGACCTGGGCAGCCGACATGCCTTCCTCGCTGTGCATGTCGACCGGAATGCCCCGGCCATTGTCGGAAACGGTCACCGATCCGTCACCGTTCAGCGTGACCATCACCGCGTCGCAATAGCCGGCCAGCGCCTCGTCGATGGCGTTGTCGACCACCTCGTAGACCATGTGGTGCAGGCCCGAGCCGTCGTCGGTGTCGCCGATGTACATGCCCGGCCGCTTGCGCACGGCATCCAGCCCGCGCAGCACCTTGATGGAATCGGCGTCATAGCCATTGGATCCGCCGTTCCCATTCTCGGGAAGGGTCTCGTCAGCCATTCGATTTCTCTCCTCGGAGTCCGATGGTGCCGGCCGGCGCAAGCCGTCCGTCCGTCACCTCAACTATCTGGGCCCGGTCGGCGATCGGGGCAAATACCCCCCGATCGGTGCCGGTCAGCCAAGCCTGTCCCCCCAGCGCCAGAACCGCCTCGAACAAGGCGGTGCGCCGACGGTCGTCCAAATGGGCGGCCACTTCATCCAACAGCAGGATCGGGGACGCACCCTCGTCGATCGCCTGAAGACGGGCATGCGCCAAAACGATGCCGACCAGAAGGGCCTTCTGTTCCCCGGTCGAGCAGCGCTCGGCCGGCATGTCCTTGGGTACGTGCCGCACCAGCAGGTCACTGCGGTGCGGGCCTTCGGCTTCCGGCGAACCAGGCCGGCGGCCGGCGGCGAGGGTCGCGCGCAGCCGGTCCTCGATTTCCAGGGCCGGGGCTTCGTCCAGCCAGCGGTCGACGGTGCCGTCCAAGGTCAACTCGGCCGCCGGAAACGGCGGCTCGGTCTCGGCGCACACCTGGTTGAGCCGGGCGACCAGCGAGGACCGGGCGGCGGCTACCGCGATCCCGGTGGCGGCCAGCGTCTCCTCAAGCGCGGCGAACCAGGCCGGATCCCGGACGCCGTCCTTGATCAGCCGGTTTCGCTCCCGCCAGGCGTGCTCGTAGTGGTTGACCCGGGTCGAATGCTCCGGATCGAACGCGAACACCATCCGGTCCAGGAACCGTCGGCGGCCGGACGCACCATCCAGGAACAACCGGTCCATGGCCGGCGTCAGCCAGGAAACGGTGACATGGTCGCCAAGGGCAGACTGGCTCCGGGCCGGAGCGCCGTCGACGCGGACCAGGCGGCGCTCACCGTCGGAATCCGGATCGCGGCCGGTGCCGATGGTCACCGCACCAAGCTTGCCATCGACCCGCGCGGCCACGGCCCAGGCGCTGGAACCGGCGTCCGCCATGTCGCCCGGGGTCAACCGGTCGACCTCGGACAACCGGGCACGCCGCAACCCGCGCCCCGGGGTCAGGAACGAGACGGCCTCCAGCAGATTGGTCTTGCCAGCCCCGTTGGGTCCGGTCAGCACGACCGCCGGGCCGTCGATGTCGAGGCTCTCCGCCGCATAGTTGCGGAACCGGGTCAGGGTCAAGCGGCGCACGGCAAGCCGTTGCGGAACGGCGGCCGTCTGCACCGCCGGGTCGGCCATGAGTGGTCGGGCGATCACGCGGCTGGTCACACCCGCATCGGCATGAGGACGTAGAGCGTGCCGTCGTCGCTCTCGTCCGTCACCACGGTCGGCGATGCGGCGTCGGCCATGGCGAACACCGCCTTGCTGCCCTCATCGATCTGGTCGGCGATATCCATCAGGTAGCGCGAGTTGAAACCGATCTCGATGGCCGCGGCGGCGTAGTCGACATCGACCTCTTCGGTCGCCTGCGCGTTGTCCGGGCTGTTGGCCGACAAGGTCAGCGTGCCGCTCGCCAGACTGAGCTTGACCGAGCGGGACTTCTCGGTCGAGATCGTCGCCACGCGGTCGACGGCGCGCTTGAACATCGAGCTTTCGACCCGCAACATCTTGTCGTTGCCGGTCGGGATCACCCGCTCGTAGTCCGGGAACGTCCCGTCGATCAGCTTGGTGGTCAGCACGCTCGACTCGAACGCGAAGCGCAGCTTGTTCTCGCTCAGCGAGACCTGGACGTCGCCGTCGGTCTCTTCGATCAGCTTGCGGATCTCCTGGACGGCCTTGCGCGGCACGATCACCGACGGCATCCCGGCGGCGCCGGAGGGCAGCGGCATCTGGACGCGGGCGAGACGATGCCCGTCGGTTGCCACCGCGCGCAGCACCGCGACGTCGCCGGCCTTGGCTTCATGCAGGAAGATGCCGTTCAGGTAGTACCGGGTCTCCTCGGTGGAGATCGCAAAGCGCGTCCGGTCGATCAGGGTCTTGGCGTCGGCCGCCGACAGTACGAAGCTGGTCGGCAGCGTGTCGCCGGACAGCGCCGGGAACTCCTCCATCGGCAGGGTCGGCAGCGAGAAGTTCGAACGGCCGGCGCGGATCGTCATCCGGCCGCTGTCGCCAGCGGCCGTCAACTCGACCTCCGAGCCGTCCTGCAGCTTGCGGACGATCTCGTACAGGGTGTGAGCCGGTACCGTGGTCTGCCCCGGCTGATCGACGGAACATCCGACGCTTTCCACCACATCAAGGTCCATGTCGGTGGCCGTCAGTGACAGCGTACCGTCGGCGGCGCGCAGCAGCACGTTGGCCAGAATCGGAATGGTGTTCCGCCGCTCAACGACGCTTTGGACATGGGCCAGCGGCTTCAGCAGCGCCGCTCGGTCGATCGTGATCTTCATGGGCTCGCTCGGGCCTTTCGAACGGTCTCGGGGACACGTCCGCCGATCCTGAAGGACGACGGACTCGCATGCCCGCGATTGGGCGAATCGTACGCCCCTTCTATACCATGAAACGCCGCCGTAAGGATGAGTTTTACAAGCCCTGAAACGGCCCGGCAGCGGGCCGTTCGGTCAGCTTTCGAGCATGCGCCGGAGCATGTCGACATCCTCGTCGAAATGCCGGTCGGCAGCTCTCAACTCGTCGACCTTCTTCACCGCGTGCATGACCGTGGTGTGGTCGCGCCCGCCGAACTTCCGGCCGATCTCCGGCAGCGAACGGTGCGTGAGCTGCTTGGCCAGATACATGGCGATCTGGCGCGGCCGGGCAATCGACCGGGACCGTCGGGCCGAATGCATGTCGGTGATACGCAGGTTGAAATGCGAGGCGACCTTGCGCTGGATCTCCTCGATCGTGACGCGCCGGTCATGGGACTTCAGGAGGTCGTGCAGCCCCTCCTGGGTGCTTTCGATGGTGATCGGCCGCCCCACCAGGGTGGTGTGTGCCACGATGCGGTTCAGAGCACCTTCCAGCTCGCGCACGTTGCTGGTGATCTTGTGGGCCAGGAACTCCAGGACCTTCGAGGGGATGGACACCTCCAGCCGCTCAGCCTTCGACTGAAGAATGCCGAGCCGCAGCTCGTAGGTGGTCGGGTGAATGTCGGCGACCAACCCCCAGCCGAGCCGGGAACGCAGCCGCTCCTCCAGTCCGTCGAGGTCGTTCGGCGATTTGTCCGCCGAGATGATGACCTGGCGGTTGCGGTCCACCAGGGCGTTGAAGGTGTGGAAGAACTCTTCCTGGGTCGAATCCTTGCCGCTGATGAACTGGACATCATCGATCATCAGCACGTCGACCGACCGGAACAGGTCCTTGAACGCCACCGTGTCCTTGAAGCGCAGGGCGCGGATGAACTGGTACATGAACTTTTCGGCGGACATGTACAGCATGCGCCGCTGCGGGTGCTTCTCCCGCAGGTTCCAGGCGATGGCATGCATCAAATGGGTCTTGCCGAGGCCGACCCCGCCGTACAGGAACAGCGGATTGAACGGAACGGTCTCGCTGTCGGCGACGCGCCGCGCCGCCGCGAACGCCAGTTCGTTCGGCTTGCCGACCACGAAGTTCGCAAATGTGAAACGCGGATCCAGAGGCGCACTCAACGCGTCGGTCGGGTCGTTGCTGCGGAAAACCGCCGGTGCCGCCAGTTCGACAGGCTCGTGGTGTTCGGCGGAATCGCCGTCACCGGCCGTTGCCGCCGCCAAGGCCCGGTCGGCCGGCGCCTCGGCGGCGGCGCCTTGTGCCACAGTCACCTCGACCGATCGGATCGCGGCGTCCTCGATCGCCCAGAGCGCGCGCAGGCGATCACCGTACTGCGTCGTAACCCGATCGCGTACGAACCGGCTGGGAACGGACAGAACCACCGACGCGCCGTCGCAACGGACCAGCGTCAGCGACCGCAGCCAGCTGCGATACACGGTCTCTCCGCACTCGGTGCGCAATCGGCCGCGCACCCGCGCCCAGCGGGCGGCAGTCTCGCCTCCGCCATTGTGGTCAATCATCACACGTGCCTCCCATACGAAACCGGTCGACGCCCCACGCCAAACCGTATTGGATCCGCACGTCCCCCTTTTGGCTCCCCAAGCCGAAATCTGTCGTCACCGCTTGCCTCTTGTGTCTCCCGGACATTCGCCCGGCTTTTTGTGCCTCGTGGCCGATCCGCCCGCCAAGCCCCCCGCTCGATCGGCCAGAACAATATTCTCCCAACCAAGACGACCTCAGTCGTCCCGTCCCGTTATAGCCAGCGCTTAAGAGTGTCAGCACCAGTGCTTGGACGTTACTTAGGCATACCCAAGAATTCGCGCATTGCGTTTCTGCAATTACTGGAATTACTGCAATTTTTCCTTTATTTTTTGCAGTAATCAGCGTTCCGTGCTGAGGTGCGTAAGTTACTCGGGGGCCCCGCCGGACGCAACCGAGTCGGTCGATGGATGACGATTTTTTTTTGCCCAGACGAGCCGAATCGCAAGTTGACTTATCGAGACGAAACTTGATTCAACGCCTTGTGTCTCGACATTAAAGCAATATCGAGAAGGTACCCGCAAAGCATTAACCAAAGGAGAAAGTGTTGATGGTGGAGCGGCTTAGAGGCTGACGCATTTCTGTCACACGACTGCTTCCGCAGCCCGCCCCAGTAGCCGTCATGCGCCTCGTCGTGGCCCGATATGTTCGCAAGACATATGATCGGATATCAGTCCGACGGCGGGCGGACCGTCGAGGCCGGTGCGGCGCGACCCGCAGTGGCAAGAAGCTTCTTCATCGAACACGCGAAAAGGCCGCCGGAAGCCGACGGCCTTTGAAGCGCTGTGCAGTCGGCGGCCAGGGCCGCCGGATCGTCAGGCGCCGAGCGCCTTGATCCGCGCGTTCATGCGCGACAGCTTGCGAGCAACCGTATTGCGGTGCAGGACGCCCTTCGACACCCCGCGATGCATTTCCGGCTGCGCCTCCACGAAGGCGGTCCTGGCGGCGGCGTGGTCGCCGGCGGCAATCGCCTTCTCCACCTTCTTCACGAAGGTGCGGATGCGCGAGGTGCGCGCGTGGTTGATCTCGAAGCGGTGCGCGTTGCGAACAATGCGCTTCTTGGCCGATTTGTGGTGCGCCATGGTAACTCTCTAAAGCCCGGCGGATACGCGGAAGGCGCGCCTTATAACCTTGCGCCTGATCTGCGTCAACCGGTGTGGGTGGTTCCGGGTACCGGAAAAGCTGAAAGGGTCAGGAGTGCCGGAAGGCCGGCTGCCGCTTCTCGACGAACGCCGCCATGCCCTCCTTCTGATCCTCGGTGGCGAAAGTCGAGTGAAACAGCCGTCGTTCGAAGCGCACGCCCTCGGACATTGTCGTCTCGTAGGCGCGATTTACGGCCTCCTTGGCCATCATGACAATCGGCTGGGACATGTCGGCGACCCGGTTGGCGACCTTCATGACCTCGTCCATCAGTTCGGCGGCCGGCACGACCCGGCTGACCAACCCGGCGCGCTCGGCCTCCTGGGCGTCCATCATCCGGCCGGTCAGGCACATGTCCATCGCCTTGGACTTGCCGACGAAGCGGGTCAGGCGCTGGGTCCCCCCGGCACCCGGAATGGTGCCGATCGTGATCTCCGGCTGGCCGAACTTGGCGGAGTCGGCGGCGATGATGAAATCGCACATCATCGCAAGCTCGCAGCCACCGCCCAGGGCATAGCCGGCCACCGCGGCGATTACCGGCTTGCGGATCCGGGTAATGTGCTCCCAGCGCGCGGTGATGAAGTCCTCCTTGTAGACGTCCATATAGGACTTGGACTGCATCTCCTTGATGTCGGCGCCGGCCGCGAAAGCCTTCTCGCTGCCGGTCAGGACAATGCAGCCGATGGCGTCGTCGCCCTCCAACTCGTCCAGTCCGAACGCAAGTTCATCCATCAGGGCCGACGACAGCGCGTTCAGCGCCTTGGGCCGGTTCAGCGTGA
The DNA here is from genome assembly GCF_040219215.1 of Thalassobaculum sp. GTDB lineage: Bacteria > Pseudomonadota > Alphaproteobacteria > Thalassobaculales > Thalassobaculaceae > Thalassobaculum_A. The sequence goes on from NZ_JAVJSX010000034.1 coordinate 125,242, forward strand.
TGACGCCGACCTTGCCGCGGCGTTCGACCAGGATCGTCTCGTAAGCCATCGCATATGCTCCTTTCCAGATCCGCCATCGGCGGTCGGAACTATGGATCGTGCAGTTTCAGCGGGGTGTGAGTTCGAAACGGACAACCAGGCCGTCACCCTCCACCACGGTATCAACGGTCAGAACCTCGCCCTCGCGCATCCAGCGGCCGGCCTGATCGACCGACCAGCCAAGCTGGGGGAGGGTTTCGGCGTAGAAGGCGCGCACATCGGGCATGCGCACCTTGCCTTCCGCGAAGGCGACCACGATGCGGCCGGCCGCGGCGTCAAAACTCACGCTGGCAGCAGGGACGTTGGTCAGTCCCGGCATCAGCGGAAGATCCTCAAATCCATCGACGAAGGCATCCGCGCGGACGGGCGTGGACGCCGCTCCCCACAGCAGGCCGACCCCGATGACGACGGAGGCGGCGAGACGCGCGAGGAGCCGGTGCGGCTTGCTCATGGCTGGGGGCTTCTACATCACCGCTGACAGGACGGACAATAGAAAGTCGACCTGCCGGTCTGAACGATTCGCTGAACGGTACCCCGGCACCCTTCCTTTGGGCACGGCTGGCCTTCGCGGTCGTAGACCCCGAAGGTGTGCTGGAAATAGCCGAGTTCCCCGGAGGTCTGCCGGTGGTCGCGCAGCGACGAGCCGCCGGCAGCGATGGCGTCGGTCAGCACGGCGCCGATCGCCGAGACCAGCGCATCGGCGCGCGCACCCCGGACATTCAGGGCCAGCCGCTTGGGTGCGATCCCGGAACGATGCAGCGCCTCGCAGGCGTAGATGTTGCCGATGCCGGCCACCACCCGCTGGTCCAACAGAGCCGCTTTGATCGCGGTCTGCCGACCTTCCAGGGCCGTTTCCAGGGCGGTCGCGGAGAAGGCGTTGCCGAGCGGCTCCGGGCCGATCCCGGCAAGCAGGCGGTGGTTCTCCACGTCGGCGGTCGGCCACAGATCCATCATGCCGAAACGCCGTGCGTCGTTGAACCGCAACCACCAGCCCTCGTCGGTCCGCAGCACCACGTGGTCGTGCTTCTCGAACGCCGGGTCGCCACCGTTCGACAGCAGCATCCGACCGGACATGCCGAGGTGGATCATCCAGCAGGCGCCGTCGTCCAGATCGACGAGGATATACTTGGCGCGCCGCCGCAGGCCGACCACCCGCCGCCCCGTCAGCCGGCCGGCGAAACCGTCGGGCAGGGGCCAGCGCAGATCGGGCCGGCGCGCCTCGACATGGGCGAGAATCCGACCTTCCAGCCGCGGCGTCAGGCCGCGCATCACCGTTTCGACTTCGGGCAGCTCGGGCATGGCCGGACGGTATCGCTTGATTCAGCGCCCGCCAAGCGACTTGATAGGCCGCGCCCGCGATACCTTATGCCCGCGGAGGAGTTCTCTTGGGAGCCGCCATGATCGACGATCGCAAGATCCACGACGGTCTGACCGATTTCGGCTTTACCGAGATTCCGGTCGGGGAAAAAGCCACCCGGGTCCGCGGCGTGTTCGACTCGGTCGCCGGCAGCTACGACCGGATGAACGACCTGATGAGCCTGGGCGTGCACCGGCTCTGGAAGGACGCTTTCCTGGACTGGGCGGTGCCGCGCGCGTCGCAGCGCCTGCTCGACGTCGCCGGCGGTACCGGCGATATCGCCCAGCGCTGGCGGCGGCGCGGCGGCGGGCCGGTGACGGTGTGCGACATCAACGCCGAGATGATCGCCGTCGGCCGCGACCGGCTGGAGCGTGTCGGGGGCGATGCCGGCATCGACTGGGTGGTCGGCGACGCTGAGCGCCTGCCGCTGGCCGACGGCTCGGTCGAACGGGTCACGATCGCTTTCGGGCTGCGCAACGTCACCCGGATCGATCTGGCGTTGGCCGAGATGCGCCGGGTGCTGCGTCCCGGCGGCCGGTTCCTGTGCCTGGAGTTCTCCAAGCCGACCCAGCCCTGGCTGGACCCGTTGTACGACGCCTATTCATTCAAGGTGCTGCCTTGGCTTGGCCGGGTCGTCGCCAAGGACGAGGCCGCCTACCAATATCTGGCGGAGAGCATCCGCCGCTTCCCGGACCAGCAGGATCTGGCCGAGCGGATGCGCCGCGCCGGGTTCGAGAAGGTCGGCTGGCGCAACCTGTCGGCGGGCATCGCGGCCATCCATTCCGGCTGGCGGCTCTAGGCAGTGGCCCGCTGATCCAATGATCCGGGCGCTGCGCAACCTGTTCCGGCTGATCCGGATCGCCTGGATCCTGGCCCGCCATGGCGTCCTGGAACCGCTGGAAGCGGTGGCCGAGGCGCCAGCCCTGGCGCTGTTCGCCCGGCTGTCCCGGCGGCTGCGCGACCGCGATGTCTCTGGACGCTGGGGCGAACGGCTGGCCGCCGCCCTGGTCGCGCTCGGCCCGAGTTTCATCAAGCTCGGCCAGTCGCTGGCCACCCGCGCCGACCTGATCGGCGATCAGGCATCGGCCGACCTGACCATGCTGCAGGACCGGCTGCCGCCGTTTCCGCCGGAGGTTGCCCGCGCGACCCTGGAGCATGAGCTGGAAGCGTCGGTGTCTGAACTCTTCGAGCGTTTCGACGACACGCCGGTGGCGGCCGCCTCGATTGCCCAGGTGCACCGGGCCCGCACGTCCGACGGCCACGAGGTTGCGGTCAAGATCCTGCGGCCGGGCATCGAGGTCGCGGTGGCCCGCGACCTCGACCTGTTCGAATGGGTTGCCCAGACGGTGGAGCGCCTGCTGCCCTGGACCGAGCGGCTGCGGCCGATCGAGACCGTGCAGGTGTTCCGTCAGACCGTCGAGATGGAGATGGATCTGCGGTTCGAGGCCGCCGCCGCCGCTGAACTGGCCGAGAACTTCGCGGGCAGCCGGGATTTCAGGGTGGCGTCGGTCGACTGGTCCCGGACCACGCGCCGGGTGCTGACATGCGCCTGGATCGAGGGTTGCCGGATCGACGATACCGCGGCCCTGTCAGCCGCCGGCATCGACCCGACCGAGCTGCTGGCCAAGGCTGCCGGGGTGTTCTTCAACCAGGTGTTCCGCGACGGCTTCTTTCATGCCGACATGCATCCCGGCAACATGCTGGTCGAGGCCGACGGCACGCTGGTGCCGGTCGACTTCGGCATCATGGGCCGGGTCGACCTAGCCACCCGGTTCTATCTGGCGGACACCCTGACCGGATTCCTGAACGGCGACTGGCACGCCGTCGCCGACATCCATTTCCGCATGGGCTTCGTGCCGGCGCACAAGTCGATCGACCTGTTCACCCAGGCCTGCCGGTCGATCGGCGAGCCGCTGATCGACAAGCCGCTGCACGAGGTCTCGGTGGCGAAGCTGCTGGGCCAGGTGCTGCGGATCGCCGAGACCTTCGAGATGCGCGCGCAGCCTCAGCTGCTGCTGCTGCACAAGACGATGGTGGTGTCGGAAGGGGTGGGCCGGCGGCTGAATCCCGACGTCAACATGTGGGCGCTGGCGCGGCCGCTGATTGAAGAGTGGATGATCGAGAACCGCGGCCCGGAGGCCCTGCTGGCCCGCAGCGCGGACGACATCGCCCGCGCCATCACCCGCCTGCCGGCGCTGGTGCGCGCCGCCGACCGCATGCTGCAGCACCTGGATGAGGGCGGCCTGAAGGTCCACCCGGAGAGCCTGCGGATCTATGCCGAACTGCACGCCCCGGCCCGGTTCTCGTCCTGGCCGATCTGGGCAGCGGTCATCGCCGGGCTGCTGCTGGGGGTGCTGATCGGCTGATCCCCGAAGCGGGCGCCTCAATGGCCACCGCCTCGGGGCATCATCGGACCGCGCCGGTCATCGGCGGGCGGCCACCGATCGCTCAGTGTCGAGCAGGGCGCGCTTGCGCTCCACCCCCCAGCGGTAGCCGCGCATGGTGCCGTCGGTACCGATCGCCCGGTGGCACGGGACGATCAGCGCCACCGGGTTGTTGGCGCAGGCGCTGGCGGCGGCACGCACCGCCTTGGGCCGGCCGGCGGCGGCGGCCAGTTCGGAGTAGGTGCGGGTCTCGCCCATCGGGATTGCCCGCAGGGATTCCCAGACCTGACGCTGGAACGCGGTGCCGCGCACGTCGATCGGCAGGCCGGCATGCGGTTCGCGGCCGTCGAGGGCGGCGGCAACCTCGGCCACGGTATCGCCCAGCCCGTCGGGGTCGGCCGCCAGCGTGGCTTTCGGGTAGTCGCCCTGCAATTCGACAAGCAGCGTCGCCTCGTCGTCGCCGACGCCGACGAAGCAGATGCCGGCCCGGGTGGCGCCGACCAGGACTTGGCCGAGCGCCGTCTCGGTGAAGGCATAGGCGATCACCGCGCCCTCGCCGCCCTTGCCGTAGCTGGCGGGGGTCATGCCGAGCTGGGCGCCGGCCTTCTCGTACAGCCGGCTGGAGGAGCCGTACCCGGCTCCGTACAGCGCCGAAGCCACACCTTCTCCGGCCTTCAGGTTGGCCTTCAGCCTGCCGACCCGGCGGGCGTCCCAGTACTGCCGCGGGGTGATGCCCATCACCGCCTTGAAGGTGCGCTGCAGGTGGAACGGGCTGAGCCCGGCCGCCTCGCCGAGTTCTTCCAGGGTGGGCGCGGTATCCTCGGCCGACTCGATCAGCCGGCAGGCGGCGCGCACGGCGTCGAGCCGGGTGTCGCGCGGCGCCGACGCATCGGGGTTGCAGCGCCGGCAGGCCCGGAAGCCGGCCGCCCGAGCTTCCTCGGGGCGGTGATAGAACTGCACGTTCTGCCGCTTCGGCGTGCGCGACGGGCAATGCGGCCGGCAGTACACGCCGGTGGTCTTCACGGCGAGGATGAACAGGCCATCAGCTGACTTGTCGCGCGTCTCGACCGCCCGGTAACGGGCGTCGTCGGTGGCGAACGTCTCGCCTGCGGCTGCGGTCGGGACCATCGCGGTCACTGCGTTCATGATCTCCTCCTTGGGTCATCGCATGGCCGCAATGTGGGCGCAACGCCGGACCGCCTCCATCCGCTTCTTGCGAGGGTGGTGAGAAAGTGAAAACGCTCACCGACGGGGCTTGGCCGGAAGGCGATACCCCGGCTACAGAGCGTGATGGACGAGCTGATCACCCCGCGGCTGCGCCTGCGACGCGTTGACGGCGATTTGTGCTTCGCCGAGGTCGGTCGAGCCACCCGGACCTTGCAGATCGGCGAGGAGTGGTGCGACAGCGTGTACCTGGAACTCAGCCGCCGCTGACCGCCGTCAGCACGATCACCGTCGACCCGCTCGCCAGCGGGGTGTCCAACGCCGCACGCTCGCCGTCGACGAACACGTTGATGTGGCGGCGGATCGCCGGGGTGGAGTCGCAGATCCGATCACGCATGCCGGGCCAGCGCGCGTTCAGGGCGTCGAGCGCTTCGTCCACGGTCGCGCCGGCCACCGCGACCCGGCGCGGCGATCCGGGAAACAGCCGTTGCAGGGCGCCCGGCAGGGTCACGACGACCATCGGCGGTTCCGTCATCGCCCGCTAGCCCTCGACCGTCAGGGTCTCCACCGACAGGATCGCCGGCAGGTGTTCGGCAATGCACTCCCAACGGTCGCCTTCATCGCGGCTGGCGAACAACGCGCCCGAACTGGTTCCGAAGTACACGCCGGCGGAGTCCAGCGGATCGGTAGCCATTGCCTGGCGCAGCACCCCGAAATAGGCGTTCTGCTGCGGCAGGCCGTCGCGCAGGTCTTGCCAGGTACGGCCGGCGTCGCGGGTGCGCCAGACCGCGGCCTTGCCGTCCGGCACGTAGCGGCCGGCGGAGTCGCCGTTGAGCGGCAGGAGGTACAGCGTCTCCGGGTCACGGGGGTGGGCTGCCGCCGGGAAGCCGAAGGTCGAGGGCAGGCCGGCCTCGATGCTTTCCCAGCGCTTTCCGCCGTCGTCGCTGCGGTACATCCCGCAATGGTTCTGCTGGTACAGCCGGTCCGGCATGCCCGGGGCCGTCACCAGACAGTGAACGCACTGCCCGACCTCGGGGTAGTTCTGGCCTTCCGGCATGAAGTCGGCGCGGGTTCCGTGGTTGCGCGGCTCCCAGGTGTCGCCGCCGTCGGCGGTGTGGAACACCCCGGCGGTGGAGATGCCCACCCATAGCTGGCGGTCATCGTGCGGATGACGGACCAGGGAATGCAGGATCAGGCCGCCGCCTCCGGGCTGCCAATGCGGCTGCGAGGGATGGCGGCGCAGTCCTTCGACGTGCCGCCAGTTCTGGCCGGCGTCGGCGCTGTGGAACAGCCCCGCTGGCTGAACACCGGCGTACAGCCCGTCCGGGCCGGGAGCAATGCTCCATACCGCCTTGATCGGCTCCTCGCCGGCCGGATAGGCCAGTCCGGCGCTAGAATGCGTCCAGGTTTCGCCGAGGTCGGTGGACTTCCACACGGCCGGTCCGAACCATTCGTTGCCACCGCCCCCATAGATCGTGCCCGTCCGGGGGTCGCCGATGACGTGGTTCATCGGCCAAGTCTCGCAGTATGGGCCACGCAGGGTCCAACTCCGCCGCGCAGCGTCGCTTTCGGCGATGAACGCGCCTTTTTTCGTTCCGAGCAACAAAAGAACCCTGGTTGCCATGTCGAGTTCCTTCAGCGTTTCGAGTGCGAAAGTTTATAAGTTGATATCAACATTAATGGATTGCGTCAACCCAGCGCCAGCTGAAACGATTCTTCTGAGCGCGGATTAATCGAAGCGTCACAGACATTTCACCGAACTGTCATGCGTCCCGCCTAGGGTCCGGCCAACCCTGCGTGCCGGCGTATCCGCCGCAGAGTCCGTGTGTACCGTCCGACGGGTCGACCGGGATGATTCTCGTGTTCGAATCCGAAAATTCGGATGGACGCGTCGGACTCTTCGATTACTATGAAATGGATGGTCGGGTCGTGGGGGATGATCCGTCCCGTTTGCTGACGAAAACCCCCAGAGGGAGACGATTCCATGACGTTGCACCGGAAGTTTGCCGCGGTCGCGGCAGGCGCCCTCGCACTGACCGTCGCCGGTCAGGCGTATGCGCAGACCGAGATTCAGTGGTGGCACGCGATGGGCGGCAAGCTCGGCGAGAAGGTCGAAGCGATCGCCGCCGGCTTCAACGCCAGCCAGAAGGACTACAAGGTGGTGCCCGTCTACAAGGGCAACTACACCGAGACCATGACCGGCGCGATCGCCGCGTTCCGCGCCAAGAAGCAGCCGCACATCGTGCAGGTCTTCGAAGTCGGCACCGCCACCATGATGGCGGCAAAGGGTGCGGTGTACCCGGTCTATCAGCTGATGAAGGACTCGGGCGCCAAGTTCGATCCGAGCGACTATCTGCCGTCGGTCACCGGCTACTACACCGACACCGCCGGCAACATGCTGTCGATGCCGTTCAACAGCTCGACCCCGGTCCTGTATTACAACAAGACCCAGTTCGAGAAGGCCGGCCTTGACCCGAACAAGCCGCCGAAGACCTGGCCCGAGATGGGCGAGTTCTCCAAGAAGCTGCAGGCCGCCGGCGTGGCGTGCGGCTTCACCACCGGCTGGCAGAGCTGGGTGCAGATCGAGAACTTCTCGGCTTGGCATAACGTCCCGATCGGCACCAAGGAGAACGGCTTCGCCGGTCTCGACACCGAGTTCCAGATCAACAGCCCGCTGCACGTCAAGCACATCGGCCAGCTTGCCGAGTGGCAGAAGACCAAGATCTTCGACTACGGCGGACGCCGGTCGGACAGCGCACCGAAGTTCTATAATCAAGAGTGCGCCATGTACATGAACAGCTCGGCCGCCCTGGCCGGCATCAAGGCGAACGCCAAGGACTTCGAGTTCGGCGTCGGCATGCTGCCGTACTGGCCGGACGTTGCCGGCGCTCCGCAGAACTCGATCATCGGCGGCGCCACCCTGTGGGTGCTGACCGGCCACAAGAAGGCCGAGTACAAGGGCGTGGCCGACTTCTTCAACTACCTGTCGTCCGCCGAAGTGCAGGCCGACTGGCACCAGTTCACGGGCTACCTGCCGATCACGACGGCGGCCTACGAACTGACCAAGCAGCAGGGCTTCTACGACAAGAACCCGGGCGCCGACGTCTCGATCAAGCAGATGACGCTGAACAAGCCGACCCCGAACTCCAAGGGCCTGCGGTTCGGCAGCTTCGTGCAGATCCGCGACATCTTCAACGACGAGCTCGAAGCCATCTGGGCCGGCACCAAGACCGCCCAGGAAGGTCTCGACACCGCCGTGTCGCGTGGCAACGACCTGCTGCGCAAGTTCGAAAAGGAAAACGGATCCTGATCGGATCCGGTGCATAGTCAGCGCCCGGAAGGTCGGTCCGCCGATCCTTCCGGGCGCGTCCTTTCGCGCCGCCGTCGAGACAGCCGAGGCACAATGCCGTGATCAAACGCGTCACCTTCCGGCACAAGTGGTTGCCCTACGCCCTGCTGGCGCCACAGCTGCTGATCACGCTGATCTTCTTCATCTGGCCGGCGAGCCAGGCGCTCTACCAGTCGGTGCTTCAGCAGGACGCCTTCGGCCTGCGCACCGCGTTCGTCGGCTGGGACAATTTCACCTATCTGTTCTCCGATCCGATCTACCTTGAGTCCTTTGACGTCACGATCGTGTTCAGCATCGCGGTCGCCCTGCTGTCGCTGTCGTTCGCGCTGATGCTGGCGGTGATGGCCGACCGGATCATCAAGGGCGCCACCACCTACAAGACCCTGCTGATCTGGCCGTACGCGGTCGCCCCGGCGATCGCCGGCGTGCTCTGGTACTTCATGTTCAACCCGGCGGTCGGCATCAACGCCTGGATCCTGCGCACGGTGTTCGGCTACGACTGGAACCACACCCTGAACGGCACCGACGCGCTGCTGCTGATCGTCATCGCGGCGGCCTGGAAGCAGATCAGCTACAATTTCCTGTTCTTCCTGGCCGGCCTGCAGGCGATCCCGCGCTCCCTGATCGAGGCCGCGGCAATCGACGGCGCCACGCCGTTCAAGCGGTTCTGGACGATCATCTTCCCGCTGTTGAGCCCGACCACCTTCTTCCTGGTGGTGGTCAACATCGTCTACGCCTTCTTCGATACCTTCGGCACCATCCACGCGACCACCCGCGGCGGCCCGGCGGGTGCCACCAACACACTGGTCTACAAGGTGTTCAATGATGGCTTCATCGGCCTCGATCTCGGTGGATCGGCGGCACAGTCGGTGGTGCTGATGGTCATCGTCGTCACGCTGACGGTGGTGCAGTTCCGCTATATCGAGCGGCGGGTGGAGTACTGACGATGGTTGAGAACCGCCCCTGGCTGACGGTGTTCTCCCACCTCGTGCTGATCCTCGGCATCGGCGTGGTGGTGTTGCCGCTGTGGGTCACGCTGGTCTCCTCGACCCACGCCGGCGAGGATCTGCTGCGTTCGCCGATCCCCATGTGGTTCGGCAACCAGATGTTCGAGAATTACAGCCAGATGCTGTCGTCCGGCATGAAGCACGTGTCGGGACAGCCGTTGACGGGGATGATGCTCAACAGCCTGATCATGGCGTTGAGCATCGCGATCGGGAAGATCGCCATCTCGCTGATCGCGGCGTTCGCGATCTGCTACTTCCGGTTCCCGTTTCGCATGACCTGCTTCTGGATGATCTTCATCACCCTGATGCTGCCGGTCGAAGTCCGCATCCTGCCGACCTACGAAGTGATCGCCAACGTCTTCACCCCGCTGACCAAGCTGCTGGCGCTGCTCGGCTACGAGGGTACCGACGTGGTGATCGCCGGATTCTCGATCGACCTCGACGTCAGCATGCTGGACAGCTACGCCGGCCTGACCCTGCCGCTGATCGCCTCGGCGACCGCGACCTTCCTGTTCCGGCAGTTCTTTCTGACGGTTCCGGACGAGTTGACCGAGGCGGCGCGGATCGACGGTGCCGGGCCGATGAAGTTCTTCCGTGACATCCTGCTGCCGCTGTCGCGCACCAACATCGCGGCGCTGTTCGTGATCCTCTTCATCTACGGCTGGAACCAGTACCTCTGGCCGCTCCTGGTCACCACTGACCCGTCCTACGCCACCATCGTGATGGGCATCCAGCGCATGGTGAACGTGGCCGACATCGAACCGCAATGGAACCTGGTGATGGCGGCCAGCATGCTGGCGATGCTGCCGCCGGTGGCGATCGTCATCGGCATGCAGCGGCTGTTCGTCAAAGGCCTGGTTGAAACCGAGAAATAGGAACACGGCGGATGGCGAATCTGCAGATCTCAGGCGTCGAGAAGGTCTATCCGAACGGGTTCAAGGCGATCCATGGGATCGACCTGAAGGTCGAGGACGGCGAATTCATCGTGCTGGTCGGGCCGTCCGGCTGCGGCAAGTCCACGCTGCTGCGCATGATCGCCGGGCTGGAGACCGTGACCGGCGGCACCATCCAGATCGGCGACCGGGTGGTCAACGACCTGGAGCCGGCGGACCGCGACATCGCCATGGTGTTCCAGAACTACGCGCTGTACCCGCACATGTCGGTCTACCAGAACATGTCGTACGGCCTGCGCAACCGCGGCTTTCCCAAGGCGGCGATCGAGGAGCGGGTGCAGAAGGCGGCCGGAATCCTGCAGCTCGACGGCCTGCTTGACCGGCGTCCGCGCCAGCTGTCAGGCGGCCAGCGCCAGCGGGTGGCGATGGGCCGGGCAATCGTGCGCGAACCGGCGGCCTTCCTGTTCGACGAGCCGCTGTCCAACCTCGACGCCAAGCTGCGGGTGCAGATGCGGGTCGAGATCAAGCAGCTGCAGCGCCGTCTCGGCACCACCAGCGTCTACGTGACCCACGACCAGATCGAGGCCATGACCATGGCCGACCGGCTGGTGGTGATGAACGCCGGCGTGGCCGAGCAGATCGGCACGCCGATCGACCTGTATGAAAACCCGAGCAGCGTGTTCGTCGGCGGCTTCATCGGCTCCCCCGCCATGAACTTCATGCCGGCGCAGGTCGAGGCCGACGGCCGGCACCTGACCCTGGCGGACGGATCGCGGCTGGTCCTGCCGGCTGACGGGGCGGCGGTCGAAGCGGGCCGATCGGTCACCATCGGCGTGCGCCCGGAACACCTGATGCCGTCCTCGGACACCGACTCGGCGCTGAAGTTCGAGATCGTGCTGGTCGAGCATCTTGGCGCCGACACGCTGCTGTACGGGCTTGCGTCTGCGGTCAAAGGGGCAGGCGAGGGCGGCCTGCTGACGGTTCGTATGTCCGGCCATCATGTCATGCCGGCCGGGACGGTCATCCCGCTGGTCGCCGATCCGTCGCACCTGCACCTGTTCGATGTGGCGACCGGCCGTCGCATCTGACCCGCGAGGCCCGGCGCCGCGCGCTCAGCGGTGCCAGAACCCCGGCTCGAGCATCACCAGGACGGTCAGCAGCTCCAGCCGACCGAGCAGCATCGCGAACGACAGGATCCACTTCGCCGCATCCGGAAACGGCGCGAACGTGCCGGCGGGCCCGGCAATCGGCCCCAGGGCCGGGCCGACGTTGGTTATAGCCGTCGCCGCGGCGGAGAAGGCGGTGACCAGATCGAGCCCGGTGGCGGTCAGCGCCATGGTCGTCAGCGACGTCACCGCACCGGTCAGCAGCACGAACGCCATCACCCCCTGCACCACTTCCGGACTGACCGCCCGGCTCTGATACACCTGGGCCACCACCCGGTGCGGCCGGATCAGTTCCTGGGTGATGATCCGGAACCGCTGGATCAGCACCTGCCATCGGAAGATCTTCACCGCTCCGGCGGTCGACCCGGTGCAGCCGCCGCAGAACGTCAGCATCAGGGCCAGCGACGCGGCGAATGAACCCCAGCTCTGCCAGTCGTAGGAGGCGAAGCCGGTCGTGGTGATGATCGAGGTGACCGAGAAGACGCCGTGGCGGATGGCGTCGATGGGGCTCTGCCCTGAGCCGGCCGCGGTTACCGCCATCAGTCCGCCGCCGATCAGGACGACACCCAGCATCGGCGGAATCTGGCTCCACGGCACGAAGCCCGATGTGCCGCGCAGAAGCTGGACGTAGAACAGGAACGGTGCGGCTCCCGCCAGCATGAAGACCACCGCCACCCACTGGGCGGCGGGCGAGAAGGCGCCGAACGAGCTGTCGTGGGTTGAGAATCCGCCCGTCGACACCGTTGCCATCGCGTGGTTCACCGCGTCGAACCCGCCCAGGCCGGCCAAGCCGTAGCCGATTGCCGACAGCACTGTCAGCCCCAGGTAGACGCTCAACAGCCAGGTCGCCAGCTCGCGCGGCCGGGCCAGGATCTTGTCGGAGGTGTCGGAGGACTCCCGGCTCATCAGCTGCATGCCGCCGACCCGCAGCAACGGCAGGACCGCGACCGCCATCACCACGATGCCGATGCCGCCGACCCACTGCAGCAGCGATCGCCACAACAGGACGCCCGGCGACATCGCCTCAAGCCCGACGATCACCGTCGACCCGGTGGTGGTCAGGCCGCTGACCGCCTCGAAATACGCGTCGGCCAGGGACAGATTCGGTACCGTCCACATGAACGGCAGAGCCGCCACCAGAGGCAGCACGATCCACAGGCTGGAGGTCAGCAGATACGCTTCGCGGATGCCGAGCTTGATCGGCGCACCCCGCGACGCCAGCACGGCGGTCGCACCCAGGAAGGCCGGCACGGCAATGCAGGGCAGGTACTCAGGGGCGTGATCGGCGTCGAGGGCCAGTTCGACCAGGGCGGGGATCACCAGGGTCGCAGCCAACACCAGCACGAGCAGGCCGCCGATGAAAACGACCGGCCGGAACGAAGGCATCTGTATCCCTCCAGCGAACCCCTGAGGTCGTGCGCGTCAACGTCTCGGGCGTCAACGGATCGGCAAAATGCAGGGAAAGCCCGCCCGGTACAAGCGCGAGTCCGATCCGGCGGCCCACCCCAACTCAACGCTTCCAGAAATCGGGATCAAGCATCACGAGGACGGTCAGAAGTTCCAGCCGGCCGAGCAGCATGGCGAACGACAGGATCCATTTCGCGGTATCCGGCAGCGGTGCGAACGTCCCGGCCGGGCCGGCGATGGTTCCGAGGGCGGGACCGACATTGGTGACGGCGGTGGCGGCGGTGGAGAATGCGGTGACCAGGTCGAGCCCGGTTGCCGCCAGGGCCACCGTCACCAGCGCGGTAACCCCGCCGACCAGCAGCACGAATCCCATGACCCCCTGCACGACCTCCGGTCCGACCGGACGACCCTGGTATACCTGGGCCACGACCCGGTGCGGGCGGATCAGTTCCTGGGTGGTGATGCGAAACCGCCGGATCAGCACCTGCCAGCGGAAGATCTTCACCCCTCCGGTGGTCGAGCCGGTGCAGCCGCCGCAAAACGACAGGACCAGCGCCAGGGCGGCCGCAATCGGTCCCCAGGTCTGCCAGTCGTACGAGGCATAACCGGTGGTGGTGATGATCGAGGTCACCGTAAACACGCCGTGCCGTATGGCTTCCAGCACGTCGTGCCCGCTGTCGATCGCGGAGTAGGCCAGCAGGCCGCCGCCAACCGCGACGACCCCGAGCATCGGCGGAATCTGGCTCCACGGCACGAAGCCGGACGTTCCGCGCAGCACCTGGACGTACAGCAGGAACGGAGCGGCACCCGCCAGCATGAAGACCACCGACACCCATTGCGCGGCCGGCGAGAAACTGCCCAGCGAGGTGTCGCGGGTGGAGAAACCGGCCGTCGATACCGTGGTCATGGCGTGGTTCAGCGCGTCGAACCCGCCCATCCCTGCGAAACCGTAGGCGATCGCCGCCAGGATCGTCATGCCGAGATAGACGCTGAGCAGCCAGGTTGCCAGTTCGCGCGGCCGGGCCAGGATCTTATCGGAGGTGTCCGAGGATTCCCGGCTCATCAGCTGCATGCCGCCGACCCGCAGCAGCGGCAGCACGGCGACGGCCATCATGACGATGCCGATGCCGCCGACCCACTGCAGCATCGAACGCCACAGCAGAACGCCGGGCGGCAGGTCGTCGAGACCGGTAATCACGGTCGACCCGGTGGTGGTCAGGCCGCTGACCGCTTCGAAGTAGGCGTCGGTCAGCGACAGGTTCGGCACCGTCCACATGAACGGCAGGGCCGCCACCATCGGCAGCACGAACCACAGTCCGGAGGTCAGCAGATAGGCTTCGCGCAGCCCGAGCTTCATCGGCCCGCCGCGGGACGCCAGAACGGCGGTCGCGCCCAGGAACAACGGCACGGCGACGCACGGCAGATACTCCGCGGCATGATCCGCTTCGAGCGCCAGTTCGACCAGTGCGGGGATCGCCATGGTCGCGGACAGCACCAGAACGAGAATGCCGCCGATGAACACGACGGGCCGAAACGCAGGCATACCCCTCCCCCCGTCGGAACCCTGACCCCCTAGCTTGCGTTGGGCGACGCGGGGTCGATGAGCCGGTAAGGTGTCTTGATCTCCTCCTATGCACAAGAGCGTCCATGACCATCGATCAGGTTGCCATCCTCTCCATTCTCATTGCCGTGGTGGCGATGTTCGTGTGGGGTCGCCTGCGGGTCGATGTCATCGCGGTGTCCGCCTTGCTGGTTGCGACCGCCCTTGGCCTGGTTCCCGGTGATCAGGCGTTTGCCGGATTCGGGCACCCGGCGGTGGTCACCGTGGCCGCCGTCCTCGGTCTGTCGGCCGCGCTTGCCCGGTCCGGTGCTATCGACTGGATCGCGTCGCGCATCGGACGCCTGACCTCCAACCGGCTGGTCCAGACCGGGGCGCTGTGCAGCCTTGGCGGCGTGCTGTCCGGTTTCATGAACAACGTCGGCGCGCTGGCGCTGCTGATGCCGGTGTCCCTGTCGATGGCCAAGCGTGGCAAGTACAGGCCGGGCGGCGTTCTGATGCCGCTGGCCTTCGCCACCATCCTTGGCGGCATGACCACGCTGATCGGCACGCCGCCGAACCTGCTGATCGCCGGCTACCGCAAACAGGTGACCGGCGAGAGTTTCGCGCTGTTCGACTTCGCGTGGGTCGGAGTGCCGTTGGCGGTGGCGGGCATCGCCTTCGTGACCCTGATCGGTTGGCGGCTGTTGCCGGTGCGGGGTCGCTCCGGCGGCTCGGACGGCCAGCCGTTCGACGTCGACGCCTATCTGACGGAACTGCGGGTTCCCGAGGGTTCGCCGGTGATCGGCAAGCGATTGAGCGAGGTTCTCGAAACCCTGGAGGAGCCGCCGGCGATCGACGCCCTGGTGCGGCGCTGGGCCCAGGTGGTGCGGCGCCTGCACCACGCGGTCCTTCAGCGGGGCGACGTGCTGATCACCCACGGCGAAGCCGAGGCGATCCAGGCCCTGGTGACCCGCGGATTTGAACTGGTGGCGGCCAAGGACCTGGAGCGCGAGGACGGCGGCGGCACGGTCGACCGCGAAGCGCTGGCACTGATGGAGGTGGTGGTGCCGCCACGCGCCTGGGTCGAGGGTCGTTCGGCGGCCGAGATCGATCTGCGGGCGCGGTTCGGCCTGAACCTCCTGGCGATCTCGCGGGAGGGAGCAGCGCTCGGCCGACGGCTGCGCGACCAGCGCTTCAATGCCGGCGACGTCCTGCTGCTGCAGGGCGAGCGTGCCGGGCTGGTCGACTCGGTGCGGGCGATCGGATGCCTGCCGCTCGCGGAACGCCGCATCGCCCTGCATCCCGAACGCGCCCTGGTCCCGGTGGCCCTGTTCGGCGCGGCGGTGACGGCTACCGCCCTCGGGATCTTTCCCGCGGTCGTGGCGCTGGTCGCGGCGCTGGTCGGCATGGTGCTGAGCCGCACGATCAACGTGCGCGAAGTCTACGAGTCGATCGACTGGCAGGTCATCGTTCTGCTGGCCGCGATGATCCCGGTCGGCGGCGCGCTGGAATCCACCGGCACCGCCCGGCTGATGGCCGAAGGCCTTGCGTCGCTGGCGGGGGAAATGCCGCCACGGGTGCTCCTCGGCCTGCTGCTGGTTCTGACCATGACGCTGTCAGACGTGATGAACAACGCTGCTACCGCGGTTGTGATGGCGCCGATCGGCGTTGGCGTCGCGGCGGCTCTGGGTGTGAACGCCGACCCGATGCTGATGGCGGTGGCGGTTGGCGCTTCGGCGGCGTTCCTGACCCCGATCGGCCACCAGAACAACCTGCTGGTCATGGGACCGGGCGGATACCATTTCGGCGACTATTGGCGCATGGGTCTGCCGCTGGAAATGCTGCTGACCGGACTGGGGGTATGGCTGATTCCGATTGCGTGGCCGTTCTGACGCCCCTCGCCGGGTTCACGGGCGCCAGGTCACCGACGACCGCTCGGGGTCGACCTCCGCGACCCTGCCGCGGTCGAGCCGGCAGCGCGCTTCGCCGACCGTGACGCCGATCCGGTGGCCGTGCTGGTAGACCGGGGTGCCGAGATAGATCGCGGACGATGTCCAGCCCTGGTAGTGCGGGTGACCGGGGTTCGCGCTGGCAACGCGCTCGACCCTGCCGTCGGCGGTCAGCCAGACGCCGTCGGCGTTGGCAGCCTCCAGGGTGATGCCGGGTTCGATCCGGAAGCGCGCCAGCAGCGGCAGGGCGGCCTCCAGCACCGCTCGTGCGGCACCCGCCGCCAGCAGCGCCAGGCCCTCGAACGGCTGGATCGCGTTGTGCAGGACCGCGACACCGGCGGTGCCGTCCCGGATGTCGAGACGGGCTTGCCCGCGGTCGTTGCGCCGCTCGACCCGCCGCGTCTCGCCGAGGGACAGGGCGCCCTTCGACACCGCGATCAGGCCGGCGTCGACCTCGGGGTTGGCGTCGATCACGGCCTGCACCGCGGCCACGGGCGCTTCACCCGCCCCGATCCGTTGCAGGACGGCGAGGTTCAGCGGGACGCCGTCGGCACCGGGTGTGTTGGGCAGGCGGTGGCCGGTGACCAGGCCGGCCGGGCTGCCGGGCAGGAACTGATCCAACGGCTCTGGCCGGTCCGGTCCGCTGGAGATCACGGCGGCGACGGTCGCCGCCTCAGCCTGCGATAGAACGCCCTGGCGGCCGAGATCGGCCAGCATGACCGAACCGCCGCCACGCTGTGTGCGTGCCCGAACCAGCGTGCCGTCCGGGCATAGGGCGGCGAACACGCCGAAGCCGCGGATTTCCCCGACCCCGACCGATTCGACGGTGCCCAGCCCGGCAAGCACGGCCTCACCGGCAGACGGTCCGAAGGCGGCGATACCGATCGTCATCGCGGAAACGGCCCCCTCGCGGACAACGGGAGGGGGCCGATCATCGGGTTGTCAGGCGGCGAGCGCCGGCAGCTGGAAGTCGACCTTCGCCATGTCGGCGACCAGCTGGTCGGCCCGCTCCGCCGGCAGCGGCAGGAACGGTGCCCGGACGTTGCGCCACGCCGCCTTGCCGCTCTCGCGGGCCAGCAGTTCCTTCAGCGCCGCGGCGGCCGGATAGGCCTGCAGTGCCAGGCGCTGGGCGGTCAACGCGTCCTGCAGGCGCTCGGCCTCCGGCGAGCCGGCCTTCCAGGCGGCATAGACCGCGCCGCACATCGACGAGGTGCAGTTTCCGGTGGCGGTGATGGTGCCGACGCCGCCGGCCTTCAGGGTGTCGAGCAGGTAGCGCTCGGTACCGGCGAACACGTCGAAGCCGGGGAACGCGGCGGCCATCGCCTTCATGTTCTCGAAGTCGCCGGAGCTGTCCTTGACACCGCAGAACACGCCCGGGAAGTCCTTCAGGAACCGGCCGATCAACTCGTGGCTGAACGGCACCGCCGACATCTGCGGGAAGTGGTAGAGGTAGACCTTCAGCTTGGGGTCGGCGACCTGTTCCAGCACCCGCGCAAAGTGGGTGTACAGGCCGTTATCGCTGGGATTCTTGTAGTAGAACGGCGGCAGCATCAGCGCCGACTCGATGCCGATCTCCAGCGTCTTCCGGGTCAGGTCGACCGTGTCCGGCAACGCGCAGCAGCCGGTGCCGATCATCATGCGATCCATCGGCAGGTCGGAGGCGCCCAGCACGTCCAGGAAATCCAGCCGCTCCTTCAGCGACAGCGAATTCGCCTCGCCGGTGGTGCCGAACAGCAGCACGCCGTCGCAGCCGTTGGCCAGCAGCCAGCGGCTGTGGGCGATCGTGCCCTGGACGTCGATCGACAGGTCGTTGTTGAACGCGGTCAGGCCGGCGGCCATCACGCCCTTGATACGCTCGCTCATGAGGGTCCTCCGGGGATTGAAATCTGCGGCGCACCATAGGCGGCGGCGGCACTTCCGATCAAGCGGTCGTACGGCAGGATTGAATTGCCCCGGCGACGGCGTCGGTCAGCCGCCGACCTTCTCGCGGATCGTCCGTGCCATACCTTCCGGGGTGGCGTCGTGGGCGAAATGGGTCACGTAGTTGCCGTCCGGATCCATCAGGTAGGTGATCGACGAGTGGTCCATCAGGTAGTCGGTCGACGCCTCGGTCTCGGCCTTGCGGTAGTAGACCCGGTAGGCCTTGGCGACAGTCTTCACCTGGGCGGGCGTGCCGGTCAGCATGACGAAGCCGGGGTGGAAGTGGTCGTGGTATCCGGCAAGCTGTTCCACCGTGTCGCGCTCCGGATCGACGGTGATGAACACCGGCGTCACCTTGTCGGCGGCCGGCCCGACCTGGTCGAGGGCCTGGGTCATCACCGTGAGCGAGGTCGGGCAGACGTCCGGGCAGAAGGTGTAACCGAAGTAGATCAGGCTCCACTTCCCTATGAGCGTCTGGTCGGTGACGGTCCGGCCGGACTGGTCGACCAGTTCGAACGGCCCGCCGATCAGGGCTGCAGTGCCTTCCTGGGTGCGGGTCCAGATCAGATACCCGCCGACCACGGTCGCGGCCAGCGCCGCCGACAGCAGGGTGACCACCAGGACGAAGGTGCGGGTCGACATCGGATGCTCCGGCGATTGTCGTCTGCAACGAGCGGCCATCGGGCATGGGGCGTGCGCCGCCGTCAAGTGAACAGCACGGGGTCGGCGGAATTGCCGCAAGCCAGCGACGGGCATAACCTGGACGGATCATGCCTCCGGAACCGCTCCCGGTCATTCGGATCTTCGCTGGCACCCGCGCCGCGGTTCGCCTGGCAACGGCGATGGCTGCGCGTTTCGAAGGACGTCTGACGGTCGCGGTCGCATTGTGCGGAAACGGTCCGGTACCACGCGGCTGCCTGACGGACTGCATCGGTGACGGCGTGCCCGATCTCGCCGGAGCGGCGGCGGTGATCGACGGTCTGGATCCGTTCGGCCGCCGATTGGTCCAACGGGTCCGTGACGCGTCGGCAAGGGCGCGCATACCCCGTCTGGCGTTCCGCCCGCCGGCATGGCAACGCCATCCGCTCGATCGCTGGGTCGAGGTGCGCGATCTTGCCGGAGCGGTTTCGGCCGTTCCGTCGATCGCCCGAACCGTCCTGCTGGCGCTTCCCGAGCCCGACATTGCAGCGTTCACGTTGGTGGACGATGTGGATTTCGCAGTGCGGATGGCGAGGCCGCCGGCGCGCTGGGATCGTCCGCCCCGCTTCACTGTGCACGCCGGTGGCAGTCAGTGTCACCACCAGGCGGAAGTCCGGTTGCTGCGCTCGACCGGGGCCGGGGCGGTGGTGATGCGGGCGACCGGCTGCGAGGCCGACACGGGGCTGGTGACGGCCGCGCGATCGCTGGACCTGCCGATCGTCATGATCCGCCGCCCGGTCGAGCGCGGCGAGGTGCCGGCGCGCACGATCGACGTTGCCGTCGACTGGATCGAGGCGGTCCGGTCCGGCGTCAGTGCCGAGGCGCTGGACGTCCCGGCGTGGCGTTGACGAAGGCGACCCCCCAGGCGCCATCCGGATAATGGTCGATCCGGGTTACCGAGACCGTTTCGGTATGAAACGCCAGCGCCTTGGCGGGTGCGATGTCCAGCGCGATCGCCAGGGCCGCGCGGATCGACCCGCCGTGCATGACCGCCACCACGTCGCGGCCGGCGGCGCGCGCCGACCAGTCGCCCAGCGCGGTGCGCACGCGGCCGATGACGTCGACGAAGCTCTCGCCGTTGGGTGCGCACTCGTCCGCGGGCGCCAGCCAGAAGCGGCGGTAGGCCTCGGGTTGCCGCGACAGAATGTGCTCGCGGACCTGACCCTGCCAGTCCCCGAAGCATTGTTCCATCAGGCGCGGTTCGTCCACCGGGTCGTCACCGGCACAGCCGGCGGCCCGGATCGCCTCGGCGGTCTTTCGGGTCCGGCCCAGCGGGCTCTGCAGCCACAGCGCCCCGGACGGAAGGGTCTCGGCGACCGCGTTGAAAATGGTGGCGTCGTCGACGTCGCAGTCGATGTCGTGCTGGCCGTAGATCACCTTGGTTGGGTTGATCACCGGCGCGTGGCGCACCAGCCACCAGCGGGTCGGGGTCATCGCCGTTTCCTTACGCTGAGATCGTCATGAGCCGAGATAGGACACGATCGCGAACAGGGCGGCGATCTCGCCCACCTGCTCGGCTGCTCCGAACACGTCGCCGGTGACGCCACCGATCTGGCGGCGGGCCAGCCAGCCGACCGCGAAGGCGGCTCCGCCGGTTGCCAGCGCGGCCGCCAGGCCGATTCCAGCAGGCAGGATCAGCAGCGCTGCTCCGGCTCCGATGCCGGCGGCCCACAGCGCGCCGAGAGCATCCGGACGGCCGGCGTCGCGCCCGCGTCCGTCCGGTGCCGCCGGGGGCAGCCAGTGGGCCAGCGCCGGGATCGCCGAGCGCCCAAGGGCATGCGCCGCGACCAGCGCGACGACCGCCGTTTCGACGTCGGCCAATGCGGCGAGCGCGGCAACCTTGGCAGCGGTCGCGAGGACCAAAGCGAGCACGCCATAGCTGCCGATGTGGCTGTCGCGCATGATCCGGCGCTTGGCGTCAGCGTCCGCGCCACCGCCGAACCCGTCGGCGACGTCGGCCAACCCGTCCTCATGCAGCGCACCGGTAGCCACGGCCGCGGCAGCAATGGCGGCGAGCGCTGCGACCGATGCCGGCAGGCCGACGCCCTGGGCGATCCAGTACGCGAACGCGGCGATCAGACCGACGCCCACGCCGACCACCGGAAACGCCCAGGCCGCCGCCATCAGCGGCCGGCTTTCGGGCAGTCGTCCCGGCCAGGGCAGGCGGGTCAGGAACATCACGGCCAGCCCGATCTCCTCGCGCCAGAAATGGGTCGGCCGGCCGGAACTGCTTGGTTGCGAGGCGCTGTCGTTCATGCTGCTGACCGTCTCGGCCCTTTCCTGTGCGGTCCCCCGCGGTTATAGGCTTGCGGCCGAAAAGGCAATCCTGCTGCGACACCGAGCGAGGCCCGATGCCCGACAAGCCCTTCGACCCGACGACCGTATCGCTCGACGAGATGCGGGCGTTGTTCCGCGAGCTTCCCGGACCGGACCTGGAGGCCGGGACCCAGGCGGCAGCCCGTGAGGCGCAACTGACCAAGCCGCGCGGTGCGCTGGGGCGGCTGGAAGAACTGGCGGCGTGGCTGGCGACCTGGCAGGGCCGGCACCCGCCGCGCCTGCAGCATCCGCGCACCGCCGTGTTCGCCGGGAACCACGGTGTGGCGGCGCTGGGCGTGTCCGCCTATCCAGCCGAGGTGACCGCCCAGATGGTGCAGAACTTCGTGGCCGGCGGGGCGGCGGTCAACCAGCTGTGCCGGGCGTTCGACGCCGACCTGCGGGTCTATGAACTGGCGCTGGAGCAGCCGACGGCCGACTTCACCCAGGGTCCGGCGATGACCGGTGACGACTGCGCCCGCGCCATGGCATACGGCATGATGGCGGTCGAGCCGAACCTCGACGTGCTGTGCCTGGGCGAAATGGGTATCGGCAACACCACCGCGGCGGCGGCGCTGGCTTGCGCGCTGTTTGGCGGGGAGGTCGAGGACTGGGTCGGGCGCGGCACCGGGGTCTCCGGCGATGCGCTGGAAACCAAGATCCGGGTGGTCCGCGAGGGCGTGGCGCGGCACGGCGGCGCCGGCGATCCGCTGGACCTGTTGGCAGCCCTGGGCGGGCTGGAACTGGCGGCGATCGCCGGGGCGGTGATGGCGGCGCGGCTGGCGCGCACGCCGGTGGTGCTGGACGGCTTCGCCTGCACGGTTGCGGCTGCCGTGCTGTGGAAGGTCGACCCCAAGGCGCTGGAACACTGCATCGTCGGCCATCGCTCGGTCGAGCCAGGTCACTCAAGGGTGCTTGAGGCGATTGGCAAGGAGCCCTTGTTCGACTTCGGAATGCGGCTCGGCGAAGGCTCGGGCGCCACGCTGGCGCTCGGCGTGCTCCGGGCGGCAGTGGAATGCCACACCGGGATGGCGACCTTCGCCGATGCCGGCGTGTCGGGGCCGGCATGACGAGGGCCCCCATCAGGCCGGCGCCGTGGACCGTCGAGACCAGCCGGGTCGAATACACCGACCGCTTCCTGACCCACCGGATGGACCGCTGCCTGACCGAGCGCGGCAACATCCTCGACCCGTACCATGTGCTGGAGCTGCGTGACTGGTGCCATGTGGTCGCTCTGACCGAGGCCGGTGAGGTGGTCCTGGTCGAGGAGTACCGCCACGCCGCCGGGCGGGTGGTGCGTGGCCTGCCGGCGGGAACGGTGGAGGCCGGAGAGGACCCGGCTGTCGCCATGCCGCGCGAGCTGACCGAGGAGACCGGATACTCCGCGGACACCTGGATCACGCTGCCGTCGACCTGGGGCAACCCGGCGACCCAGACCAACCGGGTGCACAGCTACCTCGCCCTCGGCGCCCGCCCGTTTGGCGGACAGTCGCTGGATCCGGGCGAGACAATCGATGTGGTGCTGAAACCAGCGGGCGAAGCGCTCGCCGATCTGATGGCCGGGACCTGGGTCATCTCGGGGCTCCACGCCGCCGGTCTGATGCTGGCGCACCACTACGCACGGATGCACGCCGCCGGGGACCCACGCTTGGCACCGTTGGCGCGGTGACGATCGGCTGTCCCGCTTCTCCTAAATCCACCCGAGCATCGAGCGCAGCGAGCCAGGAAGACCCGTTGCCCAGGGTCATTCGCTGGCCGCGGGCATCAAGAGCGTCACCCCGGCGGCATCGGTAGTCCGATCTCGGCGGCCTTGATCTGCAGGGCCAGAAGCTTCGAGTAGATCCGGCATTGCGAGAATGCGCTGGCAGTGAACCACAGGCCGGGCTGGCGGGTCCGCATCCACATGTTGCGCAGTTCCTGGGTGGCCGGGTCGAAGCCCCAGATCGGGCCGACGCGCTGCGCCACCTCGGCGCCGAACAGGGTCTCGACCAGATGCTCCTGGCCCTTGTAGCCGGTGGCGAGCACGATCAGCTCGGCGCGTCGCAGCCCGCCATCCTTCAGTCGGGCGCCACCTTCGGTAAACTCCGTTATGGCGCTGTACTGGATCAGGCCGATTTCGCCGGCGGCGATCAGTTCGGAGCAGCCGACGTTGAAGTAGTAGCCACCGCCGCGCTGGCGGTACTTCAACGGCCAGCCGGTACCGCCCTCGCCGAAGTCGAGGCTGAACCCGACTTTCTCCAGTCCGTCCAGCAGCGGCTTGTCGTGCTCCTTGACCGCATCGGTAATGCGCTTGTGCGCCGCCTTGACCAACGGCAGGGGCATCGACGCGCTGATCAGATCGCGGTCTTCCAGTGACGGGCCGTCGCCGAGATACACGCCGTCATAAAGCTGGGCGCTCGGCTCGATGTTGACGACCAGGGTCGGGCTGCGCTGCACCATGGTGACCCGGGCGCCGTTGCCGTGCAGATCCTGGGCGATGTCGTGGGCGCTGGTGCCCGTTCCGAGGACCATCACGTCGCGGTTCTGCCATTCCGCGCCGTCCCGGAACCCGCTGGAGTGCACAATGGCGCCGCCGAACCGGTCCAGCGTTGGGATCGCCGGGATGTTCGGCGTGCCGCTGACACTGGTCGCCATGATGATGTGGCGCGGCCGGATCTCGCGGATGGCACCGTCGGCCAGCCTGAGCCGGGCCGCCCAGTGCCCGGACGTGCGGTCGAACGCCGCTCCCTCGAAGCTGGTCCGGGTCCAGAAGTTGATCTCCATGGACTCGGCATAGGTTTCCAGCCAGTTGGCAATCTTGTCCTTGGGAATGTAGGTCGGCCAGGTGCCGGGGAATGGCATGTAGGGCAGGTGGTTGCTGTGCCGCTGGTTGTGCAGCTTCAGGCCGTGATAGCGCAGCCTCCAGTTGTCGCCGATCCGCTCCTCCTGATCGACCACCAGGGTGTCCACGCCCAATTGGCCGAGACGGGCGGCCGCGGTCAGGCCGGCGTGTCCGCCGCCGACGATCAGCACTGCCGGATCGCGGTCCTCGTAGGCGCGCGACTGTTGCCTGCGGTCCAGCCAGTTGAGCCCATGGAACTCGCGGGCGAACGCCGGCTCGTCGCGACGAGCCTGAATCGCGGTTTCCTCGTGACCCTTAAGGTCTTCGAGAGCGGTGAACAGTGTCCAGGCCTGCGGCGTCGCGCCGGCTGGCCGATCGGACCGAATCCGGACCAATCCGGCGCCGCGGCCGACATCGGTCTCGAACTGCAGGATTGCCTCGACGGTCGCCACGCCGGCCCGTTCGACGATCCGCGGCGGGCAGCGGTCGGGATCGACGGCGACATTCCCTATCCCGCATTGCACGCCGGACACCGCCAAGCGCCGCTGGATCTCCGGCCGCCCGCTGACCGTCGCGATCGTCCAGGTCAGCGCCAGTGCGTCTCGCCAGTGGCTGTCCGCCTCGAACAACGCGCCGATGCGATCTGGATCACCGGCCCGGATCGCCGCGTTCAGCCCGTCCAGCCAGTCCGAAACGGTGCGAGTCGGGCTGACCTCCAATGGCGCGTGCATGGATGCTTCTCTTCGTGGTCGGGCGGTGACAGCGGTCCAAACCTAACGGCGACGGAATTCGAGGGGCAAATGCTTTCGCGTCCCGGCACGGCTCGCGTTCCCGTGCCGCCCGCCCTCCGAGGATGCCAGATCGGGCGCCGCCGACTACAGTTGGCGGAACGGCCCCGCCGACGCTCGACTGACCCCCGGAAGGAACCACCGCAATGACCGATCTCGGCGATTTCCCTGACCTCGGGCTGGAAGCCCACGGCCCCGTCGTGTCGGTGGAGATCCAGCGCCCGCCGCACAACTTCTTCGACATCGACGTGGTGCGCAGCCTGGCCGATGCGTTCGAGGCGATCGACCGGATTGACCGTTATCGAGCCGTCGTCCTGTGCGCCCAGGGCAAGTCGTTCTGCGCCGGCGCCAATTTCGGCGACGGCTCCGGCGACCGGCTGATGCGCGACCGCCGGACGCGGGATCTGTACCGCGAGGCGGTGCGGCTGTTTTCGTGCCGCAAGCCGGTGGTGGCTGCGGTCAACGGTCCGGCGGTCGGCGGCGGGCTCGGACTGGCGCTGGTCGGGGATTTTCGGGTGGCCTGCCCGGAGGCCCGGTTCGCGGCCAACTTCACCCGGCTCGGCATTCATCCGGGGTTCGGCCTGACCGTCACCCTGCCGCGCGTTGTCGGCCAGCAGCGCGCCGCGATGATGTTCTACACCAGCCGTCGTCTGAAGGCCGAGGAGGCACTCGACATCGGCCTGGCCGACGTCCTGGTGCCGCTCGACCAATTGCGCGCGACGGCAATCGAACTGGCCGCCGAGATCGCGTCAAACGCGCCGCTGGCGGTCGAGTCGACCCGGGCGACCCTGCGGATGGATCTGGCGCGGCAGATCGCCGAGCGGACCGATCACGAATCCGACGAGCAGGCACTGCTGCGCGAGACCGAGGACTTTGCCGAAGGGATCAAGGCGACCGCAGAACGCCGTGTCCCGGCGTTTCACCGACGCTGAATGGTCGGCCGAGCGTGGTAGCGGATTGGAGCGGGTGAAGGGAATCGAACCCTCGTATGCAGCTTGGGAAGCTGCCGTTCTACCATTGAACTACACCCGCACTCTGCCGGGAACATGCGTCAGTCGGCGCGATCTTGCAAGTGCCCCGGTGCGCCCGGCATACGACCCGGATGACCGGCGCTTGCGTTGGTGCTACGCTGATTGCGGCTCGGATTTCTGGCAGGGCAGAACGCCCGTGTTGCCCTGAGAATCAGGAGAGCGCCATGGCTACCGTCACGACTTCGGTTACCGGCCTGTCAGCGGTCGCGACCGACGGCACCGATACCGGCACGCTGAACATCACCTCCGGTACGCTGCTCTCGACCAGCCTTACCTCGATCATCGGCTATTCGACGATCAACGTCAGCGCGAACGCCGCGCACGTCATCAGCCTGCCGTCGACCATCCTGGCCACCACCACCGGCACGGTGACGATGGTGATCAGCAGCACGATCGGGGTCTCGTTCACGGGCGCCAACCTGACGGGGACCCTGCTGAAGGTCAGCGTGACGGCTTCCGAAGGTGCGGATTCGATCATCGGCGGGCCGGACGACGACACCCTGATCGGCGGGGTCGGCAACGACTCGATCACCGGCGGCGTGGGCAATGGCGAGGACAGCATCGTCGCCGGCGCCGGCACCGACACGGTGCGCGGCGGCGACGGGGCCGACAGCCTGTTCGGAGGCGATGGGGCCGACCTGATCTACGGCAACGTCGGCAGCGACCTGCTGTCGGGGGGCAGCGGCATCGACACGATCTTCGGGGGCCTGGAGAACGACACGATCTTCGGCGGCGAGGGAAACGACCGGCTGTGGGGCAATCGCGGCGCCGACTCGATCTTGGGCGAAGCGGGCGATGACGTGATCTACGGCAACCTCGGCAACGACACCATCGCCGGGGGCGACGGCGCCGACACCATGTTTGCCGGCCAGGACAACGACTCGCTTCTTGGCGGCGACGGCCGCGACATTCTGTACGGCAACCTGGGCAACGACTCGCTGTTTGGCGGCAGCGCACCCGACATGCTGTACGGTGGCCAGGGCAACGACGTGCTGTCGGGCGGGCAGGGTGTCGACACGCTGGCCGGCAACCGCGGCAACGACCTGATGATCGGCGGCACCGGTGGGGATATCTTCTGGATGGGCAGCCCGGAAGGTGCCGACACCATCAGCGACTTCGACTTCGCCGCCGGCGATCGGATGCGGCTGTCGTCGGGCATCACTTGGTCCGCAGCCGACGTGAACAGCGTGGCGGTGGTGACGTTCTCGACCGGCGGCACGGTAACCTTGACCGGCGTCACGTCGTCATCGGTGGTTGACGGCTGGTTCACGACCGGCTGACAGTGCTGTGCCTACGCTCAGGCTTGGGGAACTCTACCGAGCCGTGGCCGTTCCATCATCATGCAGTTGTGGCGTCGCGATTGGACACTGGGACACGGGTCGCATACATCAGCGGACACTAGGTCGCCCAAGGATGGATTGATGTACAGCAGCACGACTCATGACATTCGTGTCACCGTACAGCCGGTCTACCTCGACGAGCAGTCCTCGCCGGAAGATGGCCAGTACGTCTGGGCCTACCAGGTCCGGATCGAGAATCTCGGGGCCGTGACGATGCGGCTGCGCAACCGCTACTGGTCGATCACCGATGCCCGCGGCCGGACCCAGGAAGTGCGGGGCCCGGGGGTGGTCGGCGAGCAGCCGATTCTGCGCCCCGGCGACAGCTTCGAATACACCAGCGGCTGCCCGCTGCCGACCCCGTCGGGGATGATGGTCGGGTCGTACGAGATGGAGGCGGAAGACGGCGAGCGGATCGAGGTTGCGATCCCCGCGTTCTCGCTGGACAGCCCCCACCAGCCGATCAGCCTGCACTGATCACGCGAGATTGACCGAGCGTTCTTTGATTTGAGCGCCCCGGTGCACATATAACTCCCCATAAATCCCCGCACATCTCGACGTGCGCTTCGGCAACTGGCTCTGCCCTTGCGGCATCCCCTCCCGAAACAAGGATCATGGCATGAGTCCATACGACACCGCGGTGGCCAAGACCCAGGACACCGAATTGGAGATTGCGCGCCGCAAACCCACCCGTGAACAGGCCGAGCGGGCCGTGCGCACCTTAATCGAGTGGATCGGAGAAGATCCCGAACGCGAAGGCTTGAGCGATACGCCGGCGCGGGTCGTGCGGTCCTACGAGGAACTGTTCGGCGGCTACCTCCACGACCCGGCCGAGCTGCTGGCCCGGACCTTCGAGGAAGTGGCGTCGTACGACGAGATCGTGCTGCTCAAAGGGGTGCGGTTCGAGTCGTTCTGCGAGCACCACATGCTGCCGATCACCGGGGTTGCGCATGTCGCCTACTTCCCGCGGGGCCGGGTCGTCGGGATCTCCAAGCTGGCCCGGGTGATCGATGCCTACGCCAAGCGCATGCAGATCCAGGAGCGCCTGACCGCCCAGATTGCCGAAGCCATCCAGTCGGTGCTCGACCCGATCGGGGTTGCGGTGATGATCGAATCCGAGCACCAGTGCATGAGTGCCCGTGGCGTGCACAAGCAGGGTGTGAGTATGGTAACCACCCGGATGCTCGGCTGCTTCAAGGATGACCAGGAGCGCCGCCGCGAGTTTCTGCAACTGATCGGCCAGGGTGGCTGAGCAAAGGTAGTCGTCCATGACCGTCGGATCCGGTGCCCGCCTGGATCGAGCGCTTGCCATGACCGAGCGTCTGGTGGCCTACGACACCACGTCCCGGGTCTCCAATCTGAGCCTGATCGAGGATGTGAAGGCCTATCTGGCCGAGCACGGGGTCGAAGCCCGCCTGACCTACGACGAGGACGGGGCCAAGGCCAATTTGTGGGCCACCATCGGGCCGCCTGTCGCCGGCGGCGTGGTGCTGTCCGGCCATACCGACGTGGTTCCGGTCGACGGCCAGAACTGGAGCGCCGATCCCTTCACGGTGGTGCGCCGCGACGGTCGGCTGTACGGCCGCGGCACCTGCGACATGAAGGGGTTCGTGGGAACCGCCCTGGCGCTGGTGCCGGAGATGGTGGCGACGCCGCTGTCGGTGCCGATCCATTTCGCGTTCTCCTACGACGAGGAGGTCGGGTGCCTCGGCG
Source organism: Thalassobaculum sp. (assembly GCF_040219215.1). Classification (GTDB taxonomy): domain Bacteria; phylum Pseudomonadota; class Alphaproteobacteria; order Thalassobaculales; family Thalassobaculaceae; genus Thalassobaculum_A. The sequence continues at coordinate 154,119 of NZ_JAVJSX010000034.1, forward strand.
TGCGCCACATCATCACCGATATCGCCGCCAACCTGCCGCGGCCGCGGGCGGTGATCGTGGGCGAGCCGACTTCGATGACGCTGATCGGCGGCAACAAGGGGACCCGGGTCTACCGCACCACCGTCACCGGCGTGCCGGCCCATTCCAGCCAGCCGAGCCAGGGCGCGAACGCCATCGTCGCGGCGGCCCGACTGATCGACTTTCTGGAAGAGTTCGGCAAGGAGCTGGCAGGCAATGCCGACCCGCACTCGCCATTCGATCCGCCGTGCTCGACCTTCAACGTCGGAGTCATCGACGGCGGCACGGCGCACAATATCGTCGCCGAGATCTGCCGGCTGACCTGGAGCGTGCGCCTGGTACCGACCGACGATGCCGACGCCATCGAGGCGCGGATCCGGGCGTTCTGCACCGAGCATCTCGATCCGGTTCTGAAGGTGCTGTCGCCGCAGGCCGGAGTGACGACCGAGATGATAACCGACGTGCCGGGCCTGGCGCCGGACGAGACCTCGGCGGCCGAGGCGCTGGTCCGGCACCTGACCGGTCTGAACGCGTCCGGCGTGGTCGCCTACGGCGCCGAAGCCGGGTTGTTCCAGCGCGCCGGCATCCCGGCGGTGATCTTCGGCCCCGGCAGCATCGACCAGGCCCACAAGGCCGATGAATGGGTGGCGATCGACCAGATCGACGCCTGCGCCGACTTCATCGGCAAGCTGACCGAGTGGGCGCGCACCGCGGCGTGACCTCCGCTGATCCGAACCGTCAGGACTTCACCAGCGTGAAGAACTCGGCGTAACGACCGCCGATGGTGCGGGTCTCGAGCCGGCCGTGACCCTCGGCTGCCCGTCGCTCGAACCAGGCGCCGACTTCCGGGCGGTGGGCGACGTGGAACTTGTCGAGCCACCAAACAAGAGCCCGCTGGAACCAGCCGGGCAGGGCGGCGGCATCGCCGAAATCGACGACGTGCAGCGTGCCGCCGGGCCGCAACTGGATCAGCGCGTTGTCGAGCGCTTCCATCGGGCCCGGAATGATCGACAGGGTGTAGGAGAACACGATCCGGTCGAACGGCTGGTCGAGAGCGAACGTCGCCGGGGTGAAGGTCTGGGCAAAGGCCTGGGCGAGCGGCAGACGGCCTTGGAGCCCGGCGCGGGCGACGGCGGCTTCGGCGGTCTTCAGCATTTCGTCCGACGCGTCGAGGCCGAAGAAGCATGCCTCCGGATAGCGCCGCGCCATCTTGATCAGGTTGCGCGCGGTTCCGCAGCCGACCTCCAGCACCGTCTCGCCCGGCCGGGCGTTCAGCCGCTCGATCAGCCCGTCCCGGCCGAACAGGTAGTACTTTCGCGTCAGGTCGTAGAAATGGCGCTGGAGCCGGTACATCCGGTCCATCGACTCCCGCGCATCCACCGTGCCGGATCCGTCAGCCCGGGTCACGCGTCGATCAGCGTGTAGATGTGGAACCCGCCATAGATGGATGAGCGGTCGCGCTGTTGCAGAGCCAGGCTGGCGGCTTTGTCGTACCGCCACCGGTCGAGCAGGGCCGGCGGCAGGTGGGCGGGCAGAATGGTCTCCTCGCCGGCGGTCCGGTAGACCACCTTGGCGCCGGGTCTGGCGGTGCGCCCGATCTGCACCCAAAGCTCGTTCATCTGCCGGGTGTCCATCCAGTCCTGGGCATCAAGCAGCACGTAGCGGTCCATGCTCATCGCCGGCTCATCAGCGAGACGGGCGGTGATCGATGCCTGGCTGATGTCGACCCGGTCGACGGTCCGGCGCAGGGTCTCGAAATGCCGCTCCTGCAGATAGCGGGGCACGGCCTTGCGGTGCACGCGGTCGTAGCCGCGCCCGAAGGCCTGCCAGGCGAAATAGTTGTCATCGAGCGGGAAGTCGCAGGCTAGGCGACCAAGCCGGTGCTTCAACAGCATGGCCATGTCGCCACCGGCAGCGTTGGACTTCAGGTCGTCGAACTGCGCCGGTGGAATGCCGAGGCCGTACAGCGAGCTCGGGCTGCGGCACAGGGTCCGTACCAGCCACGAACTGAACACCGGTGCCAGATGCTCGTCGAAGATCCGGCGCTGATCCGCCAGGCTCCGGGCTTCCAGCATCCGGCGCGGATCGGCCCGATGCAGCCGGGCCAGGATGTGGAGCACGGTGATGAACCGGCCGAGCAGCCCATATTTGTAGATGTTGCGCTTGAACAGCGAGATCCGGCGTCCGGTCCAGGTGAGCTGGTCCCAGTACGATCGGGTTTCCGGATCGAGATGGTCCGCCAGATGGCGGTCGTAGGCGACGATGTTGTCGGCCCGGTCGGCCTCGCCGAAGAACCGGAAGAACGTCTCGAAGTCCGGCAGGTGCTTGATGGCCGCGTGTTTCAGGCGGTTCAGCGCCACGTGATGGCGGTTCAGGTCGACGGTGATGACCGCCTCGGGCTGCTCCGTCAGGTAGGCGAGGGCGTTGCAGCCGCCGGAGGCAATCGAGACGATCCGCTTGCCTTCAAGTGGACCCATGGCTTCGATGTCGACTTCCGGATCTTCCCAGATCTGCGGGTAGACCAAGCCCGAGAACGCCAGGGTGAAGAGCCGCTCTTGAAGGCCGCGACGCGTATAGACCGGCGCCTTGATCACCGCCGCCTTCAGGACGTTGACCGCTCCCATCGTGCCCTCCCGTTCGAACCGATCCCCTTGATAGCCACTTTATATGACAAACGCGTTGCGCGTCTGCACGGCCCCGAGAACCGGCGGTGTTTTTGTCGGGATCAGCGGATGTAGACGACCAGCTTCTGGCGAATCGCGGTTTCCATAGCACCGGCGAAGTCATTCGCGGTCGCTTCGACGAGCGAATACCAGAGCCGCTGCCGGTCGTTCAGGGACGCGTTCTCGGCGATGGTCTGGGTCCGGCTGGCCTTGGCCTCGGCGTTGCCGAGGATACGCCCGTCGGCGCCGTACAGGTCGAGCTGGCCCTCGATCGTGGCGGCGTAACGCTCGGCCTGATCCACGGTGACAAGGCCCTTCAGGCCGGTGGTGGTCTTGAGCGGTATTTCGACCAGGCTGCCGTTGGTCACACGGAACACCGCGCGGCCCCCGGTGCCGGCCGCCTGCAGCACGTCGCGGGCCCAGCGTTCCGCGGCGGCGCTCGGCGCCAGTGGTGCGCGGTGCTCCACGTTCGGATCGGCCAGCGGCATGCGGTATTCATCCACCACGTCGACCTGGGCCACATCCAGCGGAATCGGTGGGCGCCCCGTGAACGTCAGGTCCGCAAAGCGCTGCGTCGGGTCCGGGGTCGTGCATCCGGCGGCCAGGCCGGCAACCGCCATGGTCAGGAACAGGCGCCGGTCGACGGCCTTCGAGACCAACTCGCTGCGTCGGGCAATCAGATGCGCGGTCATGGGATCCTCGTGCGGGGTAGCTCAAAAAGCCGGATTCTCGGAACTCTCGCGAAGCGCGGCCAGGGCACCGTCATCATAGCGCCAATCCCGCTTGCAGAACTCGCAGACCACCACGATGTCGCCATCCTGGCGCAGATCCGCAAGCTCCTCGTCCGATAAAGTTTGCAGGACCCGCTCCACGCGCTCACCCGAGCACCGGCAGGAATCCAGCACCGGCTGTGCCGGATAGGCCCGCACGCCCTCCGAGTGGAACAGCCGGAACAGCAGGCGGTCCGGCGCCAGTTCGGTGGAAAGCAGTTCCGGTGCCGTGCTGCTGCTCATCAGCGTCACCGCCGTGCGCCAGGTCTCGTCGTACTCGTCCTCGCTCGGTCGGCCCGGCAGGTCCTTCTGGTACGGCAGGCGCTGGATCATCAGGGCGCCGGCCCGCCAGACCGGCCCGTCCGGGGTGTCGATCCGGTTGGCCGCCAGCTTGACCCCGGCCTCGAGCTGCTCGGAGTTGCGGAAGTACGAATGCGTGCACTCCGACAGGGTGTGGCCTTCGAGCTCCACGATCCCTTGGTATCGGTCGGTGTTGCCGCCCTGGTCCACGGTGAAGGCGATGTATCCGCCACCCAGCAGGCGCGGCACCGAGCGCTCGGCCGCGGCTACCGGATCGACCGCCTGCAGCCGCTCGGCGTCGTAGCGGGCGTAGGCACGCATCTCCCCGGCGCTGGTGATGTCGGCCATCAGCGTGCCGATCGGACCATCGCTCTTGGTCTGCAGGGTGAACACGCCCTCATACTTCAGCGCACCGGCGAGACAGGCGGCCAGCGCCATGGTCTCGCCGAGCATCGCCGCCACCGGCTCGGGATAGTCATGCCGGCCGAGGATGTCGTGCACCACCGGTCCGAGGCGGATCAACCGCCCCCGCAACCCGTACGGGTCGATCTGGAAGGGCAGGATGATGTCGTCGGGTCCGGCGTGCTCGAAGAGGTCTTCTAGTGCGCTCATGGTGTTTCCGACAGGCACCAGGACAGCACCGCCATCTGGGTGTGCATCCGGTTCTCGGCTTCGTCCCAGACGATCGACTGCGGACCGTCGATCACCCCGGCGGTGACCTCCTCGCCGCGATGCGCCGGCAGGCAATGCATGAACACCGCATCGGGCTTGGCCTTGGCCAGCAGGGCTTCGTCGACCCGGTAGGCGGCCAGCAGGTTATGCCGGTTGGTGTCCTCGTCACCCATCGACACCCATGTGTCCGTTACCACCGCATCGGCCCCGCTCACCGCGGCGGCCGGATCGTGCAGCACGGTGATCCGTCCGCCCTTGGCGGTGGCCCAGGCGATCACCTCCGGCGGCGGCATCAGTTCCGGGGGGCAGGCGATGCGCAACTCGAAGTCGAACTGCACCGCCGCGTGGATCCACGACGAGGCCATGTTGTTGCCGTCGCCGGACCAGGCGACCACCCGGTCCTTGATCGGGCCACGATGCTCCTCGAACGCCATCACGTCGGCCAGCAGCTGGCACGGGTGGGTGCTGTCGGTCAGCCCGTTGATCACCGGAACCGTCGCGTGCTCGGCCAGCTCCAGCAGCGTGCTGTGCAGGAAGGTGCGGATCACGATGCAGTCGACGTACCGCGACAGCACGCGGGCGGTATCGGACACCGTCTCGCCACGGCCGATCTGCAGGTCGGCGCCGCTCAGCATGATGACCTCGCCGCCAAGCCGCTTCATCCCGGACTCGAACGACACCCGGGTCCGGGTCGACGGCTTCTCGAAGATCATCGCCAGGATCTTGCCGTCGAGCGGGCGCGCCGCCACGCCGTCGCCGGCCTTGTAGGCCTTGGCCTGCTCCAGCATCCCGCGCAGCGTCCCGGTGTCGAACTGGTCGAGGTCGAGAAAATGACGCACGGCGTTCATAGGCGGCTCTCCGGCCGCAATCGGATCAAGCGGCATTACGCGCCAACCCGGCACAGGCGGCATCGATCGCTTTGATGGCTTCGTCGACGTGGGATTCGGTGATGATCAGCGGCGGCAGCAGGCGCAGCACGTTGTCGGCGGCACCGACGCTCAGCATCGACTGTCCCTCGCGCAGGGCGGTCTGCAGGTCGCCGTTCGGTACCACGCATTTCAGGCCGAGCAGCAGGCCGGCGCCGCGCACCTCTTCGACCACTGCTGGGTGACGGCGCACCACCGCTTCCAGCTTCTGGCGCAGCAGCTTGGCGATGCGGTCGACACCGTCGAGGAAGCCCGGCGCCAGCAGCACGTCCAGCACCGCATTGGCGGCGGCCATCGCCAGCGGGTTGCCGCCGAAGGTGGTGCCGTGCAGGCCCGGCTTCATGCCGGACGCCGCCTTCTCGTTTGCCAGCACCGCGCCGACCGGGAAGCCGCCGCCCAGCCCCTTGGCGGTGGCCAGGATGTCCGGCGCCATGTCGGCCCACTCATGCGCCCACATCTTGCCGGTGCGGCCGGCACCGCATTGGACTTCGTCGAAGATCAGCAGCAGGCCGAACTCGTCGGCGATCTCGCGGAGCGCGCGCAGGTAGTCGTTGCTGGCGGCGTTGGCGCCGCCCTCGCCCTGGATCGGCTCGACCAGGATGGCGGCGGCATCATCGCCGACCGCGGCGCGCATCTCGTTGAGGTTGCCGAACGCCACGTGGCTGAAGCCTTCGACCCGCGGGCCGAAACCCTCGCGATAGGCTTCCTTGTCGGTTGCCGAGAGCATGCCGAGGGTGCGGCCGTGGAACGAGTGTGTGCAGCAGATGATCCGGGTGCGGTGCGGCTGGCCGTTGTGGAAATGGTAGCGGCGGGCGACCTTGGTGGAGCCCTCAAGGGCTTCCACACCGGAATTGCAGAAGAACACCGTGTCGGCGAACGAGCTGGCCACCAGCCGGTCGGCCAGTCGCTCCTGCTCCGGAATCCGGTACAGGTTGGAGACGTGCATGACCCTGGCGGCCTGCTCGCAGATCGCCTTGACCAGATGCGGATGGGCGTGGCCCAGCGAGTTGGTGGCGATGCCGGCGGCGAAATCCAGGTATCGTCGGCCGTCGGTGGCGAACAGATAGGGGCCTTCGCCCCGCTCGAAAGCGATGTCGATCCGGCCATAGGTCGGCATCACGCTGGTCACCACGGCCCGTACTCCTGATGATTCCGAGGCCGCCACTCGGCCCTGGGGAAAACCGCGATACTCGGAACCTCGCCCCGGCTTGTCAACGATTCGCGCATGATGCCGTCGCTGCAGCCTGCGGTCGGTTGCCGCAGCGGGTCACGCCTTGAGCTTCCAGCCGGTCGCGAACAGCCGCCAGCACAGCGCGAACAGCGCCAGGTCCAGCCCGGCGATCGCGACGCCGCCGATCCAGGGGGTGCTGTCGGACCATCCGATCATCCCGGCCCGGAATCCGTCGATCAGCCAGAACACCGGGTTGAGGTGGGCGATGCTGTTCCAGAGGCCGGGCAGCCGGTCGATGGAATAGAACGTGCCGGACAGGAAAGTGAGGGGCGTGACCGCGAAATTGGTCACCGCCGACAGGTGGTCGAACTTCTCGGCCCAGATGCCGGCGACCACGCCCAGAAGGCCGAAGAACAGCGCGCCCATGACCGCGAAGTACAGGGCCAGCAGCGGTGAGGGCATCGCGAAGCCGACAACCAGCGCCATGGTGACGGCGGTGACGGTGCCGACCACCAGGCCGCGGGTAATGGCGCCCAGGGCGAACGCCGCGGTCAGCTCGCCGGGACCGAGCGGCGGCATCAGCAGGTCGACGATGTTGCCCTGCATCTTGGAGCCGACGATCGAGGACGAGGTATTGGCGAAGGCGTTCTGCAGCAGCGACATCATCACCAGGCCGGGCGCCAGGAACATCGGGAACGAGATGCCGGCACCCAGTTGGACGTCGCGGCCGAGTGCCAGGGTGAACACCGCCAGGAACAACAGCGTCGTGACCACCGGGGCCGCGACCGTCTGGTTGATCACCTTGATGAACCGCCAGACCTCCTTCTTGTAAAGGGTCCAAACGCCGATCCAGTTGACGCGGCGGATCCGCCGGGGGGCCGGCGGCGTGGGGCTGAAGGCGAGGTTGTCGGCGGCGGCCATAAGGTTCTCCAACGAACCGAACCCTGACGGCAGCGGGCTGGTTCATCGTGGTGACGGTATGGAAGGGCCTTCCTCTAGGCCGCTCGAGCGAAAGCTGCAACAGTCGCGGCATGGCAGAGACGACGGCACGGCCACCGCGCGGCAGGCGCCCGCGCGGTCCCCTCAAGAAATCCAGCCTGGAGAACGCGGCGCTGTACCATCTGGAGCGCTACGCGGCATCGGTCGAGGGATTGCGCCGGGTGCTGGCTAGGCGGGTCGAGAAGGCAGCCCGCGAGGAGCGCTGCGACCGCGAGGAAGCTTTGGCCTGGGTCGGCGAGATCGTCGAGCGGTTCGCCCGCTCCGGGCTGGTCGACGACCGGGTGTTTGCCGAGGCCAAAGTCGCCAGCCGGCGACGGCGGGGCGACTCCGCCAAGCGGATCCAGTCGGCACTGCGCGAGAAGGGCGTCGACCCGTCGATCATCACCGACGCCTTGGCCGGAGAAGATGGCGAGGATGCGGGTGTGGCCGAACTGGAGGCGGCCTGGCGTCTGGCCCGGCGCCGCCGGCTCGGTCCGTACCGGGCTGCCGACCAGCGTGCCGATGCCCGCAACCGCGATCTGGCGGCCCTTGGTCGTGCCGGATTCGGCTTTTCGACGGCTCTCGCCGTCGTTGACGCAGATGAGCCGTTGGAGGGTGCCCCCGGATGAGCCGGCTGTCGCCGGTTGCTCATCCGGGGGGAACGCCCGTCAGGCTGCTTTCATGTCGCGCAGGAAGCCCGCGACCTGATCGGTCAGGGTGTTGAACTCCGACTGAAGTGCGTCGACCGCGACCTGTACCTCGCCGGCGGATTGGCCGGTCTCCTTGGTCGATGTGTCGACCGCCAGGATGTTGACGGTAACTTCCTGGGTACCGCTGGCCACTTCGTTGATGGCGCGGGCGATCTCCTGGGTGGCGGCGCTCTGTTCCTCGACCGCGGCTGAGACCGAGGCGCTGATCTCGCTGATCCGCTCGATGGTCTGTGTGATGGCTGCGATCGCATCGACGGCGCTGTGGGTCGCACTCTGCATGGCGCCGATCTGCGCGGCGATCTCCTCCGTTGCCTGCGCCGTCTGGTTGGCCAGAGCCTTGACCTCGGAGGCCACGACCGCGAATCCCTTGCCGGCATCCCCGGCCCGCGCCGCCTCGATCGTGGCGTTGAGCGCGAGCAGGTTGGTCTGCGACGCGATCTGACCGATAAGATCCATCACCTCGCCGACCCGGCTTGCCGCGGCCGACAGCCCTTCGATCGACTGGTTGGTCGTGACGGCCTGATTGACGGCTTCCCGCGCGACTTCGGCGGTGGTCCCGATCTGGCGGGCGATTTCTTCGATCGAGGCCGACAACTCGTCACCCGAACTCGCGGCGCTCTGGACGTTGACCGATGATTGCTCGGCTGCCGCAGCGACCGCTCCGGCGCGCGACTGCGCCTCGTCGGCCTGGACACGCATCGTGGACGCGGTCGAGCGCAAGACGTCGGCCGAGCCGGATACCCGCTTGGTCAGGTCCTGTACCGATCGATCGAATTCGGAGCCCAGGTTGTCGAGCCGCTTGGCTCGCTCCAGGTCTCGCTTGGTGGCCGCCTCTTGCTCGCGTTGCATGGCTTCGTTCTCGGTCAGCTTCTGTTTGAAGAAGTCGACGGAGCGGGCCATGTCGCCGATTTCGTCGCGACGGTCGGTCGCCGGAATTTCGGCCGACAGGTCCCCGCCGGACAGCACATCCATCACCGTGGTCAGGCGCAGGATCGGAACGGTGATCTGCCGGGCCACCAGGACGCCGCCGGCGACGAGCAACGCCAGAACCCCGGCCCCGATCGTCAGGCTCCAGATCAGCAGGCTGCGGGCCGGAGCCAGGATTTCGTCCTGCTGAATCGCCCCGACGATTGCCCAGGTGGTTCCCTGGAATGTCACGGGGGCGTAGGCGTCGATCATGGTGCCGTGCTTGGAGTCCAGGGTGAGAATGCCGGATTCGCCGGCCAGTGCCGCCTTGACGGATGCATTCTCGATCTTTCGGCTGAGAATGGTGCTTTCCTTGGAGAAGCGGCTGTCGCTGCGCATCAAGCCGTCGGTGCCGACGATCATGGTCTCGCCGGTTTCACCGAGGCCGATGGCGTCGTTCATGATGGCGTTGATGCGGCCGATCGGCATCTGGAAGACCAGCGCGCCGACCGTCTTGCCGTTCTCGATGATGGGGGCCGCGATGAAGCTCGCCGGAGCGTCGGCGCTGGGCGCGTAGGGCTTGAAGTCATCGAACGCGATGGTCTCGCTGGAGGTGGCTTGGAGCGCCGCCTTGGTAACCCGCCCAAGCCCGGTGTCCTTGTACTCGCCGTTCAGCAGGTTGGTCGCGTAGTCGAGTTCCTTGAACACGGTGTAGACCAAGTCGCCCTGGAGATTCACCAGGAAGACGTCGTAGTAGCCGCGGTCGCGCTGAAGACGCCAGAACCACGGATGGTTGGCGGCGTGGGTCTTGCCGTAGGCGGTGCCGTCATTCGGGTCGACCAGCTTGTCTTTCTCGCCGGTCGGATGCGGGTTGTTCTTGATGTAGGTGGCGTGCAGCCGGTCCTTTGTGCCGCTGCCCAGGGCTTTCCATCCTTCGGAGAATTCGTTCAACGCGGTGCTGACGAACGGATTCTCAGCCTGAATGACCAGATCCTGCCGAATGCTGTCGAGATAGCTTGAAAGCCCGGACTGCCGCGAATTGACGAGGGTCGTCAATCGTTCGGATGCTTCCTGCTCCAGGCTGTCTGCCGCCTGTACATAGGTCAGGATTCCGACGGCAAGACCGCTTATGACAGCCGCGCTGGCAATAAATGCTGGAATTTTGATGCCGAGCCCGATGCCGATCTGGGTCCGGCCCAGTTTGGGCGCCGGAGCACTGAGTGACGACATGGTGTCGCTCCCTTCCCCACAATGCGTTTCGATCATTTAATTCTGCCGTTGATTCGTAAATTATTTGTCAATATCGATTTGTATTTTTTATGTTCTTGTGAAATATTTACTGCTTTGAATAAATAAACAATTTCGCGACTGCAACTAACGCGACCGCTTTCCGTCACTTGGGCGAACGGGGCTAACCGTCACCGCCGGCGGCTCAGAGTCTTGTTCCGGCTCAAACTCTGTGGATACTGCGGTTGAGCGAACGACAAGCGGCGTCACCCGAATCGCACAATGCTGGATCGGAAAGACGGCGCGATCCTCTGAGGGAGACGCCTACCATGTCCGACGAAGTCATCTTCGACGTTCCCGCGGCAATCGCTGAGGCGGCGTTGGTCGACGCCGCCGGGTACAAGGCGATGTACGAGCGGTCGGTTGCCGACCCCGAGGGCTTCTGGGCGGAGCACGGCAAGCGGCTCGACTGGATCAAGCCGTACACCAAGGTCAAGGACACGTCCTTCGACGAGAAGGACCTGCACATCCGCTGGTTCGAGGACGGTACGCTGAACGCATCGGCCAACTGCCTCGACCGGCACCTGGCCAAGCGCGGCGACCAGACCGCCATCCTGTGGGAAGGCGACGATCCGTCCGAGAGCAAGGCGATCACCTACCGCCAGCTCCACGCCGAGGTCTGCAAGTTCGCCAACGCCCTGAAGGACCTGGGGGTCAAGCAGGGCGACCGGGTGACGATCTACATGCCGATGATCCCCGAGGCGGCGGTGGCCATGCTGGCCTGCACCCGGATCGGCGCCATACACTCGGTGGTGTTCGGCGGATTCTCGCCCGACAGCCTGGCCAACCGCATCCAGGAC
>NZ_JAVJSX010000035.1:0-3424 GCF_040219215.1 Thalassobaculum sp.
CTCGGAGTTCGCCGAGCTGGTCGAGGACATCCGCGTCGTCGGCATTAAGGATCCGTTGCGCGTCCGCATGAAGCCCGGCGGCGGGCTGATGCTGGTCGAGGGGCTGCGCCGTCTCGCGGCCTCCCTGGACCTGGGGCTGGCGGACGTGCCCGTGATCGAGCGCGTCTACAAGGACGACAACGACGCCATCGAGGACATGCTCCGGGAGAACCTGGTTCGCCACAATCCTCCGCCGATGGAGACCGCCCTGCTGTTCGCGCGGCTTCTCGAGCGCGGCTGGAGCGACGAGCGGGTGACTGGGCTGCTGCGCGCGAAGAACTGGACCATCAGCCGGTTGCGGACCGTTGCCCGGGCCTTCATGCCGTGGCTGGCCGAGGCCTATCCGGCATACCGGTCCCTGCCTTTCATGGAGATGGTGAAGCTTGCCCCGGCGGTCGATCAGAACGCCGACCGCCGGCCGGTGCTGCTGCGCGCGCTGGCCGAGCTCGCCGCGCGCGACGGCGTGGAGCCGAAGGACGTGGTCGAGGCGATCCGGTCCGTCACCTTGACCGGGGTGTGGGCCGGCGTGTCGCCGGAAGCCGGCGCGGCGGCCGAGCGTGATACCGGCGCCAAGCTCCCGCCCCGCGCGGCCTTTGACCGTTCGGGCGCCAAGGCCGCCCTCCTCACCCACCACGAGGGCCAGATGGTGATCCGGTTCACCAAGCGCGTGCCGGACTCGCTGATCGACGAGATCTGGGCGCAGGTCGAGACCCTTGCTCGCGGCATCGAGATCCGCGACTGAGGCGCCGGGATCGGTGCCATGGCCCTGGAGCCGCCGACACCGATCGATTTGCACCGTGCAAACCGATAAGTGTCCGGGAAGGGCGGTCCCCTGCCCTCGCCCATGCGACACCCGCCGATGCATAACGCCGCGCCGCTGACCGATCCGCTTTCGACGTCAGGTGGCTGTCCTATCGGATTGCACGGTGCAAATCGATAGCTCCGGTGCGGTCCCGCAGGATCGCCAGCCCATAATCACGACTCCACCTATCGGATTGCACCGTGCAATCCGATAGACCCGGGCGTCCCGGGCTTGCACCCGCATCCGCCCATCCGTGGTGATCCGATCGATTTGCACGGTGCAATCCGATCGGCTCCCGCCCTAGCCCTCCCCTCGCCCGGATCAGCGCACCCGTCAGTGCGCCGGGACGTGGTCCTCGGCGTCGTACTTGGAGAACCGGGTGGTGGCGCCCTCGAAGTGCAGAGTGACCGTGCCGTTCGTGCCGGTTGTTTAGAGATGACCGTCCGGCCTTGCCGTAGGCCGTCTCGCAGCGCTCCAGCCACGGCTCGTGGCGGTCGTCGAACTTCTCGCACGCCTCTTCGGCGCGCTGCACCGGCTCGGCCCGTGCCAAGAAGTACTCCTCTCCGACGATGAACATCACCACTTCGGCGTCCTGCTCGATCGAGCCCGACTCGCGCAGGTCCGGCAGCACCAGACGCTTGTCCTCGCGGCTCTCGACGCGCGACTGAGCTGCGACAGCGCCACCACCGGCGTTCCCAACTTCTTGGCCACAGCCTTCAGGCCCTCGGAAATCATCGAGATCTTCTTCGATCCGCATTCCCGGTGACGGCCGCACGAGCTGCAGATGGTCGACCACGATCATCGAGAGGCCGTACCGGCGCTTCAGGCGTCGGGCCCGAGGGTGCACAGGGTCGAGATCGGGATCGCCGGAGTATCGTCGATGTAGATCACGGCGCGCTCCAGGTCCTGGCTGGCCTGCACCAGCAGCCCGAAGTCGTCGTCCACCAACTGGCCGAGGCGCTGCTTCTCCGACGGGATACTGATGCCCTCGGCCAGGATGCGGGTGGCGAGCTCCTCGGCCGACATCTCGAGGGAGAAGAACGCCACCGGATGCGGCGACGGGACGCGCAGGTTCGCAGTGGCGACGTTGAACGCGATGTTGGAGGCCAACGACGTCTTGCCCATGACCGGTCGGACCGCGAGGATCAAGACGTCGGAGTTGATCACGGCGACCACCGAGCCGGAGAGCCGCACCAGGTATCCGGCCACACCGACGTCCTTCAGCGCCTCGCCTTGGTCAAACATCCCCTTCAACGCGCCGCCGTGGCGATCTCGCCGCAGGCCCCGAAGATGCGGCCGTTCACCGTGTCGGCGAAGTGCTCGGCCTCCAGGTTGTGAGGCGGCTCACGAGTGGCGGGCGGCTCACCCGGCTCCGGGCCCCGCTGCTCACGCATGGCCCGCCTCCCCGAGGCCGCCCTTCAGGATCCCCCAGGCCGAGCGGTGCAGCTGCAGCTCGCCAGCGGCGGCCCGGTACGCCATCGATCGGAGGTACCGATCGGGTTTGCGGATTTCGTCGCGTTTGGCGGCGATGACGAACACCGCAATCGCCGCTCCGTTGCGCCCGATCTCGGCGCAAGCCTGCTGCCAGGTGCCCTCGCTGATTCCGAGGGCCGTCAAATGCCAGTACGCGACGTTCACCAGGTCCGACCATTTGGCCCCGCGCGGATCCGGCACCGCCTCGGCGAGAAAGTCGCGCATGGCATCCGGCATCAACTTGAGTGCCATGGACCGGCTGATGTAGTCGACACCGTGGCCGTGGCGATCCGTTTGCTCAGATGTCTCGGGTTTGGCACCGTCGGATCCGCCCGCTGCCGGCGCTTCCGAACTGCGCGTGGCGTCCGCCGCCGGCCTACGCTCTTTTCGGAAAGCAGCATTACGGTAGTTCGATTTATCGATAAATGAGTCGGTAGTAATTTGTATATGGGGTCTATCAACAGGCCCCGCGGGGTCTAATTCCACATCACCATGAACAGAGACCGTGTCTCCATCCGTCCCCCTTTCCTGCCGCCGCAGCTGGTCCCTCAGCGCCTCCTTCACCGCTCCTTCCACGCTATCGCGCATGCCCTCCACTTCCGCAACCGCATCCATCACGTCCCGGATCGGTGTCCACGGGTCCGCGATATCACGAAGGGCGCGAAGACCTTCCTCCGGGGCGGTCAAGTCGACTGGCAGGTCGTACTCCAAGGCCACCTCAATCGCCTGTCGCACGGCTTTCACCGCGATCGTCCGGCGTCGGCGAAGCTCGCGCCGTAGCCCCTGTTCCATCTCGTGCCGAGCCGCGGCCCGCTCGCAGGCCTCCATCCGTGCCAACGCGGGCGACAGGTCGATCCCGAAGGTGGCCGACAGGATGAGGATGCCTTCGTGGTCGCGGTGCCCGTAGCGCTTACCCGTCGGGCTGTCGCGAAACGCGATCAGGCCCTTGGACGCTAAGCAACGCAGCCGATACTTGAGCGCCGTGCGCGACAGCCCGAGCTCGAGCATCAGCGTGTCGTTCGCCGGCCAGACGATCGGCCGGCTGCCGGCGGCCCAGTCCTGCGCCTGGCTGAACTTGAAAAGCACCCGCAGCGTGTCGATCTCCACCCG
>NZ_JAVJSX010000036.1:0-10248 GCF_040219215.1 Thalassobaculum sp.
CAGCTTGACCGCTATGTTGCCGTCGCTGGCGATCTACATCGCCGCCGCCTTCGCCGAGATCGCCGGCTGCTTCGCCTTCTGGGCTTGGTTACGGCTCGATAGAAGCCCGTTGTGGCTGCTGCCGGGCATGGTGTCGCTTGCGCTGTTCGCGTTTCTGCTGACCCGGGTCGACCTGGAGTTCGCCGGGCGCACCTATGCTGCGTATGGAGCGATCTACATCGCCGCATCACTGGTGTGGCTATGGGCAGCGGAAGGGCAGGCGCCCGATCGCTGGGACCTGGCGGGCGCGATCCTCTGTGTGCTCGGCGCGGCTGTCATCCTGATGGGGCCACACGCCCGAACGTAAGTCCGAGGCATCTTGATGCGCGGATGCGCCATGTTCTCGCGCAACCGGACGTCCGCTCATACGAGCGACTGCCATCGTTGCTTTCCAGGCGCAAAGCCGGAGATGATCGAGATCGCCCGGCCGGACGTCACTTGCGTCCCGACGTGAGGTGCTTCACGAGGGCTGCGATCCCGAGGACGAGCAGGATCAGAACGAGCAGCCAGAACAGGCCCATTGCCCAGCCCATCCCCCACATGCCTTCCATCATCATCGACGATCTCCTTTCGTTGTTGCGGTCTCGGCGGATTCGCCGGCCCGAGGTCGCCTTAATCGACTCGATCAGCGTGCCAATGCGGTCGGCTCCCATCGGGGCGGCGTCGACAGAACCTCGCGTTTGTCTTGCGTGTTCCGTCTGGCTATCCCGGGCGCGCCCGGCCCTCATACATGAAGGTCATCGGCCTCGGCCCCTTGGCGTAGCCGGTCTCGATCCCCGTGATGTCGAAGCCCCCGGCCTCGATCAGGCTGCGGATCGGCCGGTTCAGGTGGCAGCCGCCACCGATCCGCTTCCAGGCCGGCGTCAGCCGGTCCTGCCAGCGGCGCACGCCCGGATCCGGCGCCAGCCCGTGCTCGACGAACAGCAGCTGCCCGCCGGGCTTGAGCACACGCCGCACCTCGGCGAGGGCCTGAACCGCTCCGGGGATGCTGCACAGCGTCCAGGTCGTCAGCACGGTGTCGACGCTGCCGTCGTCCAGCGGAATAGCCTCTGCCGAGCCATCGATGAAGCGTACCGGTAGTGTCGAGTTCTGTGCGGCGCGCTCGGCCATGGCGATCAGCCGCGGCGACGGGTCGAGCCCGATCACCTCGCGTGCATCGGGGCCGTAGAACGGAAGGTTGAGTCCGGAGCCGATGCCGATCTCCAGCACCCGGCCCTCCGCGGCGGAGAGCACGCGCTGCCTGTACGGCACGAGGGTCCGGTTCCGCATGGCAAGGTTGGTGAGATGCGGCAGGATACGGTCTTCGTAGAAATTCATTACAAGTCCTCCGAATACCCGGGGCAGATCAGCCGATCGTCGCAAGGGCAGGAAAGGTGGCGAGCAGCCAGTAGGAGAAGACGCTGAACTGGCCGCTTATCATCGCGATCCCCATCCGGACCATGCTGCGAAGCTAGTTCGCAGTCGGGCTGGTGGCCCGAATTGTAGATCCGCATACCGTCCTCCTCGCGCTGCTCGATCGGATGGGGCGGATCGAGACCCGTGATCACGTGACGGGGCAAGTAGGCCGCTAATCCGTGTCGCCGCGGCGCGTCCAAGCGGTCAAACCGGCCGTCAGTTGCGCTCATTGCTGTCCGACGCTTGGCGAGAAGTCTCGGAACTTTCGCCTTCGGATCACACCCGCCTTGTCGCTGGTCGGTCAACTTGAACCGCTTGATCCACCGCCCGGCGTCGCCTCCGGGTGGCGCCGCGGCGAGACGCGTAGCAGAATCAGTCCTTGCAGCCCTGCCGCCAGCGCGGAGATCGCAAACAGGCTCGGCAACCCAACCGTCGCGGCAGCTCCGCCGGCAAGCAGGGGTAGCAGGAACGCCGGCGCCGTAATGGCATTGAAATAGCCGCTGTACGCCGGCCGCCGATCTTCCGGCGAGATCTCCATGAGGTAGCCGATCACGGCGATCGTGAGGCCGTTGGCAAGCGCGCCGAGGACCACGAATACCGCCACGAATGCCGCGAGAACCTGATCCTTGTCCAAAGCAACGGAGCTGATCACGAGGATGACGATGGGCGGCGTCATTCGGCCGAACGCGATCGCCCGAAGCAAACTGACCTTGCCCCATTTGTCGCCCCACCAACCCCACGGAAGGTTCGACATCAGTGCGCCTGTGGTCTGTGCGGCGAGCAGGATAGCAGCGTCCTTCAATCCCAGACCGAGCGCGTCGGCTTGAACGATGTAGAACGGCAGCGCCATCAGGGCTGCGCCACCACACCATTGCGCATATACGAACAGCCTGAATGTCTGGTCCGTCCGCATGACTGCCATACCTTCCTTCAGGTAGGCGTAAAAAGTTGGTTTGGTGTCGCCGCTTTCGGTCTTGGCGCCCGGCTCCCCCATACTGGTGAATACCACCGACGACAGGTACATCAGGATCGCCGCCAAGCCGACGATTGCGGCATAGGAAATCGGGAACGCCAACCGCTCGATCATCCGGTCGGCGATTGCGGCAACGCCGAGCGCAATCACGCCGCCGCCGAAGAAGCGGGTTGCCAGCAACCGGCTGCGAAGATCCGGAGGTACGGCGCGGGCGACAATGTCGTTGTAGGGCACGGCCACGATCCCGCTAACGAAAGCGTAGACCGTCCAGATCGACATGACCCAGGTGGCGAGCCAGACTGTGGACCAGCCCTGCCCGGCGAACAGGAAGACAGCCAACGCCGCCATGCAGGTTGCGCGACCGAACGCGCCGATCACGTAATACCGCATGCTGGAGCCGCGTCGCTGGGCAAGGAACCCGATGATCAGCTGCGGGAACAGCCAGCCGAACCTCAGGATGGCGGTGACCGCGCCGACGAGGATCGGGCTGCCGGTCAGCTGAAAGACCAGCGCGGACATGATCGTGGCAGAATCCACTGCCGCCGATCCTGCCTGAAACGTGACGCCTGCGGCGGCGACGCTTACGAACCGACGCCGCACGCTCATCGGCCCGCCCAATCCGCCGGATCGACGAACAGCCCGAACCAGATTGACCAGAGGCCAAGACCGGCAAAGACGAGGCCGACCAACACTCGCGTGCTCCGTGCACGCATGCGCAGCGACTCCAGGTACGAGACGAAGTCCGGGACGACCAGGAAGAGTGCGAGCGGTAGCGACAGGAACAGCCCGAACAGGAACATCATCCCGAAGCCGGCGGCAATCGTGCCGAGCGAGGCAGCGAGCCCCAGGAGTCCAAAGAGGATCGGTGCCGAGCAAGCTGGAATGTTCAAGCCGAATGCCAGACCCAGCAGGATCGGGCTCGGCGACAAACGCCAGCCCTGCGGTACGAGGCCCACCCGCATGATCCGGAATTGAAGTGTCCCACCGATCAGGGTCAGGGCGAACACCAGGTACACGAACCCGAATACCAGCCACAAAGTCGTCTGAACGGCGATTAGAAAGCCGCCGAGATACGCGACGAAGGCGCCGAAAAGACCGGTCACCAGTGACCGAACCAGGATGAAGACGGTCAGCGAGCGCAGCCGGGCGCTGATCGGTAAGCTGCCCTGCGACCTGAGATAGATGAGGTGAGCGCCGATCGTGCAAGGCTCGATGAAGCCAAGTAGTCCCAGCCCAATCGGTAACAGGATCATGGCGACCGGTGTGAACTCCATGGACGGAACATGCCACGCTGCGATTTACCGGACCAAATCAAGGCATCGTGCGTTCAAGCCCACAACCGGTCAGCCTATTCTCGCGAGAATCGGGAACGCATCCAGGAGCCAGTATGACAATGCGCCGAGCTGGCCAGTGATCATGGCGACCCCCATCAGAACCATCACGCCGCCGGCGCCGACCTGGAGGACCCGACCGGCACGGCCGATCGACCGCAGCCGCGCGGCGAGCGCATCGGTGAAGACGGCTGCGAGCAGGAACGGCACGCCGAGCCCGGCAGCGTACACGGCGAGCAGCAACACGCCGCCGCCGACCGTCGCCGACGCCGCTCCTACCGTCAGGATGGCGCCGAGCACCGGTCCGATGCACGGCGTCCAGCCGAACGCGAAGGCGAGTCCGAGCATGTACGCCGAGGTCGCCCGCCCGCCCGGCACCTTCGCGTGGAAGCGCAGCTCGCGCATCATCCAGGCCGGCCGCACCGCCCCGATCAGGAACAGCCCGAACAGGATGACAATCGTGCCGCCGACGAGGTTGAACTCGTAGCGCCAGGCGAGCAGCAACTGGCCGAGGGCGGTGGCGCTGGCACCGAGCACGACGAACACCGTGGCGAACCCGAGCACGAAGCAGAGCCCGAGCCCGATCGCCGGCAGCCGCAAGGCTGCCACGCCACCGCCGATCTGCAGGCGGCCGCCGGCAACGTAGGACACGTAGCCGGGCACCAGCGGCAGCACGCAAGGCGACAGGAACGAGATCACGCCGGCCGCGAAGGCGGCGAGAAGGCCGATGTTCGAGATCTCCGGCATCGGTCAGCCGCCTCGCGCCACGCGGCGGCGCGCCCACCAGAAGGCGAAGAGCGGAACCACGATCCACTGGGCGAGGGGGGCGAGGCCGGTTCCGATCAACGGTAGCCGCGGCATCGTCTCCGTGTAGGCCCAACTGGCCCGGATCTCGGTGTTGAGCCATTCGCTGAACACCGTGTAGCCGAGACCGCCTAACATCGCGAGGACGGCCACCGTCGCGAAGCGGTCGCGCGGCCATTCTCCGGTTCCCGCAACGAGCAGTGCACCGAGCAGGGCCGCGCCGGCGATCAGCACATCGCCGCCGGTGCAGTGCAGGGCCGCGAAGGCGATCTCGCGCGGCGTGCCGTCGTGCCAGATCGTGTAGAGTGGAAGCTGAACGAACTCCCAGGCGAGATTGCCGACCGCGATCACGGCCAGGTACCGGCGCAGCACCGGGAACCAAGCGCTGGACGCGCCGACGCGTTGTGCAGCGGAGCCACCGACCTCGGCCTGCGAGCCCGTCATCGCGTTGAACCCTCGGTCGTACGGTTGCGCGTCGACAGCTCGCGGAGATAGGCGATCAGATCGAGACGCACCCGCGCGTCCGCGATGCCCGGCATGACCATCGCGTTGCCCGGAACGAGGGCCTTCGGATCCCGCAACCAGGTGTCCAGCGCCTCTTCCGTCCACACGACGCCGGCCCGCTTCAGGGCGTCGGAATAACGCCCGAAGCCCTCCACGGTGCCGGCGGCCCGGCCGTATACGGTGGCCAGGCTGGGCCCGTTCCTGTGCTCGGCCGACTCGGCCGCGTGGCAGGTGGCGCAGCGCAGGAATTCCCGCTTGCCGCGCCGGGAATCGCCCTCGGCCCTCCCTGTCGCGGGCATGAGGATCGCGCCGGCGATGACAAGCGGCAGAAGCCGAAGGGCAGGTTGGTTCGTCGTTCGCTGCTTCATGCCGACCCCGCGCCCAATCGGCTCCAGCTTCGCCCGCCGTCGCGGCTCACATGCAGGGACTGGGCGCGCGTGCCCGGGTCGAGCGTGACCGCGTAGAGCCTGTGCATGTCGCCGTCCGGAATAGCCGCCAGATGCAGGACATAGGCATCGCCGAAACCGTTCCCGATGGTTGCCCACTGGAAGCCCGGCTCCGATACGCGCACCAGGCCGGTGCCGACGATGAAGGCGTAGACGGTGCCGTCGGACATCACATGCACCGCCGTGGCCGGCGTCCGCAGCAGATGCGCCGGCCGCCATTGCCTCCCTCCGTCGGTGCTCACCTTCAGCCCGCCCCGCGCCGCGGCGTAGAGCCGGTCGACGTCCGTGCTGGAGGCGGCCAGGGCGATCAGGCCCTCGGGCGCGGGACCGACGACCGTCCAGCTGCGGCCACCGTCCGTGCTCCTCTGCAGATCGCCGAAGACGCCGTAGACGACGGCAGGATCCGCCTTGCTGACGTCCATCTGATGGAAGTCGACCGGTCCACCGGCGCCGTCCGCCAGCTTCGACCAGGACTTGCCGCCGTCCCGCGAGACGACGAAGCCGAGATTGCCGCCGCCCGCCGGATGTCCACTCGCGTAGAGCAGTTCCGGATCGGTCGGGTGCGGCGTGAAGCCCATGAAGTCGTCCCGCGTGTCCGAGACCTGCTGGGCCTTGCCGTCAGGGCTTACGATGAACAGGCCGTGATGGGTCGCCAGATACAGCCGGTCGGGATCGCGCGGATCGACGGCGATGCCGTGGAAATGGGTCTCTCCGGTCAGGGCGACGACCGTGGTCTCGCTCGTCGCGAACGAGCGGCTGGCGAGCAACCCCGTGGCGGCCACGGCGAGGGCGGCCGGCAGGAGATAGAGGAGGGTGCGTCTGGTGGTCATGATCGATGCCTCACTTGGACGGCCGATAAGCGAGAAAGCCGGTGATTGTCAGAACCAGTTCCTGATCTTTTCCCAGAGCGTCGGTTCGGCCGGCTTCTGCGGATTGTTGGTGAGCCCGTTGACGTAGAGCACCAGGTTCAGCGGGTCGAACTTCAGGCCGTGGAAGTTCGCGGCCCAGCGCCCACCATGTTCGACCACGTGGGTGACGACGCCATGCACCTGCAGCCCGTCCTCCGTGACCATGAACTTGTGGCCGTACGCCTCGACCAGCTTGCGCGTCGTGTCCTCGCCCTGGTCCGGCCCGGCGGTCAGGAACACCCAGTTCGCCGGGTCGAGCCCGTGTGCCGGGCCGTAGTCCTTCAGCACTTCCGGCGTGTCGTTCGCCGGATCGGTGGTGATCGTGACGAACTGGACCCGATCCTGCATCGGGGTCTGGTTCACCATCTGCTGGATCTCGGCGATCTTCTCGGCGTGTAACGGACAGACGTCCGGGCAGCCCGCATAGATGAAGTGCATCACCACGATCCGGTCGGCGAAGTCGGACAGCGCCATCGGCTTGCCGTCGGCGTCGACCAGCGCGAAGGCCGGCGCCGGTCTGTCGATGGTCTGGAAGAATTCCTCCTTGCCGGTCATCACCTCGTCGAGCTTGTCGCCGGGGTGGTGGGCGGCAGCCGGCGAACCGAGCGCCAGCAGGACCGGCAGCGCAAGGGCCGGGATTGTCGTTGCTCGCATGGGTCTCTTTCCGTGCGGTGAGTGGGGCCGACCGGCGGTCGGCCCCCATATCGGTGTCAGCCGTTGGACGGCGCCTGACCGGGAGTGTCCTGGCGCCATTGCTCGTTCGGCGCGCCGGAGCCGCCCTGGCGCATCGACTGCATCATCTCGCTGCAGCCGGCCATCATCTCCGTCATCTCGCCCATCATGCCTTGGCCCATCATCGAGCCGCCGGACCCGCCGGACTCGTGGGCGTGGAGGGCCGGTGCGGCCGCGAGGCCGGCGACCAGCAGGCTTGCCGCGGCCAGGATCTTCGTTGATTTACGCATCGGTGGTGTTCCATTCCTTCGGGGGTTGCGGTTCGGCATCCGCGAGCGATGCCACCACGGCGCCGGTCGGGATCTGGTCGGTGGTCGTGTCCGACGGATCGACGGGCACGGCCGGCTTAGCGTCAGGCGCGGCGTCGGGAGCCATCGCGCCCGCCGAGCACGACTTGCCGCCTCCCTTGCTCATGCAGAGACCGAGCCCGCACATGGCGGCGCAGGGCAAGAGGCTGACCAGGATCGGCGCGATGCCCGCTGCCGTGAGCCAGCCCCAGTTCAGGGCCAGTCCGGCGGCGAGCGCGAGGCCCGCGAGGACGAGCAGGACGCGGCGGCGGCCCAGGTAATGGCGGGCCAGGCCGAGCAGGTCGTGTGCGAGGGACGGTCGCGGTGCTTCCGTCGGTCCGGTGGAGACGGTCATGATGATGATCCTTGCCTGTTGGCCGTGGTTGGCGTGGCGCCGGCCGCCCGCGAGAGCTGCCTGCGGAAAAACGTCACCATCGACGGCGTGTCCCATTCCGCCGGCCCGACGTGCCGCGCGACCTCGCGGCCATCGCGGTCGATCAGCAGCGTGGTGGGAAGACCGTATGCGCCGAGATCCCTTGCGGCCTTCGCGCTGACGTCGATGTACCGCCCGAGATGCTTCACCCCGATCTCGGCGTAGAACCGGTCGACGGCTTCGATCCCGATCCGGTCGATGGACAGGGCGACCACCTCGAAATCCTGCCCGCCGAGGGCGGCCTGCAGGCTGTCGAGCGTCGGCATCTCCTCGCGGCAGGGGCCGCACCATGTAGCCCAGACGTTCAGCAGCACCACCTTGCCCCGGAAGTCGGCGAGGGTGATTGGCCCGCCGTCGCCATCCGCGAACCTCAGTTCCGGGACCGGCCGCGGCGAGTCGTGCAGCGTCATCGCGGCCGGCGACTTCGCCGGCGAGCCCTTGGCCGTCACCGGTCCCCCGGATGCGGCCGGCGATACGTCCCGATATTCGAGCACCCCGAGGATCGCGAGACCGATCAGAAGGCCGCCGGCGACGCCGATGGCGGACCGGGCATACAGTCGCTGAAGGCGCGTCATGGCTTGCGCTCCGTGCCCGTTCGCGGCTCGGTGGCTCCCGTACGCAGCCGGCGGACCAGCGGCAGGATGGTCGCGTCCAGGTCCCGGCGGGTCAGCGGGCCGATATGCTTGTGGACGATCCGGCCCTCGGCGCTGACGACGAAGGTCTCGGGCACCCCGTAGACGCCCCAGTCGATCGCCACTCGGCCGTCACGGTCGGCACCGGTGCGCGTGTAGGGGTCGCCCAGCTTGTCGAGCCACTCTGCGGCGTCCGCCGGCTTGTCCTTGTAGTTGAGGCCGTGGATCGGAACGGCACCCTCGGCCTTCAGCGCCATGAACAGCGGGTGCTCCTCCCGGCAGGCGGTGCACCACGAGGCGAACACGTTCACCAGCGATACCTCGCCCGCGAGGTCGGTGCTCGACAGGCCGGCCGTCCGCCCCTCGACCGCCGGCAGGTCGAACGCCGGGACCGGCTTGCCGACCAGCGCCGAGGGAATCTCCCGCGGGTTGCGGGTCAGGCTCCACGCCAGCACCGCGCCGACGACGAGCGTGCCCGCGAGCGGCAAGACGACCAGCAGGCGCCGCAGCGGCCTGCGGTCCGATACTGGCAGCGGATCAGCCGTGCCGGCTTGCGCGGCATGCGCCATGGCCCTACTCCACCGCATAGACCTTCGGCGCACCATCGCCGATCTCGTAGATCGTGAACGGCGCGGTCTTCTGCCCGTTCATGCCCGGCGAGCCCATCGGCATGCCCGGCAGGGTCACGCCCTTGATTCCGGGGCGCTCGCTCAGCAGCCGGTTCACCGTCGCGGCCGGGACGTGGCCGCTGACCACATAGCCGTCGACGAACGTCAGGTGGCAGCCCTGGAAGTCGTCGGTCATTCCGGCCTCGCGGCCCATCGTGACGAGGTCGTGGGTCGGCTTGACGGTCACCGCGTAGCCATTCTGCCGCAGGTAGTCGGCATAGCCCTCGCAGCAGCCGCATTGCGGGTTCTTGTAGAGCGTCGCGGTCCTTGCCGGATCGGCGGCCTGGGCGTGGCCGACCGGCAGGAGCAGCAGGCCGAGGAGTGCGATCAGTCGAAGCATGGGACGGTTCCTTTCGCAGATCGGTTCGGGAGAGGAGCGCACATCAGCACGCCTCCTCGACGAGGTTGTTCAGGTCGCGGAGGCTGGCGAACACGATGGAGACGCGGTCGCCCATCATGCCGGCGCCGACGATCACCGGCGCGCCGGGCGCGGGGCCGGTATCGCGGGTGTCGAGCTTGAGGCGGACATTCATTTCCCAGTAGGGCGTCTCGACACCGTCTGCGGTGGTCACGACGAAGCTGTCGCCGCAATGCCGAACCTTCGTCACCTGGGCGCCCGGCGGCGTTGGCGTCAGCGGCTCCGGCTTCTGGCCACGGGCGTAACCGGCCGGCACGAGGCCGCGGTCGACGACCGCCTCGGCGCCCCCGGGTGCCATGGCGAGCGCCAGGAAAGCCACCAGGTCGGCCCGGTCCCGCTCCGCCGCGATGCCGCGGAACACCATTCGGGTATCAGGGATCATCGCACGCGGGTCGGCGAGCCAAGCGTCGAGCACCGCCGCGTCCCAGTCGAAGTCGGCCGACCTCAGGCCCGCCGAGTAGCGGGCGAAGCCCTCGACCTTGCCGGCCGGGCGCTGCCAGAGGCCGGCCAGGCTCGGCCCGGTGAGGTGGCTGCCGGCCTCCAGCGAGTGGCAGGCGACGCAGGCGCGGTAGAGCTGGCCGCCGCGCCGGGGGTCGCCGTCGGCCCGGGCGCCGGTCACCATGGCCATCGTCACCATGATCGCGGCGACGGCGAGCCTGGGGATCGATCCCGCGCTCA
>NZ_JAVJSX010000037.1:0-70650 GCF_040219215.1 Thalassobaculum sp.
GGTGATCAGCGGCGAGGTCAGGCCGAAAATGGTCTGTTGGTCGACTCGCCGGGTCAGTTCGACGCCATTGACGATGTTGCCCCACTGGTCGGAGCCGCCCATCTGCAGCACGCACCCGTAGCGGCGGCGCAGCTCCAGGAAGTCGTATGCCTGCAGGATCATGTAGTTGAACTCAAGAAAGCTCAGCGACTGCTCGCGCTCCAGGCGCAACTTTACCGAATCGAAGCTGAGCATCCGGTTGACCGAGAAGTGCGCACCGAAGTTCCGCAGGAACGGGATGTACTCCAACTTGTCCAGCCAGTCGGCGTTGTCGACCATGACGGCGTCGGTCGCGGCGTCGCCGAAGGCGAGGTATTTGTCGAAGACCTGCAGGATGCCGGCCTTGTTGCGGGCAATATCCTCCTCGGACAGCAGCTTGCGCGCTTCGTCCTTGAACGACGGATCGCCGACCTTGGAGGTGCCGCCGCCCATCAGCACGATCGGCTTGTGGCCGGTCTTCTGCATCCAGCGCAGCAGCATGATCTGCAGCAGCGAGCCAATGTGCAGGCTGTCTGCAGTGCAGTCGAACCCGATGTATCCCGTGACCATCTTGGATGCGAACTCGGCGTCCAGGGCTTCCAGGTCGGTGCACTGGTGAAAGAAGCCGCGATCGATGATCGCCTTCAGGAAATCGGAGCGGGGCGTCGTCATGGTTCGGGTCCGTCTTGCAAGTCCGCGCGGGGCGACGGGATGTACCACACGCGGCGCTTGCCAGTCGACCATCGGCGCGGGATGGTCGACGGATGGAATCCTCCGATCTGACCACCACCATCGGCCTGATGAGCGGCACGTCCATGGACGGCATCGACGCGGCGGTGATCCGCACCGACGGGCAGCTGCACGTCGAGTCGGGGCCGGCGGTGACGATCCCCTATGACGACGACTTTCGGGCGAAGCTGCGCTCGGTCCTGGGCGAGCGCGGCGATGTCACCGGGGTCGAACGCGAACTGACGGATCGGCACGCTGCCGCCGTTCGGCGCCTGCTCGATGAAGCCGGACTGGCCCCGGAGTCGGTCGACATCGTCGGGTTCCATGGTCACACCATTCGCCATGAGCCGGACAGGGGCATCACCCGCCAGATCGGCGACGGTGCCCGGTTGGCGGCGGCACTGGGCATCGATGTGGTCGACGGCTTGCGCTACGCCGATGTGGCGGCCGGCGGTGAGGGTGCGCCGCTGGCGCCGGTCTACCACCGGGCGCTGGCCGGCGGCCTGGAGCGACCGGTCGCCGTGCTGAACCTGGGCGGAGTCGGCAATGTCACCTGGATCGGCCCCGGCGACGACGATCTGTTGGCGTTCGACACCGGGCCGGCCAACGCCCCGCTCGATGACTGGTGCCGGCGGATGACCGGTCAGCCGTACGACGCCGGCGGCGTGCTGGCGGCCGGCGGGCAGGTCGATCGTCGCCGACTCGACCGGCTGATGGAACACGCGTATTTCGGCCGGAAACCGCCGAAATCCCTGGATCGGGACGAGTTCGCCTCGATTGCCGACAGTGCGACGGCTGGATTGGGCGCCACGGATGGAGCGGCACTGCTGGCGGCGTTCTCGGTGGCGGCCGTTGTCCGTGCCGTTGATTGGCTGCCTGTCCGACCGGCACGCTGGATTGTGTGCGGCGGTGGCCGTCGGAATCCGGTGCTGATGTCAGGGCTCCGCTCCCGCCTCGGCGTGCCGGTCGATGACGCCGACACGCTGGGCTGGGATGGCGATGCGCTGGAAGCCCAGGCCTTCGCCTATCTGGCGGTGCGCAGCCGCCTCGGCCTGCCGATCAGCTTTCCCGGAACGACGCACGCTCCGAGGCCGATGACCGGTGGCCGGTTCTGGCCAAAGCGAGGGTGACGTCGGTCAGGCAGACGCCTTGTCGTGGGCGGCGATCGACTTGTCGAGATAGGTGCCGACGATGTCGGTCAACTGGTCGATCTGCTGGCCGAAAAAGTGGTTCGCACCCTTGATCACCGTGTGGGTGATGGTGATGCCGCGCTGGGCCGACAACTTGTCGACCAGCTTCTTCACCGACTCCGGCGTGACGATGTCGTCCTGGTCGCCCTGGACCATGATACCGGAGGCCGGACAGGGAGCCAGGAACGTGAAGTCGAACATGTTGGCCGGCGGGGCGATCGACACGAAGCCAGTGATCTCCGGGCGGCGCATCAGCAACTGCATGCCGATCCAGGCGCCGAACGAGAAGCCGCCGATCCAGCAGTACTTGGCGTTCGGGTTGTAGGTCTGCAGCCAGTCCAGCGCGGTCGCCGCATCCGACAGCTCGCCCTCGCCACCGGTGTAGACACCCTGCGAGCGGCCGACGCCACGGAAGTTGAAGCGCAGCGTTGAGAACCCTCTCGCAACGAAGGTCTGGTACATTGAGTACACGACCTTGTTGTTCATCGTGCCGCCGTGCTGTGGATGCGGGTGCAGCATCAGCGCGATCGGGGCGTTCGGCTCTGCAGCGTGTAGATAACGTCCCTCGATGCGTCCTTCGGGACCGTTGATCGTAACCTCGGGCATCATTTCCTCGCGACCGAACTCGGCGTAAGCGGTGCACATAGCGCGTTGGGCGCCGTTTTGTCGATTCCGATGAATGTTGGCACAGTCGGCAGAGAGTCCAGAGCGACCGTCGCGACGGTGAGCGATTGACGGCTGACGGCGCGGTTCGTACCACGTGGGCATGCAAGGGACCCGGACATGACCGCAGCGGTCTATCTCGATCACAACGCCACCACGCCGATCCGGCCGGCCGCGCTGGACGCGCTGGTCGAGACGGCTCGTGCCGTGGGGAACCCGTCGTCAGTGCACGGCGCCGGTCGCGCCGCACGGGGACGGTTGGAGGCGGCGAGAGCGCAGGTTGCAGCCCTGGTCGGACGGCCGGCGGCGCAGGTGGTGTTTACCTCCGGCGGGACCGAGGCCGATGCCCTGGCGGTACGCGGAACCAACCGAGGGCGGTGCCTGGTCTCGGCGATCGAGCATGACGCCGTATTGGCAGCCGCCGACGGTGCGAAGCGGATTGCCATCGATGCCGATGGTCGTGTCGACCTGGCGGACCTGGAGCGGCTGCTGGCTGACAGGGAGATGCCGACCCTGGTCTCGGTGATGTGGGTAAACAATGAGACCGGGGTGATCCAGCCGGTCGCCGAGGTGATCCGGCTCGCGCACGCCGCCGGCGCGCTGGTGCATGTCGATGCGATCCAGGGCGCTGGCAAGCTCGATCCCGCGCCGCTGGACGGGGCGGACCTGATGGCGCTGTCGGCGCACAAGATCGGTGGCCCAGCCGGTGTCGGCGCGCTCGTGGTCCGGCCCGGGGTCGCGGTACAGGCGCTAGCCGTCGGCGGCGGACAGGAGCGGGGGTATCGCTCCGGCACCGAGAACCTGTCGGGCATCGCCGGCTTCGGTGCCGCAGCCGAGGCGACCGGGGCAACCGGCGGCGATGAGATCGGGCGCATCCGCGTCCTGCGAGACCATCTGGAAGTGGAGGTCCTTGCATTGGCGCCGGAGGCCCGGCTGTTCGGGCAGGCGGCCGACCGGGTCGCGACGACGACCTGCCTCGGCCTGCCGGGCGTGCCGGCCGAGACCCAGGTGATGGCGCTGGACCTTGCGGGCGTGGCGGTCAGCGCTGGTTCCGCCTGTTCCTCCGGCAAGGTGAAGCGCTCGCACGTGCTGGCCGCTATGCTCGGCGACGACCCGATCGCCGGGCAGGCCATCCGGATCAGCCTCGGCTGGAACACCACGGCCGCGGACGTCGACCGGTTCATTGCCGCGTGGGCGGCGATGCGGGAACGGCTGTCGCCCGCCGCCCGATCAGATTGAATCATCAGGACCAGGACAAACCACGCAATGACCGACAGCACCGACCTCGTACCCGCCGGCACGTTCAGCGCCCGATTGATCGATGCCTGCACCGCTTCCTGGGATGCCTACACCCGTCATCCCTTCGTCGCCGGCATGGCCGACGGCGCACTACCGTCTGCGGCGTTCCGGTACTACCTGCAGCAGGACTACCTGTTCCTGATCCACTTCGCGCGGGCCTACGCCCTGGCAGTCTACAAGTCGGACACGCTGGACGACATGCGTTCCGCGGCCGCAACGGTATCCGCTCTGGTCGATACCGAAATGAAACTGCACGTTCAGTATTGCGCCGGCCTTGGTATGACCGAGGCGGAGATGGCGGCCGTTCCCGAGGACCCGGCCTGCGTCGCCTACACCCGCTTCGTGCTCGACCGCGGCCATGCCGGCGACCTGCTCGACCTTTATGCCGCCCTGGCTCCGTGTGTGATCGGATACGGCGTGATCGGCGCCCGACTGGCGGCCGACCCGGCCACCCGGCGCGGCGCCGGCAACCCTTATGACGCCTGGATCACCATGTACTCCGGCCCGGACTACCGCGAAGTAGTGCGAAAGTCGGTCGCCCAGATCGAACGGCTGGCGGTGCGGCGCGGCGGCGAGGCCCGCTTCGACTCCCTGGCGGCAACCTTCCGTCTCGCAACTGACCTTGAAGTTGGCTTCTGGCAGATGGGCCTCGACGCCGCGCACCGAAACTGACGTCGTGGTTGCTTGCGTCATACCGGTGCCCGGCCCTATATCCCCGTCATGAGCACGACCGTTCCCGATCTCGATCTCGGCCTGCCGGGGCCGCGCAGCGCCTGCCGGGTGGTGGTGGCCATGTCCGGCGGCGTCGACAGCTCGGTGACCGCCGCACTGCTGAAGGAGGCCGGCTACGACGTCGTCGGCATCACCCTGCAGCTGTACGACCATGGCGCCGCGGTGGCGCGCAAGGGGGCGTGCTGCGCCGGCTCCGACATCCACGACGCCCGCACGGTGGCCGAGCGGCTCGGCATCCCGCACTACGTGCTCGACTATGAAAGCCGGTTCCGCGAGAGCGTGATCGACGATTTCGCCGACAGCTACCTGCGCGGCGAAACCCCGATCCCGTGCGTGCGCTGCAACCAGACGGTCAAGTTCCGCGACCTGCTGGCCACGGCCCGCGACCTCGGCGCCGAGGCGTTGGCGACCGGCCACTATGTCCGCCGCGTGCGTGGCCCGCACGGGCCGGAACTGCACCGAGCGGTCGATCCCGGCAAGGACCAGAGCTACTTCCTGTTCGCCACCACGCCGGAGCAGTTGGCTTTCCTGCGTTTCCCGCTCGGCAGCATGAGCAAGGAGGCGACCCGTCACGAGGCCCGTCGCCTCGGCCTCGTGGTGCAGGACAAGCCGGACAGCCAGGACATCTGCTTCGTGCCGAACGGCAATTATGCCGAGGTGGTGAAGAAGCTGCGGCCCGGCGCGGCCGACCCCGGCGACATCGTGCATCTGGACGGCACCGTGCTTGGCCGGCACGACGGTGTGATCCACTACACGGTCGGCCAGCGCCGGGGCATCGGTGTCGGTGGCCGCCGTGACGCGGAAGGCGAGGCGGCGACCGATCCGCTGTACGTGGTCCGCCTGGACCCGGACGCCCGGCGGGTGATCGTCGGCCCACGCGAGGCGCTGGCAGCCGAGACCGTGCTGGTCGGCGAGGTCAACTGGCTGGGAGCAGCCGATGGTGTTCCGGTCTCGGGCGTGCGTGCGCAGGTCAAGCTGCGCTCGGCGCAGGCACCGGTGACGGCGACGGTGTACGGCGACGCGGCCGGCGGCGCCCGGGTGGTGCTTGAGGAGCCGCAGTACGGCGTCTCGGCCGGCCAGGCGGCGGTGTTCTATGGCGAAGATGGCGCCCGCGTCCTGGGCGGCGGCTGGATCCGCGGGATCGAGGCGCCGGCCGGAACCGTGGCGGCCTGAGTGCCTTGCCGCGGGATCGTTGACACGGCGGAGGCCCGTGCGTATATCGACCGTCCGCCGGCCATGCCGGTCTCGGTGGCGGAGTAGCTCAGCTGGTTAGAGCAGTGGAATCATAATCCACGTGTCGGGGGTTCAAGTCCCTCCTCCGCTACCACCGTTCCGCACCCAACGCCGTGGGTGCCGGTCGCTAGTTCGATCAGGGTCTCGATCTTGGTCATGACGCGCAGTTCGTACTGGCCGCGACCCTCCAACGGCATCACGTCTATTCGGTCGATGATATTGCGCAGCATGGCGCTGGCGCCCGCCTGGGCGACGTCGTCGCTTGCCAGCAGATCCAGAAGGGTGTCGATCTCGCGACGGTATTCGTCGACGGCGGCCGGGTGCAGCGAGACCACCCGGTTGTCATCGGGCTCGGCGATCTGCCGGCGCAGGATGGCCGCTTCCTGCTCCAGGTCCACCAGTCGGCGCTTCATGGTGTCGGACGCGATGCCGGCGCCGATCGCGTCGACGAGGTTGTCCATGGTCGCCTGGATCTCGCGCAGCCTCGTGGTCGAGCGCTGGTGTGTGGCGGCACGTTGCGAGCGCAGGGTTCGCCTCTCGGCTTCATAGGTTTTGATGAACTTGGCCAGCACCCGGGCGGACAGCAGGTTGCGGCGTAGGCCGCCCATGATCCGCTCGCCGGCGACCGACAGCAGGACGGTGCGATCGTTGCTGCAGATGCCACCCTCGCGCCGGGTAGCACACCGGGTCTTCTCGCCGCTGTAGACCGTCATGGACGCCCCGCAGCAGCCGCACCGCAGCAGGCCCGACAGCAGGTGCTTGGGACGCGGGCGCCGGCTGATACCGGCGAGGCCGCTATACTGCTCCTTGACCGCCTGAGCGGCCTGCCATGTGGCTTCGTCGATGATGCGCAAGGCCGGCACGTCTACGGTGATCCATTCCTCGACCGGATTCGGCCGACTGATCCGCTTGCCGGTCTCGGGGTCCTTCACCATTCGGATGCGGTTGTGCACCAGGACGCCACGATAGGCCATGTTCCAGAGGATGCCGGAACCCCGCGCCCGGTTGCCGTTGATGACGGACTTGCGCCAGATGCTGCCGGTCGGGCTCGGGATGCCGTCGGCGTTCAGGCCCTGGGCGATCACCAGCGCCGACCGTCCGGCGACATATTCGGCGAAGATCCGGCGCACGATGGCCGCCTGCTCAGGGTTGACGGTCCGCAGGCCCCGGATCGGCTCACCCTTGGCGTCGAGTTCGCGCACCACATCGTAGCCGTAGGCGAGGCCGCCGGGCGTGAAGCCGTCATGCGCCCGGCCGGACTGCCCGCGGCGGATCTTCTTGGCGAGGTCGACCAGGAACAGCGCGTTCATGGTGCCCTTGAGCCCGACATGCAACTCAGTGATCGGGCCTTCCGACACCGTGACCAGGGCGACGTTGGCGAACAGCAGCCGCTTGTGCAGGCCGGCGATGTCCTCCTGGTCGCGGGACAGCCTGTCGAGCGCTTCGGCAAGCACCGCGTCGAATCGTCCGCCCTCGCGCGCGGCCGTCATCATCGCCTGGGCCTGGGGGCGGGACTTGAGGTGCGCTCCGCTGATGGCATAGTCGGCGTAGACCTCGACCACCTGCCAGCCGTGCCGGTCGGCGTGCTCGCGGCAGAGCCGGACCTGATCGTCGATCGAGCGCTCTGATTGGTGCTCGGATGAATACCGGGCGTAGATCGCTACTCGCATGGGCCTGCCTCCCGCCGCGCGCGTTCCTCGGCGTCATGATGACGACGGGCCAGCGTTCGGGCAATCAGCACGGCGAACGCATCCACGGTCTCGTCGTCCCAGAGTTCATCCGGGTCGACTTCACGAAGCGAGGGCGCGGCGCCGTCAGGCATCGTCAGGGCGCCTCGTCGTCAGCGATTGCCCGTGCCGCCTCGACCACCACCGCGAGCGTGTCGAGGATTGCCGGATCTGCACCGGCGCGCACCGCATCCACTGCCGCCGTCATGTGCACTGACAGCGCGACCATCAGGTGGCCGACGAGGACAGAGCGGGGCGGGGTGCGGCGGGTCATGGTGTTAGCGGGGCAGCCGCCGGCCTTTGCGGCGGCCGGCCTTCGGGTCGCGGTCGAGCGTAGTGCCCACCACCTTGTAGGCGCGCTCAGTGATTGCCTTCTCGGTGCGCCCGAGGGCGGCGGCGATTTCAGCGATGGGAGCCCGGCCCCAATTGTCCTTGAGGTACATGTCCTGCGCTTTCGACCAGCGCTGAAAGACGGGGCCGTCGGCCATCACGCTTCTCCCGTGTCGATGTTCCGGTGATCGACGGTGAAGGTGTAGGCCGCGACCCACGGGTTCTGATCCCAAGCATCGGGGCCGTTGATGCTGTTCCAGAGCAGGCCGAATGCGGCGCGAGGCGTCGTCCCGGCTTGGCCCTCTGCGGCGGTCCACCATCCGCCCGCAGAACCGGACACGCCCTCCGCAACAGCGTCGGCCTCGCTAATGTCCTGCAGCCGCTGCACCCGAACGTCGGTGACGGTCAGCGTGAGGCGGGAAGCCCAGCGGGGCATGTGGATCGAGGGGCGCCATGGGCCGGGCTTCGAACGATCCCAGCCCTCGCGATAGATCGCGGCGTCGTGGTCGTTTTCCGGGCGTAGGGTCTGCTGCACGCCTTCGCTCATTCGGTAAGCGGTGCGCGGGACGATCGCGAAGGACTCCCGGACCCAGAGCCGGTCGCCGACGGCGTAGCGCTGTGCCGCCGCAAGCGTCTTGCGGTCCTCGCCATCGGGGAAGTCCCAGATGTTGTCGAGCACCAGATGCTTCCAGCACCACATCCGATGATCGCATTCCCAGAGCCGGCGGCCCCGGAAATCGTGGATCTGCTTGTGCTCGGGCTGCGGCTTCAAGATCCGCCGCGTCTGGGTCTTCCGCCCGTCGAGCAACGCTCTGACCACCGGGCCACTGAAAAGGATCGGCTTGTCACCCATTGTCATCTCCCGTGTCGATGGGGAGAGGCGGGCACGGCATCCAATGAGTCGGGTAACAGTCAGGTGACAGCCGGTCGCCGTGGATGAAGTCGGCGTGGAACCAATCGGGCGTTTCCAGCATGTCGGCGCTCGCGCCTTGGCGGATGAGTTCCTCGATCTCGCTGTCGGTCAGGAAGTCGACCATGGCAATCCAGCGAACGAGCATCACCCCGGTCCCGCCGTGCTCGCTGTACGCGAGGATCTCTGCTGCGCGTTTCGCCTCATCGTCTATCGGTCGCCACCCACCGTCCCGGAGTTCGGCGATCTCGTCTCGCAGCATCTCGACCACGGCGCGGTGGCTATCGAGGTCGGCGCGCAGCTTGGCGGCGGCTTCCTCTGCACCTTGCGCCCGGTCGAGCAGCCGTTTGACTGAGGACGCCCCACCGTCCCGGAGTCGTGCTATCTCGGCGGCTTGCTCGGCGAGAACCGCTGGCACGATTGACTTGGCGATGATGTCGCGCGGGTAGGCGCCGTCCTTGCAGCCAGCGAGCCAAAGTTCATCGGCGATTCGACGGGCACGGGACGTAATGTTGGCGTCATCGGTCATGGTCGGCCTCCGGGATGGGGAGAGCGCGGATGGCGTCGTAGATCGACCGGGCGGTTTTGGTGGCTGCGCGTTCTTCGGCGGTTTCGGGCAAGCTCACGATTACGTAGCCCGATGCTTCGACCGCAGCCGCCTCCAACGCAGCCGCGTACCCGGCTCGGTACGCATCCGCAATCCTGCTGCGGCCAGCGGCGGCCTCCAGAGCAAGCGCGCCTTCTAGGGTGGGGGATGTCATGTCAGGCGGCCTCCATCCGGTGACGGCCACTGTCGTCAATCATCAACCACGGCTTTCCGCCGAGGGGGCTTTCTTCCGTTCGAGACCCCGCGTCCGGGCCTTCTAGAATTTCGATCACGCGCCAGTTGTGGCCGTAGACCTCGATCTTGATCTTGCCCGCTTCGGCAAGCGCCAGAACGGTGTTCGTCGCTGAGATGTGCCCCATGAGACGCAAGACTTGGGCGTCCGGGCATCGGCGGCCCGCCCGGGCGGCCTTGCATAGATCCGACAGCATCGCAGTCATGCGCTCCGTGATGTCGACCATCCTCTACCTCCTACCCGGCCAACCGCCGGTACAGATCACCAGACGGGGGTCGAGCCAGGCCCGGCCCCCTCGCTGGTGACCCGTATCAGGCGGCAGCAGCGGTTGCGGGGAGGTCGATCACGCCGGTGTCGGCCAGGTGGAACAGCACGCGAGCGCAGGCCCGCACGTCGTTCATCGCGTCGTGGGCGCCCTCCATGTCCTCGCCGAAGAAGTGCTTGATGCACTCCTCGAGCTTCGGCGCCTTGAACTTGTGGCCCCAGCCGACGTCAATCATCCGCTGCGTCGGCGGCATCTTCACGATGGGCTCGGATAGACGCATGGTGCAGTGAACCGTCCAGCGGCCCTTGCCGGCGTCGCCGGTGGCCACGTCCGCCTCGCCCGGGCGGCGCATCAAGGCGGCGCGCATGATCTGCCGATCGAACGAGACGTGGTGACCGGCGACCACGGTGCAGGACTCGCGCAGCGCCGCGTACTCGTCGAGCACCTCACGGATCGGCACGCCCTCGTCCATGGCGCGCTCGTGGCTGATGCCATGGATCCGGCTGGCGTCTTCCGGCACCGTCCAGCCGTCGGGCCGGATGATCTTGTTGACCGCCGTGATCTCGTCCCGGTCCTTGCCGTACAGCACGGCCGCGAAACTGACCGGCCAGGGATAGTCCGGGTGGTCGAGTTGGTGATTGAGTTCCCGGCTCGGCAGGCCGGTTGTCTCCGTGTCGAATACCAAAATTGCCATGGTCAAAGGTCCCTTCCTGGGGCTGGTGGTCGGTGGGGTGGTCAGGTGCGCTTGAGGTTCGCGTCGAGGTCAGTCAGCAGTTCCTTGACCGCTGCCAGTTTGAATTTCTCGATGCAGTTCACGATGTTGGCGCGGTTCGCCCGGTTGAATTGGGCGAAGTGGCCGCTGTGCTGGCAGGCCTTCATCTTGGTCTGCAGGGCCTGGATGTAGCCCATCATTCGGGTCGAGTTCTTGGCGCCGGCGTCGTAGGGCACCAGCCAGTCGTCATCCGTCGTTGCGCCGGCGACGCCCTTCGTTGCACCGCCGGTGCCGTTCGATGCGCCGTAGTCATCGGCCGAGGTCGGAGGCGGCGGCTCGTCGCCGTTGGCATCGGCTGGGGCCTGCGCCTGCGTCGTCTTCTTGGGCTGTGCCGCCTCGGTCGCCTGCTGCTGGACCTGCATGATGATGCTGGCCGCATCCTCGACCAGGCCCTCGTCGATGATCGAGGCGATGACGTCGGCGTTGCTCTCCATGAAGCCGCGCACGGCGTCGGCGTTGCCGGGCTTCGCGATCTTCTCCAGGCGGCCGGTGTACTCGTCGAGCGCTTCGCTCGGGTGCTCGTACTGGCGGACCTCGCCGAGGTTATCGACGATTTCGAAGACGCGCGGATCCTCGGCGATCTCGGGGCCGTCGTCGTCGGCTTCTCCGGTGTCGGCCGGGGCGTCGTCCTGCTGGGCTTCCGGCTCCTTCGTCCCGTCGTCTTTGGTACGGCGCAGGTGGGCCGGGAGGTCTTCGGTGACGCCTTCGCCGCCATCAATGACGGGTCCGCTCGCTGCAGGTTTGCGCTTGGCGTTCTGGACGCTCGATCGGGTCGGCCGGGGTTCGGACGACGGCGTCACGTCGATCATTTGATCTTCGCGGCCGTCCTCGTTGTCGAATGGCACGCCCATGAAGATGTGCGGTAGAGCGACAGACGCGAACCGGCGCACGGCCGCGTAGCAAAGCTGGGTTTTCGGGTCGGTTGCCCAGAGTGTCGAGTTGCGCGGATGTGCTTGGCGCATCGCGAAGTCGAACCGGCGCGGCTCAACCTCGCCACGGACTTGGGCGACAACCGTCACCCCCAGCCCCTTCTCGTCCTCAGGTGTATAGGTTGGGGCGGCATAGTCGCCGCCGTTGCGGCCTTGCTTCATGGTGAACTTGCCTTGGACCGCCTCCCAGCCTTTCCGTTCAATCTCGACGGCACCTTTCTCAAGGAGGGCATCAAGCTGCGGGTCGTTGGACTGCACCCATTTGTCGGCACCGTCTTTGAGGCGCAGCTTTACTGCGCAGTAGTGCTCGTAGTGGATTCCGCCATCGATCTGTCCGGATGCCTCCAGAATCGCTTGGCACAACCGCCCCTCGTAGCCGATCCGCTTGGCGGGGGTCATGAAGGTGGCAGCGGCTACCGCCGAAGGTGAGAGCCGCCAGATCAGCGACTTCTCGACGACAAAGAAGCACGCCTCGGGCTTCCCGATCAGATGTGGCGGTACAAACCCGTCCGCCTTTGACAGTCGTTCGGCGATCCGAGTGGCGAGGGTGAAGATCTCATCGTCAAACCAGATTGCGAGCCCCGGCGTGTTGGCGGCTTCCTGGAGAAACGACAGATCGCTGCGAACAAGACCGGGCGACGATGCTTGGGTGGCGAGAGCGTGATTGTTGCTCATGGTGGTCTCAGCTCCTCCGGTTGGCGCTGCGTTGGTCGACGAAGATCCGCACGCCGGCGAGCGTCGGCGCGGGGTCGCGGGTGGTCGGGGCCTTCTCCTTGATCAGCGAGCGGATGGCCTTGTCGATCGCCTCCTGGTCGATGTACGGCCAGAGGTCGGCGGGCTTCATCGCGAGCGGGTCGACGATCTCGAAGTTCCAGAAGTCGGTCAGGGACGAGGAGCCGTAGGCGCCGCGCACGGCACCGGTCGACACCGTGCGTGCCACGCGGGCGGCGTCCTCCTCGACGTTCTGGCGGGCGGTGTTGGTCGCGTCGACCTGGGCGAGGGCTTCCTTGGCGGCCTCGCGGTCGCCGGCGGCCATGGCGTCCTGGGCGGCCTTGCGGGCGGCCTCCTCCTGGGCGGCGAGCCGCTTGCGCTCAGCCTCAGCTTCGGCGAGCTTGCGCTGTTGCTCGATCTTCTCCTCGGCCGCCTTCTTCTTCTGGTAGTCGAGCTTCATCTTGTTCAGGTCGGCGATCGTGCCGTCGAGCTTGTCGATGATCGCCGGCTTGAAGAACGCCTGCACCACGTTGCCGCGGTCGTCGTGCGGCTTCTTCTCCTTCACGCGCGCCGCCTCGACCTCGCGCTTGTCGTCGGTCAGCTGCGCGATGAAGTCCTGCACGGTCTCGACGTTGTCGGCGTCGACCGCCTTGACGGTGAGCGCGCCGGCGCGGCGGTCGAGTACGCGCTTGGACAGCGCGCCATAGCGCTCCTCCAGGTCGGCCTTGAGTTCTTCCGGCGTCAGGGCCGGGGGCCGGTTATGGCCGGCGGGCGCAGGTGCGTCGTCGTCGGTATAGGCAGCGTTCGCCATCGTATCCTCCTCAGATCAGGCTTGCGGATCGCGCCAGATCCACCGGGCGGCGCGGGTTGTCGTAGGGCGAACCGGCCACATGGGCTCGCTCGTAGGCGATCGTTTCCGCCAGCAGGTCGTAGTCGTCCTGGGACAGCCTTTGGCGTGCGACGTGCGGCCAGTAGCGCCAGATGTCATCGACACGGCCGTCGACCTCGCAGCGCAGGACGTGCGGGAACCGGTCGCAGGTCGGCTGCCACGTGTGCTCGACGTTCCACGACGTGCCGTTGACGGTGCAGGCGCACATCCTGGTGATCGACACCGGCACCCATGGGCCGTCCTTGACCAGCTTCGTGCGGTACAGGCCCGGCTCCGGGACATTGAGATCGGCCGTTTCGATGTCTCGCACGGGCCGGGCTGGCTGGCGGACGGCGAGCATCACAGCGCCCTCGGCCGCAGCGCGACGACACGGGCAACGGGCGTCAGGTCCGTCACCGGCAGGTAGACGTCCCGATTGATCCAGTCCCGGCCGTCGTGGTCGCGCACCGTCACCAGGGCGTAGGGCGAACCGGTGCGATAGGTCTGGACCGTGCCGTTCAGCACGATCGCGTCGTGCACCCGGGTGGCGTCGCAGGGCCGGCAGTGGATGCACCAGCGTACGTCGGTGCCGGCCATGATTCGGGGCGCGCTCATCGCTCAACTCCTCACAATCGCGTCAAGCACCGCCGGCACACCGAGCCCGACGATCACCGCGCAGATGCCCAGCCAAGCCAGGACCTCGTCGGGGATCAGTGCGAGCGGGTTGTGGCGGCGGGAGGGGGTCATCGCTGGCCCAGCTGCAGGAGCCAGAACCGGTCGAGCTTCGCGCCGACCTGGCTGAACTGGACAAGGTCGCTCAGGTCCGTGCTGGCCTCGATGGCGGCGGCGTGTCTCTCGAACAGGGAGACCAGCAGCGCGCGGACCTCGTGGCCTTTGTCGGTCAGTTTCAGCAGGAGAGAGCGGCGATCGTGTTTCGATCGGGTCTGCAGCAGGTGGCCGCTCTGAACCATCCTGCTGACGTTGTAGGAGACATTGGTGCCGAGGTAGTGACCGCGAGCCGTCAGGTCTCCCACCGCCATCTCGTCGTGGCCGATGCTGAACAGGATCATCGCCTGGACGTTATTGATGGTGCCGATGCCGGCCCGGTCGAGTTCTGCCTTGATCAGATCGAGGAACTGCCGATGCAGGCGCCCGGTAAGGTTGGCGGCCTCGATGTATCGGCGGGTGACGGCGGCGGCATCGGTGCGCCGCTCGCCGTGGTCGGCACGAAAGTCGTCCATTACAGTACGGCCTCCATCTCAGGGGTGATTTCCTCTTCCAGCGCAGCCTTGGCGGACGCGGCGTCCTCCAGGGCGTTGTCGAGGGCCTGCATCACGCCCTCGATCGCGTCCTTGGCGTCGGTAGTCGTGGCGGCGTCGTGCAGCGTCGAGGCGGACTGCCGCAGCGCATCGAGGCGGCGGATGATGTCTTCGGCTTCCAAGACGCGAGAGCAGCGGCGCAGGGCGATCTGGCGCAGGGCGGGCGGGTCGACACGCTCGACGATGCGATCCGGCAGACCGTGGGGGTTGCGGGCGTGCATGGTCAGGACTCCGCCTTGTGGCCGTCCCAGCCTTCCTGCATCGTCTCGAAATCGGTCTCGCCGTCGAAAGGCTCTGGCTGTCGGCGCTTGGGCGCCTTGCCGACGTGGACCGGGCCGCCGACTTGGCTGTGAACCGACGGCGCCTTTGTTGGCGGGTGTCGCTCGAACCAAGCCGGCCGTTCTGCGGCCCACCGGCTGTGTTTCGCGTGATGAGCATTCACATCGCTCGGTCGCTGGCCGGTCTTGAACGCCGCCGAGCAAGCCTTGTCGCAGAAACCTCCCCAGCCGCGCTTATGGTCCGCGAGCCTGACGGTGATGTTGTCACCGCACGCCCTGCAGTTCTTTTCGACGGTCCGCGCCATCCCTCAGCCCTCCGTACCGGTACGGGCGAGAGCGGCGATAAGAGCGTCGGCGGCCAGAACGGACATGTTCGCGATGGTCGACAGCAGATGCGGGATGGTGGCGTCTCGGTCGGCGGTCGGGCCACTCGCCAAAATCCCCTGCATCGCCTTGGCCGCGAAGTACTCGCGAGCGCTGAGGCCCAAACCTTCGCCAGCCTCGAGGGTGTTGGCCCACGCCAGCGGGAACGCCGGACGGTCTCCGTGGTCAGACATCGGGGGACTCCTTGGTGAGGTCGATCCGGATTTCGACAGGCCCCTGACGATCGCCAACCATCACGGCGTCGAGCGCAGCGCGATCGTTGGGGCGCAGATTCCGCCATTTCTGGATGTCGATGTTCGGCCTGCAGATGACACCGCGCGGCGACCGCGCCTGCATCCTGCCGACGGACCAACCGCGCTCGCGGCAATAGGCTTCGGCGGCACGAACGGCGGCAAAGTCGCCTTCGTCGTCGAACACAATGACCGCGCTGACAACGCCATCCATCACCCCGCCTCCCCGGTGGCGGTGGAGAGGGCGGCGCGGGCGGTCCTGCCGTACCACACTGCGTATTCCAGCAGCCACGCGCGGGCCTCATCGACGGTCGCTTCGACAGGCGGCGGCGGCGCCTCTGCCAGCGCCTCCGCCATCGCAGGAGCGGACGCGATCAGGCGGGCGTTGGCGTTCTGCTCCCGCGCTGAAATCTTCGGCCCGCTGACCTCGATGTCATCGTCACGACAGACCATCGCGATGCAGCGCCACTCATAGGTCTGTTTGCCCGCCTCGACGATCCAGAGTGACTCCGGCCCCATCGGGTCTTCGATGACCCAAGGCCCCTGCGTGTGTTTGCTGTCCATCATCCCCATCACCGGACCGCCGCGAACTGGCGGGGCGCCCGAGCAGAGCAACCCCGCCGAACCGTTCGAAAAGCGCGTCCTTTGGCGGTGGATCCGGGCCGCTATGGTCGGCGGCGCGGCGTCAGGTCAACGGCGACCTGATGGGAATGAAAGTGATACGTTTTGTGTGATGCGTCAATAGGTCAAATCACAAAACGTATCAATTCCAGGATTGAGATTCCTGAAACGGCACCCACGATCCGGTCAATCCAGCGCTCTCGCTGGTCACGCTCACGGATCGTTTGGTTGACGATCTCGCGAAGCTGCCGCTGCCATTTTTCTTGATCGTCCATCAGGCGGCCTTTCGCATGTACGTTGTGCACAATCGACAAAGCGAACGTATGCGTCGTCATACCCTCTGGTCAATTCTATGTAGGGCGCTATATTTTTGCTCATTGCGTTCCAGAAAACGCAACCGGAGGGAGAAATGGTTAACGACACTCCATTGATTGGAGAGATGCTCAAGGGGCAGATGGTAATCCTGCGCGGAGATGTTCAGCGCTTCGCCAGGGCCGCCTCGCACCTTAGCGCGAGGGCTTTGGCTCGTCCGGCGCAGCTGACGGAATCGCCGCTGCGCGGAATTACGTCGGATGACTGGGCGGCCACCGACCGCACGCTACGGTCGCTGGAGCGCGCGTGGCATGAGGATGAAATGTGGCAGCCGCGGCGAAGCGTCGACTGGCGCGTGACCGGCAATGAGGAGGGCTACATCCTGCGAAGGGTTGTCGATCCATGGACATCGGTGGAGTTTGGTGACCTGTGCAGACGATGGCGCGGGCGCGCCGACGACCTCGTGTTCGTCGAGGATATCAGCGCCGATGACCGGTCGTCGGTGGTTGACGTGACCGCACCGGACCCGCTCGATTACATGATCATCAAGCACGCGGCGCAAGTGTCGAGCTACACGGGGATCGACAAGACCGGGATTCGGTTTCGCCAGAACCGAACTCCGCTCTACCGAACCACGATCTGTGCTGACTATCAGGAATGCCTCGCCCATGGCGAACCCAGGGCGTTCGACATTTTCTGGCAGGTGGCGCGCTTCAAGGAGGGCAGCTTCTATCGCCGGCTGCTACTGCCCTGCGGCAACCGGATGGTCTCCGTTTCTCTCATTCAGAGGTGGAAGTTCCCCGCCGGGTGGGACTGATTCGTCCGGTCGGTAGGGATCCTGATCCAACTCGCCGCGGATCTCGTCAAGCGAGATCATCGACAGCCACTCGCGCTCGTGCCTGGGGCCGAAGTCCGTCGCTTCGTTGAAGCACGGCACGGTGCGCGTGTAGCCGTAGTAGCGCCGAGGGAAGTCGGCGATGGCCATCTTGTCTTGTGACAGGCCAAAAACCCAGTCTGGATGCCAATCGCGAACCACCAGAGCCCGCAGCAGGCGGACCATCCGGATGCCCAGTGCGTTGTTGCGCCAGGCTCGATCGAGGTACAGCCCGCCTGAGTAGACAAGGCGGCCGGCGGGTTCTGGCATCCCTCGCGGCCACAGCAGTGAAATTGGCCGGATCGGCTGCAGCCGCGGATGGCGATCACCCCAGATGCGCCGCGACCAGATCAGGTCCGCCAGGCGCTCGCCGTCAAAGCGACGCATCGCGGTGCACCCGACCGGGCGCCTGCTGGCGTCTGTTGCCTCAAGCCAAAGCATTGACCCGGGCGGGATCCGGCTCTGCACCGGATCGAGGGCAGGGTGCACATAGCCTTCAAACTGCGCCCGCGTAGCGGCAAAGCCGGCGGGGTCGTCGTCGAATCGCAGGCGAAGCCCCGACGTCTCGATGGCGCCGACATAGGCGGCAATGTGCCGCTCAAGGTTCGCGTAGTCGGTCTGGTCGAGCATATTGCCCTTCCACGGATGGTGGCACGCAATGAAGCGGTGACAACATCTTGTCGGTGAGTCGCGGATCTGCGTCGAGAGGTCGCCTGCGTTATCAGAAACGCACCGGGCCGCGCGATCTATTCAGGCGGACGGCGCCAGCCCCTGAGAGACCAGGCGACCATGAAGCACGCAACCGAGAACCCGAACCATACGAGGCCCTGCAGAAGCGGATCCGGATCGAAGTCGAGCGGGTCCTGTGTGCCGACGACGATGGCCATCAGCAGCATGGCGATTCCGAGGGCCACCAGGCGCTCCATGCGGGCCTACCCGGCCTTCGAACTCGACTGCGCCTCCGCAAACCGCGTCTCGTAGAACAGCAGCGCCATGCGGGCGATCTGCTCGGGGGTCATTCGCAGCCGCTTCTGTTCCACGGTTTCCAGCGCCATGGTCAGGGCGTCGACCATGGTTCGCTCGTCATAGCCGCGGTCTCGAACATTGAGGAGGCGTTCGGCTTCTTCCGAAATCAGCGCGAGCGGGTGGACTTCCAGGGCCTTGGCAAGCTGCTGGATCTTCTCAAGCGCCTGCAACCCTTCATCGCGCTGCTCGTACTTCTGAATCGTTGATGCGGCCATGCCGGCGCGCTCTGCCAGGGCCTCCCTTGTCCAGCCTCGACGTTCCCGGAATTCCCTGATGCGCTGTTTCATACGAGGCAGGATGCCCGTACCGCGATCAGTCTGCGCGAGACGTTGTGGATCATCTGTGTGTTGACAACAGATACGAAATGTATCAGCGTCAGCGCCATGAAGCTCAGAGCATGGTTGGACAGCAAGGGCATCACCGCCGAGCAATTCGCCCCCCAGGTCGACAGTTCGGTTCATGCGGTCAATGCCTGGTGCCGCGGTGCGCGGCGACCATCGAGGACGAAAATGCCTCTG
Source organism: Thalassobaculum sp. (assembly GCF_040219215.1). GTDB lineage: Bacteria > Pseudomonadota > Alphaproteobacteria > Thalassobaculales > Thalassobaculaceae > Thalassobaculum_A. The sequence continues at coordinate 18,778 of NZ_JAVJSX010000037.1, forward strand.
GTCGTGCGTGCGACCGACGGCGAGGTGACGCCTAACGACTTCTTTGATTTCGGATCGGAGGCCGCGTGACCGACCGCACCCGCCTCGGCCTGCTCCTGGTGGCGACGCTGGTCGCCGTCGCGACGGGTCGCGCTGTCGGACTGCTGGCTGGGGTTTGAGGCAATGCCTGGGTTGAACACGCGACCACAGATTGTGGCGGTAAAGCAGCACCGCAAGAGGAACGCGACATGAAAACTGACACGGCAGCAACACCGGACGACGCAGTCGCCCTGCGGAAATGGGCGGTGGACCGGGCCCTGTCGATGTGCCCGGCGCACCTGAGCGGCGGCGGCACGACGGCCAAGAAGATCATCGAAACCGCGACGGCCCTGGTGGGGTACGTGCGCGATGGGAAGGCCGACAACGCCTAATCGAACCGGCGCGTGCGCAGCAGCTCGCCGCGCGCCGCAGACCGCGTCCCTACCGCGGTCGTCGCCTCCGGGTCCGGGCGCCCCTGCCCGACCCCGCCCGGCCCGGAGGCCGATTTCCGATCTGAGCATACAGCCCCAAACGGTCCGGCCGCTGGGGCTTAAGCGGTGAGGAGTGACCGCATCCGTCGGCACCGACCTCGCAAACGGGAGCAACGACGGAAGGTGACGGCAGCTTGGCCCGGTGGAATCCCGGGGAGACGAAGTGCCGCGACGCTGGTGGAAGGCCGGCAACCGATCTGAGCATACCGGCGGCATGGGTGATCCCAGCCGCCTTCAGTGGTGCCGGGCTGACTCGGTCCGGTGCGCGAGTGCCGCCTGCACTCGTTTCCTCCGTCAACTCGCCTGGCCAGCTTCGGTCGGCCAGGCCTTCTTTCGAGGAGCACATGGCCAAGGACTCCCACCCCCCCCTCTCGAACGTCGCGGATATCGACTCCGCGATCGTCGACGACTTCAAGCGCCTGCTGAGACTCGACGCCGAGATCGACGCCGCCATCGCCGAGCACGTCCAGCCGATGAAGGACGAGCGCAAGGAGATGTGGTCGAACCTCGCCGCCAAGGTCGACCTGCCCAAGAAGGACATCGGCCTCTTCTACAAGCTGTTCCAGCGCCAGGAGATGAGCCGGCAGTTCGAGGACGAGGATGACGGCAAAGCGGTCCGCGAGGCGCACCGGATGCTGTTCTCGGCACTTGCCAAGGGCAAGACCCTCGACTTCATCGACGTGCTCGGCCAGGCCGGCGTCACGGTGGCCGAGAAGCCGAAGCGCGAGCGCGCGTTCAAGGACAACAAGTCGGCCGCGGCCAACGATCGCGACGACAGCGCGGCACCGAACGAACCGGCGCCCGACACCAAAGCGGACGCCCAGGCCGACAACCCGGACCTCTCCAAGGAGGACCCGACCGCGTCGAGCTTCTTCATCGGCCAGCGCGCCTCCGGTGCTGGAGCGCTCGCCAAGGGCAAGGGCGAGGATGCCTGCCCGTTCAAGGCCGGCTCGCAGGCTTTCGTCGCCTGGATGCACGGCTACTACATGGCCGAGGGCGCGAAGGCCTACCACGACGACGAGGCGGTCACCGCGTGCCGCTACTCGACCGGGTCGCACGCCTGGAAGTCCTGGACCAAGGGCTGGAACGAGAAGGCCAAGGGGGACGGCGCCGACGCCGGCACGAAGGGTGCTGAGGCGGCCGGGGCCGTGAAGGGTGCCGCCGGCTCCGACATGCCGGACACCTCGGCCAGTCCGCGAGGCCCCAAGGCCGCGACCACGACGCAGACCGGCACCGCTTGACCGGTCATGGCCAATATCCTGGCTCTCGACATCGGCACTACGTGCGGGTGGGCGGCTGCTGACGAGCACGCGCCGCCGCTGCCCGCACCGTCGCCCCTGCTGGGCGGCGAGGCGGCGGCCAAGGAAGCCCTGCGCCACTACCATCACGGGGTGTGGACGATCGAGGGCATCCGCGGCGCCTACTATCTGCGCTTCTCGGACTGGCTGACCCACAAGGTTGACACCTTCGAGCCGCAGGTCCTGGCGATCGAGGCATCGGTCGAGGGCTGGCTGAACATGGCCTCGGCGAAGAAGGACCAGTTCGGCAAGCGAACGCGCACCACGAACCCCGACACGATCCGCAAGCTGCTCGGCATCCTGGCGATCTGCGAGACCGTGGCCGCCATGCGCGGCGTGCCGATCACCGAGGTGAACACCAGCCGCATGCAGATGCTGGCCGTCGGTACCGGCCGGGACAGCAACAAGGCGAAGCGCAAGGAGCGCGGTCGGGCTCTCGGCCTGAGGTGCTGCGACAACGAACTCGACGGGATTTTCACGCTGTCGTGCGTGCTCCACGACCGGCAGGCGGCACGAAGGAATGCGGCATGAGCGACGACACCAAGCAACTCGCGTGTTCGGACTGCATCTACTGGTCCGCCAGCCGCAGGCCGTCCGCCTCGAATGGCCAGTGCCGCCGTTTCCCGCCGACGACACAGCGCAGCGACCGCGGGCTGATGTCGATGTGGCCTCTGACGGAGGCATACGGCTGGTGCGGCGAGCACACCGTGATCGAGACGGAGCCGACATGATCGCCGTGCTCCACAATCCCTCCGGAACCATCCGCCTCCTTTGCGAGGTGCCGCACTGCCCCCGCACGCGCGGTCGGCGGAAGGGCGAGACCGAGATCCAGGACGGCGAGCGTTGGATCTGTGGCGATCACTGGAGGCTGGTTTCTCGGAGCATGAAAGCGATCTATCGCCGGGCCCGCCGCCGTGCTGCGTCCGGCAAGGGGTCCTGGGAGGCCGCTCACCGGCTGTGGATGCGCTGCCGACGCGAGGCGATCGAGATCGCTGTGGGTATCAAGTCATGAACCACCGCGCACGCCTGATCCGCGAGGCCCGGCGCCTGGGTGCCGTCGACGTGGTGCTCGACACCGAAGGCAAACACCCGAAGCTGCGCTTCGTCGTCGACGGTCAGTCGATGACCTTGGTGCTGCGCGGTCACACTCCCGGGCCGAACGGCGAGGTCGCGGACCTGGCATGGCTGTACCGCCTGATGGGTGCCAGGCCGGTCGGGCGCAAGAGCGCCAGGTTGAACCCGCGCCGCTGGCGCCGACGGGTCGAAACCGAACCCGCCCTGCCGATCCTGACGATCTTGCCGGATCCGTTCGAGCCGCTGGCCGGGATTCGGGAGCGGGTCGAGCTCGACTGCCGGTGTCGCTGTGCCGGCATCGATGGTGCCGAGGCCCGGGTCGAGCGCCGCGGCGTCATCGCCTGCGAGCGGATCGCCCGGTATGCGGCGGCCATCCTGGCAGGGGTGCGGGCATGAACCACGCCGACACCCTGCGCACGATGATCCAGACGCGCGAGATCGAGATCGCCGCCCTGCGCCACGCCCTGGCGCTGACCGAGCGGGACGGGGGCGTGCAAACCACCCACCCCTCCGAACGGGTCGAGAAAATCAACACGGTCCCGGCCAGCGATCGGGCGAAGCGCTCCCGCAAGCTGACCGCGGCGCAGTCCAGGTTCCTCGATCTGGTGCGTGAGTTCGGCGACCAGGCAGCCAACGCCAACCTTAGCGCGCGCCTGAAGGTAACCACCGCCGCCGTATCGCTGATGGCCAACCGGCTGGTGGAGATCGGACGGCTGCGCCGCGAGGGCTGCCAGAAATCGCGCACATACGTCGTCGTGGACGAGCCGCGCGCCGCGCCGTCCGCGCCTGTTGACCAGGACAACGTGGAGCGCCTGCGTGCGCACCTGACGGGATTGCGGGCCGAGGGCGTCGAGGAGATGGCCGTGAGGGGTCTGTGCAAGCCGCTGGGCATCGGGAGTGCTGAGTGCGGCCGGGCCCTGTGGCCGCTGATCGCCGAGGGCGTGGTCACCCTCGACAGCAAGGGCGCCCGGTCCACAATCAACATTGCGGGCCTGGCACAATGAGAGACCCCGCCCTCAGACGCGGTCGGCTGGAGCGCGCGCCATCGCACCTCGACTGGCCACCGGAGGACGAGGAGCGGTTGGCCGCCCTGTACGCCGACGGATGGACGGTCGCCAGCATCGCCGGCGCCATGGGGCGCAACGTCCCGGCGATCATGACCAGGATCAAGCACCTGGGCCTGCGCCGCGGTGTCACCAAAGACCAGACGCTGGCGAACTGGCCACAGAACCGCTCGCTGATCGACCAGGCCGACGACGCTGACGACATCCTGGCCGCACGCATGGCCGCGTCCGGCGGCAGTTTCGCCGACCACGAAGTTCGCACCACGGTCTACGGGCGACGGATGTCCGGCGGCACCGCTGCGCTGGTCGGCTGGCAGACAGTGTCCAGCGGGGAGGCGGCGGAGTGACGGTCAGGATTATCATCGCCGATGTCCTCGAGGCGCTGCGCTCGCTGCCGGACGAGTCGGTCAACACCTGTGTCACGTCGCCACCGTACTGGGGGCTGCGCGACTATGGCGTCCCCGGGCAACTGGGCCTGGAGCGCACCCTCGGCGAGCACCTGGAAGCGATGGTGTCGGTGTTCGCTGAGGTCCGCCGCGTCCTGCGCAAGGACGGCACCTGCTGGATCAACTACGGCGACTGCTACGCGGCCGCACCGAACGGGCGCAGCGCAGCGGCGACGAAGGCTGCCGGCAACGACGATCGGAGCTTCAGGGACAAGCCGTTCAGCACGGTCGGGGCGATTTATGACCCGGCCGGCGGCGCGTCAGGTGGCGGATACCGCGGCGGCGCCAAGAACACGCACAACCCCCGCGGCCGCGTCGTCGCGGGATGCGACGCTGGCGAGGGTCCGCTCTACTCGCCCAGCCACGCGACTGAACGGGGGGCGTTCAGTTCAGGCGACCGGCAATCGAGACACGACCATGGCGGTCGCGTCGTCGCCGGCGGCTACCTGAAGCCCAAGGACCTCGTGATGATGTCCAACCGGTTGGCGATCGCCCTGCAGGACGCCGGGTGGTGGGTCCGCTCCGAGATCATCTGGCACAAGCCGAACCCGATGCCGGAAAGCATCAAGGACCGACCCGGCACGAGCCATGAGAAGATCTGGCTGCTGTCGAAATCCGCGCGGTACTTCTACGACGCCGAGGCGGTGCGCGAAGCTGAAGCGGTGCCCGACTGGGACAACGGCACTCGCGTGTTCGGCGGGAAGAACAAGCACGGCGCGAACGTGCAGCACGGTGACCGCACCACTGGCCGCTTGGCGACACCCCGCAAGCGCGGCCTGCCGCCGAGGCACGCACAGTACGCGAGTAGTGATCAGTCCGGCCTAGACAGCGTGGGCCGTGGCAATGGGCGCAATCAGCGCAACGTCTGGACGATCGCCACCCGTCCATTCCCGGAAGCCCACTTCGCCACGTTCCCGCCCGAAATTCCTAAACGCTGCATCAAAGCAGGCTGCCCGATCGGCGGCACGGTCCTGGATCCGTTCGCCGGCGCCGGCACCACCGGGCTGGTCGCCGAGCAGCTGGGCCGCAACTCCGTCCTGATCGAACTCAGCCCGACCTATGCCGAAATGGCGCGGCGGCGGATCGAGGCGCACCTGATGCACGCGGTGGTGACCGTCGAGGGCCTGGATTGCGCGAGCGCGGAGGCCGCCGAATGACATACCGCGTGCTCGAACAGGACGCGCTAGGCGTCTTACGGGAACTCCGCAGCACCGACGATCTCGGCGTGGCGATCTCTGCCATGCGCCACTGGTACCTCAAGATGACGGTTGCCGGCTATGACACCTATGAGGATGCCCGGCACGGCAACGGCATCTTTGCGATCGACGCGAGCGGACGCACGGTCGTCGTCTATGCGGTCATATGGATCGAATACCCGGACGAGGACCTGCTGGCCGGGTCGCCGTCCTGGCTGCCCGCAATCTACACGACGACGCATGCCTCGCCCCGCGGGCTCGATATCCGCGACGTGGCGGACACGCGGCGGGGGGCGGGGTCACGATGATGACCGAACGCAACGACCAGATCCGCGGCGGGGCGCCGTCGAATTCAAACGGCACATCCATGGGCCCGGGCCGCGAGATGCCGCACAACCTGGAGGCCGAACAGGGCTTGCTGGGCGCCATCATGGTGAACAACAGAGCCTATGACCCGGTGTCGGACTTCCTGCGCCCGGAGCACTTCGCGGATCCGGTGAACGGGCGGATCTTCGAGATGTGCGCCAAGGCGATCGAGCGCGGCCAGACCGCGAACCCGGTGACGCTCAAGCGCACCTTCGACCAGGACGAGGCGCTGAAGGACACCGGCGGTGCCGCATACCTTGTGCGCCTGGCCGCGGCCGTGGTGACCTTGACCAACGCCGCCGACTACGGCCGCGAGATCCGCGACTGCTACATCCGCCGGCAGATCATCCTCGCAGGTCAGAGCATGGCCGCAACCGCCTCCGACACGTGGTGGAAGGCTCGTCGCGGCAACGACATCGAGGAGATGGACGCCGACAAGCTGCTGGCGCACGCCACGCAGTACCTCGACGAGATCCAGGCCCACGGCATCACCAAAGGCGAGTATGTGTCCGCCGTCTCGGGCGTCGACGTCGCCATGGAACGCGCCGAGACCATCTGGCGCGAGGGCGCGGAGGCGGCGGGTGCATCGACCGGCATAACCGACCTGGACCGCAGGATCGGCGGGCTGATGCCTGGACGGTTCTATATTCTCGGCGGGCGCCCGGCGATGGGTAAGACCGCACTCGCCCTTCGGATCGCGCGCAACCTCGCTCGGCAAGGCAAGACGGTCGGCATCGTCTCCCGCGAGATGCCGGCCGACGAACTCGGTGCCCGCCTGCTGGCCATGGAGTCGGGGATAACCCAGGAGCGCCAGGAGGCCGGCGACCTGGAGCAGAGCGACTTCGACAAGCTGGTTGCCGCCCGCATGGACATCGCCGGATGGCCGCTGCACATCGACTGCAGGTCGACCACGGTACCCGAGATCCGCCGGCGCGCGGTGCGCCTGCGCCGCAAGCACGGCCTGTCCCTGCTGGTGATCGACTACCTCCAACTGCTGCGCGGTGTCGGCGCCTCCGTCGAGAACCGGGTCCAGGAGATCAGCCAGATCTCGATGGCACTGAAGGCCCTCGCCACGGACCTGGAGATACCGGTCCTGGCCCTGTCGCAGCTATCGCGCGCGGTCGAGCAGCGCGACGACAAGCGGCCCCGCCTGGCGGACCTTCGGGAATCAGGATCGCTCGAGCAGGACGCCGACGTCGTGATGTTCGCATACCGGGCCGAATACTACCTCGCCAAGGAAGAGCCCATGCAGCGCTCGAACGAGACGTCCGCGAGTTTCGTCACGCGGCAAGGGGCATGGTCCGACCAGATCGAGGCCAATCGCAACCTGATGGACATCATCATCGACAAGCACCGCTCCCGCGGCACCAGCACGGTCCGGCTCTACAGCAACCTGGCCGTCGGCGTGATCGATAACGGCATCAGGGGGTTCGTGTGATGGCCTCCGACATGCCCTGGAGCAAGTTCTTCTGGTCCGACTGGGATTCGGACGAAGGCCTGAAGCAGTGTTCTCTCGCTGCTCAGGGACTGTGGATGCGCATGCTCTGCATCTGCGCGAAAAGCGACCCCCGAGGCTACCTCACCATCGCAGGCAATCCCCTCGACGTCGAGGGCGTGTCGACAGCTGTCGGCCGCCCGCAGACCGAGGTGGAAACCCTCATGGGTGAACTAGCCCGCTGGGGCGTTTTTTCCCGTGATCGCAGCGGTCGCATCTACTCACGTCGCATGTTGCGGGAGTCAAAACTCTCACAAGAGGGACGAAAACACGTCAAAAAGCGGTGGCAGCAAACCGCTGAAAACAAAGACGAAAATCCTCAACCTAATAGGGCCCCTAATAGCCCCCCTACAAGGGGACCTAAGACCCAGAAGCCAGAAGCCAGAAGCCAGAAAGAAAGAATAACCACCACCGAGTCTCGTGACTCCGCGCACGACGGCGACCCAGGTGGTGGTGGTGAAGGTCAATCGCAGGGGGGAGATCAAACCCACGATCAGGCCATGGCCGAGGAGGTCCAGAACATCCTCGGTGTCGACGCCAGCACCGACCAACGGTGGTGGAACGCCTCGATGGCAATGACCCGCCTACGCCTCGCCGGCGCAACCGACGACGAGATCCGCGCCGCCGCAAACGACGCCAAGCGCTCCACCACCGGCCAGAAACTCCCCGGTCCGGGCTACGTCGAGAAGATCGCAACCCGCCTCGTCACCCAGCGCAAGACCACGATCGCCGCCGCGGCTGCAACCCCGGCCGGACCGCAAGGCCTGGTGCTCGAACGCCCCTTCGCGAGGCTGCTGCGCATGTCCAAGGCCCACCGCCCCGAGATCGAACGCCGGGCCAACCTCGGCGACGAGCAGGCGCTCGACCGATGGGCCAAGGCCGAGATCGCCAAGATCGAAGCCCAAGGTGACCCCTCGTGACACAGGTTGACCAACCCTCAGACCCGGAGAATGGCCGCATGAAAGCCGACGACCTCGACCGTGCCCGCGACGATCTGCGGGAGATGCGGCGATGGATTGAGATTGCCGACGCGATTGAATTCACGATGTCCGGGTTCCCGGAAGTGATGACCAACGATCGCCAGATGTCGATCACGGCCACGTTGCCGGTGCGGCAGGCGATTGTCGCGGCGATGCGCGAGCAGGCCGACAAGCACCGCCAGGCGCTGGTCGCGATGGGCGTGGAGGTTGAGGGTGCGGCGACCGGGCTGCAGAACGATCGCCGTCACGTCTATTGCTGGACCTGCGGCACCCATAAGCTCCCCGACGAGTGCGCGGCCTGCCTGATGACCGAATGCCGCATGAGGCACGGCCTTGTTGACCGTTCGAAACCGACCGAGGAACCCCGCTGCTTCGGGGAGCCGGTCGAGGACCTGTCGCGCCAGGGCGCCCCGTACGAGATGCCGGCGGATGTCGTCGACCTGTCTGGATCGGATGCGAAGCCGGTCGAGGAAGTGCGGGACGTGGCCGGGCACGACTACGACCTGCACGGAATCCGCCGCGTCGCTGAACGGACGCTGAAGGCGAACGCATCCACCGATCCCGGCGCGATACTTGACGCCGCGAAGGCCGCCCCGCACTTGGCGAAATGGGTGCTGCGCCTGACTGGCACGAAGCCACCCAAGATCATCGACCCGCCCGAGCAGGTCCACGGCGTGCCGGTGGCGTTCATTCGGGAGTTGGCTGACGAGTGCCGACGCTACCAGATCGACCCGGCCACGCTGTTCGTCGCAATGGACGGCGAGGCGGATCACCTGCGGCAGATCACCGTGGCCGCCTGCAATCGAATGAAGGGCGCCTGACATGACCCTCCACGCCACCACCGCCCTGCAGATCGTCCCGCGCCACGTCCTGGGCGGCCCGGGCAACGACGCGGGCGGCCGGCTCGTGATAGAGTATCCCTATCGTTTCACGTGAAACGGATCGAGAACGTCAATGATCGACATGATATCGGTCGCCGACCCCCGCGAGACCCTGGCCGCCGCCAATCGTGACCAGCGCCAGCGCGACCACCTGAACCGCCGTGCGCTGCTGGCCGGCTTCCTCGGCACTGCGGTGACTCTCGGCATCGCGCCGAAGATGGGACTCGTTGGCGCGGCCGTAGAGCGCGCTGCAGTTGTCGGCCACCCCCTCGGTCAACGTTCCTACGTTAACTGGGAGGTCCTCTACAGGGCGACGATCCTCAATGAGCACTGGATCGCTCGCTTGACGACCGCCGGCGTACGAGGGCGTGCCTGATGGTCCGCGCCGGCCACATCGTCACCTGCGAGAACGGCCACCCGCTGTACCGAGTAGCCGTCGATATCTACGCCGTGCCTGACAGCTGCCCGCGATCGGACGACCTGGAGCGGATCGACCCCGAGGCGCAGGAGCCGGTCAAACACCTCATGATCCGCCCGTGCCCGCACTGCAAGGCGCCGTGGCTGGGCCAGTTTGTGAAGGATGTCAGGAGCCCGGTGGACCGTACCCGCGAGGAACCCGCCTGATGAACCGCCGTGACCTGCTGGCCACCACGGCCATCGTCGCTCCTGCCCTGGCAATCGGCGTCGCACCGCCGAAACCGGCCAATGTGCTGCACGCCCGGCGACTGCTGGAGCGCATGCGGGCTATCAGGCCAGACGAGCCAATGTGCGTCATCGATCGGCGAGATGTCTACGTGGTGCACCCGGACCAAGAGGCCGACGTTCGCCGGGCAATGGCGTCGAGGGGTGCGGTCTGATGCCCGTCATGCGCCCCGAAACCCAGGATCACCGCTACGACGTCTTCGCCGCACGCTACGCGGTCAACTTCAACGCGACCGAGGCCGCGATCGAGGCCGGCGCCAATCCCAAGGCCGCGAAGCAGACCGGCCACCGCTGGCTCCAACTCGACGTCGTCAAGAAGAAGGTCCGCGCCATCCTGGCCGTCCGCACCGCCCAGGCCGACCTCGATGCCGAGCACGTGCTTGGCCAGTACAAGGCGATTGCCCTCGCCGACATCACCGACGTGGTCTCCTGGTGCAACGAGGTCACCACGTCCGAGGACGGCAAGACCGTGGTGCTGCGCGGCGTCGTCTTCTCCAAGCCCAGCCACGAACTGCCCCCGCACGTCCGCGCCGCCATCAAGTCCGTGAAGCAGACCGCCAACGGCATCGAGGTGGTCATGCACGACAAGGGCGGCTCCCTGGAGAAGCTGGAAGCCTACCTGCGCATGGAAGGGGCGGTGAAGAAGCACATGCTGGTCGGGCACGACGGCGGCGCGCTGCAGGCCACCACCCGGGTGATCATCGAGGTGGTCGACCCGGCCAACCCAGCCCCGGATAACGCAGGCGAGGAGTAGCCGACCCGTGGACGGTGGCGGACCGATCGGCCGGACGATCCGCATCCGGATCCCGCGCAAGCTGCTGCCGCTGGTCAAGCCGGCCCGCTACAAGGGCATCCACGGTGGCCGCGGCGGGGCCAAGTCCCACACATTCGGTGAACTGCTGATCGCCAAGGCCGAGGCGCAGCAGGGCCTGCGCTGGGCCTGCCTGCGCGAGGTCCAGCAGGACCTGAAGCAGAGCGTCAAGCTGCTGCTCGAGGACAAGATCAGGAGCCTCGGCGTTGCCGGTGACTTCGGCATCCTGAAGACCGAGATCCGTACCCCGGGCGGCGGTCTCATCATCTTCAAGGGCATGAACGACTTCACCGCCCAAAGCATCAAGTCGCTGGAAGGCTTCGACGGCGCATGGTTCGAGGAGGCGCACACCGCGAGCAAGCGGTCGCTCGAACTGCTGATCCCAACGATTCGAAAGGACGGGTCTGAAATCTGGGCGTCGTGGAACCCAACGGCCGCGACCGACGCGATCGACGTCCTGCTGCGCGGGCCGAACCCGCCACCGGACTCCGTCGTCATCGAGGTCAACCTCTACGACAACCCCTGGCTCCCCGACGTGCTGCGCCAAGCCGAGATCTACGATCGCCAGCACAACCCGATCCGCCATGGCCATATCTGGCTCGGCGACTACGAGCCCCAGGCCATCGGCGCGATCTGGTCGCGATCGGTCATCGCCGATAACCGCCGCACGCCAGAGCAGATCGACCACCCCCTGCTGCCCGGCCACATGAAGCCCGATGCCGTCGTCATCATGCGCATCGTGGTGGCGATCGACCCGGCGACCGAGGCCGAGGAGGACTCCGACGAGAACGGCATCATCGTGGCCGGGCTCGGCAACGACGGCCACGCCTACGTCCTGGAAGACGCCTCGATCATCGGCACGCCGGCACAGTGGGCCTCACGCGCGATCGAGATGTACGACAAGTGGGGCGCCGACCTGATCGTCGCGGAGATCAACCAGGGCGGCCAGATGGTCCGCCACACCCTCGACAGCGTCCGCACCGGCCTGCCCATCAGCCTCGTGCGGGCCAAGCGCGGCAAGCACCTGCGCGCCGAGCCGATAGCCGCTCTCTATGACACGCCCGCCCACCGGGTCCACCACGTCGGGACCTTCGAGAAGGTCGAGAACCAGATGTGCCTCATGACGGCCGCCGGATACGAGGGCACCGGCTCGCCCGACCGCCTCGACGCCCTTGTCTACGCAATCACGGAGCTTGTGCCGCCCATGGGTCAAGGTGACATCTACCAGATGCCGCTCGCCGACTTCACGGTGAAGCCGCAGGAAATCCCCGGGTTCTGGCCCCGGGCCTTCGCGATGCACGTCGACGGCGAACGCTGCTGGGTGCTCTGGTGCGCGATCGACCGTGGCATCGACTGCATGTACGTCTACACCGAGCACCACCGCCGGCACGCCGAGCCGAGCGTGCACGCCGCCGCCGTCAAGGTACGCGGCGACTGGATCCCCGGCACCCTGGTCGCCACCGACCGCAGCGCCAACGTGGTGCAGCTGTACCGGACCCTCGGCCTGCGGGCGATCGAGCCTTTCGAGAACGACGTCGAGGCCGGCATCGCCGCGGTGTGGGCCCGGATGTCGACCGGCCGCCTCAAGGTGGTTTCGACCTGCGCCGACTTCGCGATGTCCTACCGCCTCTACCGACGCGACGAGCAGGGCCGCCCGATTGAGGATGGCCGCTTCATGTCCTGCCTCGCCGACCTGGTGCGCAGCGGCAACCGCATCGCCACCACCGCCACCGTCGACAGCGGTCGCCTCGTTACCGACGGGATTGCCGACCTCAAGGCGGGCTATTGATAGGACAATTCTATTCGATGAACATTCGTCAATAGAGAAATCCTTTCGATTAACGGCCAGATGATGTAGCCTGCACGCCTCGGCACACCACCTGAGGCGCGGGAATGGCCCTGGCCTACGAGATCGATGCAGGCCCGGTAGACCCTGGGGCGGCGGATCGGAAGATCCGTGACCGCATCGAGGAACTCGTCGACAAGCTGTCGATACAGGCCAACGAGCAGGTCGCCGATCGCCAACTGATCGAAGACCGGATGATCGAGGACACGCGGCAGCACAGCGGCCGCTACGATCCCCTGACCGAAAGCGAGTTGGCCAAGGGCAACAAGTCGCGGGTCTTCATCAACGAAACCCGCGCCACCACCCACGCCTGGCAGCGACGCCTGTCCGACCTGCTGTTCCCGACCGACGACGACAACTGGGGCATCAAGCCGACCCCGGTGCCGGAACTCATGGACGAGGGGGAGCGCGTCAACGGCGAGTTGCGCAAGAAGCTGGCGATTGCCAACAACCTGTCGCGCCGCGGAGACGCCGAGGGCGCGGAGAGGATCGCCCAGCAGGCTGAGCCCCTGGCCAACCGCGCCGGCGAGTTGCGCTCGACCATCGAGGAAGCCCAGCGCCGCGCCGCCGCCATGCAGGAGGTGCTGCGCGACCAGTTGCGCGAGTGCGGCTACAACATCGCCTCCCGCCAGGCCCTGAAGTCGATGTGCAAGCTCGGCACCGCCGTGCTCAAGGGCCCGGTGCTCACCGGCCGGCTGCAACGCCGCTGGGGGCGCCACGGATCGGACGGCGGATGGTCGATGCAGCAGGTCGACGACCCGCGGCCCAGCTTCACCAACGTCGACATCTGGAACTTCTTTCCCGATATGTCGGCGGTCCGGCCGGACCAGCGCTCATTCGACTACGAGCGCCACCTGTTCACGCCGAAGGAACTCCGCGAGACCGCCAAGAAGCCCGGCTTCCTGCGCGAGTCGATCGCCGAGTTGTTGACCGAGGGCAAGCCCGACGTCATCCCGACGTACATCTCCCAACTGCGCGAGATCACCGGGACCAACCACCGCGCGCTCGACACGCGCTGGCACGTCTGGGAGTTCCACGGCGAGATCGAGCCCGAGGACATGCTGAGCCTCGTCCTGTCGCTTGCCGACGAGGACCGCAAGGCCACCATGCTCGAGTACCTGGAGGCGGATCCGCTCGAAAGCTACCGGGCGGTGGTGTGGTTCAGCCAGGGCCGGGTGCTGAAGTTCGGCCCCCACCTCCTCGACAGTTCCGACAGCATCTACTCGATCGCCAACTTTGAGCAGGACGACGGCAGCCTGTTCGGTTTCGGCGTGCCTTACCTGATGCGCGACAGCCAGGCCGCCATGAACGGCGCGTGGCGCGCGATGATGGACAATGCGTCGATCTCATCCAACCCGCCGGTCATCATCGACGACGCGCAGGTCTACCCCGTCGACGGCAAGTGGACGATCCACGCCCGCAAGGTGTTCCGCCGCCGTGCCGACGCGCCACCGGCGACCCGCCCGGCGATCGAGGTGGTGCAGATCCCGTCGAACCAGCCGGCGCTGGCCGCCATCATCCAACTGGCCCGGGAGTTCGGCGACGCCGAGACCTCGATGCCGCCGGTCGCCCAGGGCGAGGGCGGCGCACAGGCGACCAAGACCGCCGAGGGCCTGTCGCTTCTGATGAACTCGGCCAACGTCGTGTTCCGCGGTGCTGTGCGCAACTGGGACGACGACATGACCGTCCCGAACATCGAGCGCCTCTATCACTGGAACATGCAGTTCAACAAGCGCGAGGACATCAAGGGCGACGTCGAGGTCGATGCCCGCGGCAGTGCGGTGCTGCTGGTCCGCGACATCCAGGCGCAGAACATCATGCGCTTCCTGACGATGGCGGCAGGCCACCCGCAGCTGGCCCCGTTCGTGAAGAACATCCAGGCCGCCCGCAAGCTGGCGCAGGCCATGATGCTCTCGGCCGACGACATCCTGATGACGGACGACGAGATCCGCCAGGAGATGGAGCGCCAGGCCGCCGAGGTCGCCAAGAACCCGCCGCCGCCCGACCCCGATACCGTGAAGTACGAGACCATGGCGCAGATCGCCAAGATGGAGGCCGACAGCCGCGAGCGGGTCGCCCAACTCGCCCACCAGACCGCGATGATGACCCTCGCCGAGAAGCTGAACATGACGATCGAGGAACTGCGCTCGAAGGCGTGGCTCAAGCAATCGGAAATCGAGAGCAAGGAACGGATCACCGCCGTCGAGGCGGCCGTGGCCGAACGAACCGGCCAACACGCCGGCGGCAACATCTAGGAGCGCCAGACCATGCCATTCCAAGCCCGCGACGGCGCCAACGAGATCATCAACCGGGTGTTCGTGCCCGGTCCGAACCAGAACGTGACGGTCTCTGGCACGACGGCCCGCACCGCCACCGACTTTGCCAGCGACACCACGATCGTCGTCCTGGTCGCCACCACCGTCTGCCACATCGTCTTTGGCGATGAAACGGTGACCGCGACCACCGCCGGTATCCTCATGCCTGCCGGCATGGAGCGGATGTTCAAGCTGCCCGCCGGCGCTACGCGCGTGGCCGCAATCCAGGCGTCGTCCGGCGGCGTCCTCGGCGTGACGGAGATGCGCTGATGTCTGAATACCGCGAGCGCATCGAGCGGCACTCGATGACCTGGAACGCCATCACCGAGTGGGCCGAGGAGCAGCGGAGCAGCGCGCGCACCAAGCTGGAAGTCCGCGGGCTCGACGCCGTGACCACCGAGTGCCTGCGCGAGCGCATCGCGATCTTCACCCAGTTGATCACCCTGGCCGAGATCGATCCGGTCGAGGCAGGCCTTGCGGCCGCCTCGAAGGGATACTCGATCGAATCGACCTGACGACCCCGAGGGCACCCGGGCACGCGCCGGGCCCCTCAACAACGGAGACGGACTTGACTGACCTGACGACCGCCACCGATACGCAGAACGACACCGTCACGGCCAATGAGGCTGACGGCGACATCGACGCGATGTTCGCCGAGGCGGTGAAGGAGCGTCACGACGGGAACGGCGACACCATCACGGCACCGGGCTCGGACCCGGCCCGGGACGATGGCGACGCTGCTGCGGCTGCTGCAGGTCAGGACGACGCCTCCGATACCGCCGCCGACACCGTCGCCGGTGGTGCGAAGACCGAGACGACCCCCGCGGCCGGCACCAAGCCGGACCCGTGGGCAGCCGTCCCGCCCGAGACCAAGAAGCTGTACGACGACGCGGTCCAGGCCCTTCGGACAACGAACGGCCGGCTGTCGACGACACAGCGCGAACTGAACGAACTCAAGGCCGCCGCCCCGAAACCGGGCACGGCGGGGAATGACTCAGGCACCAAACCGGATTCGGCCGAGGCCCTGAAGAAGCTGCGGGAGGACTATCCCGACCTGGCCCCCGTGGTCGACCTCGTCGAGGAAACCCGACGGGCAGTCCAGGACACCACCAGCACCGTCGGCGAACTCGCCCACGAGCGCTACGACCGTCAGGCATCCGAACAGATCAACGTCCTCGCCACGCGCCACAAGGACTGGTTCGAGATCTACCAGAGCGCGGATCTTGCGACATGGAAGGTCGCAAACCCGCGCTTTGCAGAGATCCTGGACACCTCCGAGAACGGCGCCGAACTGGCCCAGGTCCTCGATCTGTTCAAGTTCCAGACCGGCCGCGCGACCACCGCGCCAGCCGCAGGGGCACCTGACCCAAGCAAACCCAATCCGAAACCCGACGCGGGTAGACGTGCCGCCCAGCTTGAAACCTCCGTCACAGTCGAAGGCCGCCCGGCCTCGGCCCCCGCCGGTAACGGCGGCGCCGCGGATACCGAGGACGCCCTGTTCCGACAGGCGGTTGCCAAGAAGCAGCAGGAGCGCGCCCGTGCGTAACTCCATGAGGCAGTGCCATGGCCGGTCAGACGACCACCTACGGCGATATCTCCCAGCGGACGGCCGTCTACGCGATGGTCGACATGCTGTCGCATGCCGAGCCCGTTCTGGTTCTCTCCAAGTTCGGCAAGACCCACCCCCTGCCCAAGAACAAGGCGGATAACGCCAAGTTCCGACGGGTCATCCCGGCCTCGCGGGTCAACGTCCCGCTGGTCGAGGGCGTCACCCCGACCGCGCAGAAGCTGGCCTACGAGGACGTCGCCGTCCAGATGCGCCAGTGGGGCGCCTACTTCGAGATCTCCGACTACGTCCATGACACCTCGGAGGACCCGGTCCTGCGGGATATGTCGCAGCAGTGCGGCGAGCAGGCGGCGCGTACCACCGAGGCGATCTGCTGGGGCGTCATCCGCGCCGGCACGGCCGTGTACCGGGCGAACGGTGCGGCCCAGACCGACATCAACACCCCGATCACGCTGGCCAAGCAGCGTGCGGTGGTTCGCTATCTGAAGAATCAGAAGGCGAAGAAGGTCACCAAGATGCTCTCGCCGTCGGAGGAATACGCCACCCGCTCGGTCGAGCCCGCGTATGTCGCCTTCTGCCACACCAACGTGGAATCCGACATCCGCAACATGGCCGGCTTCATCCCGGTCGCGCAGTACGGCAGTCGCCAGCCGCTGTGCCCTGAGGAACTCGGGGCGGTCGAGGACGTGCGCTACATCTCCTCGCCCGATCTCGACTACTTCGCCGATGCCGGCGGCAACTACGCCGACAGCGGTACCGCGATGGTCACCACGACCGGCACCAAGGCCGACGTGTTCCCGGTGGTCTACATCGGCATGGAGTCCTACGGGCACGTGCCGCTGAAGGGCCGGGGCGCGATCAGCCCGAAGGTGCTGAACCCCGACACGCCGCGTGGTGGTGATCCGCTCGGCCAGCGCGGGTCGGTCGGTTGGAAGGCGTACTACCAGGCCGTGATCCTCAACGACACCTGGATGGCTCGCCTCGAGGTCGCAGCGACCGAACTCGCCTGATCGTAACCCGGTGAACCCGGCGGGCTCAGGTCCGCCGGGCTTCGCCCAGTGAAAGGACCATGCACATGGCCAACACTTTCCGCACCGGTTCGTTCACCGGCGCCGGTGTCGCGGTGAACCTCTCCATCGGTTGGATCCCCGACTACGTGAAGACCTTCAACCGGACCGACGGCACGACCACGCACGAGTGGAACTCGAACATGGCCGACGGCACCTCGATCGCCACGATCACCACCGCGGGCCCGGTGCTCAACGCGGCCGACGGCATGACGCCCTACGCCGGCTCCTCGAGCGCGGGCAAGGGCATCACCCTCGGCACCGACATCTGCACCAACGCCAAGGTGATCGACTGGGTGGCCTTCCGCCACGTCGAGTAACCACGGGCAGGGCGTGGCCGGGTAGCCCTCGGCCCGCCTGACCCCTTCAGGAAAGGAGGAGCCAGTGGCTCTCAACCAAGCGCAGGCGCGAGAACACCTGAACGTCATCGCCGTCGAGACGGGTTCGACCGCGTTGCTCCGTCTGCTGACGGCCTTCGTCGATGGCGACTTCAATGCGGTGGCAGGCGTTACCGCGTCCGCCGCCGAGATCAACGTCCTGGACGGCCTGAACGTCCCGCAGGCCGAACTGAAGGCTGTCGACCCGAGCCAGAAGGTGGTCTTCTTCGACGACTTCCTGGCAGCCGGCATCGACGGGCGGATCTCCTCGACCGCGGGTTCCGGTACCGGGAACCAGGCCGCCACGACGGTGGCCAACGGGCTGAACGGCCGGATCACCCTGAAGTCGGCCAGCGACGACGGCACCCACGCGGCCAACTGCACCAGCCTCACCCTCGACCAACTGAACTTCAAGGCGAGCGAGGGCAACCTTGCCATCGAGGTCCGGCTGGCGATCGACGACGTGTCCGAGGCGGTGCTGTTCGTCGGCTTCACCGACACCATCAGCACCACGGTGGAGTTGCCGATCTTCATGAATGCCGCCGACATCGACAGCGACGCCACCGACGCGGCCGGCATCGTCTACGACGTCGACGCCACCACGAAGCAGTGGTGCCACGGTGGCGTGAAAGCCGGCGCCGACACCACCCCGGCCTACAGCGGTACCGCGCCGACCGACGGCACCATGGTCACCCTGCGGGCCGAGATCACCTCGGCCGGTGCGCTGATCGGCTACGTGAACGGGGTCGCGATCGGGGCCGCCATTGCCGACGCGGTGACCACCTCGGTTGCCCTGACCCCGTGCATCGTCATCGGCAACCGGTCGGCCAACCAGGTGACCGCGACCGTCGACTACATCCACGTCATGCAGGGCCGGACGTCCTGATCGGCTGGCGTGCCTGAGACCTGTACCGGACCCCGGGGCATTTCGGGGTCCGGACCTCAGAGAGGACAGACAATGGACAACCCAGACTTCTCACGGATGACAAAGTCGCAGATCGCGGATTGGGCCGCTGATCACGGCGGCGACATCCCCACCACCCTGCTCAAGGATCAGATGATCGTCGAGGCCGAGCGCCTGCTGGCTGTCGCCGCCCGCCGCACGGGCATGGTGCGCGTGAAGGTGACCGCCTTCCACATCTCCAGCGGCCCGACCATCAACACCAACGGCAAGGTCCGTCATTTCCCGATCGGGAAGTGGGTCGAGGACGTGCCGCGGATCTTCCTGCCGGCGCTCACCGAGGCGGCCGGCGTCACCTTCGAAACCGAGGAGTATCACTGAATGGCCAAGGACTATCGCGTGCTCGCCGGCCAGGCGACCCAGGAGCAACTGGTCGCCTACCTGAGCAAGATCCAGGGTCTGCCGAACATCCAGCCGAACACTTCGCTGGAGAAGCTGCGGGCGAAGGTCAAGGAACTCGGCATCGAGGACGACGACTACATCAACATGCCGGACGACGGGGAGGCCGACCGAGAGGAAGCCCGCCTGTCGCGCCAGGAGACGGTCATTGATGTCAGCGGCGACAACGTGACCGTGACCGTCATGGGCTACGAGGCGGCCCGCGACCGCGCCAAGGAACTCGGCGGCGTGCTGGTCGGCACCGACGGCAAGCCTCTGCGCTACGTCGACTTCAACAACTGGCCCAAGGGAAAGATCCTGATCCCGAAGACCAATGATTTCGACGGCAAGCACGATGTGCCGGTCGCTCCGAACGGTCGCCAGATGTTCATCCCTCGGGGTCAGGACTGCGAGGTTGCCGAGCCCTTCATCATGGCTCTGATGGAGGCCAGGGGTACCGACTACACCCAGGAGGAGAACGGCGGGGCAATGATCCCGACTGAGGTTCAGCGCCACTCGCTGATCGTCAAGCGGCTGCCCGAATACACGATCCTGGTGCCGCGCGAGAAGGTCGCGCAGGCGGCCTGATCGAAACGGCACCGAGGCGCACCCAATGACCACCTATCTGCAACTCTGCCAGGACACGGCCCTGGAGTCGGGCGTGATCGGCGGCACCGGCCTGCCGACGTCGGTGCTCGCCCAGAACCAGGCAGACCTGCGGAGGGTGGTCTTGTGGGTGCGCGACGGCTGGGTCGAGATCCAGAACAGCGACAACGGCTGGCGGTTCCTGCGCAAGCGCTTCACCGCGGCCACCATCGTCGCGAACACCGACCAGTACACGCCGGCCACGCTCGGCATCTCGGACTTCGCGCGCTGGCTGGTCGATGACGATCAGCGGTCCGACCACTACAACGACGGCCTGACGATCTACAAGACGTCGGACGGCGAGGGCTATGAGTACCCGCTGCGGGTCGTCGACTGGGACGACTACAGCCGGGTCTACCTGCGTGGCACCCAAACCGCGAACGCACCGCGTGTCGTGGCGGTAGCGCCCGACAACTCGCTCTGGCTCGGCCCGAAGCCGGATGCGGCCTACACCCTGCGCGGACCCTACGAGCGCACACCCCAGGTCCTGGCTGCCAACGCCGACGAGCCGCTGTGCCCGGCCCGGTTCCACAACATCGTCAAGTACAAGGCCATGATGAAGCTGGCCCGGTTCGACGAGGCAGCCCTGGCCTACGCCGGTGCCGAGATCGAATACCGCACGATGCTGTCGGACCTTCGCCGCGACCAGCTGCCGACGCCGCGGTTCGAATATGGGGATCCGCTCGCATGATCGGGGCGGCCCACATGCGCTCGCGCTACACCCTGCCGCTGAGCCGCCGGCACCCCTGGGACAGCACGTCGTTCGCGCTGGCCGGTGGGCTCGACCTGGTGTCGCCGGCGATCCGCACCCCGCCGGGCCGGATGATCGCGGGCGTCAACTACGAACCGGACGTCGGCGGGTATGCCCGGGTCTACGGCAACGAGCGCACCGACGGCCGGCCGGCACCATCGGCCGCCAGCTACTGGACGATCGACTTCGACCAGGGCCAGACGCAGATCATGGCCGAGGACGTCGTCACCGGCGCCACCTCGGGAGCAACCGGAATCGCGCTCTACAACGTCGCCGCGGTGACCGGCAGCTACGGCGGATCGGACGCGACCGGCACGATCGTGCTCACTCAGGTCAACGGCACCTTCCAGGACAACGAGAACCTGCAGGTCAGCGCCTCGACGGTCGTGGTCGCCGATGGGGTGGCAACCGAGCGTGGCGCCAGCAACGACACCGACGACACCACCTGGCTGCGCGCCGCTGTCGCCTATGCCCGAACCCAAATCGCCGCCGTGCCCGGCTCCGGGCCGGTGCGCGGGGTATGGCTGTTCAATGGCGACCGCTATGCGTTCCGCGACAACGTCGGCGCCACCGCCGGCGTGATGCACAAGGCGACGACGTCGGGCTGGGTAGCGCAATCCTTCGGCCGTTCGGTCGCCTTCACCTCCGGTGGCACGACGCCGATCGCCGAGCAGGACACCATCACCGGCGCCACCTCGGCGGCGACCGCCACCGTGGAGCGCGTCATCGTGTCGTCCGGGTCCTGGGCGGCAGGCGACGCTGTGGGCCGTCTCATCCTGTCCGGCCAGACCGGCACCTTCCAGAGCGAGAACCTCGACGTCGGCGCATCGCTGAACCTTGCCACGATCGGCGGTGACTCGGCGGCGATCACCCTGCCGGCCGGCGGGCGTTACGATTTCGCCAACCATAACTTCTACGGCGATCCGGCCCGGTTCCGCATGTACTTCGCCAACGGGGTCGGCACGGCGCACGACTGGGACGGAACGGTCCTGGTGCCGATCGTCACCGGGGAGACCACCGACACGCCGTCGCGGGTCGCCGCCCACAAGGAGCACCTTTGGCTGGTGTTCCCGGGTGGCGGTCTCAAGAACTCGTCAATCGGCGAGCCCTACGACTATATCGTCGCCACCGGATCCGGAACCCACTACTTCGGCCAGGAGATCACCGACCTGCTGGCTGACGTCCTCGGCATCATGGTGGTGTTCGGGCGCAGCCGCGTGTCGGTGCTGAGCGGCAACGACATCAACGATTTCCGCCTGGATCCGCTGGCCGATGACGCCGGGGCGATGGCCCACACCGCACAACGCATTGGCAGGCCGCTCTACATCGACGACGCCGGCGTGCGCGACATGACGGCGACCCAGCGGTTCGGCGATTTCAACATGGGCTCGGTCAGCCAGGCGATCCATCCGTACTTCAAGAAGAAGATCGACGACGGCGTGTTCCCGGTCGCCACGTTGCGCTGCCGCAACCGAGGCCAGTACCGGGTCTACTATGCCGACGGCACCGGCGTGACCATCTACTTCGGCCGCCAGTATCCCGAATCCGGCATCTTCGATCTCGGCATCAGCGTGGCCTGCGCCTGCTCGGGCGAGGACGCCAACGGTGTGGAAGTGATGCTCCTCGGCGACGAGGACGGCATGGTCTACCAACTCGACAAGGGGACCTCGTTTGATGGCGAGGAGGTCCTGGCGTTCTGCCGCCTGGCCTTCAACAACATCGGCTCGCCCGATGCCAACAAGCGCTTCCACAAGGCGGTGGTCGAGCTTGATGCCGATGCGGCAACCGTCCTGGCACTGACGGCCGAGTATTCCTACGCGGACCCCGATCAGGCCCCAGCCCAGGAACAGACCTTCACGGTGCGCGGCGGTGGCGGGTTCTGGGACGAGATGCAATGGGACCAGTTCATCTGGTCCGCGCCGGTGAAGGGCGAGGCATCCGCCCGGATCGACGGCCAGGGCCGCAACATCTCGATCACGGTCATATCGGCATCGACCTATGAGCGGGCGCACACCCTGCACGGCGTGCGGCTCCTCGACACCAAGAGGAAACAATCGCGATGACGGCCTACTACACGGTTGCGAACCCGCCATCGAGAAACACGCTTGGGCGCGCAGCGCCGATTGCCGATGAACTTCAGGCGATCCAGGACGGATTCGCGCTGATCCCGGAAGAGGGCGTCCTGAAGCGCGGCCGGGTGCAGTACGCCTCCGCGGTCGGCGGTACCGCCAACGCGATCACCCTGACGATGCCTTTCACGGTGACGGCCTACACCGAAGGCGACTGCGTCCGCTTCAAGGTCGCCGCCACCAACACCGCTGCGGTCACGGTGGATGTCGACGGGGTCGGCCCGGCCGCTATCAAACGGCCGAACGGTGACGCCCTGATCGCAGGTGACCTGATCGCCGGCGCCATGGTCGAGTTGCGGTGCGACGGATCGGTATGGCAGGCGGTCGGCTACACCGGCGCCGACATCACCGCGGCGGCAGCAAGCGCAGCGGCGGCAGCGGCCAGCGCCAGCACCGCCAGCACCCAGGCATCAACGGCAACCACACAGGCGGGCATCTCCACCGCGCAGGCAGTGATCGCCACGACCAAGGCTGGGGAGGCAGCGGCATCGGCGATCGACGCGGCTGCGGCGGTCAACGGCGTGAAGGTGTCCGTCGACGACACCACGCCGGGTGATCTGGAAACCAAGATGCTGGCCGGCGACGGCATCACGCGCAGCACGCAGAACGACGGCGGCAACGAGACCGTCACGTTCGCCTTGACCAAGAACTTCGCCGTCACGATCGCCACCGCCTACGCCCTCACACTCTGATCGGAGACAGACGATGCCCGTCACTGATACAGCCGCATGGCCGCAGGCCCCGAAGTCGGCCGCCGTCTCGGTCGCGGCCGCCAACACCACGCTGACCGACAGCCCGGACGATACGGCACTGCTGCTGACGGCCGGCGCCAACGGGTCGCGGATCGGCCACCTGAAGGCTCTGCCGCGCGCCACCGTGAGCGGCGCCATGGTCGGCTACCTCTATCATTCCATTGACAGCGGCACGACCAAACGCCTGATCAAGGCCGTGGCGATCGCCGCCGACACGGTGTCGACGACCGACGCGCCGGCGGAGGTGGATTTCGGATACACCGAGGACGCGCCGCTCTACCTCTCGGCCGGCGCCGAACTCTATGCCGGCATCTCGGTCGCCCTGACCGACGGCGTCGTTTTCATCGCCTCCTACCAGGATTACTGACCATGGCGATGCTCGGCGGCGGGCCGCTCGGGCGGCCTTTGGGGCGGGTGCTGGGCGCCAAGGCGAGGGCTTCGGCAGGCGCCGCGACGGTCACTCCAACTCAGTTCGAGAAGTTCACGTCGAGTGACACGTTCACGGCTTCGGCCACCGGTTGGTATCTGGGCCTTGTCGTAACAGGTGGCGCCGGAGGCGGTGACGACAACGCTTCCGGCGGGCCAAGTGGTCTCGTCAGAGTCGCCTGGTTCCAAATGGACAAGGACGAGGCCACCAGCGTCACCGTCGGGTCCGGTGGCGCTGCAGGCACAGGGTCAACCGCGAACGGGGGCGACGGCGGCACATCGGCCATCGTGGGGAAAGTGTCCGTCGCCGGTCCGCCGGGCGGGCGCTCTCAAGCCAACGGAAACTCAAGCAATGGCGGGTTCTCTGCGGGCGGACACGGCAGTCCAGCTACGGCCGGCGGTTCGAACGGATCGAGCACGACTGCTGGAACGGGCTCTGGATCTCACCCGCTTGATGTAGCCATCGCGCTTTTTGCCGATGCCTGGACATTGACGCCGGGCGACGGTGGCGCTGCCGGATCACCCAACGGTGGTGGTGGCGGTGGTGGTGGCGTGGTGATCGACTCCGATGTCGTCAACGGGGGCGATGCGCCCGGCGCTGGCGGTAGCGGCGGCGAAGGTTATGGCGCCGGCGGCGGTGGCGGTGAGGGCGTTTCCGGCACGCGTGACGGCGGGGCCGGCGCGCCTGGTGTCGTTCTGATCATGGGGCCGGTAACGCCGCCGGCGTTCGAAGTGGCAGAGAGTTGGGTGCTTGCATCATGACAACGTCAACGAACCTCGTCTGCTGGGTAACGCTCTCCGGTCCGACCGTGGACGGCGAGGCGATCCCGATCCCGGCCCGTCATCGCGGCCTGTCCTGGGCCTCGATGGCCGACCTCGGGGCGGCGCAACACCCACCCGTCGCCGATCTGGTCGGCAAAGGCCTGTGGCGGGTCTACGACGACGCCAAGCCGGCGCTCTCGCCCGGCAAGACGCACAGCGGTCCGGTCTACACACCGGATGCTGAGACATCGACGGTCACGCGGTCGTGGACGGTGGTGAACTTGTCGGTTGCGGCGCGCAAGGTGGCAATGAAAGCGGCCGTGAAGGCGCTCTATCGCACCCACGCTGACGCGGGCACCACGCTGACGATATCCGAAGGCGTCACCACGCCGATCGCCACGACGACCGATCCCGTCGTCAAACTGGAACGCGGCAAGGCGCACATGGAGGCGTCGTCCCTGTCGTCGATGGCGGTGGTCACCAGCGCGGACGTGCCG
This sequence comes from Thalassobaculum sp., assembly GCF_040219215.1. Taxonomy (GTDB): domain Bacteria; phylum Pseudomonadota; class Alphaproteobacteria; order Thalassobaculales; family Thalassobaculaceae; genus Thalassobaculum_A. The sequence continues at coordinate 44,073 of NZ_JAVJSX010000037.1, forward strand.
CTCGACCTGACGCCCGCTCTGGCCGCAGCCGCCCTGGGCGTCATCGACAGCCATGTGGCCTTCTGCGAAGGGCGGCAGAACGCGCTCTACGTCGCGATCGACGCCGCCGCCGACCACGACGCCCTGGACACCATTGAAAGCGGCATGGCCGCCGGTTGGTCCGCATGACCGAAATCAACGGAGCCAGCGATGCCGCCTGATGCCGCAATCACCGCGTCGATGGTGCAGATCGCCGTGTTCGTCGGCGGGCTCATGTTCGCAGGCGGCACCTGCCTGTGGGCCGTCGTGCGCTACCTGGAGCGCCGCCGCGAGGAGATGGCGGCCGACCTGCACGCCCGCCTGAGCGGCCTGCGCGACGACCTCACGCAGTTCAAGATCGAGGCGGCCACCCGCTTCGCCACGGCGGCATCCATGGATCGCGGCTTTGAGAAGCTGGAGAAGGCGATCACGGACCTCGGCGCCCGCCTGGAACGCTGGATCGACAACGAACGCCGCGGTCGCGGCAGTGGACCGGGAGGGCAGTAATGGTCGGACTGTTGACAAGAGAATCACAGCGTCGCATGGCCCCGCCGCTTGGCCCTGCTGCCCGCAGGGTGGCGACCGCCGGCCGCAAGGGCGACACCGAACTGGCCCACATGGATCCGGGTAAGGCCGCCCTGCTGAAGGCCAAGGGTGGAGCCGGCACGCGCAACCGTCGAACCGGGCTGCTGGAATACTGGTCGGGCGAGGGCGACAGCGACAACAACGGCGACGGTGTCGGAGGAGGTCCTGGCGACAGCGGCATGGGCGGCGGCGCGCCACAGGACAACGACTCCGAGCACGGCACGGCCCACGCCAGCACGGTGGCAGGCCAGCAGAATCAGAACCAGCAGGCTGAGAACGACCCACAGACCGCTACCAACGCCGAGGCCGACGACAGCATTGTCGACAGGGTCAAGAGCTTCATCGCCAAGCGCAGCCAGCAGGTCGCCATCAGCGCCGTGGCCCCGAGCCTGCTTGGCATTGGCATCGGTGCCATCGGTAAGATGCGCGAGGGCGTCGAAGCCGAATACCCGGGCTTCACCGCGGACCCGACGACGAACGACGTGGACGGCTGGTCAGAGCAGCCGACGGGCAGCACCGCGGCGGCGGCTCGCCCGTCGGACAACTACCACACGTCCGGGAAAGGTCTGCTCGCCCGCCAGGCCGAGGCGGTCCAGGCAGCCGGCCGCGACGGCGACACGATCGTCGCCCACGTGAACCCGCGTGAGGTGCAGATGCTCCTGCGCGCCGGCGGGCGGGGCACGATCAACCCCAAGACCGGCCTGCTGGAGTTCGCATCACTCAATCAGGTCACGCGCGGCGGCGTGACCATGGGCTTCGACAATCAGGCGGAAGCCGATGCGTGGGCGGCCGCCAATCCGCAGGACAGCCAGGACCAGGCGGAAGCCGTGGCGGCACTGCCGACGCTGGCGCAGGTCGGCCAGCCGGCGCCGACCATCGACGACGTCAAGAGCCAGCGCGGCGCGGAATGGAACGCTCCCGGCGGTGGTGGCTATGCCGCTGCAATGGCGGGCGGGACCAACGACCCGACGTCGGACCCGGCCAATCCGCAGGCGTTCACCAACGACGCGCTGAGGGCGGCCGGCGTGGATACGCTGAAATACCATCAGCAGAACGTCGCACAGGGTGCCGGGTTTACCGACTTCGGTACCCGCACCGATTTCAACCAGCGGCTCGTCGCCTACCTCAAATCGAAGGGCTACGACGTCGATTTCGACAACATGGGCGAGGGCCAGTTCACCGACTGGTACGGGCGCCAGGACGGCGCGGTACGGAGCGACGTCGACTCGTGGCTTGCGGCCAACGATCCGACCTATGGAGCGGCAACGCCCGGCGCGTCACCCAACGCGCCTGGTGCCGGGGCGCCCGCAGCCATCGCCCCTCCGAAAACCACCTCCCAGAACATCGACGACATCATGGCGTCCGACAGCCCGCTTATGCGCCGGACGGCCAGTCAGGGCCTGATGCTCGCCAACCGGCGCGGACTGCTGAACTCGTCCGTCGCCGCCGAAGCCGCCCAGGCCGCCATGCTCGATGCGGCCGTGCCGATCGCCAGCACCGACGCCTCGCTCGCGAACCAGCAGTACATGCAAGGCCAGGACATCGCCAGCCAGCAGTACATGCAGGGCCGTGATATCGCCAGCCAGCAGACCATGCAGGGCCGTGATATCGCGTCGCGGAACTGGCAGGCGCAGTTGTCGGCCGACACCCAGACCGCCATCGCGAATATGCAGGTCAGGACCGCCGACAAGGACAAGATCGGCAACATGGTCGCGACCCTGCAGCAGATCCACGCGAGCAAGTTCAACACGATCGCCAACAACCCGGACATCCCCGCAGAGACCCGGGACCGCTACATCCAGGACAATAACCTGTGGATGCGCACCCAGTTGAACCTGATCGAGAGCATGTATGGCGTGCAGCTGCCCTGGACGCCGCCGACATGATCAGGATCGCCACACCGATGGACGTCCGGCCCATGGCCGAGATCCTGGAGGCGCGCTACCGGGCGAGCCTGTATGCGCAATTGGGCGAGATGGACGTCACCGCGGCGAAGCGCATGCTGACGTCGCTCATCTTCGCTCAGAACAAGGTGGTCGCCGAGGGCACCTTGGTGATGGTGGCCGAGCGGGACGAACGGATCGTCGCATTCATCGTCGGCTACCTCGATCCGGTCTACCACATCGGCCCGGCCCTGACCGCGACCGACCTCTATTTCGTGAGCCGGGAGGGTGCCGATCTTCGCGACATCAAGGGCCTGGCCGAGGCGTTCACCGCGTGGGCGCTGAGCATCCCCAAGGTGGTCGAGATCAAGATGGGGCTGGTCGACACATTCGGCACTGACATCGAGGTGGCCGGCCGGATCTACAGCGGTCTCGGCCTCGATCGTTGCGGCACGATCTATCGGAGGAGCATCGAGCGATGAGCAGCGTGGCGAAGGGCGTTGGCAAGGTCTTCAAGAAAGTCGGCAAGGTCGCGAAGAAGGTAGCGCCCTACGCGTTGGCGGCGGGCGCGGTCTACTTCACCGCCGGCGCGGCCCTCGGCGTCACCGCAGCCGGTGGCTGGGGGGCTGTGGCTGGATCCCTTTCCAGTTCCCTTGGACTATCGCCAGGACTGACAGCGGTGGTTACAGGCGCGGTCACGCAGGCCGGCTACGGGGCGGCGATCGGTGCCGCCGGGGCGGCGATCACGGGCGGCGACATCGGCCAGGGTGCGCTCTACGGGGCGGCGGCCGGCGCCGTTACCGGCGGCATCTCTGGCGCGGCCGGCATCGGCACCGATCCGCTCGGCAGCGGCACGGGCGTCACCGGCGGCAATGCCGCGCCGGCAGCGCCGGGCCCGACCGGCGTTGCGAACCTGCAGCCTCCCGCAGGTGCCGCCACCGCACCGGGCTCGGCTGCCAGTTACGTGACCGGCGGCAACGCGCCCGCTGCGGCAAGGGGCGGTGGTGGCCTGCTCGGACCGGGTGGTTGGCTCGAACGCAATCAGACCCTTGTCGGAGAGACGGTCAAGGGCATCGGCGGCGGCCTGCTGCAGGGCTTGAGCGCCCAGGACGAGGCCAAGGCCCTTGAGAACCGCGACCGGCGCCGGGCGGGCAACTACGCCTCCGGCGGCGGTCTGCTCGATCGCGCCGCAGTGGTCAACGGTGCCCGCCCGGGTGCAGCGCACCCCACGGTGGAAGAGAAGTACGCACCCAGCCATGGGTATCGCATCGAGTACCGCTACAACGCCGAAACCGACCAGGTCGACCGCGTGCGGGTCGCTTGACTGGATCGCCAAGGAGAACGCCGTGGCCGACATGATGACTGACGACAAGCCGAGCGGCCTGTTGGCTCGTGCAGCCGGGCAAATGAGCGGCAATGGGCCGACGGGTGGTGCCGGACCGACGGGTGGCGCTATGGCGGCCCAGGGTGCCCGGCCAATGGGCGGCACGGACGGCGGGGGTGACACACCGAACGTCACGCCCGAGGAGCAGCACCTCTACGATCAGTTCGTTTCGAACGCCTACAACCTGATCTACTCGAGCGACGGCGGTCAGGCTGGCGTGCGCCCGCAGGTCCTGGAATCGCTCAAGGGAAACGGCGACCCGCGCGAGGGCCTTGCGACGACGGCCGCCATGATCGCCAAGCGCGTAGCCGACAGCGCGGCCGAAAGCGGAGTGAAGATCGACGGGGCTGTGATGCTGAACGCCGGCGAGGAGGTGTTCAACGATCTGGCGGACCTTCAGAAGGAAGCCGGAATCGCCGACCTGTCCGACGAAGACACCGAGGCCGCGTGGTACCAGGCGCTCACGCTCTACCAGCAGACCGCGACGGCTGAAGGCTCGCTCGACACCCAGGAGTTCGCCCAGGATATGCAGACGATGGCGCGGGCCGACCAGGAAGGCCGGCTCGACGAGGTCGTGCCCGGCGCATCCCAGGCCGTCGAGCGGTTCAAGTCCATGGGTGGTGGCAAAGGAGGCGTGTGATGCCGGGTCTTCTCCAGTATGCCGCCGCCGGTGCTCTCGGCGGTGCCGGTAAGGGCCTGGCGGTGGATGCCGAGGCCAAGCGCGAAGCTGCTCGCGACGCCCTGCGTGCCGAGCGGGCGGCCGAGGAGGCGCGCAAAAACCGTGACTTCCAGGGTGAACAGGGCAGGCTAGGCCGCGAGCATCAGACGACGTTGCAGCAGGACCGCCAGACCTTCGACGAAGGCCAGAACGACCTGAACCGCCGCCAGCAAACGCAGATCGCCGATAAGCAGATCGGCGCCGCTCGTGACCGCGCCAACGAGACCGCCGGACGTTACGCGCAATTCGGTGTCGACAGTGAAGGCTTCCAGGTCGCCATCAACCAAAAGGGCGAGGCGGTCCGCGTGACCGGCGCCGACGGCCAGCCGATCAGGCCCGCCGTGAAGCCGCAGGATATGGAGACCAAGCAACTCGCTGACGGCACCTATGTGCAGATCCCCAAGACAGGCGGCAGCGCGCGGACAGTGACCATGGACGACGGGTCGCCCGCGGTCGGCAAGCCGCCGAGGGATCCGGACAAGCTGACCCTGACGCAGCGGAATGTGGCGATCAACGCCGCGCGGCGGGCGGCGACCGTGAAAGTTAGAGGAGGACTCGGGGAGGAACTTGACCCTGAAGCCTACGCCGACGAGCTGGTGGCCCGTGGCGTCGAGATCGATGCGCCGCTGCGCAAGCAGATCGAGGACGGCATCCGCAAGGACATCGCCGGCAAGGTGTCCAGGGATGCCAGTGGGCGCAAGAACATGTGGAAAGGCGAGAAAGAGGAGTTCGACGGCGTCACCCGCGCCGAGTGGGAGCAAGCGGAAACCGAGCGCCGGATTGCCGAAAAGATGGCCGACATCTTTGGTCGAGGCGACGACCCCACCCCGAAGCCGAAGGCCCCGGCCGGCAAGACCGAAAGCAAGACGTCCGGCACCCGCGAGGATCCATACAAGCCGACCACGCGGGAGGAATTCACCGCCATCCCGTCCGGTGCGATCTACATCAACCCGGCCGACGGTAAGCCGTACAGGAAAAACTGATGGCCGCACCTCTGGACTTCTCGTCGGGCGGCACTGCGCTGGACCTGTCCGGCGCGGGCGAGCCGCTTGATACCGCGCTCGACTTCTCCAGCGGCGGCACGGCCCTCGACTTCTCCGGGGCGGGGGAGGCGGTGGACGACACTTCCGCATCAGGGCAGACGGCCTACCGAGACCCACGCGCGGACCTTGCGTTCGCAGGCCAGCCAAGCCGGGACCGGTTGATCGAGCGCGGGCGCGCTGATCGAGCGGTAGCAGAAGCCGGCCCAGACCTGCCGCGCCCCGACGAGGCCGAGGACACATGGGCGCAACTTGGTCGTCGCACGATCGAGAATCTGTCGTCGCCGTTCATGCAGTCGATCGCCGGCGTTGTGCAGAAGGCGGTCGAAGCGCCGTTCAGCCCGGGCGGCACCGCCGGTCTCGCCATGGACGGATCGACCGAGATCGACGACATCAGGAAACTGCAGCGTGACAGCAACGCATCGCCGGACGGCATCGCTGGATGGGCGCGACGCGTGGGCGACGAGGCGACCGGACAGTTGCAGGCGAATGCCCCCAACGTCGACCCTGAGACAATCAAGGGCTACGCCTATGACTTTGCGCTGTCGATGGCACAGATGGTGCCGTCGGTTGTCGCTACGCTCACGACCGGCAGCCCGACCCTGGGCGCGTTGACGATGGGCGGGCAGGTGTTCGGCCAGCAGTACGCCGAAAGCCGCAGCAAGGGGCGCAGCGAGGACGCGGCAACGGCGGACGCCCTGTTCATGGCGGCGGCCGAAGCCATACCCGAGCGAATCCCGCTCGGCATCCTGTCGCAGCCGGGCAAGTCGTTCGCCGGCCGCAGCTTCAAGGCGATGGGCGCCGAAAGCCTGCAGGAGATGTTCACGCAAACCCTTGACGCCGGTTACAGCGCAGGCGTGCTCAACGAGGAGATGACATGGGGGGAAGCCCTCAGCAACCTGAAGCGCGCAGGCATCCTTGGCGCCGCGATGGGCGGCACGTTCGCCGTCGCCACCGAGCCGTTCGTGCGCGGCGCACGCACAACCCCACCCCCGGCCGCCGACCAGACGCCCCCGGCCCCACCGAAGCGCATGGCCCCGATCACGCCGGAGGACGAGGCCAGCCCGCTACAAAAAGCCGATATCGGCCGCGGACGAGCGATAATTGAGGACGCCGTCGCGGGCCGCCCGCTGGATATCACGCCACCGTCGCAGCAGGGTGACGGCAAGGGCGAGACTGAAACCGCCGAGATGGACGCAACGGCGTCCGAGCAGGCGACGGATCTGAACGTCGAAGGCTTGGAATGGGTCGGCGGCGAAAGCCGCGCGATGCGGCCGGCGGCGCAGGCTACAACACCCCCCGAAGCCCCCGGCCCCGATTGGCGCCCGCTCTACGGCGACGCCAGCCGGTCGGAACAGGTCGGCTGGTCAAACCCGGTCACGGGCGAGGAGCGGATATTCAAGGCACCGCAGGCGGGACCGAGCCCGGTTGCGGACGAGGCAGCGGCGGCGCCGGTTCCCGTGTATGCCAGCCAGGCGTTGCCGACTGCTGCTGAACCGGAGCCAGATGGCGGCCAATTGGCTGCCACGGGCAAGCGTCTGCTGCCGAACATCGACCCCGACGCCCTCCGTATGCTGGCCGCTCTGGCCAAGTCCGACGCCGCACGCGCCGGCAATCAAGCCGATGATTCGAATACGCCTGGAGTTCGCGTACCTGAACTCGACCGACCCACCGACCCGGACCCAATTGGACCCCAATTGGACCCATCGGCGCCCGACTTCTCGCGCGATGGCGTTGCGGTCGAGACACCCGAGGCTGCCGCCGTCACCGAGGCGGCGCAGGACGTCGACCCGGAGCCGACAGAGGCGCAGAAGGCGGCCGGAAACTACAAAAAAGGCCACCTCCGGTATGGCGGCCTGGACGTCTCGATTGAGAACGCCAAGGGATCCGAGCGCAGCGGCACCGACAAGGGCGGCAAGCCCTGGTCCGTCACGATGCCGGCGGCATATGGCTATATCAAGCGGACGACCGGCGCCGACGGCGACAACGTGGACGTCTATGTGGGCGACGGTCCGGCCGACAGTCCGGTGTTCGTGATCGACCAGAAGGACGCCGACACCGGCAAGTTCGACGAGCACAAGGTGATCCTGGGCACGCCCTCGCGGCTGGCTGCCGAAACCCTCTACATGCGCGGCTTCTCCGACGGTCGCGGCCGGGCCCGCATTGGCAGCGTGCGCCAGATGTCCATGGACGAGTTCAAAGGCTGGCTGCGCGACGGCGACCAGACGAAGCCGGCGGCGGGCCAGGAGGCGCCCGAGGCCGGTTCACGCTTCACCGCACAGCCCAAGGCGCCGAAGCGTCCGCGTGCCGGACCCGTGCCACTGTTCCAGTTCATCCGCGACCAGGGCGGCATCGACCCGTCGGACCCGCTGATCGGTGACATTCGGAGCATTCTCGATAAGCAGTCGTTCCAGGTGCTGCGCAAGCCGACCGATGCGCGTACCGGCGTCGGCGGCCGGCGCCTCGATGACCTGCGCGGCGCTGCCGTGGAGGCCGGATACCTCCCCGAGGGTGCGACGGTATCCGACTTCCTGGAGGCCATCAGCAACGACGCTTTCCGCCAGCAGGAGGGCCAGGGCCGGCTCTACGCTGCCGAGGACGTCACCGACGCGCTGGCCATGGAACGCGACCGGCGCGAGCGGATCCAGGCAGAGCAGGCCGTTAATCGGTTCGGAAGCATCGAGGTGGCCGCAGAGTACGAAGGCACCCGGGCCGATCTTGAAGTTGCGATCAACCGCGCCCGTGCCCAATTGGATGAAGTCGACGCCGAGATCGACCGGCTGACCCGAGAGGTTCTTGCCGTCGAAGCGACGCTGGTAGAGGATACGACCGATGAAGCCGCCATCCCCTTCACCTTCCGAACCCCTGCCGCAAATATTGCTACGGGAAAGGGCGCAGGCCAATCGGCGCCTGGAAGAGTTGAAGGCGCTCCGGTCCAAGAGCCGGGATCCCGAGGCGCAGGCGAAGCTGGACGAGGCGATAGCGCTGGCGGAGATGGTCGCGGAGAAGCGGGACGGGCTGAGCAAAGCTCTGAGCCGAGCGGAGTAGCCACCGAGCGCACCGACCAGGGCGAGCAGATCCTCACGCCGGGCGTTCGGCCAGTCACGGACCGTGACCGTGCCGAGGCCAAGGGCTCCAAGCCGCTGCGGTCGGACAGGCAGCAAAAACCAGCCGACGACGGGCTGTTCGATGTGGCGGGGCGGGGTCAGGGCGATCTGCTCGACGCGCCGTCGGCACAAGCGCCCCAGCCGTCTGCCAATCCGGAACCTGAAACGTCCCAAGCGGCGTCAACTCGCATCGAGGACTTCGGCGAAAAGCTGGAGGGCGCGCGTAAGGACTATGCCCGCGAGATCGCGGATGCTGCGAGCGTCGATGTTTTGGCCGAGCCGCTGTCGAAGTCCTGGCCGGAACCGGACTATCAGAAACTCATCGACGGCGGCGCGGATCCGTGGACGGTTGGGTTTATCCGTGCCGCGCGCGACGAGATTCCCCCGAAGCCGCGCAAGGCATGGAGGGTCAAAGGTTGGGCGCAGCAGGTCGACGTGCTGCGCGGGTTCGCCATCGATCTGTTGGGCGGCGCGATCGAGCGGGCAGAGTTGTCGTCGCGGCTTAACGAAAGCCGGGCCACCTTCTCGGACATGCTTTCGCGGATCGACCTGTATCAGATGGTCGGACACGAGAAGTCATTGAAGGGCGTGCGCGTGGCTCGCCAGGAACTGAGCCTGTTCAACGGCACGAGATACGATCCACCTCTGGTGCGGTGGGTTGTCGAGCGCGAGGCCAAGGCCACGGCGTTCGGAAATTGGCCGAATGAACTGGCAGCCGGGGAGACGCGGGATGAAGCCCTCGCGGCATTCCGGGCAAACTACAGCGAGATCGACACGCAGCCGACCGCCAACAAGCAGGTGTCGTTCAGCATCTACTCCTACCGCGGCAAGCCGGGCACCGTGATCGGCAAGAAAATTGGATCGAAGTATCTGGACCTGAAGACGTTTGAGAGCACCGCTGAGGCGCGTACGTACCTCAAGGAGAACGCGGCCGAACTCGAGCGCCTGCTGGCGAAGCACAAGGAGATTCCAAGCGAGCGCAAGGAGACTAACTCTCCGCGCGTCGGAGTGGATCACCGCAGCGGCGCTGACGTCACGCCCGATCAGTTCAGCGAGGCGTTCGGCTTCCGTGGCGTGCAGTTCGGCAACTACGTTGAAGGCGGGCGGCGCCAGCAGAACCTCAACGAGGCCTATGACGCTCTGATGGACCTCGCTGGTGTGCTGGACATCCCGCCTCGCGCCCTCTCCCTGAACGGCGCCCTTGGGCTTGCGTTTGGTGCCCGTGGTCACGGCGGAAAGAACCCTGCCGCAGCGCACTACGAACGCGACAAGGTCGTTATCAACCTGACCAAAATGCACGGGGCCGGCTCGCTAGCTCACGAATGGTGGCATGCGCTCGACAATCACTTTTCGCGAGCCCGTGCCGATGGTGGCGGGTACGTGAGTGAGAAGCCATACGAGCGTGGGGAAGGGGTCCGGCCTGAAATGGTCGAGGCGTTCGCTGCGATCGACCGTGCCATCAAGCAGTCGGAATTGCGCGTTCGTGCATCCCGCCTCGATCGAAAGCGAACCAAGGATTACTGGTCAACCGGGCGGGAGATGAGCGCTCGGTCATTCGAGAGCTACATCATCGAGAAGCTGCGCGACCAGGGAGCGTCGAACGACTACCTCGCGAACATCGTCAGCCAGGAATACTGGGACGCCGCCACCTCTCTGGGGCTGGAGAACGAGGGCAGTTATCCGTACCTGGAGGCGGCTGAGATGCCGGCCGTCCGCGAGGCGTTTGATGAGTTTTTTCGGACGGTTGAGGCGCGCGAAACCGGCGACGGTGGCTTTGATCTGCGCGAAGACGATGAGCCGATCAGCGCCATGCCCGGCCCGTCCGGCTACATTGACAGTTGGCAGGAGGTTGCCGATCGCCTCAGTGGCTCTGATGGCATGGACGCCCGTATCGCCGCAGCCGAGAAATGGGTCGTCGATCGGGGTCAGGAGACCGGCCACGAGTACGTCGTGGTACTCGGTGCTGATGGCGATCTACTGCAAGCCGGCACCAGCCAGGCGCCGGACAGAGCGAACTTCAGTAACATGGTGCGGGACTTCTCAGCAGACCCGTCGGCCGGCATGGTGTTTGTGCACAATCACCCCGGGGGTACATCAATATCGGGGGCGGACATCGCATGGCTCGCTCAGCCCGGTTTTGCGCGGGTGGTCGTCGGCATTGCTGCAGGAAACTTCTCGGCAACCCTCGTGCCAGGCGTCAACCCGGGAACCATAGAGCAGTTTGGTGAGACCTTGCAGGGTATCGCGGCTCGCTACCGGGACCGACTGGTTACTGCCCTGCTGGACGGACATCTGACCGAAGACGAGGCGAACCTATTCGCAAAGCACGGCGTGAACGTCTTGCTGCACCGCCTCGGCATCATCAACTATGAGACATCGCTGCCGGCAACAGACATTCCGGCATCGATCGATCAGATTGTCGAGGTTACCCTGAAACAGGCGCGGCTCTATGCGCACGGCCGTCTCGGCAAACTGAAGGAGCAACAGTATGACAAAGATCGGAGGTCTGATACTCGACGAGCCCAGCCCCTTCGCCCCGCAGGCGGACTGGGACCGGTTCGAGGCGATGGTGTCGGATCTCGACCCGGAGTTCCAGGAGGTGCGGGTGGCCAAGCGTCAGATCGAAGGTCAGAAGCGGTTCCGCCAGGAGCTCGAGGCGAAGAAGGCGAGCCGGACATCCGGGAAGAGCGCAGCGGAATAGACCTGCCGTCCGCCGAGCGCGAACCACGCTTCGGCTATATCGAGTGGGCCCAGCGCCAGATCAAAAAGGTCGACAAGGCTCTAAACCCGATCGAGGGCCTGCCGGAGTTCGATCGCTACCTTGAGGCGCGCTACGAGACGATGGGCAAGATCGCCCGCGTCGAGGAAGTGGCGAGCATGCTGGCCAAGCCGTTCCAGAAGGCGTCGGCTGAGGAGCAGCAGCAGGTCTATGAGTACCTGACGACCAGGGACGCAAAGCCGACGGCCATACAGGACCTCGCGGTGCGCGCCGCCGCCATCGCCACCAAGAAACAGATTGACCAGATAGGCCGCGGGCTGGTGAACCGTGGGCTGCTGTCGCAGGAGGCCTATGACGAACACCGCGACGCCTACCTGCCGCGCGCATATCTGCGCCACCTTATCGACACCGAGAAGTCATCCGGTTCGTCGACCGCTGGCGGCAAAAAAGTCTCAGACCTCGGCTACTTGAAGGAGCGCAAGGACATCCCCGAGGACGTCCGCAAACTGATCCTGGGCGAAATCACCGACCCGGCATACCTCGCCTCGCGCGCCCTTACGAAGCCTGCCCGCGACATGGCGTTGCTCGATTTCCTCGACCAGATTGCGGGCAACAACGACTGGGTCCTGCCGTCCAGCTTCACCGAATGGAACGGCCAGAAGGTCACGCCGGAGTGGCTGAAGGCCGAGGCCGCCCACATCCGCAAGCAAGCCGACCTGTCGGAGCCGGCGACCGCCGATGCCATGCGCGCCATCGCCCGGAACATGGAATCTGCCGCCACTACCGCGGCAGAGACGCAGGGCAATGGCGACTTCAATGTCGACGATTACCGCAAGGTGCCCGATGCCGCCCGCTACGGACGCATGCGTGGTCTGATGGTGCGCCGGGAGATCTACAACGATCTGATCGGCGCGACGCAGTGGATCAGCCCGGACTCGTCCAACATCGCGCAAAACCTGCTGGGGCAAGGCGGTTACCTGACCAAGGCCACGCAGCTTTGGAAAATGTCGAAAGTCGCCCTCAACCCGCCGACCCAGATCCGGAACTTTGTGTCCAACGCGATGATGATGAACCTGTCCGGTGTGCCGATGCATATGGTGCCGGTGCGCATGGTGCAGGCCGTGCGAGAAATGAGATCGAACGGAGAGCACTGGAGAATCGCCAAGCGCTACGGCGTGACCAACAGTTCGTTCGCCGCGAACGAACTGCTCCGGATGGAGCGCGATCTGGTCGACCTCAACCGTCGCAAGGGCGGTACGCTGCAAAAGATCACATCTATGGCCGGGGCAGTTGGAAATGCGGCCGGCGATCTGTACCAGGCATCGGAGGGGTTGTTTAAGACGGCTCTGATCATCGATCGGAAGGCGCGCGGCGCGACTGACGCCGAGGCTGCGATCGATGCGCAGACATGGTTGTTCGACTACAGTCTTGTCAGCCCGAGCGTCCAGTATCTGCGCAACGCGCCGATCGGTGTGCCGTTTCTCACATATTACACGAAAGTCGCGCCTCGATTGATGGAGGTGGCGGCGACCGCGCCGTGGCGGTTCGCACCTTACCTGGCGCTGCCCACGATGCTGGCCGCTTGGGTGGCCGCTTCCTACGACGTAGATGACGATGACGTCGATGCGCTCAAGGAGACGCTGCCCGAATGGCTGCGCGACCGTGGGTCGGGCCTGATGATCCTGCCGTACAAAGACGAACTTGGCCGGTGGCAGTATGTCGACCTGAGCTACTTCATGCCGTGGTCGATGTTCGAAGGCATGGCATCAAGTCTCGCCAGGGGCGACGTCGGCGGGTTTGTCGGCGACACCGGCTTCCTGGGAGGCCCGGTGCCGAATCTGATCGCGGCGATCTCGACCGGCATCGATCCGTTCTCCAAGAAACCAATCCTGGACGATCGTGATCCGCCGGCAAAGCAGGTGGCGCAACTGGTCAACTACATGTGGTCGCTCGCAGCACCCTCGTTCGTCACGCAGTACGGCACGGCCGGCAAACTGCTGGACGCGGCCCACGGCAAGGTCAACCGATACACTGGGGAACCGGCCACGTCCTACGGTCAGGCGCTCACCCTGCTGGTCGGCGTCAACATCTACCCGATCGACCCCGAGCAGAGCCGGGACGTGAACATCAAGCGGATGCTGCGAGAGATCCAAGACATCAAGTCGAGGGCCCGGTACGTGCTCAAGGATCCGAATCTGTCCGACGCAGAGGCGGAATCAATTGAACGCGACTATGTCGACATGATCGACGCGCGTGTAACCCAGGTTGAGGAGTACGAGGCGCGGACCAGGATCAATCCGAAGCTGGCGACGCGGTAGGGGCTAGCGCCACCATGAGCAGATCAGCGCTGTATCGGGCCCGGAGTTGTCTGGATAACAAACCCTGGCAAGCGGCCCAAAACCCTGGTAGGCGGCCGTCCCATCGCCGGAGAGCGGACGGATCGACATAGACATACCCGCCCACACAATCGCGGCGGCGATGATCACGGCGGAAATGATGAGCGCTTTGGGCCAGGGCATGGTGCGATCCATAGGTAGCCTCGCCATCATGGAGTGCAAGAGGTTGGCCTGCAACCGTGGCGCTCTCATCGTGTTCCTGATGAGGCATCAGGATCGTGACGCCTTGTCACGTTCGTGACGAATGGTCATATTTGACCAGTACCCGATCCGGGGCGCAGGCGGCGCACCAGGCAAGGGATGGGAGATGGGCGATGTCCCACAATAGGGTCAGATCCAAGCCAGAGGCCACAGTGCTGAAGGGTGCCGGCCGCAAGGACGGTGGGCAGGACTATGTGATCAAGCGCGGTAGCGACACGCGGATCGTGACCGCAACAGGTGCGTCTATGCGTTCCATCCGAGAAATCATGTCGGATCGGTCTGACCTGATGCGAAAGCTCGCCGATCGCTAGGCGCCACTACCGGGTCACCCTTGCGGACGCCATTGCGGCGCACGAGGCAGCGATGGCGATCAAGGGAAGGACCGGCATACTGAGTGAGGCCGGCCTGCAGAGTGCGCTGGACCGGCCGTATTCCGGATACTACCGACCGATCTATGCAAAAGCGGCGGCGCTAGTGGAGTCACTGACCCAGAACCACGGGTTCCTGGACGGCAACAAGCGAACCGCAGTTGCGCTGATGTTCCTCATGCTGCACCGAAGCCGCTATTCACTCGGCAGCAATGACGACGAGATCGAGCGGATGGTGATCGCAGCGGCGACGGGCGACATGCGGTTCGAGGCTCTCAAGGCTTGGTTCAAGGCCAGCATCATGTCGTTCGATGAGATCTTCGACGGTCAGGACGGCTGATCGCATGCGAAAGGCGCCGGGAGAGTGATTGAGAAGACACCACGCTGGCCGCGCAAGGCTTTCATGGTCGGCCTGATTGATGGGCTGACGTCTGTAAGCCGGACGCTTGCTGGTGCTTTAGCGTTTGATGCAGCAGCGGCGCGCGATCGGTCCACGTATCGTGGGGAGGGCATTGGTGGCGACATGAAGGCCGTTGGGCGTGATATGCGCCGAGCCTTTGGCCGGCAACGGCTCTCGCGCTTAAGCGGCGGCTGCCGCGGTCGCATCGGGCCTGGAGCCGAAGAGCGGGAGTGCTGACAAGTAGGGGCCGCCTCCGAAGAAGCGGCCCCCGCCTGCCATGCCCCGCCTGGGCTTGCGTTGCCCCGACTAGCCTTGCCCGCCGCGTCCTACCTTGCCACGCCACGCCAAACCTCACCGCGCCATGCCTTGCCTGCCTCGCCTCACCATGCCATGCCGCGCCTTACCCCGCCCGGCCCTGCCATGCCTCGCCTGCCTGGACCTCTTGCCCCTCGGCGCTCTCCGCTGCGACCTTCTCCAGCTTGATGGCCGCGGCCTCAATCATCGCCGAGGGAACCGCCGCATAGTGGATCGCGGCGTCGTATCGCTTCAACCAAGCGCGGAGGTCCGACGCCGCCTGCCGGCAGAACTCTCGCTGGTGCGTGGGTCTCTCGGGCTGCGTGACGACATACCCGCCACCCTTCGTCCGCTGATCGACCGGCGACATCACCATGGGCATCTCGACGCGTCGAACAGTTACCGGGCGATCGCGGCTGACGTTCTCGACGGTGAATGACACCCTCAGATCACGGGCAAACTCCCGTGCCTGATTGAGTCGAAATTCATGTGCGGCTCGCGCGTCGTCCCAGTCGAACCATTCGTAGGCCGGGTGCTCGGCTCCCTTCTCGCGTACTTCGTCAAGAAAGAGCGCCGGGTCGAATTGGCCGTTGTGACGTGTGGCGAACTCTCGGACAATCTCCTGGCGAAGATCCTTCGTGAAGCGCGCCACTACGAAGCCCTCCGTTGCAGTTCCACGTCATAGAGGGCCATCAAGTCAGTGGTGTCCTTGTTGGCATACTCCGGCGCTCCGAGCGCGAACTCCTGGGCATCGCGGCCGTGATTGGCGACCAGATCGTCCCATTCGTCATCTTGCTCACCCTCGCCAAGCACGCGGAACGAGCCGAACGCACCCTTGCCCTTCTCCTGGCGAAAGTCGCCTAATCCGATCAGCACACCCGCGTTGCAGAGCAAGGAGACAACTGCGGTGGCTGAGAGTTGCGGCACGATGTACTGCACCTCGATCTCGGCGCCCCATCGCGGCAGATAGCATCGGGCACGGACGTCGGGCGTCCGGTTCATGTCGGCGGACCGCACGACGTCGAGGCGAAGCTGTGGAGTGCCATAGAGCGGCACCAGATCGCCGGGCATGAACAACAGGCGTTGCGCCGATGTCTTCGTGACTCCGGCCGTTTCCAAGGCGGCAGTGCACATCGCGGACTTGACCGCTACGACACGAAGGCCAAGCGCAGTTGGTCCGTCCTTTAGAATCTCGGCACTGTCGCGATACTCCTGCAGCGGGTTGTGCTTGATGCCGGCGCGCTCGGCCTTCGTCTTCCGGCCGCCGCCGGTCAGCAGCGTGAGTTTGGCCTTCTGCGCCATTCTGTTTTGGAACATCGGCGTCTCGCCGACAATGCGAAGCCGAGTGGAGGCCCGCTTAAGCGGCGTGACCTGGATCTCGGTGACCTCGGGCTTGGACTTCACGGCCATTGGAATCTCCTGGTTAATCAAATCGCATTGCAGACGCCGACGACTCGGCCCAACACCATCGCGTTGGCCTCGTCCGTCGGCATGTCGCAGTCGGCCGCGCCTCGGTACGCGACGTTGTCGAGCGTCAGCCGGATCTGGCCGTCGACCCGCAACTGGCAGCGGCGATAGATCGTCGCGCCCTGGTGCAGCAGGACATAGACGCCGTCACTGCTGACCCGGTCACACGGCGCGACAACCGCATACCCGCGCTCGTGCAAGGTCGGCTCCATGCCGTCGGTCGAAACCGGCAACAGGCGACCGCGCGACAGGTCCTCGATGCGGGCGATGGCGAGGGCTGATCCTGTCATCACGTGATCCTCGATTGTGCGCCGTGGATGATCGCGAGCGACGCGGCCATGGCTTCCATCAGCGTGCGAGCGTCGTCGGGCTCCTGGTAGATGTGCTCCTGGGCGCGGACGTAGGCCATCTTGCGTTGGTGGTGCCGGTGCTGGACAAAGGGGTAGCGCACCAGCGCCTGCTCAGCGTCGAAGCGTTCGCTACCGGCTGCGTTGTATGCGTCCCATAGCCGTTGATCATCTTCGGTCTGCGGGCTGACGATGTGCGAGGCAGCCGCGGTGGCGCGCTCATGGTCATCGACCTTTCGCGCAAGGTCCGAGAACAGACGGCCGGCTGCCTCGTCCTCAGCGCGGATGATCTCGATCGGGATGCCGGGACTGACATTGACGCATGCACCGGACAGGCTCGACAGAATGGGCGACACCGCGAACGCGGGCGCCGCGGCCAGAAGGGAGCGGCGGGGAATTTCGACTGGCATAGGTGCCTCCATAACGAAAAGCGTTATGGCGAATATATATCGTCACGCTTATCGTTCTGTCAAACGCATTTCGTTGCATCTAGCGATCAGCGTTAAGGCACGCTATATTCATCGCATGTTCACAGCACCACAGTCGCGCGCAGGTCGCGGCCTTATTGGATGGTCCCAGGCAGAGCTTGCGAAGGCGGCTGGCGTCGGACTGAGTACGGTTCGCAACTTTGAGGCGGGACGGTCCACGCCCGTTCGACAGAACCTCGACGCCATCGTGCGCGCCCTAGAGTCCGCCGGCGTAGAGTTCATATCGCAGAACGGCGGCGGCCCTGGCGTCCGCCTCAAGCAGCCGATCGCGATACAGCAGTCGATGCTCGAAGACTGAGGCGCCGTCTCGTACGCACTCAGTTGTCTTCAGGGAATCGCGATCTGCCTCTATGGGCGGCCGTCCTGCGGCCCGTCATGCGCCACGCGATATAGGCCGCGCCGGCACCGGCCAGCCCTGAAACCGCCTGGCTTTCGCGTGTCGCGATCATCTCTTGGATGAAGATCGCCAAGGCCACAGCCGCCGTCGCTGCCGTCAGCGAAATCGCAAGGCGCCCGAGGATCTGCAAAGCCCGCATCCCGACCTCCCCGTTTGCGAGAGCCGGAACTATGCGACGCAACCGGGGCGTGGGCAACGCGCGCTTTCGCCTACCCCAATATCCGGCGTTGTGATAGGATGTACCTACCAAATACGGACATAACGATAGGTTATATCTATCGACAGGAGGCGCACATGCATCGCATAGCCGCCCTCGCGCTGGCCGCAGCGCTCGCATCCGCAACGCCTGCCACTGCCCAGTCCGCGCGCTTCTGCGCACCAGACGCGGACGCCCTGGTGCAGCGCCTGGGTGCTCAGTACGGCGAAGCGCTGTCCGCTGCCGGCGTCGATGCCAATGGCGGTTTCGTCCAGGTCTACAGCAACGGCGAGACCGGCACCTGGACGATCGCTATCACCATCCCGGGCGGCCCGACCTGCATCGTCTCTGCCGGTGAAGGCTGGACGGTCGAGGCCCCGGCGTCGGCCGCACCGCAGGGCCAGCCGTCGTGAGGTCCGATGTCGTGTGGTCGATCCTGATCAGCGCGGCGGTGACCGCCGGCATGGTGTGGCTGTGGATCGACTGACGCGCAACGACCGACTGTTGGCCGCGATCCGCCAAGCCGGGCCACGCGCGAGCCGGGCCACGCTGGCGCGGATGCTGGGCGTATCGAAGCCGCGAATTCACCAGATCGTCAAGCGCGCCGTCGAGGACAACGCGGTCGCGGTTGAGCCCGGCGCTACCGACCGGGGCCGCGTCTCGCTGCGAACCTACGTCTCGGGCGAGGAGCCGCCGGAATCCTACGGCGACTGGAACCGCACTGAGCGTCACGACAATGCGCTGGCAGCGGTGCGGACCCTCGGGCCGATGGCCAGCATAAAACAGATCGCGGAGCACATGGGCTGCTGCGTGGGCCTGGCGCACCGGGTCTTGGCCGAACTGGAGCTGGCCGGCGAGATCGAGCGGCCCGGGACTGCTTGGTCGCGGAGACCAATCATCATCATCGACGACGCCAAGGCGGCGTAGAGGAGGCGGGCATGAACGACGTGCCTCTGCGGCACCCGGGAAACGGGGCCGTTCTATTCACGCAGAAGGAACTGGCCTGCCGCAGCGACGGCGTGACGATGCGGTTCGCCAAGGGCTTCCTCGACCATCTGCTGACCCTGCGCCTGACGCTGGACCGGCCGATGCGGGTGGGGCCGGAGAACAGCTGCAGCCGCACGCCGGCGCGCAACGCCCAGATCGACGGTGCCGCGAACAGCTACCACCTGACCGAGGGCAACACCTCGGACGGCACCTGCGCGATCGACGTGCACAGCCCGGATGATGCCTATCGACATCGCCTGGTCGCCGCCGCGCTGGCGCTGGGCTGGTCCGTGGGCGTTTACCGGACATTCGTCCACCTTGATCGGCGCGTCGACTTCGGCGCCCCGGCGATCGTGTTCTGGGGGAAGTGATGGTGGCTCCGCTGATCGCGGGGGCAATCGCCCTCGCCACCGAGTTCGGGCCGGGCCTGGTGCGGATGCTTGCCGGCGACAAGGCCGGCGACGTCGCCGAGAAGGTGTCCTCTGTCGCCCGCGAGGTGACGGGGCTTGCCAGCGACGACGAGGCGCTGGCGCTGGTGCGGGCGGATCCGGTCAAGGCGGCCGAACTGCGTCAGAGGCTGGCTGAACTTGAGATCGACCTGGAGCGCGCATACCTGGCCGACCGACAGGATGCGCGCCGCCGCGACGTCGCCATTGTCACGGCCGGCCGGTACAACTGGCGGGCCGACATCATGCTGGCGCTCGCCTTCACCAGCTTCATCGCTATCGTCTGGATGACATGGCAGGCGCGGCTGGACATGCCGGACATGGTGTTCGCGTTCCTCAACATGGCCGCCGGCGCGCTGCTGAAGATGATCGGCGATGCGTTCCAGTTCGAGTTCGGCAGCAGCCGCGGGTCGAAGGAAAAAGACCAACTGATACGGCGTTGAATGGGGGTTTGCTGCGGGCGTGTCGGTAGCGGATCATACTGCTAGGGTCAATTAGTGCGGTTCGCACCGCACGATCATCTGCCCGGCATAGCCGAGGCCGACCAGTCTGCTGCCGTGATAGATCGCCACCGGCTCGATCTCTGACACCCAGCGCCCCAAGGCTTCAAGAAGGGCAAGTTCGTTCCGCTCAGCGAGAGCGTACTGCAGGCGATGGATCAAAGGTAGAGTGTCGATCGGCGGCGTGACAGGCGCATCCCAGTTGAAGGCATCAAACTTCGCCTCGTCCCAATGGACATCAATCGGCGCGACAGAAGAAGTGTGGCCCCATGCCGACCTCGGCGCGCGGAGCGGCATGATCCGCCCAATCGTCGCGCCATCCTGGATAGTCGCGACCAGCGCCCTTGTCCGATTGCCGTCTGAGAAGGTCCAAAGCTCTTTCATCGTACGATCCCCGCTGGTCCTCACTCGCAGATGCCGCGACGCTGAAACAGGTTGGCGTGAGGCCCGCAGGGTGCTCCGTTGGCGCGCGCTGCGGTACACGCGGGCTTTCCCGTGATCGCAGCGCAGACCTTGGCTCGCACGAAGTCACCAGCGAATTGCACACGGCCGTCCTCCTGGAAGCTGCACCGACTGCAGTCAGACGCCATTGCATGGGCCTGGGCGCGTGCGAACTGGTCATGATGCTGGCTCCGGTCATCCTCGACATTCCGGCGCCTAGAATGCATCGCCAGATCGTACGGCGCGGCAACGTCAGATGACGTTCTGACTACCATCCTAACCTCCTGCGCGATCGTAGCATCTTTGGTCTAGCCTATTCAGCACGCGAGCGGCACCACCACGCAAGGTGCGTTACGGCGGTAGCCTTCCTCCGCTACCACTTCCCTCCAAAGTCATTGATCTTCCATCAAGCCCTTGGCTTGACGCCGGTTTCAAGCGTCCGCTGGTACACTTTCGTGGTACATTTCGGGCATGGATGAGTTGGCGAAGATCAGATATCTCACCAGAGACGGCAGCGGCAAAAAGCTGCGCCGTACTGTCCCTAAACCTCTTCAAGCGCTCGCTGGTCTGTCATCATGGGTCGAGCGGGTGGAAGGTTTGCCGGCGGCTAAGGTCAAGGAGCGAGCGCATCTGTTCGCGGTCAAGACGGACGCCAAGGTCAACACACTGCGGCGGAAGCTAGCTGAGCAAGATCGGGTTTCCGCTACCGCTTCGGACAGCTCCACCTTTCCTCAGTTGACGCGGAGCGATGTTGAGCAGGTTGCACTGGACTACTTCACCGAAGCCGATGAGGCGAACAGGCAGAACCGATCCTACCTCGTTGACCCGGATGATCCGGACTATGCCGAACTGCTCGATATCGCGGCTGCGGACGCTGAGTTGGCGCGCGAGCAAGCTGCCGGTCACGAAGTGCGATCATTCAGGACCGCGCTCGAACTTCTCGTGAGCCACGGGCTTGCTTCGGCGGACCTCTTGAACCAATCCAGACGGAAGTTCCGCGTTCCTGAAGCCATCGCCAAGCAGGTCGAGTTCCAGCGGCTTTGCCGCTTGGTTGAACGGGCTCAGTTGGAGCTTGCCAACCGCCGTGTCGCTGCGTTGGAAACCGGACGGGTTCCCGCTGTTCAGGACGGCTTCTTCCAGTCGGCAAGGGCCGTGTCCATCACCCCTGCGTTATCGGCACCCCGATCCGGCAAGACGCTACAGGACTTGGTGCAGGCGTTCATGGAACGAAAGCAAACTGAGGTTAGTCCGTCCAGGCTATCTCAGTTCAATGTGCCGAAACGTGCGTTGCTTGAAACTTTAGGGCCTGAGACGCCGGTGGAGAGTGTGACGCGGGCGCATTGCAAGGAGCTGGTGGCCTTGTTTGTGCGGACACCGGCATATGCCGGCGGACAGCACTTTGAAGGGCTCTCGCTGGAGGAAGCTGCAACGGCCTACGAGCTTGAACATGGTCAACCGGCAAACCGTTACGACGAGGCGGTCAAGCATCTCGCCGTCCTTAGGAACATCCTCGAACTGGCGGTGACCGAAGAATGGCGATCAGACAACCCGGCTGCAAAGGTGGATGTGCCAAAGCCCGCCAGAAGGGCGAAGAAGCATGAGGTGAAAGGACAGAAGTACCAGCCGTTCGATGCAGGCGACTTGGCCCGGCTCTTCCACGCTCCGATGTACGCCGATCCTACCAACCATCCATTGTCGGCACGACGTAACCGCAAGGCTCCGCCACCACACGTCTTTTGGGCGCCTTTGATCGCATTGTGGTCCGGAGCACGGGCCAACGAGATACTCCAACTCGAGCGCGGCGACATTCGGAAGGAAGGCAAGATCGCGTATCTCGCAATCACCGACGAGGACGAGGTCGAGTACGATCCCGTCACCTTTGTGAAGAGGTTGAAGACGGAGCAAGCGGTCCGTGACATCCCTCTTCATCCGGAACTGGTCCGGATCGGCTTCCTGGCGTGGGCGGAAGGGCGCGAGAGTGGACGGCTGTTCCCGGAGGCGAAACAGCGTCCTGGCGGCAAGCCGTCCGACAAGTACTCTCAGACGTTCCAGCGGTTCTCAAAACGCTGCGGCGTGTGGGTCCATCGCCGGAAGGTGTTCCACTCGTTCCGGAACTCCTTCAACGACGCGTTGCGTGACGGTGGCGTATCTGAAGAGTTGCGCAAGGCTATCAACGGCTGGAGCGACCAGCACAACATGGACGGCCGCTACGGTCGGGGCCACAAGCTTGAGATGCTGAACAAGGCGATCCGCAGGGTGGCCTATCCCAGCTTGGACCTCTCCCACCTATATCGAAGTGAGGCGTAGCGGCCGCCAGGGGCGTCACAGGCGGCTTCCTGCTACATCTCGTTGCCCCTGGTGTCCTATTCAACACGGTCGCCCTCAGGCGGGCTTGCTGGCGACGAAGGCTTCGAGCTGTCGGAGCGCGATGTCGAGGTCGCGGCGGGGAAGCGTGCGGACGACCGCCAGAATGCGTGCGATAGCCGTCTCTCGTTCTGTGTCCTGCGATGAGAGGTCACCGACCTCGAAGAACGCGTTGAGCGGTACGCCCAGATGTTCGACCAGGGCGGACAAGGTGTCCTCGCTGGGAAAGTTCCGACCACGCTCAATCGAACTGATTGTCACTTCCTGACGGCCCAGGCGCTCGGCGAGTTCGCGCTGGGTCATGCCTCGCTGTTGGCGAAACTCCCGCACCTTCTGACCTATGAGCACCCTGATCTGCATTCCCCGGATCATTGATGCGATCAAGGGGGTTGCACATAAGATAACTCTCCGGGTAACTCGATGTAGGCATCGGTATCTGTATGGATTTATTGTCCAAATCAATACCGTTGAAACGGGTTTCAACTTCGGAGACGCGAGATGTCGGCGGTGGCTTCCATTCTGATCCTTGTTGGCTTGGCCGTTTTGGTGCTCGGATTGATCCGGCCCAAGTTGTTCCACCGGTCCAGATTTCGGCCCGGCCGCTGGATGCTGGCGGGGATCAGCCTACTGATGCTCATCGCGGGCGTAGCGGTCATGCCTACCCCGGAGCGCAGGACACAACCGGCCGTCGAAGCGAAAACGGAAAGCCCTCCGTCATCCAGCGCCGAGGCAGCCTTGACCTTCGACGATGCGGTCGGCCCGGCCCCTACCAAGTCGTTCTTCGGCCTCACCGTCCAACAGGTCGCGGACGCGCTGGCGGAACGGAAAAGCGGGCTGGCGCGGGCAGACGGGAAGCCGGACCTCCGTGAGTTCACTCAGAAGCTGGCGAACGATGGGTCATCCGTGCTGACGACGAAGCGCGGCGACCTGGAAGCCAGCTTCGACGCATCGGGTCGTTTGGTCGATGTCCTGCTGATCTCGCGGTCAATCGAAGGCAACAAACTGCCGTGGGGGATTACCAGTCCCATGCGCGGCGATCTGGCGGCGGTGGTGCCGGATTGGAAAGCGGCGGGAGACTGGGTCTACGAGAACCAGGAAGCCGTCTGGGCAGGGACGGAAGCGAGGGCGTCGCACTCCGGCCTATCCATCGCCTTCCGCCGCGTGGACGGCCCCGCGCTTGCGATCCTGATCAAGCCGGATACCGCTTCTGGTCCATCCCCTGCGCCACTCACCATGGCGGAGCGCGTGGAGGCGTTCACTGATCTGGACACCTACTGTCGCTTCGCTCGCGAGGACACGGAGATCGCGGAACGCGCGGCGCGGGAGATCGGCCCGAACGCAGCCTATGGGGTCGAGGTGGGCGAGAGGATCACCCTAGAGACGACGACGGCCCTCAAGCCGACCACGCGTCCCGGTGTGGAGTACCCGAAAGTCGCGGAGACCTGGATGGCCCCCAGCTATCAACTTCCCAGTGGTTCGGACATGGAGATCGTCGAGCGCAATCGGGATGGCAGCGATCTGCACTACCTCGTGCGGACGACGGAGGGCGTGCTCGGCTTCATAGACCCGCTGGCGCTGGTCTGGATCGATAAGGGGGAGCGAGCCAAGCGCCACTCGGAGGCCCTGCCAGCATTTCGCGATCCTCTCAAGGCGGACCTGGGAAAGCGGTTCACGGAGGAGACCGGTTTGGACTTCCTAGCGGTCGAACTCGCCAAGGGAATGGGTGCTGGGTGGAACGCGAAGTGCGCGGATCGGTGATGGGGAGGTCTGAGCAATTGCTGCTACCTCTGGACCCGGATGCCCCCAAGATGACCCGAACTGACCCTGCAGTAGATATCCGGGGCTGGTACAATGGTTGGAACTGGAACCAGCGCCGGGCGGTCACACCGATCCAGAACGTGGCGGTAAGGTCTGGCGAACTGATCCGACCCACCGTCTGCTCGATCTGCGGGTTCAGCGATCCAGCCAACATCGACGGTTGCGGCTACATCTTCATGCACCTTGAGGACTACGGTGACCCTATCGGCGGCGTGCAGCCTGCCTGCAAGAGGTGTCACTACGCGATCCATGCGCGGTTCTGGAAACCGAGGCTTTGGCTTGAGATTGTGCGGCGGCATGGATGTCCGGCGGCATGGTTCACTGGTCTTACAATGAACGCCGCTGACATGTTCCGACCATTCAGCGAACTATACCCACCGCAGCTTGGCTCGACGACCGGCCCTTCTCAACCGACTACGCGGCGTATCCGGAACCTAACAGATCGCGCGTGAGCATCGTAGTCTCTCGGACCACGTCGTGCTTGGTGACGGTATAGCGCCCGTCAGGCGCAACCTCGATACGAACATCGCCATCCTTCCTTGTGGTCAGCACATGCCGGCGGGGCCAAGGCATGAAGATGTTGTCGGGGGTGCGCGTGTAGTCGGGAATGCCTCGACAGTACCGGCGATATTCCTTGACGGTTTCCTGGGAAGCGTGGGTCATCTCCTTATCCGAGATGACTACGATTTCCGGCGAGGCAGCCGTCAGCGCCTCTGCGCAAAGCCCGTTGCGCCGACCGTGGTGCGATGCGACGAACACGTTCGACGGGCCCAACGCGCTCCAGAAGCCGAAGTTGGAGAGGTGCGCAAGCCAACCTCGCCGTTCCAGGTCGCCCCCGAACACGATCCGAAACGTCCCATATCTAACGGTAAGCACTACGCTTAGATCGTTCGTTTCCAGAGCAGCATGCGGGTCGTGCGTCAAGTACCAGAGAGTGGCTTCGACGTCGTCCGGCAGCGGAACACGCCAAGGTCCCATCCGAGGACCGAAGCGAGCCAGAAGCTGATGAACCTTCGTGAGAGGCCCGTTCATTCCGTGCTCAGCCTTAAGCTCGGCGAGAGCGGCGGCGTCAACGCTCGGGTTGGAATAGATCGCCCTGGGCTTCAGCCGATCAAGGACCCCGGCAATGTCCTGGATATGGTCGGCGTCCAGGTTCTGGAGCACGAGGAGGTCTATGGGAACGCCCATGAAATACACCGATGGCCACCAGGAGCGATCCGTGTCGCAGCCACAATCAACCATGATGCGCCGCCCGTTGGGGAGGGTCACCACGCTACACGCGCCGTGGCCCACATCGAAGATTTCAATCGTCAACATGCTGCTCTGGCCTCCTGGCCTCCTGGCCTTTGGCCGCAACATAGCTCATGAGCACCTCCTTGACGTGGGATCGGCGGTACTTGAGGTATCGGGCGAACATGATCGTTGAGAGCGCCGCAGCGGCGACGGCGAGTGTCCAGCACGGGAAGCGATCGAGCGCGGTGCAATCGCCGTCGGCCAATCCCGCCTTGGTGAGTATCGCGACAGCGGTCATGCCGGACGTGAAGGCGAAGTTGCGGGAGAAGCCATACATCGTGACGAAGCTGGTCATGCGACCAACAGCGAATTTGTCGCGAGAAGCCACAGCGAAGGCGGACTGGAAGATGTCCTCTCCCGACCGGGCAGGCTCGTTGGCGAACTCGGCCCGAACCGTGTCGGCAAGCGGCGTGAAGTAGGACCCGGCGATCAGTTTGGCCAGTCGCGGCGGGTCCTTGTGCCGGCGCCCCAGCAACAGGTCCACCGGGTGGCCCAGGCACGCGTCAGCTATCAGCCGTTCGATTGAGATCGACGAGAATGTCGCAACGACGTGGCCCACAACATATGCGCCTAGCAGGACTAGGCTCAGGACCCATAAACGGGATTCCCATGTGGTCGGGAATGTGATTCAAACTTCCTAAATGTGGGGAGTTTGCCATGATCAACCACCATTTCTGGCTTTCGGACGCTCAGTTCTCCCGACTTCAACCGCTTCTGCCGA
>NZ_JAVJSX010000038.1:0-14020 GCF_040219215.1 Thalassobaculum sp.
GGGGCTGACCGTCAGCAGCTCGCTCTTCTACCTGCGGTCCCTGGCATCCGAGCCGGAGAGCTTCGGGCCGGCGGTCAGCCTGCAGCTGGAGGCTCGACCGCATCGGCCCCTAGGCCGCGACCGTTCCGCCGAATGGGCGACAGACGACCGCACCCGCCGGGAGGACCAGGACCGTGCGCACAGTGGTCAGCACGAGGAGCGCAATCGAGGTGCCGACCGGACCGGCCGGGATCGGGACGGCTACGAAATGGAGTGGTAGGTGCAGCCCGCCGCATCGCTTAGGAGCGGCTCCGCCGGCGATGTGGGTTTGTTCACTTGGCGAAGGACACTGGAATTGGAGAGAGACCATGCAGATGACCAATCGCGAATCCCTAAGGCGCGAAATCTTGGTGACGGGTGAGGACAGCGCCGACGTGGCCAGTACCGCGTCCCAGTTGCTCCCGGAGAATCTCCACCTCGAGGGTGTCGACGCCGCCGCCCCTCTATGGAACAGGAGCAACCGGGCGGCGGCAGCCAAGCGACGGGCCTACCAGACGACAACAGGAGGCCTTGCGTTGCTCGGGGATCTCGATATCGAGATCCCCGTGGCTGCCCAACGTCGACCGACCGCCGCGCTGGAGGCGGCCCTGAAAGCGGTTCGCGATCGCGAGCGCATTCGTGTGGCGGACATCATGAATGGCCCGGACATGCTCACGACGGAACAATTTGCGGAACTCCTCCGGATCGACGTGGTCACGCTCGAAGGGAAGCGCCGAACCCACCTGGTTCTTGGGATCGACGATGCCGAACACGGCGTCAGATTCCCGTTCTGGCAGGTTGGTCCGGATGGTGAACCTTTCTCCGCGCTGCCGGCGTTGTACGAACGTTTCGACGGGAGCGCATGGGCGGTGTACCGCTTCCTGGTTCGACACCGTCGTGACCTGAACGGTCTGACACCGCTCGAAGCACTCCACCGCGGCGGGAATGACGATGTCCTCGCCGTCGCCGACCTGGTTGCTCGGCAAGCTTCCAGCGCCATCGACTACGACATCGGCGACCGTCGCGCCGCGGACTGATGGCAATGCGCACCGCCCCCGGAGCTGCGGAGTGTTGGTCACGGACACCGTTGATGGCATTCGACATGGTCCGTCCGCGGACGCTTCGCTGGCCGGTCGACGAGGCCAAGGTTCCAGTTGGCCGGAGTCAGTCCTGAGCGGCGGGTTGCTCGTTGAACATCCGGAATCGAGCCGTACCGGAGGCAGACATCCGCACCGGCCACATAGCTGTCCGGATTGGCACCGTTTGACGGACAAAAGTGTGGAAACTCGGCCGGAGCCGACCCGAAGTGGTCATGCGCGCGTTGCAGACCTATCAGCTTGCGAGCCGACAGCCGCTCTGCCCACGCTCATGCATTGGCCCCCGACATATGGCGCGCGGCGATGTATCCGAAGGTGATCGCCGGACCGAGGGTGATCCCACCACCCGGATAGTTCCCGCCCATGAGGCTGGCGGCGTCGTTGCCGGCGGCATAGAGCCCCGGGATCGGCTCGCCGGTCGCGCCAAGAACCTGGGCGTTCTCGTTGCACTTGAGGCCGGCGAAGGTGCCGAGATCGCCCACTACGACCTTGACTGCATAGTACGGACCCTGCTCCAGGGGAGCGACGCACGGGTTCGGCTGGTGCTCCGGGTCGCCGAGGGACCGATTGTAGGCGGTCGTCCCGCGGCCGAACTCCGGATCCTCGCCGTTCCGGGCATGCTCGTTGTAGGCGCGGATCGTCTCCGCGAACTGCTTGGGATCCGCTCCGATCTCGGCCGCCAGGGCTTCGGGCGTCTCGCCCCGGAACAGATAGCCGGTGCGGATGTGACGGCCGATCGGGACCGGCGCCGGCTTCACGTGGCCCAGGCCGTACTTGCGCAACACCCGATGGTCGCAGACGAAGAAGGCGCAGATCTCACCCCCCTCCTCGGCGGTGCGTTTCGTCAGGGACTGGCCGAAGTCGTGGTAGCTGTCGGCTTCGTTGCAGAAGCGGCGGCCCGAGCGGGTGATCGCGATTACGCCCGGCTTTGAGCGGTCGACGAAATGCGGGAATGTGCCGAGCGTGCCGTCCCGGCGGAGCGGACGTGAGATCGGGACCCAGGCGGCGGCGTTCGGCAGGTCTTTCTCTATGCCCGCGCCGACGGACTCGCCCAGCCTCAGCCCGTCGCCGGTGTTTCCCGGAGGGGCCGGCGAAGCGTGCTCGTGACCGCTGTTCGCGTGTCCGAACATTTCCTTACGCCGGACCGGGTCCTGCGGAAACCCGCCAGCCGCGAGCACCACGCCCTTGGCCGCGCGGACCTCGACCGTGCCCTTCACCGTGTCGACGAGTGCGCCGGTGATCGCGCCGTCGCCGTTCCGGATCAGTTGCCTGACGGCCGCCCGGGTCCAGATTGGCACACCCTTGTCGAAGCAGGACTTCGCCAGCCGGCCGACCAACGCGTTGCCGTTCATCAGGCGCATCGGGCGGCCGTAGAACGCCATGTCGCGCAGGAACCTGATGAACAGCTTGCCGACGTAAAACGCGGAGACCGGTGAGCGCGTCACGTTGAAGAAGTGCAGGAGCTCCTTGCCGGAGCCGATCATCATGCCGAGGAACGTGATCTCCGAAAGCGGCGGGCGCAGACGCTTGATCTCGTCGCCCAGCTCCCGGCCGTCGAAGGGTCGGGCGACGATCGACCGGCCGGCGTCCATCCCGCCGGGGGCCTTCGGATGATAGTCGGCGAAGGTCGGCCCGAGATCGAACTGCAGGCAGGTATCCTGCTCGAAGAAGTCGACCGCCTTCGGCCCGGCTTCCAGGAACGCGTCGACACGGGCCTCGTCGAAGTGCGGGCCGGTCTCATGCTTCAGATAGGTCTTCGCCTTCTCGACGCTGTCCTCGATGCCCGCGCGCTTGGCCGGAGCGTTGTTGGGGACCCACATCCAGCCGCCGGACCGCGCGGTGGTTCCGCCGAAGACCGGCTCCTTCTCGACCACCAGCGTCTTCAGGCCGCGATGAGCGGCACAGACCGCACTCGCGAGGCCGCCCGCGCCGGAACCGACCACCAGCACATCGCAATCGTAGGACTCTCGGGGCATCCGTGGCTCCTCCGGTTGTCTTTCAGACGGCCAGATATCCGCCGTCGACCGGCAGCAAGGCCCCGGTCACATAGCTCGCGGCATCCGAAGCCAGGAACAGCACCGGCCCGACCAGCTCATCCGGTCGGCCCACGCGTCCCATGGGGGTGTGGGCCATGAACCGCCCGATGGCATCAGGGTTGTTGCGGGTGACTTCGGTCATCGGCGTCTCGATGACACCCGGCAGGATCGCGTTGACCCTGATACCGCGAGGAGCGAGTTCGCTGGCGAGCGCCTTCGTCAGTTGAGCCACCGCCCCCTTGCTAGCCGCATAGGCGCTCACCTGGCTGGCCGCGACCATCGACATGATCGAGCCGAGGTTCACCACGCACCCGCGGGTCTCCTCGAGCTGGGAGAGAAAGGCACGCACCATCACCTGCGGCCCGCCGGCGTTGACGGCGAGGATCCGCTGCCAGTCGTCGTCGTAGGACGCCGCGTCGATCGGGCTTCTGACGATGATGCCCGCGTTGTTCACGAGCACGGAAGCCGGCCCGAGCGTCTCACTGACATCGGCAGCGAAGCGCCTTGCCGCCGAGACGTCCGTGACGTCGAGCTCGGCAGTGAACGCCGTCCCGCCGGCGGCGACGATCTCTGCCCGGACATGTTCCAAGGCCGCTTTCTGCATGTCCGCCAATGCGATCTTCATGCCGGCGGCCGCCAGCCCCTTCGCGATGGCGGCCCCGTTGCCCTGGGCCGCCCCCGTCACGATAGCGGTTCGATCTCGCATCGGCCATCCTCTATCTTCGTCTATTGCGAATGAATTCGCTATTAGCTAATCTATAGACCACTGGCAAGCGATATCCGACTGCTCATGGCAGAAGAGGCGTTTCGGATGCGGACTGGCGACGATCCGAACGCGAATTGAATCGGAAGGGACGGATTTCATGAGCGCACAGGAGAACTCGATCGGACGCCCCGACAGATCCGTGGCCACCGTCAGCGCTGGCGGCTACATGCCGGGCTTCGGCAACGACTTCGAGACGGAGGCGCTTCCCGGCGCCCTGCCGCAGGGCATGAACAGCCCGCAGAAATGCAACTACGGGCTCTACGGCGAGCAGCTTTCGGGCACCGCCTTCACGGCACCCAGCCACCAAAACGAGCGGACCTGGTGCTATCGCATCCGCCCGTCGGTCAAGCACACTCATCGCTTCGCGAAGATCGATCTGCCGTACTGGCAGTCGGCGCCGAACGTCGACCCCGACGTGATCTCGCTCGGCCAGTACCGGTGGGATCCGGTGCCGCACGACGGCGAGGCGCTGACCTGGCTGACCGGCATGCGGACGATGACGACGGCCGGCGACGTGAACACCCAGACCGGCATGGCGAGCCACGTCTACCTGGTCTCCGCCTCGATGGTCGACGAGTACTTCTACTCGGCCGACAGCGAGCTTCTGGTGGTGCCGCAGCAGGGCAGGCTGCGGTTCTGCACCGAGCTCGGCGTCGTCGAGATCGAGCCGCAGGAGATCGCGCTCATCCCGCGCGGGCTGGTCTACCGGGTGGAGGTCCTCCAGGGCCCGGCCCGCGGCTTCGTCTGCGAGAACTACGGCCAGAACTTCGAGCTGCCGGGGCGCGGCCCGATCGGTGCCAACTGCATGGCCAACCGGCGCGACTTCAAAACCCCGGTCGCGGCTTTCGAGGACCGCGACGTGCCGTCGATGGTGACGGTGAAGTGGTGCGGACAGTTCCACCGCACGGAGATCGATCACAGTCCGCTCGACGTGGTCGCCTGGCATGGCAACTACGCGCCCTGGAAATACGACCTGACGAACTACTGCCCGATCGGCGCGATCCTGTTCGACCATCCGGACCCGTCGATCTTCACGGTGCTGACCGCGCCGTCGGGCGTGCCCGGCACTGCCAATATCGATTTCGTACTGTTCCGGGAGCGCTGGCTGGTGATGGAGAACACCTTCCGTCCGCCCTGGTACCACAAGAACGTGATGTCCGAGCTGATGGGCAACATCTACGGCGAGTATGACGCCAAGCCCGCGGGCTTTGTGCCGGGCGGAATGAGCCTCCACAACATGATGCTGCCGCACGGTCCCGACCGGGAGGCGTTCGAGAAGGCCTCAAACGCCGACCTCAAACCGCAGAAGCTCGACAACACCATGAGCTTCATGTTCGAGACGCGGTTCCCGCAGCACCTGACGTCGTTCGCCGCCAAGGAGGCACCGCTGCAGGACGACTACATCGACTGCTGGGCCGATCTCGAGAAGAAGTTCGACGGCACGTCGGGGATCAAATGAGCACAATGCAGAGCTGGCTGGACACGGCCAACGGCGACACCGACTTCCCGATCCGGAACCTGCCGTACGGCGTGTTCGATGACGGCCGCGGCGCGCGGTGCGGCGTCGCCATCGGCGACCGGATCCTGGACGTGGCCGCGGTCGACCACGGAGTCGATCCGGCGCTGTTCGTCGATCCGGCCTGGAACGCCGTGATGGTGGCGGGACCGGTTGTCTGGGCGGCGCTGCGCGCGCGGCTGACCGAGCTGCTATCCGACGAGACGCACCGCGCCGCGGTCGAGCCGCACCTGGTGGCGATGGCCCAGGCACGGCTGCTCATGCCGTTCCGGGTGTCGGAATACACCGACTTCTATGCCGGCCGGCATCACGCGACCAATGTCGGCACCATGTTCCGCGGCGCGGAGAACGCGCTGCCGCCGAACTGGCTGTCGATCCCGATCGGCTACAACGGCCGGGCCTCCTCGGTCGTGGTCTCCGGCACGCCGGTGCGCCGACCCTGGGGCCAGGTCAAGGGACCGGACGACGAGCTGCCTCGGTTCGCGCCGTCGGCACGGTTCGACATCGAGCTCGAAATGGGTGCGATCGTCGGCCAGCCGTCGGAAGGCATGGTCTCGGTCGCGCGTGCCGGGGAAATGATCTTCGGCTACGTGCTGCTGAACGACTGGTCGGCCCGCGACATCCAGGCCTGGGAGTACCAGCCGCTCGGCCCGTTCCAGGCCAAGGCGACGGCGACCACCATCAGCCCGTGGATCGTCACCAAGGCCGCCCTGGAGCCGTTCCGCGTTCCGACGCCGGCGCCCGGGCGGCCGCTGCTGCCGTACCTGAAGCCGACTGTCCCCGGGCTCTACGACATCGACCTCGAGGTGGCGCTGACACCCGAGGGCGGCGCCGAGACAGTCATCGCCCGGACGAACTACCGTGAGATGTACTACTCCGCCGCTCAGCAGCTGGCCCATCACACCACGTCGGGCTGCCCCATGCGGGTCGGCGATCTCCTCGGCTCGGGCACGATCTCAGGCCCGAACCGGGAGAATCGCGGCTCGCTGCTCGAGCTGAGCTGGGGCGGCAAGGAGCCCATCGAGCTCGCCGACGGCGACCTGCGCCGCTTCATCGAGGACGGAGACACCCTGGTGCTACGCGGAGCGGCCCACGGCAACGGGTGCCGCATCGGCTTCGGCGACTGCAGCGGTCAGGTGCTCCCCGCCGTCGCCCTTCCGGACTGGGCGATATAACCATTCAAGACAGGAGAAGTCTCATCATGGCCAAGGCATTCGCCTCCCAGGGCGACATGACGGAGAAGAAGATCAGCTTCACCGAAGTCGGCAAGGACCTCTGGGCGTTCACCGCCGAGGGCGATCCGAACTCCGGCGTCATCATCGGTGACGACAGCGTGATGATCGTCGAGGCCCAGGCCACGCCGCGCCTGGCGCAGAAGGTCATCGAAAAGGTCCGCGAGGTGACCGACAAGCCGATCACCCATGTCGTCCTGACCCACTACCACGCCGTGCGCGTCCTGGGGGCCAGCGCCTTCGGCGCCCAGCAGGTCATCATGTCCGACAAGGCCCGGGCCATGGTGGTCGAGCGCGGGCAGGAGGACTGGGACAGCGAGTTCCAGCGCTTCCCCCGCCTGTTCGAGGGCCACGAGAGCATCCCCGGCCTGACCTGGCCGACCACCACCTTCTCGGACTCGATGACCGTCTATCTCGGCAACCGCAAGGTCGTGATCAAGCAGATCGGCCGCGCCCATACGGCCGGTGACGCGGTGATCTGGGTTCCGGACGAGCAGGTGATGTTCACCGGCGACATCGTCGAGTATCACTCCGCCTGTTACTGCGGCGACGGCCATTTTGGGGACTGGGGCGCCACCCTCGACGCCGTGAAGTCCTACGACCCGAAGTCGATCGCGCCGGGACGCGGCGACGCGCTGGTCGGACTCGACATGGTCGACGCCGCTCTGGCGGCGACGCGGAACTTCGTCGAGAGCACCTACAAGCCGGCCCAGCAGGTGGCGGCACGCGGCGGCAGCCTGAAGGACGCCTGGGACGCGGTGCGCGATGCCTGCGACGCCAAGTTCAAGGACTACGCCATCTACGAGCACTGCCTGCCGTTCAACGTCGCCCGCGCCTATGACGAGGCCCGCGGCATCGACACGCCGCGGATCTGGACCGCCCAGCGCGACATCGAGATGTGGCAGGCCCTGCAGGGCTGAACGGATCGAGTTGCACCAAACGGAGTGCAGGCTCTTGTCGTCAGAGGGCCTGCCGCTCTGCCGGGCGCAGAAATCCCAAACGCGCCGAAACGGTTCCCGCGCAGGCGAGGAGTTCCCTGGCAATCGGGCCTTCCCAGTCCGCATCGAACGTGCCCGACGGTCCGATGGCGGTTATCGCGAGCACGATCGAACCGGTCTGGTCGAACACCGGGGCGGTCAGCGCGTTGACGCCGGGGATCGGGCGGTCGACGGCCCGCGCGAGGCCTCTCTCCCGGACCTCGGCGACCGACGCCTCGATCTGCTTCCGGCTCATCGTTCGTGCCAGTTCGTCGCCGACGCTGGCCCGGCCGATATCGGAATCCAGGAACGCCTCGATCATTTTTGGCGGCAGGAAGGCAGCGAAGACGCGTCCTGTGGCAGTGCCGAGGAGTGACATCACGCTGCCGACGCGCATGTTCACATGCACTGCGCTAACCCCTTCTTCGATGCGGACCACCGTCGGACCGTGATTGCCCCATACGGCAAGCGCGACGGTCTGCCCGATCGTTTCGACCAGTCCGCTTACGAGCGCGGCCGCCACCCGGACCGGCTCCAGGCGACGCATGCTGGCCAGCCCGATCTGCAGCGCGAGCGAGCCGAGTTCGTAGCGCCCGGTCGCCTTGTTCTGTTCCACCATGCCGATCCGCATGAAGCTGACGAGGTAGGGGTGGGCCTTGGCGGCGGACATGTCGGCCTTCTTTGCGAGGTCGCGAAGCATCATCGGGCCGTCCGCCTCCGCGAGCACCCGCAGCAGCTGACCGCCGACCTCGACGGACTGAATGCCTCTTTGATCGCCGGCCATCCGCAACTCCTCGTGATCGACAGTAGCGCTCTTCATTAGTATCAATCAGGAGTTCGTTTTTATCAAATCACTTTGACATTCGTGAATTTAACACTAAGGTCTGGCGCTACAAACGCTGAAGCAGGAGGACCGCCGTGATCACGAGAATGGGTCTGCTCCGCAAGCGCGACGACATGAGCACCGATGAGTTCCGGCGGCACTGGCGCGAGAGCCACGGCCCGCTCGCGGCGCAGCTCTCGGGCCTGCGTCGCTACCATCAGAACCACGTCGTCGACCGTGAGCAGCGTGCGATCAGCTATACGCGCGGCGGTCTCGATTTCGACGGCTTCTCGGAACTGTGGTTCGACGACCTACCGTCCATGTCGGCGGCCTTCGCGGGCGAACATGTAAAGCGGCTGGGCGAGGACGAGAGTCAATTTATCGGCGACCTCAAGCTCATCACGGCGATCCAGCACGTCGTGGTTCCGACGCCCTCGGGGACCCCGCTGCTGAAACGCATGTCGACGCTGAAACGGCGGCCGGACGTCAGCCCGGAGGACTTCAAGCGCGAGTGGTTCGACGTTCACTCGTTCCTCGTCCGGCGGCTACCGCAGGTGAAGGGCTACACCCAGAACCTGATCTTTGACCGGTCGCACGGCCGCGGCAGGCCAGCGACCTACGGGGAACTGCCGATCGACGGCATCGTCGAGCTGTGGTTCGAGGATCTCGAGAGCCTGAACACGGCATTCGCCTCGGATGCCGGCAAGACCCTCATGACACATGCGACCGAGTTCATCTCGGAGATCTCGACCTTCCTGGTCGACACCCATGAGGTCGTGTGACCAGCAACGGGACCCGGGTGAGATGGCGACATTCAGAGATCTCGTCGCAAGCGAACGACCGCTGGTGCTTCCCGGCGCGCACGACGCGATTAGCGCCCGGTTGATCCAGCGCGCAGGCTTCAAGGCGTACTTCATCGGCGGTTTCCCGCTCGTCGGCGCCAGGTATTGCGTACCCGACATCGGCTTGCTGGCACTGGGCGAGATCGGCGCTGGCATCCGCGACACGATGGCCGCGAGCACCCTTCCCGTGCTGGTGGACGCCGACAACGGCTACGGGGACGTCAAGACAGTCGTCCACGTGATCAATTTCTACGAGAGGCTTGGGGCTCAGGCGGTGTTCTTCGAGGACCAGGTGTCCCCGAAACGCTGCGGGCACATCGCCGGCAAGCAACTGCTTGACGCGCGGCAAATGGAAGCGAACATCCGCGCGGCCGCCGAGAATCTCCTGAATCCCGACACCTTCATCATCGCCCGTACCGACGCCCGCGAGGTCTATGGCCTCGACGAGGCGCTGCGGCGGGGCGAACGCTATGCACGCGCAGGAGCCGACGGACTGTTCATCGAGGCACCGACCAGCGTCGAAGAGATGGCGAGGATCGGAGGGGCTTTCGACATTCCTCAACTTGCAAACATGCTCGAGGGCGGGCGCACGCCGATGCTTGCGCCGCACGACCTCACGCAGTTGGGCTTTCGGATCATCATCTATGGCATCTCACCGCTGATGCACGCGGTTCGCGCGATGCAGAGCGTCTTGTCCAGCCTCGCGAACGGAGACGTCTCTTTCGCCGGCGCCGGCGCCGGCGGCGGCGTCGGCTTCGAGGAGTACAAGTCCATCGTGGACTTCGAGCACTGGGCGCAGATCGAGGACCGGTATCAGCCGAAGAGCAACAGCTCACCGAGGTAGCTGAAGAAGTAATCGGAGCATCTAGCCGATCTCTAGTGTCCGCTACGGAACACAGAGGCGGCCTGCTCATGTGACCGCTCCTGGTGCACACGAGGCACGCGAGAGGCATCGCTGATCGACCGACCACGAATTCCTGAGGTCTTTCGGCATCTGTCCATCCTCGGGCCGTTTCACGGACAGAGCACGTGCTGTCCGGGAGCTCCGGGCTGAGATGGGTTTCCGGACAAATTGATTTCCGGACGGGTTTACGGACATGCGACGCGATGTTCCCCGGGGGCGTCTCAACGTCTGCTTTGGAGTCACCGCAATCGGTCGATTTGTCTGCTCCCCACCCTTTTGAGCCACGTCTGGGGAGCCGTCGCTGCGGTCAGGCACGCTGTCCGATGACCGACCGCATGGCCGCCGCGCGGGTCCTGCGCTCCGCGTCACACTCGCTCGGAGAACCGGTCGAAGGCCGTCACGCGAACGCACCTCGGGTCGCACGGCCCAGGGTAGATCTCGGTGGCGAGGAAACGCCGTTCTTCCTCGATCGCCTCTTCGGCCACGTCCCGATACCACGCCCTCGGATTGCCGTCGGTACCGTCGCTCCACCGGTAGCCCCGCGCCTTCAGGCGGTCCTTCATGTCGAACGGGCTGTCCAGTGCCCAGAGCCGCCACGTAGGCTTGCGTGCCGTGTCGAGTAGGACCTTGAGCGTAGTGTCCGCGGATCCAGGAAATGGGCTGGCCAGGATTTCGAGGAGAACCTCGCAATCGGCGAGCCCGCGATGGCCGTCGTGAAACAGTCCGTACCGCATCGCGAGATATTCCAGCTTGCTGCTCGCGATCCCTACGTCGTTCCAGGATACCTCGGAATGCGAGCACGCCCAGGCCTTGGTCGTGAACACCTGGTTCATGCGCTCCACGAACCGCCGGTCGAACGCGGCATTGTGGGCAATCACGACGGCCGCCGGCGCGACTAGCTGGGACACCGCCCCTTGGTCGATCGAGCGGCCCGCTACCATCGCGTCGGCGATACCGGTCAACCGGGTCACTTCCGGTGGGATCGGACGGCCCGGGTCGGCCAGCGCCTCCATGCGCCCTCGCACTTGGCAGACACGCCCGTCTGTATCGAAGGTGAAGGCCAGGGCGGCGAACTCGATGATGGCGTCTGTCTTCGGATCGAGCCCTGTGGTTTCCGTGTCGAGAATGATGCCGAGCTTGGTCTCGGCGTCGGCATGATCGCTGAAAATATCCCGCGGCTTCACCCGTCGCAGGATCCTGTGGTCGGAGCTCGCGGCGAGTCGCCGGGCGAGGTCCTCGAAGTCTTCGTCTGCACTCATGTCATCAGAATATACGGTCGGGCTCGAAGCGGTCGAAAAGGCGCGCCATCGAAGCGGATCTGGAGCGCGTGTACTCGGCTGGGGCACGCGCCAAATATGCCACGCAATATAATTGCGGGTAGTTGCTCGGCGGCGCGTAGACGGTAGCGAACAAGCCCGTCTTGCCGGCCGATCGACGTGTGCATAGGGCCCGGGCTACGCAGCGCATCGCCCGAGCACCGGGATCACACGCCAGATTCCCTGGCACTGGTATCGGATCGGCGTCCGTCCCCGGTGCCACCCGGTCTCGCGAACCCCGCCCTCAGCCGATCTTCGACAGCATCACTAGAGCGACGGCATCGCCGAACCCGGCAGGGGGTACGAGTGGCACGGTGATGCGGAAGAAGCTGTCATCGGCAAGCAAAGCGCCGGGCATGATCTTCGCCAACCCTCGCACGTAGGACACCACCGTCTCGTTGCCGGACAGCATTGCCCTGATGTCAGCGCGCAGGCTGCGAGCCAGAGGAACCGGAACGGGCAAGTCCTCCAGGAACCGGCCGGCGAGCGGCGCCCGCTGGGCCCAGACCCGCTGCGTGCTGAGGTCGTGCGCCAGGTACTGCGCGGAGCCGTCCTGCCCGAGCGCCAGCAGTTTCACCCGGTGCGTGCTCGTCTCGACACGGCCGACCAGCTCCTTGGTCAGTGCGAAGCCGGTTGCATTCAGATAGCCCCATGTGTCGCGCACATGCTCGTCGGCGATTTCCGTGACGATCGCCGGATCGAGACGGTCCTGCTCCAAGGGAAAGCCGGGCTGGCTCGTCAGCTCGATCGCGCCCGTGAGGTACCGCGGCAACTCGTCGACGGAACGGGCGATGACCGATCCGCGCGGTCGGTGGTCGTGCACCCTGACGATCAACTTCCGGCCGGGATGCCGACCCTCCAGGCTGGCCAGCACGTCCGAGGCAGCCGCTATCGCACGACGGGTTACTTTCAGCGGGTTTACCCAGAC
Source organism: Thalassobaculum sp. (assembly GCF_040219215.1). GTDB lineage: Bacteria > Pseudomonadota > Alphaproteobacteria > Thalassobaculales > Thalassobaculaceae > Thalassobaculum_A. The sequence continues at coordinate 12,456 of NZ_JAVJSX010000038.1, forward strand.
CTCGACCCGACGTTGGGTTTCGCAAACGTTGACCCAGCCAAGGGTGTCCAGAGCGAAACTTCGATTATCGATCGGGTGGCCCGGAATCCAGTCGAGAGACTTCGCTGCCCCGTCCGCAGCAATCCATGTCGAATGCTCCATCGCCGCCTTTCCATCCCCATTGGCGCAGCACCCCTCTCCCCAAGAGACCGACAACCATAGCAGCAGATGTTGCGGTGCAAACGGCAAAAGTGCTTAACGTAACAAAAGTACAACCCATAATTATTGATAAAAGCCCAGTAAATTCGCTGCATTTACTCGAATGGAATGGACACGTCAGGGCGTGGGTCCACGCTATGGGTCGCCGCCGGGAGTCGTCCGCTAGTTCGCAGGCCTGGAGCCCCGGCCGACGAGTTCGTCTAGCGCCAAGAGCGGTTCGACCTTCGCGACGATCGCGGCATTGTCCACGGGACCCCAGTACCGGGAGTCCAAGCTGCGCGGATGCAGGCCGACGAGGTAGACCATGCCCGGTGCCACGATCTCACAGCCTCTGAGTGCGGGACGTTCGGGTGCCGCTGCCGGCGGTGGCATCTCGGCGATTGTCGTGCCGTTCACCGTGAGGGCGGTATCAAGCGCACAGACTGCGTCGCCCGCGATGCCGGCGACCATCTTTATCCACCGATCGCGGCTGCGCGGCCCGCGACCGCCCTGCCATGCGCGATGCGCGGCCGCCGGTGGCTCGAAGAGCACCAGCGCCCCGCGCGACCAGGCTCGATCCGGCAGCACGCGGTACACCCCGGGCGGGACTGATGCACTCGACGGGCTGATCAGAAGCGGTGTGCCGAGATCGCGCGCCCAAAGGAGCCCCAGGACCAGCGAGGCGGCTGATCCGAGAACGGCTACTCGGCGAGATGTTCGCGGTCCGAGCATTCCCATTGCACCTCGGTTCCGGCCTGGTCCTTCCTGTCCGACTGGATCGCTGCGATGAGGATGGTGGACAGCTGGGCATAGTCGACACGCAGCATCCCGTCCGGCCCTGTCCTCACGACCTCCGGTGCGGCCTCGGCCACATTCTGCGCGACCACGCCGATGCGCTCCCGCGCCTCACCCCGGTACCGAAAGCGGTACAGCCCGATCCGCCCGACGATAGCGCGCGCCTCTTCGGCCGAGACCTGTCGTATCGCCTCCTTCAGCCGACAGTCGGAGCTGTAGTAGAAGGCCTTGGCGTACACCTCGTTGCCGTCGACGACGTTGTTGCCGTTCAGGTCCAGGTTCGCGCCGGCACCATTTTCAAAGGAAAGCGTAGTCGACATCCGGGCGAGCTCGGGATGGCCGTCGATCGTCGTGCGGGCGATCCAAGGCGTGGCTTGAATCGCAGGAACACTTGCCCGGGCGACCAACTGGCCCGCCTGAAAACCGGCGCTGCCGATCTGGAACGGACCGAGCGATGCGCTCCAGTTTGGCCCGCGCGCGACGTTGCTGGCACCCACTTCGCCGATCTTGGTCTCGCCGAACCGCATGACCGCTCCGCGGACGTCCGCGCGCGGCACGATGCCGCCGGCGGTCACGACCATCACCTCGAGCGG
>NZ_JAVJSX010000039.1:0-125886 GCF_040219215.1 Thalassobaculum sp.
AAGTCCGATCTGGCCCGCAAGGCTCAGAAGGGCACGATGGAATTCCTGCTGATCAACCATCCGCTGGACTGCCCGATCTGCGACCAGGGCGGCGAGTGCGACCTGCAGGATCAGGCGATGGGCTTCGGCTCCCATTCCACCCGCTACACCGAGAACAAGCGGGCGGTCACCGACAAGTACATGGGGCCGCTGATCAAGACGATCATGACCCGCTGCATTCACTGCACCCGCTGCGTCCGGTTCTCGACCGAGATCGCAGGTGTCAGCGAGATGGGCATGCTGAACCGCGGCGAGAACGCGGAAATCACCACCTATCTCGAGAAGGCCCTGGATTCCGAACTGTCGGCCAACGTCATCGACCTGTGCCCGGTCGGCGCCCTGACCTCCAAGCCATATGCGTTCGTGTCGCGGCCATGGGAGTTGAAGAAGGTCGAGTCGATTGACGTCATGGACGCGGTCGGCTGCAACATCCGCGTTGATGCACGCGGTCAGGAAGTGCTGCGCGTGTTGCCGCGCCTGCACGAGGACATCAACGAGGAGTGGATCTCCGACAAGACCCGTTACGCATGCGACGGCTTGAAGCGCCAGCGGCTCGATCGGCCATACGTCCGCAAGGACGGCAAGCTGCAGCCGGCGAGTTGGCCGGAAGCGTTCGCCGCTGTTGCCGAGCGTATGAAGGGCCTGAAGGGCAAGCAGATCGCCGCTATTGCCGGCGACACCGTCGATGCCGAGTCGATGTACGCGCTGAAGCGCCTGATGGCCGAGCTCGGTTCGCCGAACATCGACTGCCGGCAGGACGGTGCGGCGATCGGGCAGGGGCCGCGAGGCGGCTGGATCTTCAACACGACGATCGCCGGGGTCGAGGATGCCGATGCCCTGCTTCTGGTCGGCACCAATCCGCGCTGGGAGGCGTCGCTGGTCAACGCGCGGATCCGTAAGCGCTGGCTGCGCGGCGGCTTCCCGATCGGCGTGATCGGGCAGCCGCTCGATCTGACCTACGAGTACGAGCATCTGGGGGCCGGTGCACAGACGCTGGCCGAGGTTGCCGACGGCAAGCACAGCTTTGCGAAAGTCCTGAAGTCCGCCAAGAGGCCGATGATCGTGGTCGGCATGGGGGCATTGTCGCGCGGTGACGGCGCGGCCGTCCTGGCCCAGGCCCGGGCGATTGCCGAGACCTACGGGATGATCCAGCCGGCCACCGTCGACGACGATGGCGACACCCAGCCCGGATGGAACGGCTTCAATGTGCTGCACACAGCGGCTGCCAGGGTTGCCGGATTGGATATGGGGTTCGTGCCGGGCAAAGGCGGTGCCGACGTCGCAGGGATCGTTGCCGGTGCGCAGTCAGGCGCCATCAAGGCGGTTTACCTGCTGGGCGCGGACGAAATCGACACCGACGCCCTGGGCGACGCCTTCGTGGTCTACCAGGGACACCATGGCGACAAGGGCGCGCATCGCGCCGACGTGGTTCTGCCGGGTGCCGCCTATACCGAGAAGGACGGGCTGTACGTCAACACCGAGGGCCGGGTTCAGATGGGCTTTGCCGCCGGGTTCCCGCCGGGCGAAGCACGCGAGGACTGGAAGATCCTGCGGGCACTGTCGGAAGCGGTCGGCAAGACCTTGCCGTTCGACACCCTCGGTGCGTTGCGTCAGGCGCTGATGGCCGACCACGAGACCTTTGCCGCGATCGATACCATCGAACCGGCGGCGTGGGGCGAGTTCGGAGCGTCGGGGGCGGTTGACGACGCGCCGTTCACGTCGCCGATCGAGAACTTCTACATGACCGACCCGATCAGCCGGGCGTCCAAGACGATGGCGGAATGCACCGAGATCTTCGTCCTACGACGTCAGCCGGCCGCGACCGGCACCAACGGCTGATCCAGAGACCGGGCGGGGCGAAACCAGCATGACCTTCCTCGACACATACGTCGTACCGACCGCGATCATTGTGGCGCAGATCCTGGCGATCGTGGTGCCGCTGCTCGTCGCGGTGGCGTACCTCACCTTCTTCGAGCGCAAGGTCATCGCGGCCATGCAGTTGCGCAAGGGACCGAACGTGGTCGGGCCGTTCGGCCTGCTGCAGCCGCTGGCCGACGGCGTCAAGCTGCTGGCCAAGGAAACCATTCTTCCGTCGGGCGCCAACAAGATCGTCTTCTTGCTGGCGCCGATGCTGACGTTCATTCTCAGCCTGATCGCCTGGGCGGTGATTCCGTTCGGGCCCGATATGGTCCTGGCCGACATCAATGTCGGCGTGCTGTACCTGTTCGCGATTTCGTCGCTGGGCGTATACGGCGTGATCATGGCCGGCTGGGCGTCGAACTCGAAGTACGCCTTCCTCGGCGCCTTGCGCTCGGCTGCGCAGATGGTGTCCTACGAGGTATCGATCGGCTTCGTGATCATTACGGTGCTGCTGTGCGTCGGATCGCTGAACCTCAACGACATCGTCGAGGCGCAGCGCACGGTCTGGTTCGCCATCCCGCTGCTTCCGATGTTCGTGATCTTCTTTGTCTCGGCGCTGGCCGAGACCAACCGGGCACCGTTCGATCTGCCGGAAGGCGAGTCGGAACTGGTTGCCGGGTACTTCGTCGAGTATTCGTCGATGAGCTTCGCGCTCTTCTTCCTCGGCGAATACGCGAACATGATCCTGATGAGCGGCATGACCGTCGTGCTGTTCATGGGCGGCTGGCTGCCGCCGTTTGATATTGCGCCGTTCAACTGGCTGCCGGGCCCGATCTGGTTCGGCTTGAAGATCGCATTCGTGCTGTTCTTCTTCCTGTGGGTGCGGGCGACCTTCCCGCGCTACCGCTACGACCAACTCATGCGTCTCGGCTGGAAGGTGTTCCTGCCGTTCTCGCTGTTGTGGGTGGTCGTGACGGCCGGCGTGCTGGTGGCGTTCGATTGGGTGCCGTGAGCGGCCGAGGAGCGAGGTAACAACCATGGCTTCCATGGGATTTCGTCCGAAGAGCCTTCTGCTGGCGGAGCTCCTGTCCGGCATGAGCCTGACGTTGCGCTATTTCTTCCGGCCGAAGGTGACGATCAACTACCCCTATGAGAAGGGGCCTATCAGTCCGCGGTTCAGGGGCGAGCACGTGCTGCGCCGTTACCCGAACGGCGAGGAGCGCTGCATCGCGTGCAAGCTGTGCGAAGCGATCTGTCCGGCGCAGGCAATCACGATCGAGGCGGAGCCGCGCGCCGACGGTTCGCGGCGTACAACCCGCTACGACATCGACATGACCAAGTGCATCTACTGCGGCTTCTGTCAGGAAGCCTGCCCGGTGGACGCGATCGTCGAGGGACCGAATTTCGAGTTCGCGACCGAAACGCGCGAGGAGCTGTTCTACAACAAGGAAAAGCTGCTCGCGAACGGCGACCGCTGGGAGGCCGAGATCAGCCAGAACCTGACTGCGGACGCTCCGTATCGCTGATGCTGAGGCATTACGTTAGACGTGCATGATAACCGACTGATGAATTGATAGAAATTCGTCGTCGAGAGAACCGGGTTCACCCCCGGAGAAGGAAGTGGGATGGTCGTTCAGGCCCTGGTGTTTTATCTGTTCGCCGCCGTCGCGGTGGCATCGGGCGCTATGGTCATCACCTCGCGCAATCCGGTGCATTCCGTCCTGTTCCTGATCCTGGCGTTCTTCAACGCCGCCGGGCTGTTCGTGCTGATGGGTGCGGAGTTCCTGGCGATGATCCTGGTGGTCGTCTATGTCGGCGCGGTGGCGGTACTGTTCCTTTTCGTCGTGATGATGCTGGACATCAACTTCGTCGAACTGCGCCAGGGATTCATCCGCTACGTGCCGGTGGGGGCCGCCATCGGCCTGGTGCTGTTGGCCGAACTGCTGCTGATCACCGGCGCCTGGACCGTGGCTCCGGGCATTCCCAACACCATGGGCGCAGTCGTTCCGCCCGCGGCGGACGTGACAAACACCCACGCGCTCGGCGGCCTGCTGTACACCCGCTATGTCTATCTGTTCCAGGCGGCAGGCCTGATCCTGCTGATCGCGATGATCGGCGCCATCGTGCTGACTCTGCGGTCGCGCGAAGGGGTGCGCCGCCAGTCGATCCTGGTGCAGAACGCCAGGCGCCGAGAGGATGCCGTCGAAGTGATGAAGGTTACCCGGGGGGGAGGGGTCTGATATGGCGATTGGTCTCGGCCACTATCTGACGGTCGCGGCGATCCTGTTCACGCTCGGGATCTTCGGCATTTTCCTGAACCGCAAGAACGTCATCATCATCCTGATGTCGGTCGAACTCATGCTGCTGGCCGTCAATATCAACCTGGTGGCTTTCTCCACCCATCTCGGCGATCTGGTCGGGCAGGTATTCGCGCTGTTCGTGCTGACGGTGGCGGCGGCCGAAGCCGCGATCGGCCTGGCGATCCTGGTGGTCTACTTCCGCAACCGCGGTTCGATCGCGGTCGAGGACATCAACCTGATGAAGGGCTGACGGATGTACTCCGCGATCGTTTTCCTGCCGCTGGTCGGCGCCCTGATCGCTGGCTTCGGTGGCCGTGTCATTGGTGACCGGGGCGCGCAGATCGTTACCTGCGGCGCCATGATCGTCTCCTCGATCCTCGGTGTCATCGCCTTCTGGGAGGTCGCCATCGGCGGCCGGACCTTCACCGTCGACGTGCTGACCTGGATCGCGTCCGGCAGCTTCGAGGCCAACTGGGCCCTGCGCTGGGATACCCTGACGGCGGTGATGGTGCTGGTCGTGACCGTGGTGTCGACCATGGTCCACGTCTATTCGGTCGGCTACATGAGCCACGACGGGTCGATCCCGCGGTTCATGGCGTATCTGTCGATCTTCACCTTCGCGATGCTGATGCTGGTGACGGCCGACAACCTGGTGCAGTTGTTCTTCGGCTGGGAAGGGGTCGGCGTCGCCTCTTACCTGCTGATCGGGTTCTGGTATCACAAGCCGTCGGCCAACGCGGCTGCGATCAAGGCTTTCGTGGTCAACCGGGTCGGCGATTTCGGCTTTGCGCTCGGCATCTTCGGCTGCTTCATGCTGTTCGACACCGTGTCGCTCGACGTGATCTTCGCCGCCGCACCCGAGAAGGCCGGAACGACTCTCGGCTTCCTTGGCATGCAGGGGGACGCGCTGACCATCATCGCGATCCTGCTGTTCATCGGCGCCATGGGTAAGTCGGCGCAACTTGGCCTGCACACCTGGCTGCCGGATGCCATGGAAGGCCCGACACCGGTGTCGGCGCTGATCCACGCGGCGACCATGGTGACCGCCGGCGTATTCCTGGTTGCGCGCATGTCGCCGCTGTTCGAATACGCGCCATTCGCTCTGCAGGTCGTCACCATCGTCGGTGCGGCGACCGCGTTCTTCGCCGCGACCGTCGGCATGTGCCAGAACGACATCAAGCGGGTGATCGCGTACTCGACCTGCAGCCAGCTCGGGTACATGTTCTTCGCGCTCGGTGTGTCGGCCTATCCGGCAGCGATCTTCCACCTGATGACCCATGCCTTCTTCAAGGCGCTGTTGTTCCTGTCGGCCGGCTCGGTGATCCACGCGCTGTCCGACGAGCAGGACATGCGCAACATGGGCGGCATCTGGAAGAAGATCCCGTTCACCTACGCGATGATGTGGATCGGCAGCCTGGCTCTGGCCGGCGTGCCGCTGTTCGCCGGTTTCTACTCCAAGGACATGATCCTGGAGTCGGCCTACGGCAGCCACACCGGCGTTGGTCAGTTTGCGTTCTGGATGGGCATCGCCGCCGCGCTGATGACCGCGTTCTACAGCTGGCGGCTGATCATCATGACGTTCCACGGCACGCCGCGCATGTCGGACGAGGTGCTGCACCACGTCCACGAGTCACCCAAGGTCATGCTGATCCCGCTGGCGTTCCTGGCGGCTGGCGCGGTGTTCAGCGGCTGGGCCGGATATGAGTGGTTCGTCGGCGAGGGCATGGCCGAGTTCTGGCGGGAGTCGATCAAGATCCTGCCGGACAACAATTCGATCGAGGCGGCGCACCATGTTCCGTTCTGGGTCAAGGCCGCCCCGCTGGTGGTGGGCGTGATCGGCATTGGCCTCGCCTACCTGATGTACATGTTCCGCCCGCATCTGCCCGGCATGCTCGCGGCCCGGTTCCAGCCGATCTACCTGTTCCTGCTGAACAAGTGGTACTTCGACGAGCTGTACGACTGGTTGTTCGTCAAGCGCTCCTGGCAGGTCGGCGTGGCCTTCTGGCAGGGTGGCGATCGGGCGATCATTGACGGCTTCGGCCCGGACGGCGTGTCGGCGGTGGCGCGCAATCTGGCGGCTCGTGCCGGCCGGCTGCAGACCGGGTACGTCTATCATTACGCATTCTCCATGCTGATCGGGGTGGTTGCCCTGGTCAGCTGGTACCTGGCCTTCGGAGGCTGACGTTATGGCGAGCAACGCGCCACTTCTCTCCCTCGTCATCTTCCTGCCGCTGGTCGGGGTGTTCTTCATCCTGCTGACGCGTGGCGAGGAGGCTCAGGTTGCGACCAACTGCCGGTGGCAGGCGCTGCTGATATCGACGGCGGTTTTCCTGGTCTCCCTGCTGATCTGGTACAACTTCGATCCGACGACCGCCGACTTCCAGATGGTTGAGCGGTATGACTGGATCCCCGGATCGTCGATCGCCTACCACGTGGGCGTCGACGGCATCTCGATGTGGTTCGTGCTGCTGTCGACCCTGCTGACGCCGATCTGCATCCTGGCGAGCTGGGAAGCGGTCCAAAGCCGGGTCAAGGAATACATGATCGCCTTCCTGGTCCTCGAGACCCTGATGGTCGGCATGTTCTGCGCCCTGGACATCCTGGTGTTCTACGTCTTCTTCGAAGGCGTGCTGATCCCGATGTTCCTGATCATCGGCGTCTGGGGCGGCCAGCGCCGGGTGTATGCGGCGTTCAAGTTTTTCCTCTACACGCTCGGCGGTTCGGTCCTGATGATGATCGCCATCCTGGCGATGTACTGGGACGCCGGAACCACCGACATTCCGACTCTCCTGGTCTTCAAGTTCGCCCCTGCGCTGCAGACTTGGCTATGGCTGGCGTTCTTCGCGTCGTTTGCGGTCAAGGTGCCGATGTGGCCGGTGCACACCTGGCTGCCGGACGCTCACGTTGAGGCGCCGACCGCCGGTTCGGTGATCCTGGCCGGCGTGCTGTTGAAGATGGGGGGCTATGGCTTCCTGCGGTTCTCGATCCCGATGTTCCCGGAGGCGACCGACTACTTCGCGCCCCTGGTGTTCGCCCTCAGCGTCGTCGCCGTCATCTACACCTCGCTGGTGGCGCTGGTGCAGCAGGACATGAAGAAGCTCATCGCCTATTCGTCGGTGGCGCATATGGGCTTCGTGACCATCGGCATGTTCACCTTGACGACCCAGGGCGTGGAAGGCTCGATCTTCCAGATGCTGTCCCATGGCGTGGTGTCGGGCGCGTTGTTCCTGTGTGTCGGCGTGGTCTATGACCGGCTGCACACCCGTGAGATCTCGGCCTATGGAGGTCTCGCCAACAACATGCCGCGCTATGCCCTGGTGTTCATGGTGTTCACCATGGCGTCGGTCGGCCTGCCCGGCACCAGCGGGTTCGTCGGCGAACTGCTGATCCTCGCCGGTGCGTTCAAGGTGAACACTTGGCTGGCGGCGCTGGCGGCGACCGGCCTGATCCTTGGGGCCGCCTACATGCTCTACCTGTACCGCCGGGTCATCTTCGGGGTGCTCGACAAGGACAGCGTCAAGGCGATGCTTGATCTGAGCCCGCGGGAGATCGCGCTGTTCGCGCCGCTGATCGTCCTTGTGTTCTGGATGGGCATTTATCCCTCGACCTTCATCGACATGATGGCGGTCTCGGTCGACAACCTGATCACCAATTACAAGGTGGCTCTCGGCGAAGCCGGGACCGCCGTGGCCGCCCGCTGACGGCGCCGGGAGAGTCTCAGATGAACGCGGTGACGAGCCTTCCCGAAATGGCGCCAGCCACGGCCGAGATCTTCCTCGCCGTCGCCGGCATTGCCTTGCTGATGTTCGGGGTGTTCCGGGGCTCGAACAGCCTGCGCACGCCGGGGTGGCTGGCGGTGCTGGCGTTTCTGGTGGCTGGAATCCTGGTGGTCGCGCGCACCGGCACCGACGACGCATTCTTCGGTCTGTTCATCACGGATGCTTTTGCCCGCTTCGCCAAGGTACTGATCCTGCTCGGCTCGGCGTTCTCCATCGTGCTGTCGTTCGGCTATTTCGAGCGCGAGCGGAAGGGTCGCTTCGAATACCCGGTGCTGATCGTGTTCGCGACGCTCGGCATGCTGATGATGGTCTCGGCCAACGATCTCATCGCGCTCTACATGGGCCTGGAGATGCAGAGCCTGTCGCTCTACGTGCTGGCATCGATCCGCCGCGACTCGGTCCGCTCCACCGAAGCTGGCTTGAAGTACTTTGTGCTGGGCGCGCTCAGCTCTGGAATGCTGCTGTACGGCTGCTCGCTGATCTACGGATTTGCCGGCACGACGAGCTTTGCCGGCCTGGCCAGCGTGTTCAGCGCCGAGGGCGGCACCTCGGTCGGCTTGGTGGTTGGCCTGGTGTTCCTGATCTGCGGTCTGGCGTTCAAGATCTCCGCGGTTCCGTTCCACATGTGGACCCCCGACGTCTACGAAGGCGCGCCCACCCCGGTGACCGCCCTGTTTGCCGTCGCCCCGAAGGTTGCTGCACTGGCGCTGTTCGTGCGGGTCCTGGCAGGCCCGTTCGGCGATATGGTGGACTCCTGGCAGCAGGTCCTGGTGTTCGTCTCGATCGCCTCGATGGTCCTGGGCGCGTTCGCCGCGATGGTACAGACCAACATCAAGCGCCTGATGGCCTACAGCTCGATCGGCCATATGGGCTACGCCCTGGTTGGCCTTGCCGCCGGCAACGAGGCCGGGATCACCGGCGTGATGATCTATCTCAGCAGCTACATTTTCATGAACATCGGCACCTTCGCGATCATCCTCGGAATGCGTCGGGAAGGGCGGCTGGTCGAGAACCTGTCCGATCTGTCGGGCATGTCGAAATCCCACCCGATGATGGCGTTCGCGCTGATGGTGTTCATGTTCTCGATGGCCGGCATACCGCCGCTCGCCGGGTTCTTCGGCAAGTGGTACGTGTTCATGGCCGCGGTGCAAGCCGGACTGTTCGGCCTCGCCGTGATCGGTGTGCTCGCCAGCGTGGTCGGTGCGTTCTATTACCTGCGCATCATCAGGATCATGTATTTTGACGAGGCGACCCAGCCACTGGACGCCAAGGTCGGTGGCGATCTGCGCGCGATCATCTTTGGTTCGGCCGTGATCACCCTGCTGTTCCTGATCGCCATCTCGCCGATCTACGACAAGGCACAGCAGGCAGCGATCAGTCTGCTTGGCGCGTGAGGCTCCCGGCATGACGGCCCGGTGCGCGGTTGCCGCCGGTCCGCAAGGTTCTGTCGCCGGTTGGACAATTGAATCGTTCGACAGCGTTTCCAGTACGATGGATGAAGCGCGCCGCCTGGCGGCAGAGGGTGCCGCGGACCGGACGGTGGTTCGTGCCGCCACGCAGACCGGTGGGCGGGGGCGCCTCGGACGGCCCTGGGTGTCGTCGATCGGCAATGTCTACACGACCACGATCCTGCGGCCCGAGATACCGACTGCACGCGCCGCTGAACTGTCGCTGGTGGCAGCGGTGGCGGTTGCTGATGCAGTGACCAGATTCGCAGAACCGGTCCGTCTGAAGTGGCCGAACGACGTGCTCCTGAACGGCGGGAAGGTTTCTGGCGTGCTGCTTGAGGCGGTGGCCGAAGGTGCGTCACTGTCGGCGGTGCTGGTTGGAATCGGTATCAACGTCGCGAGCCATCCCGACCTACCGGACCGCCCGACGTCCCGGATTGAGACCGCCGACGCTGACACGGTTCTCATGGCTTTGCTCGACACGTTGGCGCAACGGTATCGGCAGTGGTGTCTGCGCGGGCTCGATGGCATCCGGTCAGCGTGGTTGGAGCGTGGTCCCGACCTGGGCAGCCCGATGACGGTCGGCTTGGGTGCCGATCGGGTCCATGGCAGTTTCGCGGGGCTGGAAATGGATGGATCGCTTCGGCTTCATCTGTCCGATGGATCGATCCGACGGATTGCGTCCGGCGAGGTAATCGGGTGAGGAGACGGTGATGCTGCTGGTCATCGATTGCGGAAACACCAATACCGTCTTCGCGGTGTATCGCGGCGACGAAGATGAACCGCTCGGCGCGTGGCGCACGTCGACCGTTTCGACCCGAACGGCCGACGAGTACGCCGTGTGGTTGACCCAGTTGATGGCTCTCGGCGGGCTGGATGCCAAGGAGATTTCTTCGATCATCCTGGCGACAGTGGTTCCGGCATCGCTGTTCAGCCTTCGCACCCTGTGCCGCAAGCATTTCAAGATCGATCCGATGGTTGTCGGCGAACCCGGAGTGAACCTGGGAATCGAAGTGCGAATCGAACGCCCGGAGGAGGTGGGGGCCGACCGGGTGGTAAACGCGGTGGCGGCGCACCAACTCTATGGCGGCCCGTTGATCGTGGTCGATTTCGGGACGGCGACGACCTTCGATGTGGTCGATGAGGATGGCGGCTATGCCGGCGGCATCATCGCCCCGGGCATCAATCTGTCGCTTGATGCGCTGTATATGGCGGCGGCCCAGTTGCCGAAGATCGCAATACGCCCGCCGGAGCGACGGCCGGGCGACAACGACCCGGTCCGGGTGATCGGCAAGAACACGCGGTCGGCGATGCACTCCGGGATCTTCTGGGGGTACGTCGCGATGATCGAGGGTCTGGTTGCGCGCATCAAGGTCGAGTACGGCCGACCAATGCGGGTTGTTGGCACCGGCGGGTTGTCGGCGCTGTTTGCCGAATGGACACCGGCCCTCGAGATCGTCGACGACGACCTGACATTGGCCGGACTGAGAATAATTCACAAGCAGAACGCAGGATAAAATGCTGGCCATCGACGAGCGCGACGACGACCTCTATTTCCTACCGCTCGGCGGATCCGACGAAATCGGTATGAACGTCAACCTGTACGGCTATGCCGGCCGATGGCTGATGGTCGACCTCGGCATCACGTTCGCCGATGACAGCACTCCGGGCCTCGACATCATCCTGCCGGACATCGAGCCGATCGTTAAGCACCGCGACCGCCTGGAAGGCCTGCTGCTGACCCACGGCCATGAAGACCACATCGGGGCCGTGCCCTATCTATGGCCCAAGCTGCGCTGTCCGATCTGGTGCACGCCGTTCACCGCGTCGTTGCTGCGTCGCAAGCTCGATGACGCCGGATTGCTCGGCGAGGTGGACCTGCGCGAGGTTCCGGTCGGCGCGAACTTCGTGATCGGACCGTTCGAGGTCGAACTGGTTCGTCAGACCCACTCGATTCCGGAGCCGAGTGCCGTCGTTCTGCGCTGCGGGGCCGGCACGGTGGTCCACACCGGTGACTGGAAGTTCGATCCGACCCCGTTCGTGGGCGAGGCCACCGATTTCGACGCGCTCCGCGCCGTTGGGGATGAGGGGGTGCTTGCGCTGATCGGCGATTCGACCAACGTCTTCGAGCCGGGCAGTACGGGTTCGGAGGCCGAGGTGCGGATGGCGCTCACCGAATTGTTCGATCAGTACAACGGGCGTATTGCCGTCACCTCGTTTGCGTCGAACGTGGCCCGGATGGAATCGGTTGCCCTGGCCGCCGCGGCAAACGACCGGCAGACCGCGCTGATCGGCCGGTCGCTCTGGCGGATGCACGATGCCGCCAAGGAGAACGGCTACCTGACCGATCTGCCGCCGTTCATCTCCGAATCCGACGCGGGGTTCTTTCCGGAGGACAAGATCGTTCTGATCTGTACCGGCAGCCAGGGAGAACCGCGGGCGGCTCTGTCGCGGATCGCTGATGGAACCCACCCTCACATTTCGCTGGGGGAGGGCGACGTGTGCATCTACTCGTCGCGCCAGATCCCCGGCAACGAACGGGCGATCGGCCGAGTTCAGAACAAGCTCGCCGGGCGCAATGTGGAGATCCTCACCACGGAAGACCATCCCGGCGTTCACGTGTCGGGGCATCCAGCGCGGGACGACCTGGCGAGGATGTATCAGCTGATCCGGCCACGGATTGCCGTTCCCGTGCACGGCGATGCCCGGCATCTGCGCGAGCACGCGCGCCTCGCCAGGGCGTGCCAGGTTCCCGAAGCTGTGGTGCCGGCCAACGGCAGCCTGATCCGCCTGCGCGCCGGTGCGGCTGCCGTGGTCGACCACGTGGATACCGGTGGCCTGACGATGGATGGCGGCCGGCTGGTTCCGCTGGCCAGTGAGTCCATCCAGGCGCGCCGTCATATGCTGTACAACGGAGCCGCTTCCGTAACGCTGGTGCTGGACAAGGTCGGGAAGCTGCGCGCGGAACCGCTGGTCAGCTTCCAGGGCGTAACCGATGGCGTCGACGGCGAGGATCTGGAGCTGGATGCCGCCGATGCGGTTCGGGAGGCTCTGCGCGGGTTGTCGGTCGCCAATCGGCGCGATGATGAAGCTGTGCGGGAAGCAGCGCGGCGCATGGTTCGCCGTGTCGTGCGGGCTGAGCACGGCAAGCGTCCGGTAACCGACGTTCACGTCGTTCGGGTCTGATACCTGGAGGAGGAGACCGCTGATGATCGGTCGGCTGAACCATGTTGCGATCGCGGTGCCTGATCTGGCGGCCGCGACCGCGACCTACCGTGACACGCTGGGTGCGGCGGTCTCGGCGCCTCAGGATCTCCCGGAGCACGGGGTGACCGTGGTGTTCGTCGAGCTCCCGAACACCAAGATCGAGCTGCTTCACCCGCTGGGCGAAGCCTCGCCGATCAGTGCTTTCCTGGCGAAGGCGCCCACGGGTGGGATTCATCACATCTGTTACGAAGTCGATGACATCGAAGCGGCTCGAGATCGGCTGGTGCAGACCGGCGCACGGGTACTCGGAGACGGTAAGCCGAAGATCGGAGCGCACGGCAAGCCGGTCCTGTTCCTGCATCCAAAAGACTTCTGCGGCTCGTTGATCGAACTCGAACAAGCGTAAGGCCGGATCGATGGATATTGTGTCCGGTGTCGTCGTTTACGTCCTGCTGTGGTGGCTGGTTTTCTTCGTGACGTTGCCGATCGGAGTTCAGACACCGGAGCCTTCGGATGTCGAGAGGGGCCATGCCACCGGTGCTCCGATACGACCGCTCCTCCTGAAGAAGGTCGCGGCCGCGACTGTCCTGGCGGGAGTTCTATGGTTTGGGGTCTACGCGGTGATCGCGAGCGATGTTTACTCGTTCAGGGACGCTGTCCGGAACTGGTAAGCGGGACACCTTCACTGCCGAGCAATTAGTCAACACCGTGTATTCGCAGAGTCAATTGCTTAAAAGTTAGGCGGCACGGCCAAGTTTGCCACAAAAAAAAGCGGCAAGAGCCGTTTCGCCCTTGCCACCTCAAAACTGTACGCCTACGTTCTTTTCGTTGATCGGGTGACCGACCAACAACGCCTGATGGCGTTTCCTCCCTAAACTCGGGCCGTGTCGGCTTTGCCGGCGCGGTCTTTTTTTGTATCGGGGGGGACCATACGATAACCATCATACCCCGTCGACCACTTTTTCCGGGAACCAACAATTTTCGGTCCGTTCGACGGTCGGGATTGGTATCATTCTAACCTGATTGTCGCCATGGGAGAGTATAATGGTTCGGAGATGCTCTGCACTGATCTCGCTCTTGGCCTTAATCGTCGGAAGCGCTCAGGCCCAGGCCGGTTCTGACAAAGCGATAAAGATCAGTCCGAAGGATTGTCAGCGCCTCGTTCAGCACATTCCCAGCGCCGATGTTGCGTACAAACCCGGCGTCGATGTCCGAGGGAACCCGGTCGCACCGGCCGACTTGCCGGGACAGGCCAGGATCACCGCACCGAATGAGATCACCTTCAATCTGACCCTGGATCTGCTCAAGCAGTATGGCGTTTCCAGCGAATCTCCCTTGGCTCCGAGCGGAGAGGCGACGATTGGCACTGTAAAGTACGACATCGCGGCGGGACGCCTGACCTTCAATGGTGAGCCGCTGACCGACCCCGAGCAGAGCGTTCTGGCTGCCGGGTGTTCGGCGGTCATTGCTCCCAAAAAGTAAGGGCGTCCCGAAGGACGCCCAAACAGGTTGTCATTGCGGGTCTGAGACCTATTCGCCGGTAAAGGCCTGCAGACCGGTCTGCGCCCGCCCGAGAATCAGCGCATGGACGTCATGGGTGCCTTCGTAGGTGTTGACCGCCTCTAGGTTCATCACATGGCGGATCACGTGGTACTCGTCCGACACGCCGTTGCCGCCGTGCATGTCTCGGGCCATCCGGGCGATGTCGAGGGACTTGCCGCATGAGTTGCGCTTGCACAGGGAGATCGCCTCAGGCGCGGCACGGCCTTCGTCCATCAGTCGACCAAGCCGCAGGCAGGACTGCAGGCCGAGGGTGATCTCCGTCTGCATGTCGGCGAGCTTCTTCTGGATCAGCTGGTTGGCGGCGAGCGGCCGGCCGAACTGCTTGCGATCCAGGGTGTACTGCCGGGATGCATGCCAGCAGGCCTCGGCGGCACCGAGAGCGCCCCAGGAGATGCCATAGCGGGCCTTGTTCAGGCATCCGAACGGGCCGGACAGGCCCTTGACGTTCGGCAGCAGATTCTCTTCCGGAACGAACACGCCGTCCATGACGATCTCGCCGGTGATCGAGGCGCGCAGGCTGAACTTGCCTTCGATCTTCGGTGCCGAGAGGCCCTTCATGCCCTTCTCGAGAATGAAGCCGCGGATGACGCCGTCATCCGTCTTCGCCCACACCACGAAGACATCGGCGATCGGCGAGTTGGTGATCCACATCTTCGCGCCCGACACGAGGTAGCCGCCATCGGCCTTGACCGCCCGGGTCTTCATGCCGCCCGGATCGGAACCATGATCGGGCTCGGTCAGCCCGAAACATCCGACCCACTCGCCCGTCGCGAGTTTCGGCAGGTACTTGCGGCGCTGCTCCTCCGAGCCGTACGCATGGATGGGATGCATGACCAGACTCGACTGAACGCTCATCGCGGAGCGATACCCGGAGTCGACACGCTCGACCTCACGCGCGATCAGGCCGTAGCACACGTAGTTGACTCCGGCACAGCCATACTCTTCGCCGATCGTCGACCCGAGGAAGCCTAGTTCGCCCATCTCGTTCATGATGTCGCGATGAAAGACTTCATTGCGGAACGCCTCGCGGACCCGCGGGAGCAGCTTCTCCTGGCAGTAGTCGCGCGCGGCATCGCGCACCATCCGCTCGTCCTCGCTGAGTTGGTCGTCGAGAAGCAGCGGATCGTCCCAGGCAAAGACCGGACGGCTGGACATTTTCGGGGCGGACGTATCCGTCGTCGCGGCTACGGGCGGTGTCATCGGGAACTCCTCGAAAACAAGCGTGATTAGGCTTTATATACGCCGTCGGGCTGCGAGGTCCAAACCTAGGAAGGAACGACGATGGCTACCCGGGGCGATGACGGCGTCATCTTCGAGTTTGTGTCCGTCGGCGCCTATGTGAAGGTCAGCGCCATCGATCCCGTCACGGGCATCGAGGCATCGATCGTCGGCGATCCGCTTAGCGGTGAGACGATCTTGCGCCGGACGGCGCTGCGGAAACTGCAGTTCGTCCTCGACAAGAAAAAAGGCGGTCGACCCTAAGATCGACCGCCCGCTCCTGCGCCCACGATTCATGGCACCGCAGTGCCGGCTGGATCTAGGGTTTCGTCATCCGGCCTTGCGCTTCCGTGTCCTGCGGGTGGTCTGGCTGCCCAATCCGATCTTTTTCGCAAACTCGGAACGCTGTTGTGCGTAGTTCGGTGCGACCATCGGGTAGTCGGCTGGCAGCCCCCACTTCGCCCGGTATTCATCCGGGGTCAGGCCATAGGCAGTGCGCAGATGACGCTTCAGCATTTTCAGCTGCTTGCCGTCCTCAAGGCAGACGATGTAGTCCGGCATGATGGATTTCTTGATGGACACCGCCGGTCGCAGAGGCTCCGCAGCCGGTGCGCGGTTGTCGCCGGACAGGCCCCTGAGGGCATCGTGCACGGCATTGATCACCTCCGAAATCTGGTTGGAGGCGACCGAGTTGTTGCCGAGATAGGCGGCGACGACCGTGGTGGTCATCTCGATCAGAGACTTCGCTCCAGAATCAGTGTTCATTGCATCGTCAGACATGAATGTAACCGGTATTAGTTGTGGGGCATGAATACTAGGTCGCACGAGCCCCGGTGGAAGTCAACGCAGGTGGAATTTAAGTGTAGATGAAAGCATCGGGCTCAGTCGACGAAGGGTAGCCCCGCACCTGAGCGAAGCGCGACGTTGATCATGATCGCACGGCAACGGTCGAGGCCCTGGGCGGTTCCGCCAGACTCGGGATGAATGCGCCACGAGTTGTGGCCAGCGTCGGGTGAATCGGCGTATATGGGGGCTCGATCGACTTGCAGGAGCATTGCGACCATGAGCGACGACGTCATCGCCTTGGCGTCTGACCACGCCGGCATCGCGCTGAAGGCGGCACTGACCGACGAGTTGAAGCGTCTGGGTCATGAGGTTATCGACCTCGGCACTCATTCTGGCGCTTCCGTAGACTATCCGGACTATGGGTACCGGATAGCGGCGGCTCTCGCGGAAGGCAAAGCCGGTCGCGGTGTCGCGGTCTGCGGCTCTGGCATCGGGATCAGCATCGCCGCCAACCGATACCCCTGGGTCCGAGCGGTGCTTTGTTACGATGCCACCAGCGCCAGGCTGTCGCGCGAGCACAACGACGCCAATGTGATTGCGTTCGGTGAACGCCTTATCGGGGTGGAGGTTGCCAAGGAGGCGCTTCGGGTGTTCCTGCAGACACCGTTCGCCGGCGACCGCCACGTTGCCCGCGTCGACAAGCTGGGGGCTCCCCCAACTACACCGAGCGTTTCTTGATCCGAGTCCGAACCCGACCGAGCGAGGCCCTTTCACGATGACGACTGCCGCCATGTCTCACACCGATGCCAAGGCGTTCTTTGGCGACCGCCTGGCTGCCGCCGATCCTGACCTCCTGGCGTCGCTCACCGACGAACTGGCGCGCCAGCAGAACCAGATCGAACTGATCGCTTCGGAGAACATTGTCTCGCGCGCCGTTCTGGAAGCCCAGGGCTCGGTCCTCACCAACAAGTACGCCGAGGGGTATCCGGGGCGCCGCTATTATGGCGGCTGCGAGTATGTCGACGTGGCTGAGCGCCTGGCGATCGAGCGGGCGACCAAGCTGTTCGACTGTGCATTCGCGAACGTGCAACCCCACTCGGGAGCCCAGGCGAACCAAGCGGTGTTCATGGCGCTGCTGAAGCCGGGAGACACCATTCTCGGGATGTCGCTGGACGCAGGCGGCCACCTGACGCACGGCGCTGCGCCGAACCAGTCGGGCAAATGGTTCAAGGCGATCGGCTACGGCGTTCGCGAAAGCGATGGCCAGATCGACTACGAGCAACTCGAAGCCCTGGCGCGTGAGCACAAGCCGCAGATCATCATTGCTGGTGGATCGGCGTACTCGCGCATCATCGATTTCGCGCGGTTCCGCGCAATTGCCGACTCGGTCGGCGCCTATCTGATGGTCGACATGGCGCATTTTGCCGGGCTTGTCGCGGGCGGCGTCTATCCGAGTCCCCTGCCGCACGCCCATGTCGTGACGACTACAACCCATAAGACGTTGCGCGGCCCGCGCGGCGGCATGGTGCTGTCGAACGACGTCGACCTGGGGAAGAAGATCAACTCGGCGGTGTTTCCCGGGCTGCAGGGCGGCCCGCTGATGCACGTGATCGCCGCCAAGGCGGTAGCGTTCGGCGAGGCGCTGAAGCCGAGTTTCCGGGGGTACGCCAGTGCGGTGGTCGACAACGCCAGGGCGCTGGCCGCGGTCCTGGAGGAACGCGGATTGGCGATCGTCTCCGGCGGTACCGACAGCCACCTGATGCTGGTGGATCTTCGGCCCAAGGGGCTGAAGGGTCGCGATTCCGAGGTCGCACTGGAGCGGGCCGGCATCACCTGCAACAAGAACGGAGTCCCGTTCGATCCTGAAAAGCCGATGGTGACGTCGGGTGTCCGCCTTGGAACGCCGGCCGGTACGACCCGCGGCTTTGGTGTTGTGGAGTTTCGCCAGATCGGCGGCATGATCGGCGATGTTCTGGACGCGCTGGCCCGCAACCCGGAAGGCGACACACAAGTGGAGACGGACGTCCGCGGGAAGGTCGAGGAGATGTGCCGACGCTTTCCAATCTACCCGGATCTTGGTTGATCGGCACACGGCGAGGGGAGACGACAGGCAATGCGCTGCCCGTTTTGTGGGAATGACGACACCCAGGTCAAGGACTCGCGTCCGACCGAAGACAACACCGCCATTCGCCGCCGCCGGTTCTGCCCGGCGTGCGGTGCCCGTTTCACCACGTTTGAGCGGGTCCAGCTCCGTGAACTGACGGTGATGAAGAAGACCGGCAAGCGGGTGCCTTTCGACCGAGACAAGCTGGCCCGGTCGATTCAGATCGCGCTGCGCAAGCGCCCGATCGACCCTGAGCGTATCGAACGGCTGACAACCGGTATCGTTCGCCGTCTGGAGAGCATGGGCGAGAGCGAGATCCCATCCGACGTGATCGGCGAGATGGTTATGGACGCGCTCGCCAACGTCGATCAGGTTGCCTATGTCAGGTTCGCCTCGGTCTACAAAAACTTCCGTGAGGCCAAGGACTTCGAGAACTTTGTTGAGAACATTCAGACCGGCGGGGACATCGAGCGCGACTGAGTCCGGAGGGATCGCTCTTGGCGGACGACGCCGATGACCGGAGGTGGATGGCGCTGGCGTTGCGGCTTGCCCGTTCGGCGATCGGTGACACCGCCGAGAACCCACCGGTCGGGTGTGTGCTGGTCCGAGACGGTCGGGTGGTCGGCCGTGGCCGGACCGGTTCGACAGGACGACCGCACGCCGAGGCGGTAGCGCTGGCACAGGCCGGCGATCTGGCGCGCGGCGCAACAGCGTTCGTCACCCTGGAACCGTGTGCGCACCACGGCCGCACGCCGCCGTGTGCCGATGCCCTGGTCGCCGCCGGCATCGTACGTGTGGTGGCGGCAATCGGCGATCCGGACCCCCGGGTGGATGGCGGCGGGTTCGCGACGTTGCGCCGGGCAGGCATTTCGGTTTCCGTCGGGGTTGCGGCCCATCAGGCGGCGGCGGGGGCCATCGGATTTCTCTCCCGGGTTCAAGGCGCCCGCCCGTTCGTCACTCTCAAGCTTGCGACCTCGCTCGACGGCCGGATCGCCACGGCATCCGGAGCCAGTCGTTGGATCACCGGAACGGTGGCCCGTCGTCACGCGCACACCGTCCGGGCGCGCCAGGACGCAATCCTGGTCGGAATTGGGACCGCGTTGGCCGATGACCCGGCGCTGACCTGCCGGACACCGGGGCTGGAGGGGCGATCGCCAGTGCGGGTTGTATTGGACAGCGGCCTGCGACTGCCGGTCGGCAGTGGTCTGGCACAGACCGCCCGATCGGTTCCGACCTGGAACGTTACTTCCATCGACGCCGACGCGGACCGAACTCGCGCGTTGACGGATCTCGGGGTCGAGATCATCGCCGCCGCCCGCGATGGCGACGGCCGGCTGAATGTCACCTCCGTCCTGGCTGAACTGGCCGGGCGGGGCATCGGCCGGGTCCTGGTCGAGGGCGGCGCGGCGGTCGCACGGTCGTTTGTAGCCGCCGATGCCGTCGACGAGGTGCTGTGGTACCGGGCGCCGATGCTGATCGGCGGAGACGGCAGGCCCGCGCTGGATACCCTCGGCGTTGCGACGCCCGAGGGCGCTCCGCGGTTCGAGCGCATCGATTGCGTCAGCCTCGACGCGGATATGCTGGAAACCTATCGCCGTCGGCCCTAAGTTCCGGCGCATGTTCACCGGCATCATCACCGACGTTGGCCGTGTCCGCTCGATCGAGCGTCGTGGCGACACCCGCATCGAGATCGGCACCGCCTACGAAATGGCCGGTGTCGCCATTGGCGCATCCATCGCCTGCGGCGGGGCCTGCATGACAGTTGTCGACAAGAGCGAAGGGGTCTTCGCAGTCGACGTGTCGGACGAGAGTCTGTCGCGAACGTCGATCGGCACATGGGTGGTCGGCACCGAGGTCAACCTGGAACGGTCGCTCAAGCTTGGCGACGAGATGGGCGGGCATGTGGTGACCGGACATGTCGACGGCCTGGCCGTGCTGGAGAGCGTCGATCCGATCGGCGACAGTCACCGGATCCAGATCCTGGCGCCGGAAGGGCTGGAGGGCTTCGTGGCCGAAAAGGGATCGATTGCGCTCGACGGCGTGTCCCTGACGGTCAACGGCGTTCAGGGCCGCCGTTTCTGGATCAATTTGATTCCCCACACCTGGGCACATACGACATTCCGGAATCGCCGCCCTGGTGACGTATTGAATATGGAAGTAGACCCCCTCGCACGGTACGTTGCGCGCCTTCTTTCCACCAACCCCGCCGCTGGCGGCAGGTGATTGCGGACATGGCTGACACACTTTCGGACGTCTACAAGGGCGCGCTCTCCTCGATTGACGAGGTGGTGGAAGAAGCTCGCTCCGGCCGGATGTTCATCCTGGTCGACGACGAGAACCGCGAGAACGAGGGCGACCTCTGTATCCCGGCGCAGATGGTGACGCCCGAAGTCATCAATTTCATGGCCAAGCATTGCCGCGGACTGATCTGCCTCGCCATGACCCGCGACCGGATTGAGCGGCTCGGCCTGCCGCTGATGTCGGCAAAGAACGAGACCCGGCACGAGACCGCGTTCACGGTGTCGATCGAAGCTCGGGAAGGGGTCACCACCGGGATCTCGGCACACGATCGTGCCCACACCATCCAGGTTGCGATCGACCCGGCGCGCAGCCGCGACGATATCGTGACGCCGGGCCATGTCTTTCCACTGCTGTCGCGGGACGGTGGAACGCTGGTGCGGGCGGGGCACACCGAAGCGGTGGTCGACATCGCCCGGATGGCCGGGCTGAACCCGTCGGGCGTGATCTGCGAGATCATGAACGACGACGGCACCATGGCGCGCCTGCCGGACCTGGTTACCTTCGCGCAGTATCACGGCTTCAAGATCGCCACGATCGCCGACCTGATCGCGCACCGTCGCCGAACCGAGAGCATCGTGCAGCGGGCGGCCGAGACCGCGTTGAACAGTCGCTTCGGCGGCGACTGGCGGATGATCGTGTACACCAACAAGATCACCTACGCCGAACACGTGGTGCTGGTGAAGGGTGACATCACCACGCCGGATCCGGTGCTGGTCCGGATGCACGCCCTCAATGTGCTGGAGGATGTGCTCGGCGACCGGTCCAGCAAGCGCGGCGGCGGCGAGTTGCAGGCCGCCATGCAGGTCATAGGCGAGGCGGGCAGAGGCGTCGTGGTGCTGATCCGAGAGCCGACCGCCACGGCATTGTCCGATCGGGTCAAAGCCAAACTGCGCGCCGAGGCGGAAGGCCGCGCCCCCGAGAATGAATTGCGCGACTATGGCGTGGGCGCGCAGATCCTGCTCGACCTGGGTATCCACCACATGATCCTGCTCAGCAACACCAAGCGGACGATCATCGGCCTGGAGGGCTACGGCCTGTCGGTCGTCGATCAGCGCGCGCTGCCGCGCGTCGACTGAGGAGATCGAACAATGACCAAGGTCCTGATTGTCGAGGCCCGGTTCTATGAGGATCTGGCCGACGAACTGGTGAAGGGTGCGACCACGCACCTGGACGCGGCACAGGTGGAGTACGACCGGTTGTCGGTGCCGGGCGCGTTCGAGATCCCGGCGGCGATCGCCTTCGCCCAGCGGGCGTCCGGGACAGGCGGTCCTGCGTATGCCGGCTACATTGCTCTTGGCTGCGTCATCCGCGGGGAAACCAGTCATTACGACTACGTCTGCGGTGAAAGCGCGCGGGGCCTGCAGGACCTCGCCGTTCGCGACGGGTTGGCGATCGGCTACGGTATCCTGACCGTCGAGAACGACGAGCAGGCGTGGGTGCGCGCGTCTGTCGACAAGAAGAACAAGGGGCGGGATGCGGCGGAAGCCTGTCTGGCCATGATCGCCATCCAGAAACGCTTCGGACTCGCATGAACGCAACCACACCACCATCGACACCCAAGCCGCGGTCCGCACCGAAGCGCGCGCGTTCGGCGCCGCGGACGACCGCCCGGTTGGCGGCGGTTCAGGCGCTTTACGAGATGGAAGTATCCGGGAAGAGCGGGCACGAGGTCGTTCCGGAGTTTGTCGGCCGGCGGTTCGCAGGCCTGATCGAAGGCGGCGACATGGCGCCGGCCGACCCGAAGTTCTTCGAGCGGTTGGTGCTGGGTGTCGCCGGTGAAATGCCGACGCTCGACGGCATGCTGACCGATTGCCTGCAGCCAGAGGGTCATCTGGAGCGCCTGGAAGTGGTGTTGCGGGCGATCTTCCGGTTGGGGACGTACGAGCTGCTGTCCGTGGACGATGTGCCGGTTCGGGTTGTCATCAGCGAGTATGTGGATCTCACGCACGCCTTTTTCGCCGGCCGCGAGCCGGGACTTGTGAACGGCGTGCTCGACAAGATCGCGCGCGTGGTGCGCGAGGACGAGATTTCGGGACCCGGGAGCGGCGGGGCGTCGTAGCGCCGCCGGAACGCCATGGCGCTGGGTGAGTTCGAACGGATCGACCGGTTCTTTGTACCGCTCGCACGCGGCGCCGACGGTGCGTTCGGGCTGACCGACGATGCGGCCCTGTTGCCCGCCGCGTCGCAGGGCAGCGCCTGGGTAGTCACGGTCGACGCCCTCGTCGCCGGGGTGCACTTCCTGCCCGACGATGCAGCGGACCTGATCGCGCGCAAGGCACTTCGCGTAAACCTGTCAGACCTGGCGGCGATGGGGGCGGTGCCCTACGGATACACCCTGGCCCTTGCTCTGCCCAGGGACCTGCCGGACCCGGAAGGCTGGCTGAGCCGGTTTGCCGATGGTCTGAGGCACGACCAGGACGAGTTCGGTGTTCATCTTCTTGGCGGCGACAGCGTTTCGACCCCTGGTCCGGTGACCTTGTCGGTGACGGCCTTCGGTTCGGTTCCGCGTGGTCGTGAGATCCGTCGATCCGGCGCCAAGGTCGGTGACGACCTGTGGGTCAGCGGTACGATCGGTGATTCCGCTCTCGGTCTGAAGGTTCTGACGGGGGCCATCGGTCCGGATGAGGGCGGCGATTCGTTCCTGATCGACCGATACCGCCTGCCGCAGCCACGCACGCGGCTGGGGCCCAGGTTGGTGGAGCTCGCGACGGCCGCACTGGATGTTTCCGATGGGCTGGTGCAGGACAGCGGACATCTGGCGCACCGGTCGGGAGTTGCGGTTCGGATCGAGGCGAGTGCCGTGCCGCTGTCCGCGGCTGGGCGTCGGCGTGTCGATAGCCGACCAGCCCTTCTGCACGATGCGCTCACGGGCGGCGATGACTACGAACTGCTGTTCACGGCGCCTTCAATCGCCCGAGAGAGCGTGATGGAGGCAGCGGCAGCCGTTGGTGCTATGGTCGGCCGAATTGGCTCGGTGGAAGCAGGGCAGGGAGTTCGGGTCGTCGATCCGGACGGTCAGGTCCTGGGCGGCCTCAATCGTGGCGGATGGAGCCATTTCTGAGATGTTGGGCAGCGCGCGGGTCGGATGAAGATCATCGTCATCATTGTGGCCTTGCTCGCACTGGTCGGCGGTGGTGGCTTCGCCGCGATCACGTTCGTGCCGACCATGGTGCCGATACCAATCCGCAATCTCCTCGGCGTCGAGGTGTCCGAGGCCGAGCAGATCGAAGCCGATCGACCGAAGAACACGACCCTGATCGATATCGAGCCGCTCACCATCCCGATGTTCGAAAATGGCGAGGTCGACCGGTTCCTGGTGATGCATGTGCTTCTGGAGGTCGAGCCGGGCGAGAAGCAGGCCTATGTCACGTCGATGCTCCCTCGGCTGATCGACATGCTCATCACCTATACCCACGCGTTGGCTTCGTTGGGTGTGGCGCCGGGCATCTCGGACCGGCAATTTCTGAAAGAACGGCTGCTCGCCAAGATCGACGAGACGATCGGGAAGGGGTATGTGATCAACCTTCTGTTCTCGGACCTGTTCGAGCGCCCGCTCGGCTGAGACCTTCTCCGGGTGGAAGGTCCGAGGCATCTTTTGTCTCTCCAGGAGTGATCCATGTCGGTTCGTGACCCGGCGGTGCGGAACGTTGTCCTACTCGCCATCTGCCAGGCGTTGGCGATGACCGGGATGACGATGAACATGACGGTGACCGCCCTCACCGGTCACGATCTGGCGCCGGATCCCGCCTGGGCCACCTTGCCGCTTTCGTTGCAGTTCCTGGCAACCATGCTGACCACCATGCCGGCGTCGCTGTACATGCGGCGGGTCGGACGGCGTTTCGGCTTTGCCACGGGCGTGCTCATCGGCGTGTCCGGTGCCATCATTGCGGCGATTTCGATCCTTAACCATCAGTTCGCTTTGTTCTGCCTGGGGTCGATGTTGATCGGATCATTCCAGGGCTTCGCGATCCTGTACCGCTACGCCGCCGCCGACACTGCCAGCGAGGCCTTTCGCCCGCGGGCCATCTCGCTGGTCCTGGCCGGCGGTGTCGTTGCTGCCCTCGCCGGACCCGAGCTCGCGAAGTGGTCGCACGATCTGCTGGCCCCGATTTCGTTCGCGGGTACGTTCCTGGTGATCGCGGGTGTCCAGTCGATCTCATTGATCTTCCTTACTTTCGTAAAGATTCCGACTCCAACATCTGCGGAGCGTGCGGACAGCGGACGGCCGTTGCTGGAGATCATTCGCCAGCCGGTGTTCATCGTTGCGATTCTCGGTGCGATGATCGGCTACGGCAGCATGACCTTCCTGATGACGGCCACCCCGTTGGCGATGGTCGCCTGCGGATTCGCCTTTGCCGACGCGGCTTTCGTCATCCAATGGCATGCCGTCGGCATGTTCCTGCCGTCGTTCTTCACGGGGTCGCTTATCCAGCGGTTCGGGGTCACCCGAATCATGATGACCGGCGCCCTGGCTTACGTCGCCTGCATCGCGATCAACGTTTCGGGGATTGAGCTGCTGCAGTTCTTCTCCGCCCTGGTTTTGCTTGGCATCGGCTGGAACTTTCTGTTCATCGGCGGCACCACGCTGCTGACCCGAGCCTACCGGCCCGAGGAGCGGGCCAAGGTGCAGGGTTTTGGAGACTTCCTGGTGTTCAGCAGCTCAACCGTCGCGGCATTCTCGTCCGGCGCGCTGAATCATGCGTTCGGATGGCAAACCTTGAACTTCGGGGTCATCCCGCTGGTCGCGATCGTCACCGGCGCGCTGCTCTGGTACCGGCTGAGCCGGCACTCCGCCACCGCGTGACCTTTTGGCGCCCCGTGGTGCCTTGCGTTTGCAGAAACTGCGCTTTTTGGTATCTTCCGCGCGCCTCGGGGCCGGGTGGGGCGGCGCATCGTCGTGCGCCGCATTCGGTGACGGGCGTGAAAGCCTCACCGCGGGTCGATCCGACCTCGCAGACCGGGCACCGATAGGGAGGAAGGGTTTCCATCCATGAGTGGATTGATGTTGTTTGTCATCGCCTGCGGACTCGCAGCGCTGGCCTATGGCTGGTGGGCCAGCCGATCGATCCTGGCGGCCTCCGCCGGAACGGAACGTATGCAGGAGATCGCCGCCGCGATTCAGGAGGGTGCGAGCGCTTATCTCAACCGTCAGTACACCACGATCGGCATCGTCGGTGTGGTCGTGACGGTTATTCTCGCCCTGACGCTCGGCCTGACCGTGGCCCTCGGCTTCGTGATCGGTGCGGTGCTGTCGGGGATCGCCGGCTACATCGGCATGAACGTCTCGGTACGGGCGAACGTCCGCACGACCCAGGCGGCTACCCAGGGCATGGTCCAGGCGCTTGACGTAGCGTTCAAGTCCGGCGCCGTGACCGGTATGCTGGTCGTCGGTCTCGGACTGCTCGGCGTGACCGTGTACTACATCGTGCTGTCGGGCATTTATGACGCCAACGACCCGGCCGGTCTTCGCAAGATTCTCGAAGCGCTGGTGGCCCTCAGCTTTGGCGCGTCGCTGATTTCGATCTTCGCGCGGCTTGGCGGCGGCATCTTCACCAAGGGCGCCGACGTCGGCGCCGACCTGGTCGGCAAGGTCGAGGCCGGCATCCCCGAGGACGATCCCCGGAACCCGGCGGTGATCGCGGACAACGTCGGCGACAACGTCGGCGACTGCGCCGGCATGGCGGCCGACCTGTTCGAGACCTATGCGGTGACGGTCGTCGCCACGATGCTGCTGGCAGCCATCTTCTTCACCGGCGACGCGGTGCCGATGCTGATGACCTATCCGCTGGCCATCGGCGCGGTCTGCATCCTGGCGTCGATCGCCGGCACGTTCATGGTCAAGCTCGGCGCCAGCCAGAAAGTCATGGCGGCGCTCTACAAGGGCCTGATCGGTAGCGCGGTGTTGTCGGCCATCCTGATCGCCGTGGTCACGTTCACCACCTTCGGGATCAGCGACCCGATCCAGATGGGCGACCGTGTCATCAACGGCCGGTTGCTGTTCTACTGCGCGCTGGTTGGCCTGGTAGTCACCGGGCTGCTGGTCTGGGTGACCGAATATTACACCTCGACCGAGTTCCGTCCGGTCCGCTCGATCGCGAAATCGTCTGAAACCGGGCACGGCACCAACGTGATTCAGGGGCTTGCGGTGTCGATGGAAGCCTGCGCGCTGCCGGCACTGATCATCGCCTTCGGAATCATTGTTCCGTACCTGTGTGCGGGCGTGTTCGGGATCGGTGTTGCGGCGACCACGATGCTGGCTCTGGCCGGCATGGTCGTGGCGCTCGACGCGTACGGTCCGGTGACCGACAACGCCGGTGGCATTGCGGAAATGGCGGACCTGCCTCCGGAAGTCCGCAAGATCACGGACGCGCTGGATGCGGTCGGTAACACCACCAAGGCCGTGACCAAGGGCTACGCCATCGGTTCGGCGGGCCTAGCCGCCCTGGTGTTGTTCGCGGCCTACACCGAGGACCTGCGCTACTACTTCCCGGACCTGTCGGTGACGTTCCGCCTGCAGGATCCGTTCGTAGTGGTCGGCCTGTTTATCGGCGGCATGCTGCCGTACCTGTTCGGTGCGCTGGGCATGCAGGCCGTAGGCCGTGCCGGCGGTGCGGTGGTCGAGGAAGTCCGTCGGCAGTTCCGCGAGAAGCCGGGCATCATGAAGGGCACCGAGCGTCCGGAGTACGGTCGGTGCGTCGACATGCTGACCAAGGCGGCGATCAAGGAGATGATCGTCCCGTCGCTTCTGCCGGTTCTGGCTCCGCCGGTGGTATATTTCGCGATCCTGTGGATCGCCGGCCAGTCGGCGGCGTTCACGACGGTGGGCGCGATGCTGCTCGGCACGATCGTGACCGGCATCTTTGTCGCGATCTCGATGACCGCTGGTGGTGGTGCTTGGGACAATGCCAAGAAGTACATTGAGGACGGCCATCACGGCGGCAAGGGCTCGGAAGCCCACAAGGCTGCGGTGACCGGCGATACGGTGGGTGATCCCTACAAGGACACGGCCGGACCGGCGGTCAATCCGATGATCAAGATCATCAATATCGTGGCGTTGCTGCTGCTGGCCGGGCTTGCCCACTAACCAGCACGTCGTCTGACGATCAAAACGGCGAAGGCCCCGGGACATCCCGGGGCCTTCATCATTGAATGGCTCGACGACCGGAAAGCGTCAGTTCTTGTCGGTGTTGAAACGCCCGATGTTGCCGATCAACTGCTTGATCAACGTGACGCGCTGGCCGGCGGTTGGGGTCTCGCGGGTGACGAACGCGATCTTCTTGCCGTCCTCGAGGTCCAGAGAGCCAATCGACTTGACGGTACCCCCTTGTTCAAAATCGATGTAGATCACCCGGCGCTCGATCGTCTCGGGCCGGTAGAATGCCTGACGCTCGGTCCGCTGACCAATGTAGTACCACGTGGGCTCATTGAAATTGCCGAGGGTCGACGGTGATCCAAGCAGGCTCAGAACCACAGCTTGATCGCTCTTTCCTGGTTCGACCTTGGCAAGGGCGTCAGGGTCCACCAAGTTCCCATGCGTGGCGATCTGCGGTGAGCAGGCGGAAAGGCCGAGCATCGTGATGACGGCGAAGGCAAAGCGAGATCGCATGAGCAGCATCGGGCCAGTCGTCGTGATAAGGATCGGGTCACGCGATCATAAGGCGCCCCGGTAGCGCAGGAGAGAAATGGTTTTCGAGCGGTTTTTCAAGGGGCGTCGTCATCGGCGTGCCGTCGAGGCGGTTTACGATGCGATCGTTGAACAGGCTCGGCACCCGGTTTTCTATACTGACTACGGGGTTGCCGATGGGTTTGAGGAACGCTTCGAACTGCTGGTGCTGCACGTGCACCTGGTGGTTCGCCGGCTTGCCGCCGACGGGCGCCCCGGCTTGGCTCAAGAGCTCTTCGATACGCTGTTTCTGGATATGGACCGGACGCTTCGTCTCATCGGCGTCGGCGACATGAGCGTCGGGAAGCGGGTCAAGGATATGAGCAGGGCGTATTATGGCCGCACGACGGCATACGAGTCGGCCCTGAGTGATGCATCGACTGACGCATTGGCGGCGGCTTTAGCGCGCAATGTCTTCAGTGACCCGGAGCCCACCGATCGTGGGCGGCGTCTCGCTCGATACGTCCGTGCTGCGGTTGAAGGCCTGAAGGCTCAGTCGTTGGACGACATCTCCGCCGGAAGCGTTGGCTTTCCAGGTCCGGAGACAACGCCATGACGCATCCGGCCTCCGAATTGGCCCACCCCATCCAACTGGAACGCATCGGTGCCGCTTCGATCAAGGTGTCGCTGGCCCCGGATTCAACGGTCCGGTCGGCCCTGGCGGATCGATTCGACCTGCTGTCGCTCGATGCACTTGCGGCCGAGTTGACCGTTCGCCGGCAGCGGGCGACCGGATGGATCGAGGTGTCCGGCACGGTCTCTGGGCGTGTGGTGCAAAGCTGCGTCGCAACGAACGACCCGGTGCCGGCCACCGTGTCGGCGGACGTCCTGGAACTGTTCGACGATTCTGGCGAGATCGGCCCCGATGAAGTCGATCTGGATCCGATGGCCGATACGCCCGAGCCAATCGCAGGAGGGGTCCTTGATGTCGGGGAGATTGCGGCCCAGGCGTTTGGTCTGGCGCTTGACCCCTATCCACGGGCGGTTGGAGGGACGGCTGAAGCTGTCGAAACCGGCAAGGATGACGACCGTACTAGCGTGTCGCCGTTTGCAAAGCTGGCTGTGCTGAAGGACCCCGATGTCAAAAAAAGGTAACGTTCTTGTCGTGCCCTCGAGATATGCCGTATGAAGCACTGGGGACCCATGCGTCGACGTCAGATGTCCAGGCAGGTAAAGTCCTGGTGCCGAGACGGCGTCGGCTTCCGCAAAACTTCGTCGACCGATGCGTCGATTCGGCGCGAGGAAGGCACTTGCGGTACGCTGATCGGGTTGGGATGAGGATCTGGCAGTGTCACGCACTTTGACAATCGCGGTAGACGCGATGGGCGGCGACCGGGCCCCGGATATGGTAATCCAGGGGGCTGAAGTCGCACTTGAACGTGACCCACAACTGGATTTCATCCTGGTGGGTGACGAAGCAAGGATCCAGCCGTTGCTGGCGAAGACGCGCCGGCTGAAGCCGCGCAACCCGACGATCATTCACACCGACAAGTCCGTCGGCGCCTCGGACAAGCCGTCGGTTGCCCTTCGCGCCGGCCGCGGGTCGAGCATGCGGCTGGCGATCGACCTGGTCGGGGACAAGAAGGCTGACTGCCTGGTATCGGCCGGCAATACCGGCGCTTTGATGGCGATGTCGAAATTCGTTCTGCGCATGGTTCCGGGGATCGACCGACCGGCGATCGCTGGGATTTTTCCGACCTTGCGCGGCGAGAGCGCGATGCTCGACCTTGGAGCCAACATCGACTGCGATGCGACGAATCTGGTTCAGTTCGCGATCATGGGACAGATCTTCGCAAGAACGGTGCTCGGCGTGGAGCGGCCGGTGGTCGGGCTTCTGAACGTCGGCAGTGAGGAACAGAAGGGCCATGACGCCATCCGCGAGGCAGCGACGCTGCTACGCGGCATCACGGACATGCCGTTCACGTTCCACGGCTTTGTCGAAGGCGACGACATCCCCTCTGGCACCGTCGATGTGATCGTTACGGACGGTTTCACTGGAAACGTCGCGTTGAAGACGGCAGAAGGCACGTCGCGCCTGATCAGCCAGTCCCTGCGCGACGCATTCCGCAGTTCCCTGCTGTCCAGGATTGGCTACCTTCTGGCGCGTCCGGCCGTGGGGCAGATGCGTCAGCGGATGGACCCCCGGCGCTACAACGGGGCGGTGTTCCTGGGCCTGAACGGCATTGCCGTAAAGAGCCACGGCGGTACGGACGCGCTTGGATTTGCGAATGCCATCGGCGTTGCCGCCGATATGTCCAGGCACGGGTTTTTGGAGACGGTAACGCGAGAGCTGGCGGCCGCCGGCCTCGACAAGACGAACGACGAGCGGAAGGTGGTAGCGACGGCATGATGAGACGCACGCTTCTGATCGGCTCGGGCAGCTACCTGCCGGAGCGGATCGTTACCAACGAGGAGCTGGCTGCACGCGTCAACACCTCCGACGATTGGATTCGGCAACGCACCGGGATTGGCCAACGGCACATTGCCGCGGATGGTGAACTGACGAGCGACCTTGCCACCAAGGCGGCGGACCGTGCGCTGCAGCATGCTGGGCTGACGGCAGAGGACGTGGACGTGATCGTCATGGCGACTACGACGCCGGACGCGACCTTCCCGGCTACCGCCACGAAAGTGCAGGCCAACATCGGTGCGACGCATGCGTTTGCGTTCGATGTGCAGGCGGTGTGCGCCGGCTTCGTCTATGCCCTGGCGGTTGCCGACAACTTCCTGAAGCTGGGCCAGGCCCGTACGGCGTTGGTCATAGGGGCCGAGACCTTCTCCCGCATCCTTGACTGGGAGGACCGGTCGACCTGCGTGCTGTTCGGCGACGGCGCCGGTGCGGTCGTGTTGCGGGCCGCCGATCTGGGTGGGCCCGACGCGCAGTCATGGGGGGTGTTGTCGACCCACCTCCATACCGACGGCACGGCTCGTGATGCCCTGTACGTGGACGGAGGTCCGTCCTCGACCGGCACCGTTGGCCATGTTCGTATGAACGGCAAGGAAGTCTATCGGCACGCGGTGTCTAAACTCGCCGCAGTGATCGACGAAACGCTGGCCGCGAACGGGTTGACCGCGTCGGCTGTCGACTGGCTGGTTCCGCACCAAGCCAACCGGCGGATCATCGAAAGCATGGCCAATCGACTGGAAATGCCGATGAGCAAGGTGATCTGTTCGATTGAACGGCATGCGAACACCTCGGCCGCCTCCGTGCCGCTGGCGTTCGACGAAGCCGTGCGAGACGGACGGATCAAGCCGGGCGATGTTGTGCTGGTCGAAGCGATTGGAGGGGGGCTTGCTTGGGGCGCGGGCCTTATCCGCTATGGCGCGCCGGTGATGATCAAATCGGGTACCGTCGAGACAGCACGCGAGGAAGTTGTTCCAATCACCTGAAAACACCGAATTAATTGACCGGTGTGGTGGATCGCGGTACCTTGGCGGTTCATAATGGGGGTGAACATGGCCGGACACACCGTTACCCGCGCCCAGTTGAGCGAATCTGTCTATGAAGAGGTGGGCCTGTCCCGCAACGAGTCGGCTGAACTGGTCGAGTCGGTTCTGGACGAGATGATTGCTGCGTTGGCGCGAGGCGAGATGGTTAAGATCTCCTCGTTCGGCAGCTTCTCGGTCCGCCAGAAGGGGCGCCGCGTCGGCCGGAATCCGAAGACCGGTGACGAGGTTCCGATTCTGCCGCGCAAGGTTCTGGTGTTTCGCCCGTCCCATGTGCTCAAAAATCAGATAAACGCGACACTCTCCGACGACGCGTAACGGCGGCTGGAGGGCACAATGGCTGAGATTCAATCGTCATCAGCGCAGCGTCGTAACGGCAAATCCGCAGCTGCCTTTCGCACAATCAGCGAAGTAGCGGATGATCTTGAAGTTCCACCGCACGTTCTGCGGTTCTGGGAAACCAAGTTCAACCAGGTCCGTCCGCTGAAGCGTGGCGGTGGCCGTCGGTACTATCGACCGGAAGACGTGGCACTGCTTCAGCGGATCCGGGAGCTGCTCTACCGCGAAGGCTACACGATCAAGGGTGTGCAGAAGCTCTTGCGGGACGGCGCTGTTCGGATGCCCACCGCGGGTGAAACCGCCAGGGCCGCCCAGGCAACGAACCCCGTCAAAGGCGGCACCGGCAAGCCGACCGCCGAGACGACCCCGTCGAATGGCCACGGCGGCGACAAGGCAGAACTGCAGCGGGTGATCGACGAGTTGAAGGCCCTCAGGCGCCAGCTGGCGCAGGCGCTCAACTGACAATCACCGGCGTTGTTGAGCGAACGGCCCAGTCCTGCTGAGCTTTCGTCGTTGTCTGCCGGAGCGGTCTCGGGCAGATCATCTGACCAACTGAGAATTATACCGGATTGGGGCTCGGGAAGGCGCCTGTCGGCGTTGTTCCAGGAGAAGTGATCGCCTATAGTCCGCCGCGTCGGAGCGTAGCGCAGTCTGGTAGCGCACCACACTGGGGGTGTGGGGGTCGTGGGTTCGAATCCCGCCGCTCCGACCATTTCGACCGCGGCCATTCGGCAGCGGGGGATTTTCCGGCCCGCTGCCCCCTTCGTGCCGGTATGCACCAGAGGAGGTTCCCCGTGGCGCTCGCCAATCTTTCCCAGGCCCCGATCGAAGACGCCCGCCGTCGTTCGCGCATTGATCTTGCCGCAGCGCTGCGCTGGGCGGTTCGCCTCGGCTATCACGAAGGCATCTGCAACCACTTCTCAGCCGTGATTCCGGGCGAGGACGACCGGTTCCTGATCAACCCGCATGGTTTTCACTGGTCGGAGATCCGTGCCAGCGACCTGGTCGAGGTCGACGCCGAGGGCAACGCCGTCGATGGGCATGAGCCGCCGGAACCAACGGCGTTCTTCATCCACTATCACATCCACCGGCTGGTGCCTGCGGCGAAGGTCGTGCTGCACACGCACATGCCCTACGCGACCGCGCTGACGATGCTGGAGGATGGCCGGCTTGAGCCGACGCTGCAGACGTCCCTGAAGTTCTATGATTCGATCGCTTACGACGACGAATACAACGGCTTGGCGCTTGACGATTCCGAAGGAGAGCGCATTGCGGCGTCGCTGCAGAGCGGCAAGCGGATCGCCTTCCTGGCCAATCACGGCGTTGTCGTCACCGGCGAGACGATCGCCCACGCGTTCGACGATCTCTACTATCTGGAGCGGGCCTGCCAGGCCCAGGTCATTGCGATGTCGACCGGCCGGCCAATGCGCCGCGTGCCGCAAGACGTTGCGCGAATGACGGCCGACCAGATGCTCAGCACTTCGGAGCGAGCCCAGTCGGTGCGCCATTTCAATGCGCTGAAGCGTATGCTCGAACGCGACGAGCCCGACTATAAGGATTGAGGATCCGGCCGGACTTCAGGTTGGCCAGGGCCGGTTCACCGGTTGCATCCCTACGCGCTTGAAGTAGGCGTCGAAGTTGGTTTCCGGCCCGACCAGTTGGTGGACGAGTTTGGCGATCCGGACCCGTCGTTCGGGAACGTTGTAGGGCGGACCGTCCTCATTGATCGGTTGAGGCAGGATGCAGCGCCAGCCGTCGACGGCCACCAACTGGTCCCGGAATACCAGCGCGCCATTGTATAAAAAATCCAGAACGACGGCCTGGGCTCGCTTGTTCGGCAGCTTCTGGACCCAGTCTTCGTTGTAGTTCTTGTCGGAGATCAGGCCCCAGGCCAGTCCGAATCGGATATCGCGAACGAACGTCAGCGTGCTCGTGTGCTCCTGCATCTCCAGGTCGGCAGTCCCGCCGCCGGCCGATCGTATCGGTACGATGCGGTACATGAACGTCGGCAGCAGCGTGGCGTGCCAATCGGTCGGTTTGCTGGACGCAATTACATTCAGAAAGTCTTCGAGTGTCATCCGGCAGCCCCTAGACGCGCTGCAGGATCATGGACGGGCAATGGCCGAAGTGTCCAGTTCGCCCCACCGAGACCCTGTGGATCAACTGTCGGATACCAGTTGCCGGCCGTCATTGGTCAGTTTGCACACCAGCCAGTCCGGCTTGAGCGGGTTGTCGAACCAGGGTTCGGCCCAACCGCGCTCCATGCAGGATTGAATGGTCCGGGGGTGGACGCGCTGCCCGTCCCGATCGAACAACGGAAGTTTACCGCCCGGTTGATCGAGTCCTCGGCGCAGCCATTCCTTCTGCGATTCGGTTGCCCGCTGACCACCGGCGGCGGCGGAACTCGAACTCTTTCGCTGTCGTGTCGGCGCGCCCATGCCATCCTCCCCGTCCGCACTCTAGGCATGCGTATCCAGCGCGTCCACCGCATGTGGGTTGTGGATAGCATCGACGCCGTGGGATGATCGGAGTCCCACCGGAGGCATCCAATGACACCCTCGACATCAGCGCGGTTGGCGCTCGGGTTTTCCTGCGTCGGTCACAGTTTCGCGCACCTTCTGATGCTGCTCTATCCGACCGTGGTGCTCTCGCTGGAGGTAGCGTGGAACCGGCCATTCGAGGAGCTGATCGCGCTCATGCTGGTCGGGCAGGTGCTGTTCGGCGTCGGCGCGGTTCCCGCCGGCTGGCTCGGCGACCGGTGGAGCGCGCCCGGGATGATGACGGTGTTCTTCCTCGGAACCGGTGCCGCCGCGATCGCTACCGGCTTTGCGGAGGGCCCTTTCGAAATTGCCCTGGGACTGGCGGCCATCGGATTGTTCGCCTCGATCTATCACCCGGTCGGGATCGCCTGGGTGACCCGCAATCCTGTGAACCGTGGTCGGGCACTCGGCATCAACGGGATCTTCGGGTCGGCCGGCACCGCGGGTGGCGCCGTGGTCGCGGGAGGCCTTGCGACCGCGTATGGCTGGCAGTGGGCATTCTTCGTCCCGGGCGCACTGTGTGTCGGCGCGGGACTGGTGCTGCTGGCACTGTTGGTCGGCGGGCGCGTCGGCGACACCAAGGATCGCGGACGCTCGGCACCATCGGAATCGTCGCGTGGCGACATGATGCGTGGCGGCCTGATCCTGCTGATCACGATCGCTTGTTCGGGATTGATCTACCAGACGACCTCGTTCGCCATGCCGAAGCTGTTCGAGCAGCGTCTGGGCGGCTTGGTCGATACCGCCGCCGGCGTCGGTGCCATGGTCTCCACCGTGTACTTCATTTCGGCCGGAGCGCAGGTCCTCGGGGGCTGGTTGGCCGACCGCTACGACCTGCGGCGGGTGTATTTCGGGTGCTGGCTGCTGCAGATCCCGATCCTCGGACTGGCGGTCACCCTGGCCGGGCCGGTGCTGATTCCCGTCGCGACCCTGATGGTGCTGATCAACACGACCGCCGTTCCGGCGGAGAACAGCCTGTTCGCGCGCTACACGCCGCCGGCCTGGCGGGGCACGGCGTTCGGCGTGAAGTTCCTGGTCTCGCTTGGGGTGGCAGCCGTCAGCGTTCCGCTGGTCGGCGAGATGTATCGGGCGTTTCACGAGTTCGGGCCGTTGCTGGTGACCCTCGCCGTCGCTGCCGCGGTTGGAGCGATCGTTGCCCTGCTGCTGCCGGCGACCCGGCACGCACCGGCCACTCAACCGGCGGAGTAGGGCGATGACCAAAGCCTCGCCCGTCCTGGTTAATGCGCTGGATCACCTCGTCCTGACCGTGCGCGACATCGACGCGACCATCGCCTTCTACCGGGATTGGCTCGGCATGGAGGTCGTGACGTTCGGAAACAACCGAAACGCTCTCACGTTCGGGCAGCAGAAGATCAATCTGCACGAAGCGGACAAGGACTTCGATCCGCCGGTGATCAAGGCTGAACGGCCGGTCCCGGGCTCGGGCGACCTGTGCTTCCTCACTTCGGCTCCGCTTGCCGACGTGACGGCGCGGGCCGAAGCGCTCGGCATCGCGATCATCGAGGGGCCGGAGCATCGGACCGGCGCGGTCGGGCCGATCAACTCGGTCTATGCACGCGACCCGGACGGCAATCTGATCGAGGTTTCGAACCGCCTCTACTGACTGCGCTCGGCCGACGATGCGAAGCGCACGGCCTCTTCGGCAGCACGCACCAGGGCACGAGCCTTGTTCAGGGTCTCCTGCCACTCCGATTCAGGATCGCTGTCGGCGACCACCCCGCCGCCGGCTTGGACATACATGGTGCCGTCCTTGACCAGGGCCGTGCGCAGGGCGATGCAGGTGTCCATCCCGCCATCCGCTGCGAAATAGCCAACCGCGCCGGCGTAGACGCCGCGGCGGGACACTTCGAGCTCGTCGATGATCTCCATCGCCCGGACCTTCGGTGCGCCCGAGACAGTGCCGGCCGGGAACCCCGCGAACAGCGCGTCGATCGCGTCGTAGCCCTCCGCGAGCTTGCCTTCGACGTGGCTGGCGATGTGCATCACATGGCTGTACTGCTCGATCGTGAACTGCTCCTTGACCGAAACCGACCCGATGGCGCTCACCCGGCCGACATCGTTGCGGCCGAGATCCAGCAGCATCAGATGCTCGGCCCGCTCCTTGGGGTCCGCCAGCAGTTCGGCGGCCAGGGCGCGGTCCTCATCGGGGTTGGCGCCGCGGCGGCGGGTCCCGGCGAGCGGCCGGATCGTAACCACGTCGTCGCGCAGCCGAACCAGGATTTCCGGGCTTGAGCCGACCACCGCGTAACCGCCGAAGTCGAAGTAGAACAGGAATGGCGAGGGATTCAGCCGGCGCAGCGAGCGGTACAGCGCAAAGGGAGGAAGCTGGAACGGCACCGCAAGCCGGTGCGAAGGCACGACCTGGAAGGCGTCGCCGGCGTGGATGTACTCAACGGCCTTGCGGACCATGGCGTGATACGCGTCACGTCCAGTGTTAGACACCGGGGCAGGCAACGGGTCGACGGCCGTGCCGCCTTCCCGGCGGTAGGGCAGGGAGCGCTCGAAGTCAGCGACCAGATCCGCCAGCCGGACGCGGGCATCGCCCCAGGCGGCCGCCGCAGATACACCCGGCTGCGGCCGGACGGGTGTCACCGCGGTCATGACGTCTTCGAGCCGATCGAAGATGCACACCAGTGTCGGTCGCAGGAACAGGCCGTCCCAGATGTTCAGCGTGTCGGGATTGTTGTCCGGGATGTTCTCGAACAGGCGAATGGCATCATAGCCCATATAGCCGAACAGCCCGGCGGCCATCGGCGGCAGGCCTTCGGGTAGCTCGATCCGGCTCTCGGCGATCAAGGCCCGCAGCGACACCAGAGGCTCGACATCGACCGGCTCGAAAGCCTCCGGCTCGACGCGAGCGTTACGGTTGATCTCGGCCTTCTGCTTGTAGAAACGCCAGATCAGGTCCGGCTTCATGCCGATGACCGAATAGCGGCCGCGTACCGCACCGCCTTCGACCGACTCAAGGAGGAAGGCGTTGGCACGGCCATCCGCCAGCTTCAGCATGGCCGAGACCGGGGTTTCCAGGTCCGCTACCAGCGTGGTCCAGACAACCTGGGGCTGACCGGCCTCGTAGCGTTCGACGAAGCGGTCGTAGCCGGGCCGGGGTGTCATTGCGCGGTCTCGTAAAGGCGCAGAACACTGCCCTTGTTCTCGACGACCTCGAACCGATTCCGCAGATCGGCCAGCAGCAGTTCGACCAGGTCCGACTCCGCGGCTTGCTGGATCTGGGTCGCGATGGCGTTGCGGACGTTGGCCTGCGCCGCGGCGTCGGCGGGTTCGATGCGCACCAGCCGTACCACCGCCGCCTGCGTGTCATCGGCCGTCACGGCCACGCCGCCGACATCCTTGATGCCAAACAGGGTGGCGGGCAGGGTGTTCGGAAAGCCCGGTGGTGGGTTGCGTGTGGACCGGGTAAGCGCAGGCAGTTCGGCGGTCGGCATTCCCTCGGCCGCAGCCAGGTCGGCGAGCGAACCTCCGCCGCGCACCTTCTCCGCCAGGGCATCCGCGCGCTCCTCGGCAATTTCCAGCCGACGCTCCGACGTCCAGTCAGCCAGCACCCGGTCGCGCACTTCGTCCAGCGACGGAACGCGGGGCGCGGCAATGTCATTCACCCGCAACACGAAGAACTGGCCGTCCTGTCCTTCGCCGAGGCCGCTCTGCTGTCCTTTGGGCGTATCGAAGGCGAGTTCGAGGAAACGCCCGCCCGGCAAATCCATGGCCTTCTCGCCGGCTTTCTGAGGTCCGGTCCGCGATAGCCCGGCGACGCTGAGCACCGGAAGATCCAGCGACTTGGCCGCCTCCTCAAGGGTGGCGCCACCGGCCAGCGCATCTTCCAGCTTGTTCGCCGTCTCATAAACCACGTCGAGGGCCCGATCGCGCGCCAACTCGTCGCGGATCTGGTCCTTGGCCTGCTCGTAGGTGACCGTGGTGCCCGGCTGGATCGATCGAACCTTGAACAGATGCCAGCCGAAGTCGCTCTTGACCGGTTCGCTGACCGCATCTTGCGCAAGAGTGAACACGGCATCGGCCGTTCCGGCAGGCAGCCCATCGCGGGCCAGCGCACCGAGATCGAGCGCTGCCTCGTCCGCGCCGGTTGTGTCCTTGGCGACAGCCGCGAAATCTTCACCACCAGCGATGCGGGTGTGTGCCGCCTTGGCCGCATCCTCGGTGTCGAAGAGGATCTGCTGAATCTCTCGCCGTTCCGGCTTTGCCAGTTGATCGGCCCGCTCGTCATAGGCCGCCCGAACATCGCCTTCTGGAATATCAAGCGTCTTGGCGACCGTCGCCGGCGAGACCTGGGCCCAGGACACCGACCGGTACTCCGGCTCCTCGTAAGCGGACTTGTTGCTCTCGAAGTAGCTGTTGAGTGTTGAATCGTCCGGTGCTGCCGGTTCCGGGACGGCCGCGGCGGGAATCGCGACCACCTCGGCGACACGACGTTCCTGACGGTATGCAAACACCCGGTCGACGACCGACTTGGGCGCCGCGTCGGCGGATGTCAGCGCATCGATAAGTTGCCTGCGCGCAAAGTCCTGACGAAGCCGGTGGATGAACTCTTCCTCCGACCATCCGTTGTTGGCCAGGGTGGTCTGATAGCGCGCCCGGTCGAACTGCCCGGTCTGGTCGGTGAAGCGAGACCGGACGAACTCAGCGACACGATCGGTTCCAACCGACAGGTCCAGTGACCGGGTTGCCTCGATCATCAGCCCTTCGGTCACCATGTTGTTCATGACCTGATCGAGCATCCCGAGCTGAATTGCCTGCTCGACCGTCAGCGGCACACCGATGCTGCGTCGGGCATTCTCGAACTCGCCCGCGACTTCCTGGGTGGTGATCCGGGTCTCGTCGCCCACCGAGATGGCCACCTTGCCAGCGGGATTGCCGAAGAACACATCGCCGATGCCCCAGATCGCGAAGCTGACAATCAGCATCACGAAAAGAATTTTGACGAAGATCGATGTTACCTTGGAACGAATGAACTGGAGCATCGCGTAAAAAGGCCTTGTATCGATGAAACGCTATCGGTGCCGCCGCCGGCATCGAGGCGCGGCATCATAGGGAGCACGCCTCGACGCGGCAACCGCCGAATCCCCGGAAAGACAAAGGATTCCGAGGGTCTCAAGCCGACCGTGTTGGCGTCGATCCGATGCCGTGGTAGAGCCGGTCGGCCTGCGCACCAGGAGATGTAGCATGACGACGAGACCCTTGATCGCCGGTAACTGGAAAATGAACCTCGACCGGGCCGCCGGCACCGCGTTGGCCCGCGAACTGGCGGGAGCGGTCGCCAGTGCCTCGGCGTTCGAGATGGTCGTGTGCCCGCCGGCGCCATACCTGCTGGCTGTGGCGGATGAACTGGCCGGCAGTCCGGTGGCGCTTGGCGGCCAGGATTGCCATACCGCCGCCAGCGGCGCCCATACCGGCGACGTCTCGGCACCGATGCTGAGTGATCTCGGCTGCACCTATGTGATCGTTGGTCATTCGGAGCGACGCGCCGATCACGGTGAAACCGATACCATTGTCCGGGCAAAGGCCGAGGCGGCGCGGGCCGCCGGGCTGGTCCCGATTGTCTGCGTCGGCGAGACCGAAGCCCAGCGCGATGCCGGAACGACATTGGACATCGTCGGGCGCCAGGTTGTCGATTCGGTGCCGGACGGTTTGGATGGTGCGACCCTTGTGGTGGCCTACGAGCCCGTGTGGGCCATCGGAACCGGTCGTACGCCAACGGTGGATGACGTCGCGGCTGTTCATGCCCATATCCGAGGCGTACTGGCGGCAAAGACTCCGGATGCGGCGGCTGTGCGAATTCTGTATGGCGGTTCGGTGAAGCCGTCGAACGCCGTTGAGTTGCTGGCGGTGGCGAATGTCGACGGAGCGCTCGTTGGTGGCGCAAGCCTGAAGACCGCGGATTTCCTGGCAATCGCCCGGTCGGTTTGAACGAATGACCTCAAGACTGGCCAAGCCGGCCGGTTGGCGTTAAAACCCGCGCCGTCCAGACGCGGACAGAGACCATTGCAAGGATCGACATGACGGCGATCGTTCTGACCATTCACCTGATGATCGCGCTGGCCCTGGTCATCGTAGTGCTGCTGCAGCGTAGCGAAGGCGGCGGGCTCGGTATCGGCGGCGGAGGTGGCGGCGGCATGGGATCGTTCATGTCGGCGCGCGGTACCGCGAATTTGCTGACACGGACCACCGCGATTCTGGCGGCATGCTTCATGAGCACCAGCATCCTGCTCGCGATTCTCGCCGGAAACACCGGTACCAAATCCATCGTGGACCGTCCGGCGGCGGTTGATACCGCACCTGCCAAGACAGAACCGGCCGCGCCGGTCTCACAGTAAGCGACGGACATCATTAGATATTTTTGAATCCGACAGGCGTACGTCTGTCGGAGCGGGGAATAGTGTGACAAAGAATGCCTCGACTTCGGTCGTTCCGGTATAAGGGGGGTCCATGACGCGGTTCATCTTCATCACCGGCGGCGTGGTCTCCTCCCTTGGCAAGGGGCTGGCTTCCGCAGCCCTCGGCGCGCTCCTCCAGGCGCGCGGGTACAAGGTCCGCCTTCGCAAGCTCGATCCCTACCTCAACGTCGATCCGGGCACGATGAGCCCGTATCAGCACGGCGAGGTGTATGTGACCGATGACGGCGCCGAGACCGACCTCGACTTGGGGCACTATGAGCGGTTCACCGGCGTGGCTGCGAAACGCAGCGACAATGTGACCACCGGCCAGATCTACATGGATGTGATCACTCGGGAGCGACGTGGCGACTATCTGGGCGCCACCATCCAGGTGATTCCGCACGTGACCGACGCCATCAAGGAGTTCGCCCGCGGCGACCTTGAGGACGAGGATTTCGTGCTGTGCGAGATCGGCGGTACGGTGGGCGACATCGAGGGCCTGCCGTTCCTGGAGGCCATCCGCCAGCTCGGCAACGAACTGGGCCGCGAGCGGTCGTTGTTCATGCACCTGACGCTGGTACCCTACATCCCGGCGGCCGGTGAGCTGAAGACCAAGCCAACCCAGCACTCGGTCAAGGAACTGCAGAGCGTCGGCATTCAGCCGGACATCCTGCTGTGCCGCTCGGATCGTGAGATCCCGGTCGAGCAGCGCCGCAAGATCGGACTGTTCTGCAACATACGGCCCGAAGCAGTGATTCCGGCACTCGACGTCTCGTCGATCTACAAGGTTCCGCTGAGCTACCATCAGGAAGGGCTCGACGTCGAAGTGCTG
This sequence comes from Thalassobaculum sp., assembly GCF_040219215.1. Taxonomy (GTDB): domain Bacteria; phylum Pseudomonadota; class Alphaproteobacteria; order Thalassobaculales; family Thalassobaculaceae; genus Thalassobaculum_A. The sequence goes on from NZ_JAVJSX010000039.1 coordinate 41,852, forward strand.
CGGCATTTCGGAATGTTGGCGAGCGAGGCGGAGCCGACCCTGACTCGCTGGACCGATATTCTCTACCGGGTCGAGAATCCCGAAGGCAAGGTCCGGATCGCAGTGGTCGGCAAGTACACGAGCCTGCTCGACAGCTACAAATCCCTGGCCGAAGCGCTGACCCACGGCGGCATCGCCAACAACGTCAAGGTCGAGTTGGAGTGGATCGACTCCGAGATCTTCGAGACCGAGACCGAGGCTCTCCTGCGGCTTGAGGATGTGCACGGCATCCTGGTTCCCGGTGGATTCGGCGAGCGCGGCTCGGAAGGCAAGATCGCCGCGGTGACCTTTGCGCGCGAGCATCGCATACCGTATTTCGGAATCTGCTTCGGCATGCAGATGGCGTGCATCGAAGTGGCGCGGAACATGGCCGACATCAAAGGCGCCGGATCGACCGAATTCGGTCCGTGCGCGGAACCGATCGTCGGTCTGCTGACGGAGTGGAGTCGCGGCAATACCCGCGAGACCCGATCTTCGGACAGTGACCTCGGCGGCACCATGCGGCTGGGCGCCTATGAATGCCAGCTGACACCTGGCTCGAAGGTTCACCAAGCCTACGCGTCCGATCGCATTTTCGAACGGCATCGGCATCGCTACGAGGTGAACATCAACTACCGCAATGCCCTGCAAGGCACCGGCCTGGTGTTCTCCGGCATGTCCCCGGACGGCGTGCTGCCGGAGATCGTGGAGTTGCCGAACCACCCCTGGTTCGTTGGCGTGCAGTTCCACCCGGAGCTGAAGTCCAAGCCGTTCGATCCGCATCCGCTGTTCACCAGCTTCGTCGAGGCGGCGGTCGAACAGTCCCGGCTGGTGTGACGCCATGACCACAATCAAGCCCGTCACCGTGGGCAGCATCACGATCGCCAACGATCATCCGTTTACGCTGATTGCCGGGCCGTGTCAGATCGAGAGCCGCGATCACGCGATGGAAGTCGCGGAGATCCTGGTGGCGCTCTGCGGCAAGGCGGGTGTTCCGCTGATCTACAAATCGTCCTACGACAAGGCCAACCGGACCAGCGTGGCAGGCCAGCGCGGGATCGGCATGGCAGCCGGGCTGCAGATCCTGGCCGATGTGCGCGAGCGTTTTGGTTGCCCGGTGCTGACCGACGTGCACGAGCCGCCGCAATGTGCGGTCGCGGCCGAGCACGTCGACGTGCTGCAGATACCGGCGTTCCTGTGCCGGCAGACCGACCTGCTGCTCGCGGCCGGTTCGACCGGGAAGGTGGTCAACGTCAAGAAGGGCCAGTTCCTGGCGCCGTGGGAAATGAAGAACGTTGCCGACAAGGTCGCCTCGACCGGCAACCGTCGGATCCTGTTGACCGAGCGGGGCGTCAGCTTCGGCTACAACACCCTGGTCTCGGACATGCGCAGCCTGCCGGAGATGGCGAAGACCGGATACCCGGTCGTGTTCGACGCCACCCATTCCGTCGCTCAGCCCGGCGGCAAGGGAACCTCGAGCGGCGGCCAGCGCGAGTTCGCTCCGGTACTGGCGCGTGCCGCGTTGGCGGTGGGTGCGGCTGCGGTCTTCATGGAGTGCCACCCCGATCCGGACAACGCGCCGTCCGACGGACCGAACATGGTGCGGCTTGCCGATCTGCCTGCCCTCCTGGACACCTTTGTCGCCTTCGATAGGATCGCCAAGGCCCATCCAGTCGCGATCGACTGACAATCCGGGTCCCGCGCATCGATTCATGGGAGGGTGCCGCATGGCGCGCACCGCCGGCCGTTACGGCCTCGCCTACACCACCAATCACCCCGACTCGGCGGTGCGGTTCGACGACCTTGTCAGCGCCTATCTCGGCTTCGGACGTGACATCGGCGACCAATTGAAGGCGCTGCTGGCCGACGACCGCGACATGCCGCTGGCCCACGTCGCCAAGGGATATTTCTTCAAGCTGTTCGGCAGTGCCGCCATGTCGGAACGGGCACGCAAGAGCCTCGTCGAGGCGGAACGGCTGTTCGAGTCAGCCGACGCCACCGACCGCGAGCATCTGCACCTGGAAGCGCTGCGTGCGTGGTGCGCCGACGACCTCGATCGGACCACGGACACCTGGGAAGCCATCCTGCTGGACCATCCCAAGGACGTGTTCGCGCTGCGCCTGGCGCACTTCAACCATTTCTATGCCGGTGAGGCGCGCAAGATGCGTGACAGCGTGGCGCGCGTTCTGCCGCAATGGACCGATGCGGATCCCGATATCGGCTACGTCCACGGCATGTACGGTTTCGCGCTCGAGGAATCCGGCGATTACGCCCGCGGCGAGCGCTTCGGCCGCATGGCAGTCGAGCGCAATCCGAAGGACGCCTGGTCGGTACATGCGGTGGCCCATGTCATGGAGATGCAGGGTCGGCACTCCGAGGGTATCGCCTGGGTGAACCGGCACGAGGCGGACTGGTCGACCACCAACAATTTTCGCTTCCACCTGTACTGGCACCGCGCATTGTACCATCTGGAACGCCACGAGTTCGAACAGGTGCTGTCGATTTACGACGACTATGTCGCGTCGGACATTGCCAGCGACATGTACCTGGACGTCTGCAACGCCGCGTCGCTGCTGTGGCGGCTGGAAATGTACGGCGTCGATGTCGGTGATCGATGGAAGGGCTTGGCCGAGGTCTCGATGCGCCATGTCGACGACCGCGAACTGATCTTCGTATCGCTGCACTACCTCATCGCGTTGCTCAAGAGCGGAGAGACCGAGGCGGCAGCGCGGATGGCTGCACAGCTCGAAGGTTATGCAAACTCTGCCGTGGCCCAAGGCAGGGTGTCGGCGCGGGTCGGGGTTGGTACCGCGGCCGCACTTGCAGCGTTCGCCAGGGGCGATGCTGGAACAGCGGTCGATGCACTGCTGCCGATCCGATACGACCTCTACTGCATGGGTGGCAGCCACGCTCAGCGCGATCTGTTCGAGGAGGTCCTGATCGCCGCCGCCGTAAAGGCCAGACCCAGGATCGCCCGGCGGCTGTTGGCCGAGCGCACAGCGCTGAAGCCACGCAGCGCCTGGAGCTGGCGCAATTACGCTGCCGCCCTCAGGGCGGATGGTGCGCCGGAAGCAGCCCTGGACGCTGAACGTCAGGCAGAGACGGTGTTGTCGGCGGCCTGACGGATCAGTAGGGCGTACCGTCGCTGCGGCGCACGAACACGTAGTCGCCGTCTATCCACCGGACCTGCATGTCGACGTCCGGATAGTCGACCTCGTCACCGTCGACGCGGCCGCCGACTTCAAGGTACGTAGCCTCGGTATCCGTCCGGTTCAGCAGGGCGTGGCCATCGGGTCGGCCGGCGGGGAACGCTGCGCACATACCGGGGCCGAGGGTCTGTTCGCCGGCATCGGTGACCAGTGTGACGGTCCCGGTCAGCACCATCACGAACTCGTCCTCACGGGTATGCCAGTGTCGCACCGAAGACTGGCAGCGCGGCGGCAAGATTACGTGGTTCACGCCAAAATGCGTCAGCCCGCCATGGTCGCTGAGGCGACGCTTGATCCGCTCCGACGAAGGACCGGCGAAGGCCGCCGGATAGGCGTTCCCCACATGGGGGGCGACGGTCATCGCCTCGAACGCCGGCGGTTTTGGCTTCTCGGGCATGGAGCTACTCGCGATCGCAAACGTTGTCTGATCAGTCTAGACGGCAAATCAATTGAACCTCCAGCGGTCGGGCGCTATTTCTCCCGCACCGTTTCGGTCCTCAGGAGCCCGCCCATGAGCGCGATCATCGACATCACCGCCCGCGAGATACTGGATAGCCGCGGCAATCCGACGGTGGAGGTCGACGTTACCCTCGAAACCGGCGCCTTCGGCCGGGCAGGGGTACCGTCCGGGGCGTCTACCGGTGCCTATGAGGCGGTCGAGAAACGGGACGGCGATGCCAACCGCTACGGAGGCAAGGGGGTCCAGCAGGCAGTCGACGCCGTAAACGGCGAGATCTTCGATGCGCTGTCTGGGCGCGATGCCGCCGAGCAACTCCTGATCGACCGTGCGCTGCTCGAGTTGGACGGGACCGAGAACAAGAGCCGGCTCGGCGCCAACGCGCTGCTCGGCGTGTCGATGGCCGTCGCCAAGGCCCAGGCCGACGAAATGGGGTTGCCATTGTGGCGCTACGTTGGCGGAGCGTACGCTCACGTGCTGCCGACGCCGATGATGAACATCATCAACGGCGGTGCCCACGCGGACAACCCGATCGACTTCCAGGAATTCATGATCATGCCGGTGGCGTTCCCGACATTCAGGGAAGCGCTGCGGGCCGGATCGGAGATATTCCACTCCCTGCGCAAGCAACTGTCGGCCGCCGGCCACAACACCAATGTCGGTGACGAAGGTGGGTTCGCGCCGGACATGAAAAGCGCTGACGAGGCGCTGGCCGCCGTCGTGAAAGCGATCGAGGCGGCCGGGTACCGGCCGGGTGAAGATGTCATGATCGCCCTCGACCCGGCTTCCACCGAGTTCTTCAAGAACGGAAAGTACGTCCTGGAAGGTGAGGGCAAGACGTTGGATGCGGCCGGCATGATCAAGCTCTATGCCGACCTGGCTGCGCGCTATCCGATCGTGTCGATCGAGGATGCGCTGAGCGAGGATGACTGGGATGGCTTCAAGGCCCTGACCGCGGAACTAGGCTCCAAGGTGCAGATCGTCGGCGACGATCTGTTCGTGACCAATTCCAAGCGGTTGAAGCGTGGCATTGCCGAGAAGTCCGGCAACGCCATCCTGGTGAAGGTCAACCAGATAGGCACGCTCTCCGAGACGCTCGAAACCGTTTCAATGGCCCAGCGCGCGCGCTTCGGCACGGTGATGTCGCACCGCTCCGGCGAGACCGAGGATGCGACGATCGCCGATCTGGCGGTTGCGACCAACGCCGGTCAGATCAAGACCGGATCGCTGTCCCGATCCGACCGTACCGCGAAGTACAACCAGTTGCTCCGCATCGAGGAGGCCCTGGGCGCCGCCGGGCGCTATGCCGGGCGGTCATCCCTGGCGCCGTTAGCCGAGTGAGCCGCGCACAGAGCGATTCTGCCGAGCCGCAGCCGATCGACCCGCGGACCCTGCTTGGCATCAATAGCTTTGGGCAGCCGATCTGGCGCGCCGTGGTTCAGGCCGGGCTGTTCTTCACGGTTGCCGGTCTCGGGCTGTCGATGGCCCTGGGCCAGCCGCCGAAGCCTGAGCTTGGCTGGTCGATCGCGTTGTTGGGGCTGGTTGCCGGTATCGTTCTTCCTGGCCTGGCGACGTTCGGGGGACGGCGACGCGTTGAGCTGTTCGAGGAAGGCTTTGTCGTGCGCAGCATGTTCCACACCCGGCAGCACCGCTGGACCGAAGTGTCGGATTTCGTGCTGGCCACTATGCTGCCCGGACGCGGTATGCGTCAGACATACGTGGTCTACGACGCCGAGGGTGACCGAGGCCTCCTGGTTCGGTTGAACCGGTTCCTGAGTGGCCGGGGACGGTCGCTCCCGATCGGACTGGAGCCGGCTCACATGCCAGGGAATGCCGTGACCGTCGCCCTGACACTGAATGCCTGGCGCGAGCGTGCGCTTGACAGGGCGAACGCCGAACACGGCTGAGTCCTTTTGGCAACAGGCTGAGTTTATTGGTGAATTATTAGGAAAGATTCGCGATTCGTTCACGTTGTTCGACCCGTGGCGTCATGATTCAATTCGAGTGTCGCCGACGTGGAGGACGCCATGACCCTGATCCCCGAGCTCAAGCGCCGTGCTCGACACGTCGTCGGGCCACTGATCGGGTCTCTGCTTGTTGCGTACTTTGCGTACCATGCAGTGGAAGGCGACCGAGGCATCCGGGCTTGGCAGCGCCTTGACGGCGAGGTTGCCGAGGCCCGCGTCGTCCGCGATCGGTTGTCCCGCGAGCAGGCTGCTTTCGAAAAGCGTGTTGCGATGCTCCGGCCCGACAGTCTTGACGCGGACCTGTTGGAAGAACGTGCGCGCTTGGTGTTGGGTTTCGTGCCGTCGGACGGGCTAATCATGGGTGCTGCGACCGTTCCGACCGCCCGGCTTGCCGGTCTGACGAGTGTTCGCCGAACGATTTCAGCCAATTAACTTAAATTCAGTTAATTGACATTTTTGCGTTGCAGCGCAAACGCTTAGCGCTCTTGCAATAACCAGGGTCTTCCCCTAATTGTTTACGGGTAGGTACGGTGCGATTGCATCGTGCCGTCCGCAGACGATGCGCAGGGGGACTCTCATGGCAGGTGCGGCAACCAAAAAGTCGACCTCGAGCCAGTCGGGCCGGAGCAAGGCCGCGGCGGCTCGCTCGACCCGCTCCACCAAAAAATCAACGTCGTCCGAGCCATCGGTCGAACAGCTTGTCGAGTACTACCGCGACATGCTGGTCATCCGCCGCTTTGAGGAGAAGGCCGGCCAATTGTACGGCATGGGCCTGATTGGCGGGTTCTGCCACCTGTACATTGGCCAGGAAGCCGTCGTCGTCGGCATGCAGGCCGCGATCGGCGAGGGTGACACGGTCGTGACCTCGTACCGCGACCACGGCCATATGCTGGCGACCGGCATGGAAGCACGCGGCGTGATGGCGGAGCTGACCGGTCGGATCGGGGGGTATTCCCGAGGCAAGGGCGGCTCGATGCACATGTTCAGCCGGGAGAAGAACTTCTTCGGCGGGCACGGCATCGTCGGTGCGCAGGTTCCGATCGGCACCGGGCTCGCCTTCAACCACCGCTACCGTGGCACCGACCGGGTCTCGCTGACCTACATGGGCGATGGTGCCGTCAACCAGGGGCAGGTGTACGAGAGCTTCAACATGGCGGCTCTCTGGAAACTGCCGGTGATCTTCATCATCGAGAACAACAAGTACGGCATGGGTACTTCGGTGACCCGCGCTGCCGCGGGGCCGTCCCTGGCCGAGCGTGGGCACGCCTACGGCATCCCGGGCGAGGAAATCGACGGGATGAGCGTGACGGCAGTCAAGGCGGCCGGCGACAAGGCCGTTGCGTACTGCCGCGCAGGCAAGGGTCCGTATATCCTGGAAATGAAGACCTACCGCTATCGCGGCCACTCCATGTCCGACCCGGCCAAGTACCGGAGCAAGGAGGAGGTCAACAAGATGCGCCAGGAGCACGATCCGATCGACTCCCTGCGGCGCGTGTTGATCGAGCGCAAGGTCGACGAGGAGACCTTGAAGAAGGTTGATCGCGAGGTGAAGGACTTGGTGACCGACGCCGCTGATTTCGCCCAGCAGAGCCCCGAGCCGGATGTTGCCGAGCTCTGGACGGACATTCTCGTAGAGGCCTGACGCCGGAGCGGCCGCGGCCCGCGGCGCCCGCACGAGGGGAAAACGCATGCCGACACCCGTACTTATGCCGGCCTTGTCGCCGACGATGACCGAAGGCAATCTGGCCAAGTGGCACGTCAAGCAGGGCGACACGGTCAAAGCCGGCGACGTGATCGCCGAGATTGAGACCGACAAGGCGACAATGGAAGTCGAGGCGGTCGACGAGGGGACGATCGGCAAGATCGTAATCTCCGAAGGCACCGAAGGCGTGGCGGTGAACGCCGTGATCGCCTACCTGCTCGACGAGGGCGAGAGCGCTGGCGACATACCCGAGGACGGCGCTGCTGCTTCGGAACCGTCCGCTCCCGAGCAGGGCGCGCAAAGCGCCAGCAGCGGGGTGGGACCCGAAGGCGCCCCGGAGGCGCCCTCCCTGCCAGGTGCACCGGCCCACACCTCGGTGCGTGTGCCGGTTCCGAGCATCGATGAAGACAGGTTCTTCAAGGACACCCAGCGCCAGACCGTGCGCGAGGCCCTGCGCGACGCCATGGCCGAGGAGATGCGCGGCGACGACGAAGTCTTCGTCATGGGCGAGGAAGTGGCCGAGTACCAGGGCGCCTATAAAGTGACGCAGGGCCTGCTGGCTGAGTTCGGCGCCAAGCGGGTGATCGACACGCCGATCACCGAGCACGGCTTCGCCGGCATGGCAGTCGGCGCGGCGTTCGGCAAGCTGAAGCCGGTGGTCGAGTTCATGACCTTCAACTTCGCCATGCAGGCGATCGACCAGATCATCAACTCGGCAGCCAAGACGCTGTACATGTCGGGCGGCCAGATGGGGTGCCCGATCGTGTTCCGCGGCCCGAACGGCGCCGCCTCCCGCGTGGCCGCCCAGCACTCGCAATGCTACGCGAGCTGGTACGCGCATTGCCCGGGCTTGAAGGTGATAGCACCGTGGTCGGCCGCCGATGCGAAGGGCCTGCTGAAGGCCGCGATCCGCGATCCGAACCCAATCATCTTCCTGGAGAACGAGGTTCTGTACGGGCAGTCGTTCGATGTCCCGACCGACCCCGACTTCGTGTTGCCGATCGGCAAGGCAAAGATCGTGCGTTCGGGCAAGGACGTCACCATCACGGCGTTCTCGATCATGGTCGGCAAGGCCCTGGAAGCCGCCGAGAAGCTGGCCGAGGAGGGCATTGAGGCCGAGGTCATCGACCTGCGTACCATTCGCCCGCTGGATATCGAGACGCTCGTGACGTCGGTCAAGAAGACCAACCGACTGGTGACGACCGAGGAAGGCTGGGCATTCTCCGGCATCGGGTCGGAGATCTCGGCACTGATGATGGAGCACGCGTTCGACTATCTGGATGCGCCGGTTGCCCGGGTCGCCGGCGCCGACGTGCCGATGCCCTACGCCGCCAACCTCGAAAAGCTGGCCCTGCCGCAGGTGGACAACATCGTCCAGGCGGTCAAGGCGGTCTGCTACCGCTCGTAAGGGAGAGCCGGAACCATGCCGATTTCCATCCTGATGCCGGCTTTGTCGCCCACCATGAGCGAGGGCAACCTCGCCAAGTGGCACGTCAAGGAAGGCGACACGATCAGCGCCGGTGACGTGATTGCCGAAATCGAGACCGACAAGGCCACCATGGAGGTCGAGGCGGTCGAAGAGGGCAAGATCGGCAAGATCGTCGTAGCCGAAGGCACCGAGGGCGTGGCGGTCAACGCGGTCATCGCCTGGTTGCTGGAAGAGGGCGAGAGCGCCGGCGATATTCCCTCCGATGGAGGTCACGCGCCAGCGCCGAAGCCCGCACCGGCGGCCGAGGCAGCTGCTCCGCAATCCGCCGCCAAGGCCGAACCGGCAAAGGCCGAAGCGCCAGCCGCGCCGGCTCCCAAGGCTTCCGGCGACCGGGTGTTCGCCAGCCCGCTGGCAAAGCGGATGGCCGAGCAGGCCGGGATCGATCTGGGAGCCGTCAAGGGTTCCGGGCCGAACGGCCGGATCGTGAAGGCCGACATCGAGGCTGCGGTCTCTGGCGGTGCCCCGAAGAAGGCCGCAGCGACAGCGGCTCCGGCCCCTGCAGCTGCTGCGCCTTCGCTCGGCCAGGCTCCGTCGGCCGACGTGCCGGGTATGCCCGACTACGAAGAGACCCCGAACTCCGGCATGCGCAAGGTCATCGCCAAGCGCCTGACCGAGTCCAAGCAATTCGCGCCGCACTTCTACCTGACGATCGACTGCGAGATCGACGAACTGCTGAAGGTCCGCAAAGACCTGAACGCCAAGGGCGACGACTTCAAGCTGTCGGTCAACGACCTGGTGATCCGTGCGGCGGCCCTGGCGCTGAAGAAGGTCCCGGCGGCCAACGCCTCGTGGACCGAAAAAGCGATCCGGATCTACAAGCAGGTCGACATCTCGGTCGCGGTCGCGATTGACGATGGCCTGATCACGCCGGTCATCAGGGATGCGGGCTCCAAAGGCCTGAAGCAAATCTCCGCGGAGATGAAGGACCTGGCGACCCGGGCGCGCGATCGCAAGCTGAAGCCGGAGGAGTTCCAGGGCGGGACCTTCTCGATCTCGAACCTCGGCATGTTCGGCATCAAGGACTTCGCCGCGGTCATCAACCCGCCCCAGGGCGCCATCCTGGCGGTCGGCGCCGGCGAGCAGCGCGCGGTGGTCAAGGACGGTGCTCTCGCCATCGCTACGGTGATGAGTTGCACGCTGTCGGTCGATCACCGGGTGGTGGACGGCGCCATCGGTGCGCAGTTCCTGGCCGCCTTCAAGAAGCTGGTCGAAGACCCGCTCACCATGCTGCTCTGAGATCGGGGAGGGACCGCAATGGCCGAAACCCAATTCGACGTCATCGTCGTCGGAGGCGGCCCGGGCGGGTACGTCGCGGCGATCCGCGCAGCCCAACTCGGCATGAAGGCCGCGGTTATCGAGCGGGAGCACCTGGGGGGCATCTGCCTCAACTGGGGCTGCATCCCGACCAAGGCGCTGCTGCGCTCGTCCGAGGTCTCGCACATCCTGCACAACCTTGATGCTTATGGCTTTTCTGCCAAAGACATATCGTACGATCTTAACAAAGTGGTTCAGCGGTCACGAAAGGTCGCCAAGCAGCTGTCCGGCGGCGTCGCGCACCTGTTGAAGAAGAACAAGGTCACGGTCGTCGATGGCCACGGCAAGCTGGCAGGCACCCAGGGCGGGCTGCGCAAGATCGACGTCAGCAAGGACGGAAAGCCTGTCGGCAGCTACACGGCGAAGAACGTGATCCTTGCCACCGGCGCCCGGGCGCGGACGCTGCCGGGCATGGAGCCGGACGGCAAGACCATCGTGACCTACAAGGAGGCGATGGTTCCGGACAGCATGCCCAAAAGCCTGCTGGTCATTGGTTCCGGCGCGATCGGCATGGAGTTCGCCAGCTTCCACCACGACATGGGCTGCTCCGTCACCGTCCTCGAAGTCCTGGACCGCATCCTGCCGGCGGAGGACGAGGAGATCTCGGCGATCGCACTGAAGCAGTTCGCCAAGCAGGGCATGACGATCAAGACCGGCGTCAAGATCAGCAAGCTCGAGAAGGCCGGCAAGGGTGCCAAGGCGACCATCGAGGTTGGCGGCAAGTCCGAGACCATCGAGGTCGAGAAGGTCATCCTGGCGGTTGGCATCGTCGGCAACGTCGAGGACATCGGCCTGGAAGGCACCAAGGTGAAGGTCGAGAAGACCCACGTGGTGATCAACGAATGGATGGAGACCGGTGAACCCGGCGTCTTTGCGATTGGCGACATTGCCGGCCCGCCGTGGCTCGCCCATAAGGCCAGCCACGAGGGTGTGATCTGCGTCGAGCGGATCGCCGGCGTGAAGGGCCTGCACCCGCTGGACGTGCGCAAGATCCCGGGCTGCACCTACTGCCGCCCTCAGATCGCCAGCGTCGGGCTGAGCGAGGCGAAGGCCAAGGCCGCCGGCTACGACATCCGGGTCGGTCGGTTCCCGTTCGTCGGCAACGGCAAGGCGATCGCGCTCGGCGAACCCGACGGCATGGTCAAGACCGTGTTCGACAAGAAGACCGGCGAGTTGCTGGGCGCCCACATGATCGGCGCCGAAGTGACGGAGCTGATCCAGGGCTACGGCGTGGCCATGACCCTGGAGACCACCGAGGCCGAGCTGATGCATGCGGTGTTCCCGCACCCGACCCTGTCGGAAATGATGCACGAGTCGGTGCTTGACGCGTACGGCCGGGCCATCCACTTCTGAGGCGGTCCATTCCGCGACCGCGAAAGGATTGTTGATGAGCGAGACGAGCCCCGTGGCGACGACGACACACGATAGTGTCGGCGCTCAGCCCGAGCGCGTGCGCCATCCCGAGAAGGCGCACCGCCCGGACAACCCGGTGCAGAAGCGCAAGCCGGCCTGGATCCGGGTGAAGGCGCCGACCTCGGCGACCTATCACGAGACCCGGCGCATCATGCGCGAGCACAACCTGCACACCGTGTGCGAGGAAGCTGCCTGCCCGAACATCGGCGAGTGCTGGTCGAAGAAGCACGCCACCATGATGATCCTGGGCTCGGTGTGCACGCGAGCCTGTTCGTTCTGTAACGTCGCGACCGGGCGTCCCGACCAGCTCGATCCGCACGAGCCGGAGAACGTGGCGCAGTCGGTTGCCAAGCTTGGCCTCAGCCACGTCGTGATCACCTCGGTTGACCGCGACGATCTGGATGACGGTGGGGCCGGGCATTTCGCGGAGACCATCCTGCGCATCCGCCGGGCCTCCCCACGGACCACCATCGAGGTTCTGACGCCAGACTTCCTGCGCAAGAAGGACGCGCTGGCCATGGTCGTCGGCGCCAGGCCGGATGTCTTCAATCACAACCTCGAGACCGTGCCGCGCCTGTACGGCGAGGTTCGGCCGGGTGCGCGGTACTTCGCCTCCCTGCGCCTGCTGCAGCAGGTGAAGGAGCTGGATCCGGCGATGTTCACCAAGTCTGGCATCATGGTCGGCCTAGGCGAGGGGCGCGAGGAGGTCCTGCAGCTGATGGACGATCTGCGGGCCGCCGATGTCGACTTCATGACCATCGGCCAGTACCTGCAGCCGACGCCGAAGCATCACATCGTCGACCGGTTCGTGGAGCCGGCGGAGTTCGACGCTTACGCTCGTTTTGCCTATGCCAAGGGCTTCCTGATGGTGTCGTCGTCGCCGCTGACCCGCTCGTCGTACTTCGCCGGTGACGATTTTGCCCGGCTTCGCAGCGCCCGCGACCGTCGTCTGAACGGCGAGCAGGTGTCGGAGGCCGATGCGTTGGCTGCTCCGGCCGCCGAATAGCCCGACGGAAACCGCGCACGGTATGCCGACGCACGCTGAGAAGCGGGTGGTGCACCACCGCCCCGAGCAGCTTTTCCACTTGGTCGCCGACGTCGAGCGCTACCCGGAGTTCCTGCCGTGGTGCATCGGTGCGCGCATCAAGCGGCGCGATGGCCGGGTGCTCTTCGCCGACCTGGTGATTGGCTACAAGATGATCCGCGAGCGCTTTACCTCCCGGGTGGAGCCGCAGCCCGACAATCTACGGATCGACGTGACCTATACCGAGGGCCCGTTCCGATACCTGAACAACCACTGGGTCTTCACCGAGCATCCGGACGGCTGCCTGATCGATTTCTACGTGGATTTCGAGTTCAGGAACCGGATGCTGCAGAGCGTGATCGGCCTGTTTTTCAACGAGGCGGTCCGGCGCATGGTCCAGGCGTTCGAGACCCGCGCCGACGCGCTGTACGGAACGGCAGGTCCGGTTCAATCCGGCGAACGATAGACTTCCCTGGGGATCCGGTCGGCCAGCATCCGCAACGCGGTACGCACCGCCTCGCGACGGATGTCGGAACGATTGCCGTCGAACTCGTGCCGCTCGGTCATCGTGATGCCTCCGGTCATCGCGGACGCAAAATGCACCAGCCCCACCGGTTTGCTTGCCGTGCCACCGCCCGGACCTGCGACCCCGGTGATCGAGATGGTCAGAAGCGCGCGCGAGCGGGCCAGCGCGCCGATCGCCATTGCCTTGGCAACTTCCTCCGAAACCGCGCCATGGCGGCTGATCATCGGCGCCGGCACGCCGAGCTGCTCGGTCTTGGCATCGTTCGAGTAGGTCACGAAGCCGCGCTCAAGGACGTCGGACGATCCGGGCACCTCGGTCAGGCATCCTGCCACCAAGCCGCCGGTGCAGGATTCCGCGGTAGCGATCGTCAGCCCGGCCTCCCGGCAGGCGTCGATCAGGGCGGAGGCGGCATCGGTCAAGGCCACGGGCAGCATGTGGATCTCCGGCAATCTCAGGCGGTCGGGGCGATCGCCCAGCGGGCGAGCAGGATGATGGCGAAAGCGTAGAACCCGGCCACCAGATCGTCGAGCATGACGCCTTCGGCAGTCTTCATCCGTTGGTCGATCCAGTTTGCCGGCGGCGGTTTCAGGATATCGAGCGCACGAAACGCCAGGAAGGCGCCCAGCCACCACAGCGGGTCCGGCGGGCAGGCGGCCAATGCCAGCCACTGACCGGCGACCTCGTCGATCACGATGGCGCCGGGGTCGACCCGGCCGCTCTGGTTCTGATAGGCGCGGATTGCCGGGATTCCGGCGACGGCCGCCAGCATGGCTGCGGCCAGCAGGGCGAGCGATCCGCCGAACTCGGCGATCGGCCATGCCAACGCAACCGCGACGGCCGAGCCCCATGTGCCGGGCATGCCTGGCAGATAGCCGCTGCCAAGCCCGGTTGCGATCAGGATCCGCGGATTGGCAAGGGAAGGGCGATCACGCACCACTGCCCTCCGGAGTCGGCAGCAGCAGAGTTGCGACGGCCTGAGCGGCCACACCCTCCTGGCGCCCGGTGAAGCCGAGCCGCTCGGTCGTCGTCGCCTTGACCGACACGCGCTCCAGGTGAACCCCGCAGATCTCGGCGATGCGCGCCCGGATGGTGTCGCGGTGTGGCCCGATCTTGGGTCGCTCACAGATGATCGTCAGATCCAGATGGCTGATACGGCCCCCTCGCGCCACGACACGGCGCACGGCATCGGCCAGGAACCGGTCCGACGGCGCGCCGCGCCACTGCGGGTCGCTGGGTGGGAAATGCGCGCCGATATCGCCGTCGGCCATCGCGCCCAGGATTGCGTCGGTCAGTGCATGCAGGGCAACGTCGGCATCGGAGTGACCGACCAACGCTCCATCATTCGGAATCGAGACCCCTCCGAGAATCATTGACGTCCCGGGGCCGATCCGATGCACGTCGAACCCGGTGCCGACCCGCGTCTCGAGGTGGTTGGTCAACCGCGCTTCGGCGCGCGCCAGGTCATCGCCGGTTGTCAGCTTCATGGCGTCCTCCGAACCTTCGACCAATGCGACTGCAAGACCGGCCCGTTCGGCCAGGGCCGCATCGTCGGTAGCTGGCGGCGTACCGACAGCCGCACGATGAACTGCAAGCGCCTCGGCATACCGGAACCCCTGCGGCGTCTGGGCCCGCCACAGCCCGTCGCGCGACACGGTCTCCGCCACCTTGCCGTCGCGGCCGCGCTTCAGCGTATCGACCACCGGCAGGACCGGCACTGCCGCCGGCGATGCCGAGAGCGCGTCGAGCACCCGGTCGATCATCGCCGCCGGCACGAATGGGCGCGCGGCATCGTGAATCAGAACGATGTGGGGCGTGTGGTCGGCAAGGGCCTCCAGCCCGCGCCGCACCGAGTCCTGACGCTCGGCCCCGCCGATCACCGGGTCAAGCAGCCTCAGCCCGCAGGTAGCAGCAGCGTAGAGGTCCTGATGACCGTCGGCGATCACCACCCCGACCGAGTCGACCCGCGGATGATCCAGAAACGGCTTCAGGCAATGCCGAAGCACCGGCACGCCGCCGAGCGGCCGATACTGCTTGGGCAAGCCGCCGCCGGCTCGCTCGCCGCTTCCGGCGGCCACGATCAGCGCGATGGTCGTCACGTGCTGGATTTCCTCGTCGTCGGTCGGTCCGTGGCCGGGCAGGCCTTCGCATCTGGCGCCCCTGGAGCGGTGAACGATCTTAGTGTAGGCATCGGCTCATGTCTCTTGCCCTGAACCTGTCGGCGCTTGCCTCTCTCGTCCCGGCCGCCCTTATGGCGCTGCGCCCGGAGTCGGGCGCCGGCCCGCGACTGTGGGCTGCAGTGCTCATTGCCGGCGTCGGAGCCATCGGCTGGAGCGTAAACCGGTTGCTGGGGCACTGGGATCCTGGCCTCGGCACGGCATTGTGGATCAGCGTGGCGGCGACGCTGGTGGTCTACGCCGGAACGGTGCTGGTCCGCCCCTGGGCCGGTCGGTTGATTTGCCTGCTGGGGCCTTACCTGCTGCTTGTCGCGTTGCTTGCGACGATGACCGCAAGGCCGACACCGGCCGGGGTCGTCGACTCGTTGCCGAGTGCCTGGGTGGTCATCCATATCCTGGTATCGCTGACGACCTATGCCCTTGCCACGCTGGCGGCGGTGGCCGGCCTTGCGGTGGTGCTCAAAGAGGCTGCGCTCAAGGCCAAGAACGAGGACGGGTGGCGTGCCGGTCTGCCGGCGGTCGCCGATGCTGATCGCCTGCAGTTCCAGTTGCTGCTGATGGCGCTGGTGGTCCTCGGTGTCGGCATCGCCAGTGGCACGGTGTTGGAGCTTTCGGAAACCGGCCGACCGCTGATCCTGGATCACAAGACGGTGCTGTCGGTTATCGCGTTCGCGATGGTTGCGACCGTTCTTGTGCTCCACGCACGGTCCGGCCTGCGCGGCCGTCGGGCGGCGCGGGTGGTGCTTTTGGTCTACCTGCTGTTGACCCTGGCCTATCCTGGCGTGAAGGCGGTTCACGCGCTCCTGCTCGGGCCGTAACGCCGCGCTTGCCATTCCCGTCGACGACGTTACCATTGCCCAAGAATTCATCAACGAATTGTCATGCCCAAATTATGAGCATATCGATCGGACCGATCTCCCTGCGGGACCCAGTGTTGCTTGCGCCGATGTCCGGCGTGACCGACCGGCCGTACCGTCGGATCGTGCGGAGCTTTGGGGTCGGCTTGGTGATTTCCGAGATGATCGCCAGCGACGCCATGTTGCGGGAGGTTCGCGAAGAACTCCTGAAGGCCGAGATCGACACCGACGATACCCCGGCCGTGGTTCAGCTCGCCGGTTGGGATCCAGCCACGATGGCGGAAGCGGCGCGGCTGGCGGTCGAAGGTGGCGCTGCCGTCATCGACATCAATATGGGATGCCCCGCCAAGAAGGTGGTCAATCGCCTGGCCGGATCGGCGCTGATGCGCGACGAAACCTTGGCCGGCCAGATCATTTCAGCGGTCGTGAACGCGGTCGCTGTGCCGGTGACGCTGAAGATGCGTACCGGCTGGGACGACAACGACCGCAACGCGCCGCGCCTGGCAAAGATCGCCGAAGACGCCGGCGTGCGCATGATCACCGTTCACGGCCGCACGCGCTGCCAGATGTACACAGGCCAGGCCGATTGGGCGTTCATCCGCCAGGTCAAGGACGCGGTTTCCGTACCTGTTGTCGCCAACGGTGACATCGCCTCGCCGGAGGATGCCGCGCAGTGTCTGAGGGAATCCGGTGCCGATGGCGTTATGATCGGTCGCGGCGCCTATGGCCGGCCCTGGATCCTCAAGCAGGTCGCCGCCCGGCTTGCCGACGAAGCACCGGTTCCGGCGCCCTCGCTCGACGAACTGAAATTGCTCATCGTGCGGCACCTGGATGCGATGCTGTTGCACTACGGCGTCCATTCCGGGTTGCGCAACGCCCGCAAACACATCGGCTGGTACAGCCAAGGCCTGCCGGACTCCGCCGGGTTTCGCCAGGCAGTGAACAACACCGTCGAGCCGCAGCGGGTGTTCGTCGCGATCGACCGGTACTTCGACCCCCTGATCGAGCGGAGAGCGGCGTGAGCGCTGGAACGGCCAGGACGGCGCGCCGGCGGCGTGGCAATCCCGCAATAGACGGGACATCGGTCTTGAACGCGCTGTCGTCGGCGGTGGTGGTGGTCGATGCCGACAACCACGTGATCTCGCTGAACATGGCGGGAGAAGACCTGATCGGGGCCAGCGCCGCGCACGCAGCTGGCCGTCCATTGTCTGACTGGATTCCTGACGACAGTCCGTTGACCAGCATGGTCGAACAGGCACGTGTCACCCAGTCCAGCCTGTCGGACTACGACCTGGTGATCGAATCGCCGAAGCTCGGCCAACGCACCGTGAACGTCCAGATTTCACCGATTCCGGAAACGGCCGGCTGCGTCGCCATAAGCCTCCAGGAGCGCTCGATCGCCTTCAAGATGCACAGACAGCTGTCATACCGAGGTGCGGCGCGTTCGGTAACGGCGATGGCGTCGATGCTGGCGCATGAGGTGAAGAATCCGTTGTCGGGCATCCGGGGGGCTGCACAGCTTCTCGAACAGTCAGTGTCGGCCGAAGACGCCACGCTGACCCAACTGATCTGCGATGAAACCGACCGGATCTGCGCTCTGGTCGACCGCATGGAGGTGTTCTCCGACGAGCGCCCGATCCAGCGCGGCCCCGTGAACATCCATGAAGTGCTGGAGCGCTGCCGTCGGATTGCGCAGAACGGTTTCGGCCGGCACGTCACGTTTGTGGAACGCTACGATCCGTCACTGCCACCGGTTCTCGGCAACCGGGATCTGCTGGTTCAGGTATTCCTGAACCTGATCAAGAACGCGTGCGAGGCGGTTCCCGGGGACGGTGGCGAAATCACGCTGACCACCAGCTACCGTCACGGCATGCGGGTCGCCGTACCCGGCTCGCGCGAGCGGCTGCACCTGCCGCTGCAGGTTGCTGTCCAGGACAACGGACCCGGCATATCCGAAGACCTGCGCGCGAACCTGTTCGAGCCGTTCGTGACCACCAAGATCAACGGATCCGGCCTCGGCCTCGCATTCGTCGCCAAGACCGTCGCCGATCACGGCGGTGTCATCGAGGTGGACTCGGCCGCTCGCCGTACGACGTTCCGCCTGACCTTTCCGATCACCGACGAGCCGAAACCGCGGCGGGTCCGGCGACGGGCCGGAGTCGAGGAAGAGAGCGTGCCATGACCGATCAGCGCGCATCCATTCTGGTCGCTGACGACGATCGAGCGATCCGGACGGTGCTGAACCAGGCGTTGGCCCGACTGGGTTACGACGTGAAGAGCACGGGCACGGCCGCAGGGCTGTGGCAATGGGTTGAGGAGGGCGAGGGCGATCTGGTGATCACCGACGTGGTGATGCCCGACGAGAACGGGCTCGACATGCTGCCTCGCATCCGCAGGGCCCGGCCCGACCTGCGCGTGATCGTCATGAGCGCCCAGAACACGCTGCTGACCGCCGTCAAGGCGAGCGAGCGGGGCGCTTTTGAGTATCTGCCGAAACCGTTCGATCTGAACGAGTTGATCGCCACCGTTCGAAAAGCGCTGTCGGCGCCGACCGCAGCGCCTGTCGTGACGGCCGATCAGGCGGAACCGGCGCTTCCGACGGAGGAGCCGCTGCCGCTGATTGGCCGGTCGCCGGCGATGCAGGACATCTACCGGGTATTGGCCCGGCTGATGGGCACCGACCTGACCGTGATGATCACGGGTGAGTCCGGAACGGGAAAGGAATTGGTGGCGCGCGCGCTGCACGACTACGGCAAGCGTCGCGACGGCCCGTTCGTCGCCATCAACATGGCGGCGATCCCGCGAGAATTGATCGAATCGGAACTGTTCGGACACGAGAAGGGGGCGTTCACCGGCGCGACCGTACGGGCCACCGGACGGTTCGAGCAGGCCCAGGGGGGGACGCTGTTCCTGGATGAGATCGGCGACATGCCGCTGGAAGCGCAGACCCGCTTGCTGCGGGTACTGCAGGAAGGCGAGTACACGACGGTCGGCGGCCGACTCCCGATCCGGGCCGATGTGCGCATCGTTGCAGCCACCCACCGGGATCTCAGGCAGTTGATCCGCCAGGGGCTGTTCCGCGAAGACCTGTTCTACCGTCTGAACGTGGTTCCGATCCGATTGCCGGCGCTGCGAGAACGGGTTGAAGATGTTCCGGATCTCGCACGGCATTTTTTCCTGCAGCTTCCTCAGGAAGGTCTGCCGATCAAGCACCTGGACCCGGGAGCCTTGGCCCGTCTTCAACGTTACGCGTGGCCGGGCAACGTGCGGGAACTGGAGAATCTGTGCCGACGGCTGTCCGCACTGTACGCCGAAGAGACCATCGGCGAGGAAGCGATCGATGCCGAACTGGCCGACACGGTCGAGCGCGAGACGCTGTCCGGCGACAGCAGCCCAGACAACCTGTCCAGCGCCGTCGAACACCACTTGACCCTGTATTTCAGCGCCCATCAGGACGGGCTGCCGGCACCGGGCCTGTACGATCGGATCCTGCGGGAGGTCGAGCGTCCGCTGGTCACGTTGTGCCTCAACGCGACGCGCGGCAATCAGATCAAGGCGGCCGAAGTCCTTGGCCTGAATCGAAACACCTTGCGCAAGAAGATCCGCGAGTTGGACATCCCGGTAATCCGTGGCGTACGTTCCGACCTGTAACGCGCCGATGACCGCACGGCACTTCATGGTCGCGACCGCACACAAGCCTCGGGCTCGATGACCGACGCCACAACACCGCCGATACAGGCTGAGTCCGCCGAAGCGCCGGCCGCGCATCCGGCCGCGCCGAGCGCCATTGGCACGCCGCGGCTGAATGCCTTCCTGCGCTGGGCCCGGCGGGTCGACCTTGAGCGCCGGCTGGCGCTTGCCCTGGCCGCCCTGGCCATCATCTCTGGCGTTGGCACCGCGGTGATCCTGACCGGCTCGGGACCGCTCGGCCCCGAGCCGGACATGGTGCTGGCCGCCGTTTACCTCAACATTGCGTTCCTGCTCGCCCTTGGTGCGCTGGTCACCCGGCAACTGGTCCGGATCTGGCTCGAGCGGCGGCGCGGCCAGGCCGGGTCGCGCCTGCACGTTCGCCTGGCGGTCATGTTCGCCGCCGTCGCCGTCACCCCGACCCTGATCGTATCGATATTCTCGGCGGTTTTCTTCGACTTCGGGCTGCGCAGCTGGTTCAGCGAGCGGGTCGCTACCGCTGTGAAGAGTTCAACCGCGGTTGCCGAAGCCTATCTGGACGAGCACCGGCAAACGATCCGTGGCGATGCGTTGGCCATGGCCAATGACCTGAACCGGGAGGCGCCCTTCCTGTTGTCGGACACCCGGCGCTTCAATCAGATCATGTCCGCCCAGGCTGCGGTTCGGAACCTGACGGAAGCCGTGGTCTTCGACGGTTCGGGGCGCCCGCTCGCCCGGTCCAGTCTCTCGTTCTCGTTCGAATTTGAGCCGCTACCCGAAAGGGCAATGGCGCAGGCGAGAGACGGCGAGGTGGTCATCCTGACGAGCGAGAACGACGATCGAATTCGAGCGCTGGTAGCGCTAAATCAGTTCGTCGACGCGTTTCTGTTCGTGGGCCGTTTCGTTGACCCGGCACTGCTGGCCCACGTCGAGCGCACCCAGGAAGCCGTGTCGCAATACCGGGCGCTGGAAGGCAAGCGGTTCGATTTCCAACTGACGTTCGCGATCGTGTTCGCGCTGGTGGCCCTGCTGCTGCTGCTCGCGGCAAGCTGGGTCGGCCTTCTGTTGGCAGACCGGATCGCGCGGCCGGTCAGCGCGCTGATCCGCGTGGCCGAACGGGTTCGTGCCGGCGACCTGTCGATCAGGGTGTCGCCCTCCGAGGCAGTGGACGAACTGGCCACCTTGAGCCGGGCGTTCAACCGGATGACCGCACAGCTTGAATCCCAGCGCACGGAGTTGATCGACGCCAATCAACAGCTCGATGAGCGGAGGCGCTTCTCGGAGGCGGTACTGGGCGGGGTTTCGGCGGGCGTCATCGGCCTCGATCCGGCCGGCAACGTCAATCTGCCCAACCGATCGGCGAGCCGACTGCTTGGGCTCGATCTGGACGCTGCGATCGGCCAGCCGCTCCAGGACCTGCTCCCGGAATTTGCTCCCCTGATCGCCGAGGCACGCCGCCGGCCATGGCGCGATGCCGAGGATCAGGTCGTCGTTCACGGTGCCGACGATCAGCGCAAGACGCTCCTGGCGCGGATCGCGGCGGACAGCGCGGCCGGCCAGATCACCGGGTTTGTGGCGACATTCGACGATGTGACGGAACTCCTGGCGGCACAGCGCAAAGCCGCCTGGGCCGATATCGCACGCCGCATCGCACACGAGATCAAGAATCCGCTAACCCCGATCCAGTTGTCGGCGGAGCGTCTGAAGCGCAAATATCTCTCCGAGATCGTATCCGACCCGGAAACGTTCGAGCGGATGACCGATACCATCGTTCGTCAGGTCGGGGACATCGGTCGTATGGTCGACGAGTTCTCGGCGTTCGCTCGGATGCCGACACCGGTCATGCGGCCTGAGACCATCGGTGAACTGATCACCAGTGCCGTGGACCTGCAGCGGGCTGGCCGAGCGGACATCACGTTCACCACCACCCTTCCTGCCGAGCCGATCACCGTCATCTGCGATTCGCGGCAGATCCGCCAGGCGCTGACCAACCTTCTGCAGAATGCGATGGATGCGATCGAAGGGCGACGCCAGGAGCTCGGCGACACCGGCGAGGGTCCGGCGCGCGACGAGATCGAGGTGGCGGCGCAGTACCAGGACGCCCGGCTCTCCGTGGTGATTTCGGACAATGGGAGAGGGCTTCCCGAAACCGACAGGGACCGTTTGACCGAGCCGTACGTCACCACGCGGGAGAAAGGAACCGGGCTCGGACTGGCAATAGTGAAGAAAATCATGGAAGATCACGGAGGATCCGTCGAGCTAAGAGACCGTCCCGGCGGCGGTGCTATTGTCAGCTTGATGTTTGAAACGGACGCACCGACGCAGACCGAAACCGACCCGGCATCCGAGTCCCATGGCGAATGACATTCTGATCGTCGACGACGAAGCCGATATTCGGATGCTGATCGCCGGAATCCTCGAAGACGAAGGCTATGATACCCGGTCGGCCGCGAACGCTCGCGAAGCGCTGGATGAGATTCGCCGGCGGATGCCGTCGCTGGTCGTTCTCGATATCTGGCTGCAGAACAGCCACCTCGACGGCATCGGAATCCTTGATGAAGTCAGACGCGATCACCCGGACCTTCCGGTCATCATGATTTCCGGGCATGGCACGATTGAAACGGCCGTGGCGGCGATCAAGAAGGGCGCGTACGACTTCATCGAGAAGCCGTTCAAGGCTGATCGCCTGTTGTTCATGATCGAACGCGCGGTCGAGTCCGCCAAGCTGCGGCGGGAGGTGCACGAACTCCGCCGCCGGGCTGGCTCGGCGACCGATCTGATCGGATTGTCCACCGGCCTCAACGCCGTGCGCAGCGCCATTGAGAAGGTGGCGCCGACCGGCAGCCGCGTCCTGATCACCGGGCCTGCCGGCGCCGGCAAGGAAGTCGTTGCCCGCCGCATTCATGAGCGCTCCCGGCGGGCCGACGGGCCTTTCGTAGTTCTCAACTGCGCCACGCTGACGCCGGACCGCCTGGAGTCGGAACTGTTCGGCACAGAGCCCGGCGGGCGCGAGGCGCGCACCGTCGGTACGTTGGAGCTTGCGCACAAAGGCACGCTGCTGCTCGACGAAGTTGCCGACATGCCGATCGAGACCCAGGGCAAGATCCTCCGCGTCCTGCAGGAGCAGGCGTTTCGGCGGATTGGCGGCGAGACCGAGGTCGAGGTCGATGTCCGGGTCGTGGCTGCCACGAACCGTGACCTGCAGTTGGAAATGGGGGCAGGCCGGTTCCGCGAGGATCTGTTCTACCGACTGAACGTCGTGCCGATCCGCGTGCCGCCGCTGCGGGAACGTCGCGAGGATGTTCCCATCCTGGCGAGGCATTTCGTACGCCAGACGGCTGAAAACGGCGGCATGGTGGTTCGCACCCTCGGAGAGGATTCTGTCGCTGCACTGCAGGCCTATGACTGGCCGGGCAACGTTCGGCAGTTGCGCAACGTGATCGACTGGGTGTTGATCATGGCGGCCGGTGATCCACGCGAACCGATCCGCGCCGACCAACTGCCGCCGGAGATCGGGTCGACAACTCCCGCCACCCTGAAATGGGACAAGGGGAGCGAGATCATGGGCATGGCGTTGCGCGAAGCCCGAGAGACGTTCGAGCGGGAGTACCTGATATCCCAGGTCAATCGGTTCGGCGGCAATATTTCCCGGACCGCCACCTTCATTGGCATGGAACGCTCCGCACTGCATCGCAAGATGAAGTCACTTGGGGTGTTCCAAGGGGAGAAGCTGGTCCGCCCGGCCGGTTGAGGACAACCCATGAAAGTCATCATCTGCGGCGCCGGCCAAGTCGGCACCAGCATCGCCCGTCATCTTGCGGGCGAGAACAACGACGTGACGGTGATCGACCAGGAGCCAGCGCTGATCCAGAAAATCAGCGACACCCTGGACGTCCGCGCCATCAATGGCTTCGCGTCCCATCCCGGCACCCTCGAACTGGCCGGTGCCCGAGACGCCGACATGCTGATCGCCGTGACCTATTCCGACGAGGTCAACATGGTGGCCTGTCAAGTCGGCCACTCGCTGTTCAACGTTCCGACCAAGATCGCCCGCGTCCGCAACCAGAATTACCTGCTGCCGATCTGGGCGGATCTGTTCTCCCGCGAGCACATGCCGATCGACGTCATCATCTCGCCGGAACGCGAGGTGGCACGCGCGATCGGCCGTCGTTTGCAGGTTCCCGGCGCCCTTGACGTGGTGCCGATGGCCGACGGCAAGGTCCGCGTTGTCGGTGTGCGCTGCGACGAGAACACGCCGATCGCCAACACCCCGTTGCGGCAGTTGACGTCCCTGTTCACCGACCTGGCGATCGTCATCGTCGGCATCCTGCGCGATGAGCGTGCGATCGTCCCGAAGCCCGAAGACCAGATGCTGCCGGGCGACGAGGTCTATTTCGTCTGCGACAGCACGCATCTGTCCCGTGCGCTGGCCAGCTTCGGCCACGAAGAACCCGAAGCGCGCAGCGTGGTCATTGCCGGGGGCGGGAACATCGGCCTAACGCTGGCCCAGGAAATCGAGCGCGACCATCCAGGGGTCAACACCAAGATCATCGAGTTCTCCCGGGATCGGGCGCGATACATTGCCCAGACGCTGAACCGGACCATGGTCCTGAATGGCGACGTGCTCGATCCGGAAATCCTCGATGAAGCAAACATCGCCCAGACCGAAACGTTCGTCGCGGTATCAAACGATGACGAGGTCAACATCCTGAGTTCGCTGCTGGCCAAGCGCTCGGGTTGCGGCCGTACAGTTACGCTGATCAACACACTGACCTATGCGCCGTTGATCACGCAGCTCGGCATCGACGCGGTCGTCAACCCCAGGGCGATCACCGTATCGTCGATCCTGCAGCATGTGCGGCGTGGTCGAATCCGCAGCGTTTACTCGCTGCGCGAGGATTTCGGTGAGGTCATCGAGGCCGAAGCTCTCGACACCTCGCCGCTGGTCGGACGGCCGCTCAAGGATGCGCGTCTGCCATCGGGGGTCATCATCGGCGCCATCGTTCGTGACGGTCAGGTCATCGTTCCGCGCGGCGAAACGGTGGTCGAAGCGAAGGATCGCGTCGTCGTCTTCGCGACCTATGAGGCGGTCAAAAAGGTCGAGAAGCTGTTCACGGTCAGGCTGGACTTTTTCTGAGACGCGTCGGGGTGTAAGGGAAGGCACTTCTCACGCGCGGAGACCCGGAATGTCACGCATCGCCTATGTCAACGGACGCTACGTCCCACACGCGGACGCTGTCGTTCACATCGAGGACCGCGGCTATCAGTTTGCCGACGGTGTGTACGAGGTGGTGCTGATCCACAATGGCGCGATGGTCGATGAGCTCCCGCACCTCGATCGTCTCGACCGGTCGCTTCGCGAGCTGCGCATCGCGGCTCCGATGACTCGGCCGGCGCTGCGGTCCGTCATGCGCGAGCTGCTGCGCCGCAACCGTATCCGCACCGGGTTGATATACATGCAGGCGACGCGTGGTGTGGCGCGCCGCGACCATCCGTTTCCCAAGAACCCCGTGACGGCGCTGGTGATGACGGCGAAGCGGGTTTCGCTTCCGTCGGCGGCGGCCGTGGAAAACGGCGTGAAGGTGATATCCATCCGCGACATCCGCTGGGAACGCTGTGACATCAAGACCGTGGCCTTGCTTCCCAACGTGCTCGGCAAGCAGCAGGCGAAAGAGGCGGGCGCCTATGAGGCCTGGCAGGTCGATGACGACGGCTATGTGACCGAAGGAACGTCGACCAATGCGTGGATCGTTACCAAGGACGGTGAACTGGTTACCCGCAATGCCAACCAGTCGATCCTCAACGGCATCACGCGGCTGTCACTCCTGAAACTGGCAGAACGCGAGAAACTTCGGTTCGTCGAGCGCGGCTTCACTCTGGATGAGGCCAAGCAGGCGCGGGAGGCCTTCGTCTCGTCCGCAACGTCGTTCGTTACACCGGTCACCCAGATCGACGACGCGGTCGTCGGGAACGGCAAGGCGGGCTCGGTTGGCCTTGGGCTGCGCGAGGCCTACCTCGCCTATGCGGCGGGCGAGGGACGGACGGAATGATGATCCTGCCGGCGCCGCGAGCGGTCGTTTTCGACTGGGATTCGACGCTGGTCGACAATTGGGGTGCGATTGCTCGAGCGCTTGAGCGGACCTTCACGGCCATGGGGCACGTGCCCTGGACCGAGACGGAAGTCAGGGCCCGTGCCAAGAAGTCGCTTCGGGATACCTTTCCAACCCTGTTTGGCGACCGGGCGGAGGAAGCCACCCGGTTGTTCTATGCCGGCTTCGAGGCAGTGCACCTGGAGACACTGACGGTACTGGAAGGTGCTGCGGACCTTCTTGACGGTCTCGCAAGCCGCGGCATCCCGGCAGCGGTGGTCAGCAATAAGTCCGGCGGCTATCTCAGACGCGAGGCGGCGCACCTCGGGTGGGATCGCTACTTCCACAGGATCGTTGGCGCCACCGATGCGCCCCGCGACAAGCCGGCGCCGGATCCTGTCCATATGGCCCTGGCGGGTACCGGGGTTGCGGCGGGTCCCCACGTCTGGTTTGTCGGCGACTCGGCGGTTGACTTGGCCTGTGCGCACGCTGCCGGCTGTACCGCGGTCTTGATTCACCCGGACAATCCGCCTCCGGAGGATGTGTCCTTGCATCCCCCCGCCATGCATTTAGCGGACTGCCGCGAGCTTTTGCTGCAGTTACGGGATTGAGTGGCCGCCGCGCCTCATTATATGTTTAGCTGACATCTCGCAGGTGCGAGATAGAAATGGTGGGCCGCTTCACTGCGGTACCACCGCCGAGCCTTGGGCTCTAACGATAAGGAATGCAAGATGGCCGCCGAGAAGAGCCAAAGCGTTCAGGACGTGTTTCTGAACAAGATCCGCAAGGACAAGACGCCGGTTACCGTGTTTTTGGTCAACGGCGTGAAACTGCAGGGCATCGTCACGTGGTTTGACAATTTCTGCCTGTTGCTGCGTCGGGATGCGCATTCGCAGCTTGTTTACAAGCACGCGATCTCGACGATCATGCCGCAGCATCCGGTGTCGCTGTTTGACGCCAAGGAGGAAGGCGAAGGTTGACGAGGCGGTCATGGGTACCCGAGCGCTCGTTGTCCATCCACGCCTGAAGACCAGGGACGACGCCTCAGCCGACAGTGTCCGCGACCCCGAGGCTCGTCTTGAGGAAGCGGTTGGCCTGACATCGGCCATCGACTTGCTGTCGGTGCACGCGGAGGTCGTGACGGTCAACAAGCCGCGTCCGGGTTCGCTGCTCGGAGGTGGCCAGATCGAGCGCATCGCCCAGATGGTCGAGGCGCTGGAGATTGAAGTGGTGGTCGTCGACCGGCCGCTGACTCCGGTTCAACAGCGCAATCTTGAAAAAGAACTCGACGCCAAGGTCATCGACCGGACGCAGTTGATCCTTGAGATTTTCGGCGCCCGGGCGCGGACCCATGAGGGCCGGCTTCAGGTCGACCTGGCGTCGCTGACCTTTCAGCGCTCCCGACTGGTCCGGTCCTGGACCCACCTCGAGCGGCAGCGCGGTGGCGGCGGCTTCCTGGGGGGGCCGGGTGAGCGCCAGCTGGAAATCGACCGCCGGCTGATCGACGACAAGATCATCCGGATCCGTCGTGAGCTGGAGGAAGTCAAGCGAACCCGCGAACTGCACCGGGGCGCCAGGCGGAGGGTGCCTTACCCGATCGTGGCCTTGGTCGGCTACACCAATGCCGGAAAGTCGACCCTGTTCAACCGGCTGTCCGGGGCTTCGGTCGTGGCCGAGGACCTACTGTTCGCCACCCTCGACCCCACGATGCGACGCATCGAGGTTCCAGGCGGACGCACCATCATCCTGTCGGACACCGTCGGCTTCATTTCGGACCTGCCGACCCATCTGGTGGCGGCATTCCGGGCGACCCTCGAAGAGGTCACCGAAGCCGACGTCGTCGTGCATGTGCGGGACATCTCACACCCTGATTCCAACGCACAGAAGGCCGATGTGGTCGGGGTTCTTGCCGGTCTCGGGATCGATGAGACCACCCGGTCCGGTCGCATGCTGGAAGTGCTCAACAAGATCGACCGCTTGCCGGATGACCAGCGCATTGCCGTGAAGCAGCGGGCCGGATCGGGGAATGAGCCGGTTGCTGCGGTTTCGGCGATTACCGGCGAGGGGATCGGCGAACTGACGTCCGCGATCGCCCAGCTGTTGGGCGTCAACGACCAGGTTTGCACGTTCACGCTCGATCTGTCGGACGGTGCGGCGATTGCTTGGCTGTACGCTCACGGCGAGGTTGTGGAGCGCACCGACGATGCCGAAGGCTCCGCGGCGGTCAGCGTAAGGCTCTCCGTGGCGGACGCAGATCGCTTCGAGAAGCGGTTCGGATCGTCAATCCGGCATCGTGCGTCCTGAATACCGGCTGGGAATCGGCCAATCGCTGCGATTGACAGCGACCAATTGACGCTTCTATACCCTCTAGCACTCGACAAAGGTGAGTGCCAACAGCACCGCCGACCGCCGTGCCTTGCTTGGCCGGGGTCATCAACACGGAGGTTTCCCATGAAGTTTCGCCCGCTGCACGATCGCGTCGTGATCGAGCCGATCGAGTCCGAGACCAAGACCGCCGGTGGAATCATCATTCCGGACAACGCCAAAGAGAAGCCGTCCCAGGGCAAGGTGCTTGCCGTCGGTCCCGGCGCTCGCGACGAGGCCGGCAAGGTCCACAAGCTTGACGTCAAGAAGGGCGACACCGTGCTGTACGGCAAGTGGTCCGGCACCGAGGTCAAGCTCGACGGCAAGACCGTCATGATCATGCGCGAAAGCGACCTCATGGGAATTGTCGGCTGAACCGACACTCCTCATTGAATCGGTTACGGAGGAAGACATGGCTGCCAAGGACGTGAAGTTTAACGTCGACGCGCGTGATCGCATGCTGCGCGGCGTGGACATTCTGGCGAACGCGGTGAAGGTCACGCTGGGCCCCAAGGGCCGCAACGTGGTCCTGCAGAAGTCGTTCGGCGCGCCGCGGATCACCAAGGACGGCGTCACCGTCGCCAAGGAAATCGAGCTCTCGGACAAGTTCGAGAACATGGGCGCGCAGATGGTGAAGGAGGTTGCGTCCAAGACCTCCGACGTGGCCGGCGACGGCACCACCACCGCGACCGTTCTGGCCCAGGCGATCGTCCGCGAAGGTGTGCGCGCGGTTGCCGCCGGCATGAACCCGATGGACCTCAAGCGCGGCATCGACATGGCGGTCGACGCCGTCGTGGCCGACGTGAAGGGCCGCACCAAGAAGATCAAGACCTCCGACGAGATCGCGCAGGTCGGCACCATCTCGGCCAACGGCGCGCGCGACATCGGCGAGATGATCGCCAAGGCGATGGACAAGGTCGGCCGTGAAGGCGTGATCACCGTCGAGGAAGCCAAGTCCCTGGGTACGGAACTCGACATCGTCGAGGGCATGCAGTTCGACCGTGGCTATCTGTCACCGTACTTCGTGACCAACGCCGACAAGATGGTGTGCGAGCTCGAGAGCCCGCTGATCCTGATCCACGAGAAGAAGCTGTCCGGTCTGCAGGCGATGTTGCCGCTGCTGGAGCAGGTGGCGCGTGGCCAGCGTCCGCTGCTGATCATCGCCGAGGACATCGAGGGCGAGGCCCTGGCCACCCTGGTCGTGAACAAGTTGCGCGGCGGCCTGAAGGTCTCGGCCGTGAAGGCCCCGGGCTTCGGCGATCGCCGCAAGGCGATGCTCGAGGACATCGCGATCCTGACCGGCGGTACCGTCGTGTCCGAGGATCTCGGGATCCAGCTCGAGAATGTCACCCTCGAGATGCTCGGGACCGCCAAGAAGGTGTCGCTGACCAAGGACACCACCACGATCGTCGACGGCGCCGGCAAGAAGAAGGACATCCAGGCGCGGTGCGCTCAGATCCGTGCGCAGATCGAGGACACCACCTCGGACTACGACCGTGAGAAGCTGCAGGAGCGGCTGGCCAAGCTGGCCGGCGGCGTCGCGGTGATCCGCGTCGGCGGTGCGACCGAGATCGAGGTGAAGGAGCGCAAGGATCGCGTCGACGACGCGATGCACGCCACCCGCGCCGCGGTCGAGGAAGGCATTGTGCCCGGTGGCGGTACCGCGCTGCTGTACGCCGCCAAGGCGATCGACAAGCTGACCCCCGGCAATACCGACCAGCGTACCGGCTTCGACATCATCCGGCGGGCCCTGCAGGCTCCGGCCCGGCAGATTGCCGAGAATGCCGGTGCGGATGGCTCGATCATCGTCGGCAAGCTGCTCGAGCAGAAATCGACCAGCTTCGGCTACAACGCCCAGACCGGGGTGTTCGAGGATCTGATCAAGGCCGGCGTGATCGACCCGACCAAGGTCGTCCGCACTGCCTTGCAGGACGCGGCGTCGATCGCCGGCCTGCTGATCACCACCGAGGCGATGGTCGCCGACAAGCCGGAGCCGAAGCCGGCTGGCGGCGGCATGCCGGACATGGGCGGTATGGGCGGTATGGGCGGTATGGGCGGCATGGACTTCTGATCCACAGTCCGTTCGGCTTCCGGCCACGACAGGGCCGTGATAGGGAAGGGCTGCGGCATTGCCGCGGCCCTTTCGCTTTCAAAGAGCAGTTTCGGAGCATGCGATGACGACCGTCGATCTCGACCGGGTGGCGCAGGCGCTTGCAGAGGTGGCCGAGCAGGAGATCATGCCGCGTTGGCGCAATCTGGCGGCCGGCGATGTGCGGGAGAAGACCGGCCCGAACGATCTGGTGACGGTCGCCGACGAAGCCGCCGAACATGCCCTGGCGGCGCGGCTGCCCGACCTTCTGCCCGGCTCGATCATGATCGGCGAAGAATCGGTCGAGAAGGACCGTGGGTTGCTGGACGTCCTGAAGGGCGACCACCCGGTCTGGATTGTCGACCCAGTCGATGGCACCAAGAACTTCGCCGAGGGCAGCGACCGGTTCGGGGTGATGGTGGCGCTGGTCGAACGGGACGTGACGATCGCCGCGGTGATCTACGAACCGGTGACCGGCCGGGCCCTGATGGCCGAGGCGGGCGGCGGCGCGGAACTGATTGATCGCGCAGGCGAACGCACGCGGCTGAGCGTCACCGATCCGACCGGGTTGGAGACCATGCAGGGGGCGTTCAACTTCCGTTTCATCCCGGACGAGACGGTGCGCAAGGCGGTCCGCGCCAAGGCGGATGCCATCCTGACCGACCGGCACTACCGCCGCGGCTGCGCCGCCTACGACTACCGCATGCTGGTCACCGGCGAATGGGATTTCGCCTTCTACTGGAAGAACATGCCCTGGGACCATGCGCCCGGCCTGCTGATCCACCAGGAAGCCGGCGGCTACAGCGCGCGCTTCGACGGCAGCCCGTACCGCGCGAGCGAACTTGCCGGCGGCATCCTCGCGACCCCGGACCCAGCAAGCTGGCGCGACTTCCGCAGCGCCGTGCTGGCGCCGATCGGGTGAGGGAAGGCGGCGGCTTCAGGCCGCCTGCTTCATTTCCAGTCCGGCGTCTTCCGGAAGGCCGAGCAGCAGGTTCATGTTCTGGACTGCAGCACCCGACGCGCCCTTGCCGAGGTTGTCGAGGCGGGCGGTGACCACTGCACGCCCGCTTTCGGCGTGAGCGAACACGAACAACTCCATCATGTTCGTGCCGTTCAGCGCCTGCGGGTCGAGCTCCTTGAGTCCCTCGGCCTCGCCCAGCGCCGCCACCCGGACGAACCGCGCGTCCGCATAGCGCTCCGCCAGCACCGCATGAATGTCCGACGCACTCGGCTTCTTCGGTAGTGCCCACAGGGCGAGCGGCACGCTGACCAGCATGCCCTGGGCATAACGGCCTACCGCCGGCTGAAAGATCGGCGGATGGCCGAGGCCCGTCCACCGGGTCATTTCCGGCACATGCTTGTGGGTGAGGGTCAGGCCGTAGGTCCAATAGGCGTCGGGCTTGTAGCCGTCCTGGCCCTCGGCCTCGTAGCGCTGGATCAGCGCCTTGCCGCCGCCGGTATAGCCGGAGACCGCGTTGACGGTCACCGGGAAGTCAGCCGGGACGACCCCGGCGGTGACCAACGGCGCCAGGATGGCGATGGCGCCGGTCGGATAGCATCCGGGGTTCGACACCCGGCTTGCCGCCGCTATGGCCTCGCGCTGTCCCGGCTTGAACTCCGGAAAGCCGTACGCCCAGCCGTCCGCCGTGCGGTGCGCGGTCGAGGCGTCGATCAGCTTGGTGTCGGCGCCTTCCACCAGTAGGGCCGCTTCGCGGGCCGCATCGTCCGGCAGGCACAGGATCGCAACATCGGCGGCGCGCAATGCGTCGCGGCGGGCCGAGGGATCCTTCCGACGCGCGTCGTCGAGCGAAATCAGCTCGATGTCGCGGCGCGCAGCGAGACGATCCCGGATCTGCAGACCCGTCGTTCCCGCTTCGCCGTCGATGAAGATCCGTGCTGCCATAACCGCCTCCCGGCCGGAAAGTCGCCTGTGAAAAGGGGGCTGACCATACTGCAATCCCGCATGGATGTGGAGATATTAACCAGCCGGTTTCAAGCGAGTCCGCGCGCGATCCTGAGGACAGGCAAAGGCGAGTGTCGTCAGGTCAGCCCGCGGACGATGTTGAACGACGCGAAAGCCTGGCAGCCGGCCATCATCTCGATCCGGTTAATGTTGACATTGCGCGGGCGCGATGCCGCCCAGTACACCGCGTCAGCAATATCCTCAGGCCGCATCGGCTGGGTATCCGTGTAGACCTGCGAGGCCTTGTCTGCGTCACCCTTGAAGCGTACCTGGCTGAACTCGGTCTCGGACAACCCGGGCTCGATGTCGGTGGCGTGGATGTTCTTGCCGACCAGGTCGGCCCGCAGATTCAGCGAGAACTGGCGCACGAAGGCCTTCGTGGCGCCGTAGACGTTGCCACCCGGATAAGGCCAGTTGCCGGCGATCGAGCCGATGTTGACCACATGGCCGTACCCGTTATCGATCATCTGCGGCAGGATCGCCTTGGTGCAATACAGGACGCCCATGATGTTGGTTTCCACCATGGTCTCCCAGTCGGTGATGTCGGCCTGGTCGGCCGTTCCCAGCCCCAGCGCCAAGCCGGCGTTGTTGACCAGTACATCGATCGGCGTGAAGGCGGCGGGCAGGGCGGCCACCACCGCGTTGACCGCGGCCTTGTCGGTCACGTCCATGACTGCCGCATGACACGGGGTTTTCAACTCGGCCTTCAGGGCATCGAGCCGCTCGCCGCGCCGGCCGGTTATGATCGTCTGCCAGCCCTCGGCGGCGAACCGGCGGGCGGTCGCCATGCCGAACCCCGAGGTCGCGCCGGTGATGAAAACGGTCTTTGTCATCTGACTACTCTCCCAATTAATCAGTAGGCTCGGAGGTTTTCTTAAACCTCTCGGCGGCCTTGACGCGCTGCCAGTGAGCCTCCATGACGCTCAACGGCACCGCGTCGATCGCCTGACCGTCGGCGCGCACCCCGTCCTCGACCCCGCGAAAGCGGCGCTCGAACTTGGCGTTGCAGCGCCGCAGCGCCGTTTCGGGATCGACGCCGAGATGCCGGGCCAGATTGACCACCGTGAACAGCACGTCGCCAATCTCGTCTTCCAACCGGTTCGCATCGCGCTCGCCGTCGACTTCGGTCTGCAACTCACCGAGTTCCTCGTGGATCTTGGCGACAACGTCCGAGGTGTCCGGCCAATCGAAGCCGACCCGCACCGCCCGCCGCTGCAGTTTGACGGCGCGCATCAGCGCGGGAAGGGCGGTGGACACCCCGTCAAGCACGCTTGCCGTGCGGCCTTCGGCCTTGGCCTTGCGGGCCCGTTCGTCGGCCTTCTGCTGCTCCCAGGCGCCGGTCTGCGCCTCAGCGTCGGCGACCGTCTCGTCGCCAAAGACATGCGGGTGCCGGCGTATCATCTTTTCGGCGATGGCGGTTGCGACGTCGTCGAAGCCGAAGCTGCCTTCCTCCTCGGCCATCCGCGCGTGGTAGGCGACCTGCAGGAGGAGGTCGCCCAGTTCGTCCTTCAGTGCGGCACGGTCTCCGGTGGTGACCGCCTCGGCGACCTCATAGGCTTCTTCGATGGTGAAGGGCGCAATGGTCTCGAATGTCTGTTCAAGGTCCCATGGGCACCCGCCATCCGGGTTGCGCAGCCGGGCCATGACGGCAATCAGCCGGGCGATCGGAGGTCCGGGGGGCAGGTCGTCGGACGAGTGGGTCATGTCACCGGGCACTGCTCAGGTTGAGTCGGCGGCAGACTAACCGCCGGAACCGGCAGGGGAAAGCGTGGAGGCCGAATGCCAGGTGACAACGCGGTGGCGGCGCCACGAGCCTCAACTCGGACGCCGCCTCACGCACATGGAGATGCGCTCAAATCACTCGCAAGAGTGAGAATTATCCCAAATTGTAAGTTGTCTTTAGCCCCGTCCGTTCACTTTGAAGAGACGGGGCGGTGCTGCGCCGGTGGTTCCATGCGTAAGCACCCCCTGGTTTCAGTCCAAGTTCGGAGCGACGACTTGCATCGCACAGCCGATCATCGCCCAATTTGCTTGAGGATGGAAGAGAAAATCTGTCCACGATCTTGAACGGCAATACGCTGTTCGTCATGGACAGCGCCCGGTAACCTGCTACCGAGACGTGTGTATTCAGGCTTGCAGGAGAGTTCCATGAGACTTGATACCGGGTTGCTGTCGCGAAGGAGCATTCTGCAAGCTCTCGCAGTCCTTGCCGGTGCGGCAGCGCTGCCATCCGCATTCACCGGGCGACATGCCCATGCCGCGATGCCGACCCTGCCGCCTGACTTCGGCCGTGGGCGCAGTGTCGCCGTCGCCGGTGCCGGAGTGGCCGGCCTGACCTCCGCCTATGTCCTGGCCCGCCACGGTTTCCGGGTGACCGTGTACGAGGCCGACAGCCGGTACGGCGGGCGCAGCCTGACACCGCGCCCAGTCCGCGCGGAGTACCGCGACTGGTGGTTCGCCAAATACCACTCCGAACGTCAGTTCCCGGCGATGTACGTATCAGAATACCGCGAGGATCCGGCACGCAGCCCCGACCCGCAGCCCCAGGTCTGCCGGTTCGACGACCCGTTGTGGGACCCGCAATCCGGCAAGGACCCGCTGGAACTGTTCCTCAACGCCGGACCGGGCCGGATCCCCAGCGACCACGTGGCGGTCCTGGACCTGTGCCGCCGAATCGGCGTCGACCTTGAGCCGTATATCTTTCTGTCCGCCTCCAACCTGCTGCAGAGTGCCGCCTTCAACGGCGGCGTGCCGATCCCGTTCCGCCAGATCAACTACAGCCTGATGGGCCAGATCGCGGAAATGCTGGCAACCGTGGTGCGGGACGGCCACGCGCTCGGCCAATACTCCGACGGGTACCGCAACCGGGTGCTGGCGATGCTGCAGCAGTTCGGCGACCTGAACGGCAATCTCAAATATGACGGATCCTCGCGGCTGGGCTTCAGCCACCCGCCGGGCGGTTGGCGCGACGCGGGCGTGGTCAACCCGGTGGTGCCGTTCGACCAGACGCTGAACTCCGGCTTCGCCGGCGGTGGCGGACCAGCATCGACGGCCGGGCCGGTCCTGTTCAACGCCGACAACATCATCTGGCAGACATCGCTGCTGCAGCCGATCGGCGGCATGGATCGGATCTGGCAACGCCTGATGATGCAGGAGATCCCGGCCGATGCGGTCGAGTTGCGCAACGATGATCCACGCACGGCAGCCCTCGGCGCCCGGGACGCAGGTGCATCCGGCCGCAAGCGCTATGTCGGCGATCTGGTGGTGCTGAACCATCGCATCACCGCGTTCGAGGATGACGCCGCACAGCCACGGATGCATGTCGGCTTTGCCTGGAGCGATCCGGCCACCGGCAAAGCCGGGGAAGGATCGGCCGCACATGATTTCTGCATCTCGACCATGGCGCCGAACCTTCTGGCCACGCTGAAGACCAGCCTGCCGAGCGGGTTTCGTGCTGCGCTCGGCGCGGTCCTGCAATCCCCGGCGATCAAGGTTGGCTGGCAGAGCAGGGACCGGTTCTGGGAAACCGGAAACCAGATCTACGGCGGCATCAGCTGGACCGACGATCCGATCCGGCAGATCTGGTATCCGTCCGAGGACTACGGCGCTCACACCGGTGTGCTGACCGGCGCGTACAACAGCGGGCCGCAAGCCGAAGCGTTCGGCAATCTCACTCAGACGCAGCGCATCGAGGCGGCGCTGAGCGGCGGCGAGAAACTGCATGCCGGGTTCAGCCAGAAGGTCCACGCCGACAAGGGCCTGACGATCGCCTGGCACTTGATGCCGCACCAGGTCGGTGGCTGGGCAGTCGACACCGCGAACACCCAGCCGGAGATCTATCACAAGATCACCACCTTGCCGCAGGGCCGGCTGTATCTGGCCGGCGATGCCTGGAGCCAACTACCGGGCTGGAAGGAAGGTGCAGTGACCTCGGCCTATGCGGCGGTCGAGGCGATTGCATATGGGATGACCGCCGGGAAGACCAAAACCGCGCGTTGATGCGAGGTAGGGAGGCGATGGTGATGGAGGCCGGCAGTTCCGGCCTCACATCCTCGATTGGTCGCATCATTAAGGCGCATAATGTATATTATGGGAAATACAATCAAACGATCTGGCTCTGTGTACTCTACGCTACCCGCGCCGAGACCGCGGGATGCCGATGGACGCCATCAACCTCGACCCACGCTCGCGACCGACCTGCGCAAGCTCCGGGAATGCCGATGCCGCCGCATCAAACTCATCGTCGATCCGCACCCGCCCGGTTCCATATGAAACCAGCACCATGGTGCCGACATACACCACGTCGCCGGGGTTCACCGTGAATCCGTATCCGCCAATGTCATCGGGTGCGATCAGCCGGTTGTTGCTACCGGCGCTGAACCGCAAGACGTAGACCGTCTTCGACCCCGGGAATATAAGCCCCCTGATCGTTGCGTAGTCTCCAGCGAAAAGAGACGCCGATACGAACGTAGTCGCCGAGCCTTCGGTTTTCGGCTCGGCCATCTTCCCGCTGTATCCGGGTAAAATCGGCAGATCGATTCCGCCCGTCTTCGGTTCGATATAGCCAAAGGAGACTTCGGCACGTGGCGCCGGAGGGGGCCGGTCGAACAACGACCAGGGCGAGGAAGAACTGTTCCGGTTCGCATCTTCGGACGGACGATCTCCAAGACGCAGGCCGATGATCGCGGTTCCCTGGGCTTGACTGGCACCCGAATCGGTGGCGCCCCCGGCACAGCCGCTCAGAATCAGCGCCCCGCCGCCGGTGAGTACTGCCCGACGCCCCGGAGATTCGAAAGATGCCTGTTTCATCGCGCGACCGGTCATGGAGTTGTAGGAACAGTTGCTGACCAACCTCACACGAACCGTTCTTGAACGAAAACGCTTTTTGTCCGGAATGGTTGTCGACGTCCGGTCCGGTTCTGTGACCGCTATTTGTAGTCGATCTGCGCCGCCGGACAGCGGCCTTCCCGATCGATCATGGCGCGCAGCACGGTGCGCTGCTCGCTGTCGGCGAACACCTTGGAGAACCGCACCGTCTGGTCGCTTGTACGCAGGAACACGCGGTGCCGCCGGCACACCTCCATGATGTCCTTCAGGAACGCTCTCGCCTCATCGCGGGTCAGCAGGTTCTTCTGGTGATCCTTGGCGAGGTCGCCAAGCAGGTTCGGATCGATCATGACGACGGCTCGTTGCGCTTGTAGGATTGGCGGATGGCAAGGGTAGCATTGGAACGCGCGCTGAAGAAACCGGGCCGGGTTCTGACCTGGCACCTCGGCGCCGGGTGCCGCTCCTACCGCAGTTCCGACCGCGAGGACTATTTCACCGTGCTGCCTCCCGAGCTGGCGGGTTTCGTCCAGCGCTTCGGCTCCGACGCCACCGAACCGGAGGTTCTGGAGCTGTTCCTGGACGACATGCTGCACGATCTGGCGGTCGAGGAAGCCGAGCACCGGGCGCTGCACGGCGACGATCCGCTGGTTCCCGCCATGCCGTCGGATGCGGTGCTGTTCGAGATCCGCGGCTATTTCCAGGGCTGCCTGGAGTTCTACGTCACCCAGTGGGCCGCACCACCGCGCGACCCATTCCGGCGCGGACCGGAGCCGCGCTGGCTGATCCTGGCGAGCCCGAACGTCCGATCGGTCGGGCGGTGTGCGGCCGCGTTCGATGACCTTCTGGACCGGTGCGACAGCGTGGCGCGCTGCCACGACCTGGTCCTGGACCTGGAAACCGTTCGTGATGGGTTCCGCACCATGCTGCGGCGCAAGACCGGCTATATGCCGTCGCTGGTGCCTGCTGCGGCGGCCCTGAGGTAGATGTCGCGGTCGGTGCGGTGCAGGGCGAAGCCCGGCCGGCCCGGTTCGGTGAAGCCATAGCGCTTGTACCACTCGACCGGTCGCTCGCCGCACATCAGCATCCAGCGCCGCAGGTTCTGCAGGTCCGGATGGGCAAACACGCAGTCCATCATCCAGCTTCCCACGCCCTGCCCGCGCACGGTGTCGTCCAGCAGAAACACGTCGCCGAGATAGGCGAAGGCGGCGAAGTCGGTCACGACCCTGGCGTAGCCAACCATCGGCGCTCCAGTCTCCGGCGCCCCTGTGAACAGTCCGAAATTGACGCTGTTGGCGATGAAGCTGCGTACGACTTCGATCGGGATGCCCGGGGACTGCCGGCCGGATGCGAGATACCGCTGCACCGCTTCGGCGTCGATCAGGGTCGGGTCGGTGACGACCACCCTTCCCTCGCGTTCCCATCGTTGCGGATGGATGTCGTCCAGGCGGCTCACTCCGGGATCTCCAGTACCAGCCCGTCATAGCCCGGCTCGACCCCTGGCGGGCACTTGGCCAGGGTCCGTCGGTAGTCGAGGCGTGCGTTCATGTGCGTGAGATAGGCCCGCCGCGGCCGGACCCGTTCGATCCAGCCCAAGGTGCGCTCCAGCGTCGAGTGGGCGCTGGTCGGCTCCTCGCGCAGGCAGTCGACGATCCAGGTATCGAGCTCGAACGCCGCAAGGTCGTCAAGTTGCGCCTCGGTCAGGGTATGCACGTCGGTGGAGTAGGCCACCCGCCCGTCAAACACGAAGCCCAGGCTGGCGCCGGAGTTTCCGTGGTCCAGCCGGGTGACGTCGACGGTGACGCCCGCGACCTCATGCCGGCCTTCGTCGACCGGATGGTGGATCAGCGGCGGCGAATGATGCGGCGGCGATCCCGGGACCGCCTCGAACATATAGCCGAAGCGGGCGCGCAGGTCGGCGAAGGTCACCGGGTCGGCGTAGGCCGGGATGCGCTGGCCGGCGCTCCAGTACAGCGGGCGCAGATCGTCGATGCCGTGGGTGTGGTCGGCGTGGATGTGGGTGAACAGCACGGCATCGATCGATTGGACATCAGCGTCCAGCAACTGCTCGCGCAGATCCGGCGAAGCGTCGACCAGGACCCGCCGGCCGGCCTTCTCGACCAGGATCGAACACCGCCGCCGCCGGTTGCGCGGCTCGTTCGGATCGCACAATCCCCAGCCGCCGGACAGGCTCGGCACACCGACGGATCCGCCGCATCCGAGCATGGTCAACCGTATCATGCAGCGTCGAGCGTCAGGTTAGCGGGCGGCGGTACCTTGCTGAACAGCTTGAAGAAATTGCGGGTGGTTCGCGCGGCCGATGCGGCGACGTCGAGTCCCTGAACCTCGGCGACCACTGCGTGGGTGTGCACCACATAGGCCGGCTCGTTGCGCTTGCCGCGGTACGGCGGAGGCGCAAGGTACGGCGCGTCGGTTTCGACCAGCAGGCGGTCGGCCGGCAGGTCGGCCACAATGGACCGCAGGTCGTCGGACTTCTTGAAGGTCACGATCCCGGACAGCGAGATGTAGAAACCCAGGTCAACCGCACGCATCGCCAGTTCCCGACCGGAGCTGAAGCAGTGCATCACTCCGGTGAACGGCCCTTCGGCGTAGCACTCCTCCAGGATCTTCCACGTATCCTCGTCGGCGGCGCGACTATGCACGATCACCGGCAGTCCGGTGCGTCTTGCCGCCTCGATGTGGGCCCGGAATCCCGCCGCCTGATCGGCCCTCGGGCTGCTGTCGTAGTGATAGTCGAGGCCGCACTCTCCGATCCCGACGACTTCGGGGTGCGCCTCGGCAATGGCCACGAGATCGTCGGCGGTTATGTCGGTTTCCTCACCCGCCTGGTGCGGATGGGTACCGACGGTACAGTACACGTCGTCGAACCGCTGGGCGATCGCCAGCACCTTGTCGAAGCGCCTGACCCTGGTACCGATCGTCACCATGCGCACCACACCCGCCCGGCGGGCGCGCGCCACCACCTCGTCGAGCTCCGAAGCGAAGTCCTCGAAGTCGAGATGACAGTGTGAATCGACCAGTATCGGAAGCGACGTCACGAGTCGTCCCCTTCCTCCTCGGCGACCCAGCGCGGGAACACGCCTTCGGGCTTCGGCAACGGCGTACCGGGAACCAAGCGGTGTTCCGGGGTCAAGCGATCGAAGCCACGGGCATCCGCCGGGACCGCCAACTGGTCGAGCATTCGTTCGCAAGAGCCTGGGACGATAGGCTGAAGCAGGATCGCCACGTGGCGTATGGTTTCGACCAGCGTGTAGAGTACGGTCGCCATCCGCGCCGGGTCGGTCTTGCGCAACGTCCAGGGCGCCTGCTCGTCGACATAGCGGTTGGCCCGTCCCACAACGTCGAAGACCGCGTCCAGGGCCTTGTGGAAGGCTTGCGTATCGTAGGCGGCGCGCTGGCCCTCCAACAATGCGTCGGCGGCACCCAGCAGCGTCTCGTCGGCCGGGGCGAGCGCGCCCGGCTGCGGTACCGCGCCGCCGCAGTTCTTGGCGACCATCGACAGCACGCGCTGCGACAGGTTGCCGAGATCGTTCGCAAGCTCGGAGTTCATGCGGTTGATCACCGCCCGGTGCGAGAAGTCGCCGTCGTTGCCGAACGGCAGTTCGCGCAGCATGAAGTACCGGAACTGGTCGAGGCCGTATGTGCTGACCAGGGCTGCCGGATCGATCGCATTGCCGAGCGATTTCGACATCTTCTGACCCTCGACGGTCCACCAGCCGTGGGCGAACACCCGCTTCGGCACATCCAGCCCCGCTCCCATCAGGAACGCCGGCCAATAGACCGCGTGGAACCGCAGGATGTCCTTGCCGACCATGTGCAGATCGGCCGGCCAGCGCTGGGCGTACTGCCCGTCCGTATCGGGATAGCCTGCTGCCGTGATGTAGTTGGTCAGGGCGTCGAGCCAGACGTACATGATGTGGGCATCGTCGTCCGGAACCGGCACGCCCCACTTGAAGCTGGTCCGGCTGACCGACAGGTCCCTGAGGCCGCCGCGGACGAACGAGAGCACTTCGTTGCGGCGACTCTCCGGCGCGATGAAGTCGGGGTTGGCCTCATAGAACGCCAGCAGCGGCTCCTGCCACTTCGACAGGTCGAAGAAGTAGGACGGCTCCTCAACCCATTCGACCGGAGCGCCGCTCGGCGCCCGCTTCTCGCCGTTCACGGTCGTCAGTTCGGTTTCGACGTAGAACGCCTCATCGCGTACCGAGTACCAGCCGGCATAGGACCCGAGATAGATGTGGCCCTTCTCCTTCAGACGACGCCACAGGGCTTGCACCGCTTCGACATGCCTGGGCTCGGTGGTCCGGATGAAATCGTCGATCTTGCAGTTCATGACGCCGATCAGGTCGCGAAAATTCTGCGAAACCTGGTCAGTAAAGCTCTGCGGGTCGACACCGGCGGCGGCGGCGGCGGCCTCGACCTTCTGGCCGTGCTCGTCGGTGCCGGTCAGGAACATCACGTCATAGCCATCGAGGCGCTTGAAGCGCGCCAGCGCATCGCAGGCCAGCGTGGTGTAGGCGTGGCCGATATGCGGCTTGTCGTTGACGTAGTAGATCGGTGTGGTGACGTAATAGCTGCGGCTCATCAGAGACCTCCGGCCGACGGGCTCCCTGCCTACTCCGCCACCCCGCCGCGATCAAGCCCGTCGCCCAGTGCCAACGTGTGGATCGAGTCCAGAACGACCTGCCGACGGTCGAGATTGACCGCCCGCTCGAGGTGCAGCAACCGCTCGACCTCGGCGCGCCGGCGAAACACCGGC
This sequence comes from Thalassobaculum sp., assembly GCF_040219215.1. GTDB lineage: Bacteria > Pseudomonadota > Alphaproteobacteria > Thalassobaculales > Thalassobaculaceae > Thalassobaculum_A. The sequence goes on from NZ_JAVJSX010000039.1 coordinate 83,777, forward strand.
TCTATGCCGGCTGAAGCGACCCAACGCCGCCCGACTGACAGATCCCCGGGAACCACCTCCCGAAGACCCGTTGCGTCAGCCGACGACCGGACTGCACGGTCGATCCACCAGAGCATCAACTCCATGCCGGCCGCAAATGCGTCGGCCTCGCCGGCTTTGGGACGCCGTCCCCATGCCGTTGCCAGGGCATGCAGCGCCTCGCCGGGTACCAGGTCACCGCGCTTGACCGGCAAATGCCCCATCAGCCCGGCGACCCCGCGGTACAGATCAGCGCCACCGGCATCGGCCAGGGCAATCGCCCGGCCGATACTGCCTTCCGCCAACCGCACCAGAACCGAAGCGTCTGTTTCGCTTATCGCCGGCCTGGCCCGCAGCAGCAGGTCGAGAACCAGTTCATCGGAGAGCGGCTTGAGCGTCAGGCGGCGGCACCGCGATCGCGTCGTCGGAAGCATCGAGTTCAGAGCATTAGATGATAATATAATCAATGTATTATGAGGAGGTTCCTCAAGTATTTTGAGAAGTGCATTCTCGGCATTCCGGTTCATCCGGTCAGCTTCGTCGACGATCGCCACCCGCCAGCCGCCCTCCGCGCTCTTGAAGCGCAGCGACGCTTCGAAAGCCCTGACCTCTTCGACCTTGACGACCGCGCTCATCGTTCCCTTGTCGGTCATCTGGCGCCGCAGGATCTTGAGATCCGGGTGGCTTTCACCGGACACCATGCGGGCTACCCTGGTGTCCGGCGCAATGGCCAGTGAGGTCGGCGGAGCTTCGGACGTGCCAAACAGTCCCGCCTCGCCCTCCGCCTCGCCGCCCGACAGGACAAAACGGGCAATGCGGTACGCCAGGGTCGCCTTGCCTATTCCTGGCGGTCCGGCGATCAGCCAGGCATGCGGCATCCGACCCGAGGCCCACGCTTCCAGGACCATCGCCTCCGCGGCTTCGTGGCCGATGAGGTCGGGATTGGCTGCCGGTGACGGCAGGCCGACCACCGATTCGTTATCATCGCTCACGCCGAGACACCAAGACGCTCGGACACGGCGGCGGCGATTGCCTGGGCAATCCGGTCCTCGGGCAGCGTTCCGGCATCGATAACGACGCAGCGTCCAGGATCGCCGGCAGCGATCCTCAGGAAGCCGTCCCGGACGGCGGCATGAAACACCGATCCTTTGCGTTCGAAGCGGGCCTCGGTCCCATCCTTCCCCCTCAGTGTCCGGGCGAGACCGGTTTCCGGCGAGAGATCCAGGACAAGTGTCAGGTCTGGACGCGTATCCTCGACGGTGGCGGCAATCAGCGCTTCCAGCGAGGCGAACGGGACGCCGCCGGCGTAGCCCTGATAGGCCAGCGTTGAATCGATGAAGCGGTCGCAGATCACCCATTGGCCGCTGGCCAGCGCCGGCCGGATGGTCCGGATCACATGATCGCGCCGGGCAGCGTTCATCAGCATGGCTTCGGTGACCGCATCCCACCGCCCCGGCTCGCCGGTGACCAGCAGGTTTCTGATGGCCTCCGCTCCCGGGGAGCCGCCGGGCTCCCGCGTCAGAACGCAGTCCACGCTCCGCGCCTTCAACCACGCTGCCAGATGGCGCGCCTGGGTGGACTTGCCCGCTCCCTCGCCGCCTTCCAGGGTGATGAGGCGGCCGCGCGCTGCTGCGTCAGCCACCACTCCCCCAGACCAGATGGCCGATTGCCGACGTGATCCGCCCCAGCGGACCGAGTTGACCGACATCGGCGCCAGCATACAACGGCACCGTACGATCCTGCATGTCAGGGGACGCGATCCGCAGCATGGCGATCGGCTGGCCGGCGACGATCGGCGCCGGAATCGGGCCGGAGTACTCGACCGTGACCGTCATTTCCTTTCGGGCCGCGCGTTTGACCGCCACTACCACGTCGCGGTCCGTCACCAGCGGAACTTTCGGGCGGTCACCCAGCCAGACCTCGGCGGTCTCGATCGGCACGCCCTTTTTGGCAAAGGTCAGGTTCTCGAACTCCCGAAATCCCCATTCGATCAGTCGCTCGGACTCGTCGGACCGTTCGCGCACGCTCGACATGCCGTTCAACACCAGGATCAGCCGGCGGTCGCCGCGCTTGGCACTCACCGTCAGGCCGTACCCGGCGTTTTCGGTATGGCCGGTCTTCAACCCGTCAACCCCCATGGCCTTGTAGAGCAATGGGTTCCGGTTGCCCTGCTTGATCTTGTTGTAGGTGAACGACGTCTCGGAGAAGAGCGAGTAGTATTCCGGAAAGCGACGGATGGTTTCGGCAGCAAGAACCGCCAGATCGTGTGCCGTCATCCGATGTTCGGGATCCGGCCATCCGGTGGAATTGCGGAAAATCGAGCTCTCCAGCCCGATCTCACGCCCCCGCGTGGTCATCAACTCACCGAACGCTTCCTCGGACCCAGAGATCGCCTCGGCGAGCGCGATCGTCGCGTCATTGCCGGACTGGACGATGATGCCCATCAGCAGATCGGAGAGCGAGACCCGCGACCCGACCTCGACGAACATCTTCGAGCCGCCCTTGCGCCAGGCATTCTCGGAGATCGGGATTTCATCGGTCATCTTCAGGCGTCCATCCTTCAGACGCTCGAAGGCCAGAAACACCGTCATGATCTTTGTCATCGATGCAGGCGGCATCAGGTCTGTCGAGTTCTTCTCGAACAGGACCTGGCCGGTGTCGTAGTCCATCAGAATGGCTTCGCGCGCGCTGGTATCGAGCGCAGCGGCCGGTTGGACTCCGCCAAGGACCAGGGGCACCACGGTGACCAGGGCAACGAGAAGTCGGACAAACACCCGATGACGACGTGACACGGTCTGGGACCTCCTCGTGCTTGAGTTCTCCACTGTTCCTAGGTGGACTTTGCGGAGAAACTTGGGCATGGCGCAGTTCTCAGTCGACGACGATGCGGGATCCCGGGAAACCGGCCGCGATGAGCTGCTCAAGCGTCCGGTCCGCGGAAGCGACTTCGGTCAATGGGCCGACACGCACCCTGTAGTAGGTCCGGCCCGCCACCAGCGCCTCCTGAACATTGGCCGGCCCGATATCCTTCAGCTGGCGTGACAGCCGCCGGGCATTGTCCCGGTTCTCGAAGGCTCCAACCTGCACCCAGATGTCGGTATCGCTGACCGGCACCGTCTCGACCGTTCCGGGCGGCGGACCGCCAGCGGCGACCGCCGAGGTTCCGCTGCCGCCGGGAGGTGTCGCCGGGCTCGGCAATGCCTTGTTTCTGGCAGCCGGGGACGGTGCGGCCCCGGTGGGGGCTTCCAGGCGGGACACCTGCACGGGCGGCGAAGGCACCGCGTTCGGCACCGGCGCCGGCGTTGCATCCGGCGTGGCCGATGCCAGCACGGGGCCGACCGCTCCGCCGCGCGCGGCGATCTGATCGCGCCGGCTGTCTTCTGGAAGAATCTCGACACGGACCTTGGCCGTGCCCTGCCGCTCAAAGCCGAGAAGCTGAGCCGACCGGCGGCTGAGATCGATGATACGGCCATGGGCAAACGGTCCACGATCGTTGACGCGCACCACCAGGGCCCGCCCGTTCGTCAGGTTGGTCACCCGCACGACGCTCGGCAACGGCAGCGTACGGTGGGCCGCCGTGACGTCGTTCTCATCGAAGGTCTCACCGTTGGCGGTGGAACGCCCATGGAATCCGGGGCCGTACCAGGACGCGATGCCGGTTTCGACGTACTCCCAATCTTCCTTCGGGTAGTACCAGACACCGCCAATCTGATACGGGTTTCCGACCTTGTAGGTACCGACCGAGCTGGACTTGGTGCCTTTGGCCTGTTTCGCCGTATTGGCCAGGAACTCGGTTTCCGCGCAGCCGCCCAACGCCAGCGCAGCGATCAGCGCCATGGCAACACCAACCGTCACGCGCGGGCGGCCCGTCAATCTCCCCTCGCCCATGGATCTTGTGCCGTCGCTGTTTAGAGTTACTAGATGTCGCACGTTACCGTGCATCCAGCGCATCGGCAAGCGTACCGACCGCAACTGCGAAATAAGTTGAACGGTTCCATTTCAGGATGACATCGAAGTCCTCGTAGGCAGCGAAATGCCGCGCGCGTCCGCTCCGCTCGGTGACTTCAACGATCTTCGCCTGAAGATCGCGACCTGGCAGCGGACCACCATCGGCGCGACGAACTCCCAACGCTTCCCAGTCGGACAACGGCTTGCGGGCATCGCTTCCGATCAGCTTGCGATCGAATCCGTCCGGCAGCATCACCTCCCGACCCCACGTCATGTCATCGCGCCAGCCCGAACCCGACAGGTAGCGGGCGATCGACGCAAAGACATCCGGAAGGCTGTTCCAGATATCCTTGTGGCCGTCGCCGTTGTGATCGACCGCAAAGCGGTGAAAGCTCGACGGCATGAACTGGTTCTGCCCCATCGCGCCGGCCCACGATCCTTTCATGTCGGCCGGGGCAATATGGCCTTGCTCCAGGATCTCCAGGGCGAACATCAATTCCCGCCGGAAGAACGTGCTGCGACGGCCGTCGTATGCAAGCGTTGCCAGCGATGCGATGACTGGAAATCCCCCGGTGATCCGGCCGAAGTCCGTCTCGATGCCCCAGAGTGCGACGATGAACCGCTTCTGGACGCGATACTTCGCCTCAACCTCGTCCAGAAGTTGGCGGTGCTCCTCCAGCAGCCGACGTCCCCGGTCGATGCGGGTTTGGGTGACGACCCGGTTCATGTATTCGTCGAACTTCAGCCTGAACTCGGGCTGATTCCGGTCGAGTTCGATGACCCGGGGGATCGGCGCCACCCCGGCAAACGCCGCGTCAAGCGTCCGGTCCGACACGCCGCGGCCCTTCGCCTCCGTGCGGACGCCGGAGAGCCACTGGTCGAACGGCTGTGTTGATGCGCCGGCGGCGGGGGGAGCCAGAACCGCGACAATGGCAACGGCGCGGAGAGTATCGAGAATGCGTCTGACAGCGTTGGTACGAAACACGGGCTTCTCCTGGGCGTTGCCGATCGTTACCCCCCGCCCTGTCTCGCATGCCCCGTGTCGAGTATCAACGGCCGGTCAATCGAACAGCCGGATGCCGAAGGATGATCGCGGCAACCTCACCGACTCGTGCCGCCAGACCGGCGGTCAGTTCGGGTTGGCGATCTGGTAGCGCAAACGAACCATGGTGGCCGGACGATCCGGATACATCTGGATCACGAACAGATTGTCGTAGTCGGTATCCGGATCCAGCTTGATCTGGCCGCCGTTGGGAACTCCCAGGGCATCGAGAATGCGCGGGATGTTGCGGGTATGCCCGACGATCAGCCGGTCCTTGGTGTCGGGGGCCTGGCGCAGGCGGGCGGCATAAGCCACCTCCTCTTCTCGCGTCATCACCTGGGGCTGCAACCCGCTCAGCTCGGCGAACGGGGCGCCGGTCTGGCGACTCCGCAGGGCATCGGTGGTGACCAGTTCGTCGATGCCCGCGTCGGCCAGCATGCGGGCCAGAGTCCGGGCGCGATCATTTCCAACGGGCAGCAAGGGAGCGGCGTCACCGGGAACATCCAGGCTCTTCTCGGCATGACGGGTGAGGAAGACCACCCCTTCTGCCTGGGCCGGTGGCGCATGCAGTACCCCGGCCAACAGCAGGAACAACGACAACAGCGCAGTCAGCAGCTTTCCCATGTACCGTCCCCCGATCCCGGTGCTTCTGCCACGCCATGAAGCCCGCCCGGCGAATAGTCGGCTCCCATTGCGACCTGTCAAGCGTGACCAGGCAAGGCCCTTTGGCGAGGGTGTCTTCGCTCTGTGAATGCAGCGACAAGACCTTGGCCGGCCCCGCTGCGGGAGTTTCTAGGCTCCACCAAAAACGGCACCCAAAATCACTGAATACAGCAACGCTCTTCGGGGCGCCCGCCGTCGTTGCACGCAACGTCCGCAATAGTCACGACTGACTCGACTCCCTAACCCTGGGTTGCGACAGTTTCAGTCTACGCGTCCTTTCGGGAGGGGAGCATGTCCGAGTACCTGTACCGTGCCTTTGACCGCGCCCGCATCGATGATCGGCAAGTCAACGAACTACTGGGCATTGCTCATGGCCTTATGGCGGATGGGAAGATCGATCAGGTTGAGGCGGAGTATCTTCGAAAGTGGCTCACCAACAATGTTTCCCTGACTGAGAATCCGATCATCGGAACATTGTTGTCCCGCGTTTCCGCCTTCTTGTCTGACGGCGTTTTAGATCAGGACGAAGCACTTGAACTGTTCGACACACTTCGACGGTTCACGGGCGGTCAGTCACACCTCGACGGATTGCAGAAGTCGAGCGAGTTGCCGATTGACTATCCTCCACCCGTTATCCAGGTCGACCGAAGTGCCTTTTGCTTCACCGGAACATTCGCCTTTGGGTCGCGAAAGGACTGCGCTGCCGCTGTTGAGCGGCTCGGCGGAATCCACGCCCCACTGAACAAGGGGACTCGCTATCTGGTAATCGGCGTATATGCCACCGGCAGTTGGGCGCACTCTTCGTTCGGGCGAAAGATCGAGAAGGCGCTACGCTTGAAGGAGACCGGAGTACCAATCGCGATCGTTGGCGAAGAACATTGGGCGATGCATGTCAGACCAGGGGTTTAGCTACATCGACACCCTCCCGGAGAACGGCGACGCTGCTGGCGTGCGGATGCGGAAGGTGTAGCCTTCCGAGCGTCTCCAGTTGTGTTCGGCCTCGACACCAGCCAGTCAGGGTTGCACTCTGCCAAGAGTTCGCGTGCGGAATTCAGGAGAGACGACATGCGCTGGCTTTACGCCATCCCGCTTTTTTTGGGTCTAACTGCATGTGCCGAAATAACGCCTTCGACTCGGCTTTCGAAACCCGCCTACGTGCCGCTGTCCGCTGGCGTTGGCGATACCGTGCTTGAAGTTGATATTTTCGAAAGCATGCCGAATGCCTTCGGCAAAGCCGATCTTTTTGGCCGGACTAGGCCGAAGGGCAAAAACATCGTCATCTATCTTGGCCAGGAACAGGGGAGAGCCGTCTTTGAGCGGCAGACCATCCGCATGCAATCCAACGCCACGACCATGAATAGCACGCCGACTGTCATCTCACAGACATCAACGACATCTTATAGCGGTAGCACCGTAGTGCTTGGATCTGGTGCGTCGGGGCCTTTCTCCGGCACGGCGTACTCATCTGGTTCAATGACTACGTCAGCCCCACCGATCATCCTTCCGCCGAGAGGTTCTCAGACCCAGGTGATTTCAAGCGACCGGCTACGCTACTTCATTGATGTAAAGAATGATCCGGTGCTCCATATCGAAGGCAACGCAATTGTCATCGACAGTGCGAGCGACACTAAACTTAGGTACCGGATCGAGCCGGCTGGCTCATGAAAAGTCGCGGCACTTCGACAGAGTGCTCAATGTCGCCCTGAAGCGTGCCCGCGCTCTTCGTCTGATCGCCGGCCATTCGTCGGTCGCAATCACCTTGGACACGTACTCGCACGCAGTTCCGGGCTTGCAAGAGGATGCCGCCTTGCGTATCGATGCCGCGCTCCGGGGCGTTCTCGGAGAATAGGGTGGCAACTGGGTGGCAAATGACCTCCCTCCCCTATGTGGTCCGGTTCTAAGATATTGAATTTCTTAGCTGGACGGGTGGCCGAGTGGTTTAAGGCAGCGGTCTTGAAAACCGCCGGGGGTGTAAGCTTCCCGTGGGTTCGAATCCCACCCCGTCCGCCACTCTCCTGCCGTACTGACCTGATTTCACTCAGACTCTCCGAGCACGCGGAGTATCAGTCCACAATCGCTCCCCTATAACGTCTCGAAGACACGCGGACGGGTCCGGACGTTGCCGCATGCAACGTCCGAGGATCCATCAGCCGGATCGGGCAGTGGTCGGAACTGCTCCCCGCTCCGCTCGCGCACAGAAGGACGCTTGCGCTCACCCCCCGACGCCACCACCGTGTCGGCGTACCCGCGGCCACACCTTTCACCTCATCCCGGCCATGCCAGGCCTTGTCTGTCATCAGCGCGCAGCGGACCGGGACGGTCGCCTGTGCCCATCACCCATCCAGAGCGGAAGGAGAGTTCTCATGTCTGACATCACCAAGGCGGCGCTCGAAAAAGGCATTGCCAGTTTCATGACGACATCGGGGCGTGTTCCGCCGTCCTACGAGGTTATGATCGAGCACGCCCCGCAGGCATTTGCCGGTTACGGCCTGATGCGGGATTTCGCCATGCGGTCGCCCGAGGATGGCGGCGCGCTCGACATCAAGACCAAGGAACTGATTTTCGCATTGCTCGACACGCTGGCCGGACAGAAGGACGGCGCGATCGCCCATGCCAAACTAGCCGTGAAGAACGGGCTGACGATGGCCGAACTGACCGAGGGGTTGGTGCAGGTGGTGATCGTCGGCGGCATCCCGACCTGGAACTCCATCGGCGTCGACATCATCGCCGCATGTGCCGAGGAACAATGACGACCCCGGCTTGAACGACGTCCGGGCCCATTATCACCGGAGCCCGGACCCGGTCGGGCCCTCATGGCCTTTGCGAAGCAATGCCACCGGGGCTATCGTCGATCGACGACTGCCACACGACCGATTTTGCGGTCGTGGGTCCAGGTGTGGCAATTTGGGTAGCTACTCCGCGGTGACTTGGGAGAGAGCGTGCCGACCGACAGCGGAGAGCCAGCGTATCCGGTTCCGGCCGAGTTCGACGACGACCGGTTCCACTGGTTGTTCGACTATTGGCTTCAGCGCCGCGAGAACGGCCGCCTGCCGGGTCGCCGGGACATCGATCCCCTGCACTTTCGTCACCTGCTCGGCCGCGTCTACCTGATCGAGGTGGTGCGTGAGGGCGAGCGCATCCGCTTCCGGTTCCGGCTGTGGGGGAGCAAGATCAGTGGAATCTTCGGGCACGAGCATACCGGCCACTGGCTGGAGGATATCGCCGCACCGGGAACCCTGGCAGAGCTTGAGAACACGCTGCGGACCTGCGCGCTGGGCGCTCGGCCGCATTTCTGGCGCCGGCCGATGACAGCGGAGAACACGGACTATGTGGCCACCCGCCGGATGCTCCTGCCGCTGGCCGGCGACGGCCAAACCGTTGACATGCTGTTCGGCCTGATTATCGAGGAACCGGCGCCGGCGAACAGCGCCCGTTGAACGGCTCCGGTTGCCTCGTCGGGCCGGTTGTTCACGTAATCGTTCTCCCGGGATTTCCCGCGCCAGTGTACTCTTGATGCCCAGTTGGCCGCAGCGACTGATGGAGTGAAACCAGCCATGCAACGCAAACGCGCCCGCGATTTCGACCAGCGCATCCTCGAGCTTTATGACGGCTATGTGCATGGCACCCTGTCCCGGCGCGAGTTCATCGACCGGGCCGGTACAATCACCGCCGGAGCGGCGGCCGGGGCAGCCCTGCTGGAGAGCCTGCAGCCGAACTATGCCCTGGCCGCCCAGGTCGCCCCCGACGACCCGGCGATCCGTACCGCGACGGTCGAGTACTCGTCACCGAACGGGCACGGCACGGTGCGCGGCCTGATGGCCCGTCCGGCCGGCGCCGCCGGCAAGTTGCCGGCCGTTCTGGTGGTGCACGAGAACCGCGGGCTGAACCCGTACATCGAGGACGTTGTTCGCCGTACCGCCAAGGCCGGCTATCTGGCGCTCGGCCCGGACGGGCTGACCTCGCTCGGCGGCTATCCAGGCACCGACGACGCCGGCCGCGACATGCAGCGCAGCCTCGACCCTGCCAAGTTGATGGAGGATTTCTTCGCCGGGTTCGAACACCTGGCGAACCACCCGGACAGCACCGGCAAAGTGGGGGCCGTCGGATTCTGCTACGGCGGCGGGGTGTGCAATGCCCTGGCGGTCGCCTATCCGAGCCTGGCCGCCTCGGTGCCGTTCTACGGACGCCAGGCAAACGCCGCCGACGTGCCCGCAATCAAGTCGCCGCTGCTGCTGCACTACGCTGGCCTGGACGAGCGCATCAACGCTGGCTGGCCGGCTTATGAGGCCGCGCTGAAGCAGCACGGCAAGACCTACACCGCCCACATCTACCCCGACGTGAACCACGGTTTCCACAACGACACCACCCCACGCTACGACGCCGCGGCGGCTGAGTTGGCGTGGAGCCGGACGCTGGCGTTCTTCAAGACGCATTTGGGGTAGTGCGGGCCGAACAATTGGCCGGGCGTCAGCTGGCGGTCGGCACCGTCGGACGGGCGGTCTGGTCGAACACGCCGGAGCCCGCTTGCTCCAGTTCTTGCTCCAGCGCCATGACGATCGCCGGTGGCTCGCCCTCCTCCGGGGTACGGAACAGGCCTAGCCAGCGCAGGATGGCGCCGACGGAATCCCGGCCGCTCAACCAGGACACCGGGACCGCCAGGATCAGCCCCAGCACGATCGGGGCAAGCCAGGTCAGCGCCTCGACCGACACCCAGCCCACGCCGGCCACGACCGCGATCCCCAGGAGCGTGTGCACCGCGTGCACCCGAACGATCTGACCGAACGGCTCGCCGTCGCCCCCACGACGCTGCGGTCCCCACCCCGAGCTGCGGCCGAGAACGATGTCGAGCACGAAGCGGCTGTGCAGCAGCATCATCACTGGAGCAATCAGCGTGGTCACGACCAGTTCCAGCAGCATGCTGACGGATATGCCGATCAGGCCGCCGTGGCCCTGCCGAAGCCGGCGGTCGAAAACAATGGCGATCATCCCGAAGGTTCTGGGCAACAGCAGGAGCAGCAGCGGCAACCCGATCAGGATCCGCAGATCGGCATTGCGTGGAATGAACAACGGGATCGGCTGGAGGATATCGACGGTGTGCAGCACGTCGGTGGCCGCCAGGATCTGAACGGTCCCGAGGACCAGGAACAGCAGCCAGATCGGCGAGGCGAGATAAGCCATCACCCCCATCAGGAAATGGTAGCGGCTCATGCCCGCCAGTCCCTGGGCCAGGACCAGTTGGAGGTGCTGCAGATTGCCCTGGCACCAGCGACGGTCCCGCTGGGCGCTGGCAATCAGGCTGGGCGGCGGTTCCTCGAAGCTGCCAAGACGGTCGGACATCATCCTGACCTTCCAGCCGTCCGCCACCAGCAAGGCGGCCTCGACGAAGTCATGGCTCAGGATCTCACCGCCGATGGGCGCTTTCCCGGGCAGGATCGGCAGTCCGCAGCTGGCCGCGAATGCCCGCACCCGGATCATTGCGTTATGACCCCAGTAGCTGCAGGAATCGCCCATCAGGACGTTCAGCCCCTCGGCAATCGGCTGGCCCTGCACAGAGGTCGCGAACTGCTGCAGGCGGCCGAACATCGACTCCCCCCGCACCAGCCGCGGCCATGACTGCAGCAGTGCCAACTGCGGATCGGCGTCCATCCGGTCGGCCATGCGCTGCACCGTGGCACCATCCATCATGCTGTCGGCGTCGAGCACCAGCATGAATTCGTAGTGTCCGCCCCAGTTCTCGCAGAAATCCTGGATGTTTCCGGCCTTGCGGCCGACGTTCTGGGTCCGTCGACGGTAGAACACGCGGTCAACCGCCCCGAGGTCCCGGATCATCGCGCTGCACGCCAGTTCCTCACGCCGGGCGATCACAGGATCCCGGGTGTCGCTCAGGATGAACAGGTGAAATCCCGAGAGGCGCTCTTCAGCCTCGATCGACCGGTACATTGCGCGAAGACCGGCGAACACCCGCGCGGTCTCCTCATTGTAGATCGGCATGATGACCACCAGACGCCGGCCGACCGGCCGCACAGCCGGCGCGCCGGCCCGGCGCGACGCGAAGCTTCGCCAGAACAGCGAGGCCGCGCCCAACGCCGCAATCCAGAAATTGGCTGCCAGCCACCCGATCAGGATCGGAAAGATCACGAGCAAGGCAATCTCGAAGGCGTTGAGCCGCGACGCCGGGAACAACTGCCGAAACTCCAGCACGGCTGCTGCGGTGGTAATGATCACCAGAATTGCGAACAGCAACCTGACCATGACGGTCGCGACGGTTCCATGAGACCGCGACCGGCCGTTCTCGGAGTTAGGCATGGGCCTCTCTTCGTTTCATCGCGGCGCTGGTTGAACGCCGCGTGGAATACTTTGTTCCCAGACGTGGTCGCCATTGGCAGGGCGCCGTCTGCGTGTCCAACCCGCACTCATACCGACCCGGCGGCATCCCGACATGATCCGACCCATCGTTCAATGGATTGCTTTGGCGGTCCTCGTCGCAGCCATGGTGCCCGGATGCACCAAGACGAAGGAATCCTCGCCGAAACGCACTGCGACCGAACAGATCCTGCTGTCGACGGCGGTCGACCGGGCGGCTCGGGAACTGGTGGTCAACCTGCCGCCGGGGACCAAGGTTTTCCTCGATGCCAGCCGCTTCGAGGCCTACGATCGAGGGTACGCGATCAGCGCGATCCGGGACCGGTTTCTCGCCAGCGGGGCTCATATGGCCGAGTCCCGGGAGAAGGCCGATGTGATTGCCGAACTGCGGGCCGGCGCCCTTTCGACCAACGAGAGCGAGTCGATCGTCGGCATACCGTCCTACTCGATTCCCATTCCGTTGGCCGGCGACCTGGAACTCCCGGAACTCGCACTGATGAAACAGACAACCAGGCGCGGGCTGGCAAAATTTGGCTTCACCGCGCACTGGACCGAGAACGGCGCGTTGGCCGCGCGCACCGATCCGGTGATCGGTATCTCCGGATTCGACAACTGGAAGCTCCTTGGCCTGGGCTGGCACGAGGGTGACACCATCCCGTCCAAGGTGCCGAACGCCGCAAACCGTGAACGCCGGGCACCGGAAAAGAACGGGTCCGCCGAAGCGGACCCGTGAGGCGCAGGACGGACGTTCACACGGGGGCCGGTTCGGGCCCCAATATGCAGACCGCCGACCGTCGGGTCTATTCCTCCGCACCCTAGAGATCGGAGGCATGCCACTGATAGGTCCAGGTCTCGCTCAACGCGCCACCTCGATGCTCCAGAAACAAGCGCAGATCGACCATGGCAGCGCCTTCCGTCAGCAGATCGAAGGTGACGCGCCAGCCGGCGTGTTCCTGGATGCGTCGGGCGACGGGGCGCGCAATCTTGCCGGTATTGACGGTGATCACCGGTCGCACCGGTGCCGCGCCATCCAGCATCATCAGATCGCCGCCGACGAAATCAACGACGAACATCCGGTTTTTCCGGTCCCGCTCGGTCCACGGCACCTCCGGAATACCGATGCGGGTGGCAACCGCCCGCGCCGGCGCCGGCAACCGGTCCGGCATGGTCGTTCCCCAATGCATCCGATATGACAGTTCGGCCGGTTTGTCCGGCTGCGGGGGCTGGTCCGGCCGCCAATAGGCGACGATGTTGTCGTCATCTTCATCGCGGGCAGGAAGCTCCACCAGCTCGATCCGGCCGGGGCCCCAATCGCCTTTTGGCTCGATCCACAGGTTGGGCCGACGCTCGAAGAAGATCCGGTCGTCCTGGTAGTGGTCGAAGTTCCGGTCGCGCTGCAACAGCCCAAAGCCACGCGGGTTGTTGTCAGTGAACGCGTTGACATGCGGCTTCGCCGGGTTGTGCAGGGGGCGCCAGATCCATTCCCCGGCTCCCGTCAGCATGCACAGGCCGTCGGAATCGTGCACCTCCGGTCGATAGTCGTCGCGCTGCCGATAATCGTTCTCACCATGCAGATACATCGACGTGATCGGTGCGATCCCGGCACTGTCCAGACGGGTCCGCGGAAAGATCGCGGTGTCCACGTCGATCACCGTCGTCCGCCCGGGCTCGATGACGAAGCGGTACGCGCCGGCCGTGCTCGCACTGTCGAGCAGCGCCAGGACGGTCAGGCTGCCGTCATCCTGCTTCGGGCGATGAAGCCACAACGCCCGGAACATCGGAAACTCTTCGCTCCCGAACCGGGCAGTGTCGACCGCTAGGCCCCGCGCCGACAAACCGTATTGCAGTTCCCCACCGACCGCCCGGAAGTAGCTCGCCCCCAGGAACGAGGCGAGGTCGCGGTCCCAGTTCAATCGGCCGTACAGCCGGAAGCCTGCATATCCAAGGGCGTCTTCCTCGTCGACTGTCGGCCGGACGTCACCATAGGTGAAGCGGGCGGGGTCAAAGCCGATCGCCCGGGTCTCCCCACCGGCGATCTCAAATATCCGCACTGGATACTGAAACAACCCGCCAGCGTGGAACATGCCGACCTCGAACGGCGAATCGCCACCCGACCAGAGCCTGGTCTTGCGTCCGGAATGGATCGCGAAATAGGCGTCACGATCAAGTTTGGCGAACCGGTCGGGGATACGCGGGGGGGCCTTGAAGGTTCCTCGGGCCAGCGTTTCCGCCAGCGCCCGGACTCCTGCATAATCGCGCACGCCGAGGTAGGCGGCACCGGCTGCCTCGTCGCCAGCCGCCTGTCCCTGCGCGGGCAGGCCGGTCGCGCAGACAGCCAACAGGACGCCCCTGATCAGAGCGTCTCGCCTGGAAATCGACATGGCGCAATTTTCTCCAAAACCCGGATTGAAACCGACTGATCGCCGTCCGACATCTGCGTTTCGCGACGATCGCTGTGGTGCAGCATAATCCATCTCGACGAGGATGGGATGCTTAGAGTAGCTTGCCGCAGTTTCGTCGGTTTGCGATACCCAAAACGGGGAACCGGTGTCCGGTCCGTTGGTTAATGGACACACGCACTGGAGACTTCCATGACCGACACTATCTTCCTCGCGCCCGCGGAAGCATTCGTGCTCGACCCGCCGGTCGGTGTTCCTGCCCCTGCCCCGCTTGAGATGCCGCGCCGCACAATTCGGCGATTTCCAGTGGACTTCCGCCGCCTTCTGCCGCGGTCGGTTCCGGTCGGCAACACAGCCCAGGACTCGCACCGCGCTTAGGCATCGGCGCTCAGGAGGGAATGGGGCGTCACGATGCCGCGGGCAATGCGAGCCTGCGCCGAACCTCGTCATCGAACAGGACCCAGGTCGGCAATTCCCGTTCGACTGGGTCAACCAGACCTGATCGGCGTCCCGAACCAATGAAGATCGGCGCGTAAGGGTCCGCGCCCGCTGCGCGCGCCCTGAGGACTGCATCGGCGGCCCGAGCCTCGCGCTCCACCAACCCGGAATCTGTCCAAGTCATCGTCGCCTCCCACTCCTGGCGATTGTCCTTGGCTATACGAAGCAAATGCCGGGCCACCTGGGCGTTGAAGACGGGTTTGGTCGTGGAACTGGTCAGTCGCCGTCTACGTAGGGCTTCAGAGCACACCAGATCGACGTGTGGTGCGGAACCGGAACGCCGAGTTCGGTTCCACGCCGCGCCACCAACCCGGACAGGCTGGCGACCTCGATCCGACGGCCGCGGGCCAGGTCGTGGTACATCGACGCGTACATGCCTGGCGGGAAACTCTTCGACAGGGCGACCGAACGCTCGATGATGTCGCTTGATGTACGCACCCCCTCGGCGGCGGCGACCGCCACCACTTCCTTCATAAGTTCTTTGGCAAGGGCCATGATCTCAGGGTCGGTATAGACTTCGCCGGCCGGCTTGCGCAGCAAGGTCGTCAAGCCGGCGTTGGTTGCCAGCAGAACGAACTTGTCCCAGAGAGTCGCGCGGATGTCGGACGATACCTCCGCCTCGAAGCCGGCCGACCGACAGGCATCGCGGAAAGCGACGGCCCTATCCGAGACCCGACCGTCAAGTTCGCCGAAGACGACCTTCGACATATCCGACGTGTAGCGAACCACCCCCGGTTCGGCGATCAGCGCCGACACATAGGCGGCGCCCCCGAGGACGGCCTCGTTGCCAATCACCGCAGCCAGCCGGTCCGGTCCGTCGACACCGTTCTGCAGGTTGATGACCATGGTCTGTGGTCCCACCGCCGGCCGGATCGCCGCGGCCGCCGCTTCGGTGTCGTACAGCTTGACGGCAAACAGGATGACGTCGGCTGGGCCGTCGAGGGTTGCGAGGTCGTCGGTCGCGCCGACCGATGGAAGAACGATGTCCCCCCGCGCGCCTTCGAGCCGGAATCCGCCGCGACGGATGGCGTCAAGGTGGGCACCTCGGGCAACGAATACGGTTTCGTGCCCGGCTTGCGCCAGATGCGCGCCGAAATACCCGCCGACCCCGCCGGCTCCCATGACCACGATCCGCATTGGCCGTCCTTGCGTTGTTCTGCCGCAACGTTAGGCGACCCGCGAGGCAGCGCCAAGCAGGTTGGATGAATGACCCACACACATCGGAGTTTCGGAAACGAATCGAAATATGTTTACTATTCAGAAATCATTTTCCTATAATGTCTTTCCAATCGCGATGTCATTCGTTGATATTGCCTTCGATAGGGGTCAAGAAATGACTCTGAGCCGCCTGATAGTGAAATGCGTGATCGCGACTGTCGTCCTGGTCGTTGGGACCTCCAGCGTGGTTCAGGCGGCCGATCAGCCAAGCAGCTTGCAGTCGCTGCTGTCCGCAGCACGCAGCGCCGAGGTTGACGGCCGCGACGATCGCGCCGCGGTCCTCTATCGCCACGCCCACGAAACCTTTCCTCTGACGATCGAACCTCTGGTCGGTTGGGGCCGACTCGCCAACCGCATCGGAGCGCATGACGAAGCGGTTGTTCTGCTGAATTCGGCCCTGTCGATTCACCCACAGGACCGCGAAGCGCGACGGCATCTGGGCGACGCGCTCGTTAATCTGGACCGGGGCGACGAGGCATTGGCGGTTTATGAGAGACTGCTGGCCGAAGATCCGATGCACCCGTCGGACTGGAACGGCAAAGGACTGGCGCTTGAGCTGGTTGATCGCCGACTAGAGGCTCGCGACGCCTATCGAACCGGCCTGGCTCGTTCGCCGCACGACCCGCAACTGTTGAGCAACCTGGAACTCCTGCTCGCGTCAGAAGACGTTCCGGACCGCCCGAAGCCGTCGAACGACATCGCGCTCGCCTATATCGCAAACGACGCCGCTTCCATGATCCGTGCCCGATCAGGTGCGGCACCCAGATCCGCCGGGCGCGATCCCTGATCGCGTCTCGACGGCCCTGCCCGGTCCTGCCGGGCACCTCCTCCCGACTCCCACAGAGAACTCAAGGGCCGGTTCAACTGAACCGGCCTCTTTCTGCGTTGACGCACCTGATCACCGGTCCCACACCCTCCAGGTACGCCACTTGGCCGATGTCCGGGCCGAAGGCTAAGCTCGCGCTCACACAACGACCGGCGCGCAATGACCCGATCTCCCTCACGCACCCTTGCCGAGCTTGAAGACCGTCTGGCCTATGATCTGGCCTGCCTGAACGAGCCACCAGCGCGCTGGGCGCGACCGGTGTCGGGTCTTGACGGACGGCCGATGCTGGATGCCCTGGTCATCGGCGCCGGCATGTGTGGTCTGGTTGCTGCCTCGGCATTGCGCCGGCGAGGGTTGACGGCGCTGCGCATTGTCGACCGCCGGGCGGAGGGACACGAAGGCCCCTGGGTTACCTATGCGCGGATGCGGACTCTCCGGTCTCCCAAGCACCTTGCCGGGCCAGCCCTCGGAATCGCTTCCCTCACCTTCCGGGCGTGGTTCGAGGCGCAATGGGGCGAAGCGGCCTGGGACGCACTGGACCGCATTCCCCGCACACAGTGGATGGACTATCTGCGCTGGTACCGCCGGGTGCTGTCCCTGCCCGTGGAGAACGGCGTCGAAGCGGTCAGCGTCGATACGGTGCCGAACGGCCTTGGGGTCCGGCTCACCCGATCCGATGAGACCGAGACGGTCTTTACCCGTCGGCTGATCCTGGCATCCGGACGCGAAGGGATTGCGAGCCCGCGCTTGCCTGACTGGGCTGCAGCCCTTCCGCCGGCTCGGGTGTCGCACACCGCGGAGGCGATCGACTTTCCTTCGCTCGCCGGCAAGGCGGTGGCGGTCGTCGGATATGGCGCTTCCGCATTCGACAATGCGGCCGAGGCGCTGGAAGCGGGTGCTGTCTCGGTCCTGCTGCTGAGCCGGCGGCCGAACATGCCACGGGTGAACAAGTTCAAGGGTGTGGTCTACCCGGGGTTCACTCTCGGCTTCCCGACCCTGTCGCCAGCCGATCGATGGCGGCTGCTGACCTACCTCTTCGATTCCAAGGTGGCACCGCCACGGGCATCCGTGTTGCGGGTCTGCGACGATCCGCGCTTCTCGATCGCCAACAGAGCCGGCGTTACCGGTGCTGCGGTGCAGGGTGGACGGATCCGCCTGGAGACCTCGGCCGGCGCCTACAGCGTCGACCACGTCATCCTGGGAACCGGGTTCAAGATCGATCTCGCCGGATCGCCCCTGCTGGCGCCGGTCGCGCACCGGATTGCCACATGGCGGAACCTGATCGAGCCGCCACCCGCCCAGGCGAACCATGAGTTTCTGGACTTCCCCGACCTCGGGCCGGGCTTCGAGTTGCAGCCGAAGACGCCGGGCGACCTGCCCTGGCTGTCGCGGATCCACGCCTTCACCTTTGCCGCCGCCATGAGCCACGGCAACGTCTCGGGGGACATTCCGGCGGTCAGCGACGGCGCCAACCGGTTGGCCGACGCGATCGCCGCGGCAGAGTTCCGTGACGGACTGGGTCATCACGAGGCAACCCTGCACGCCTTCGACGATCCCGAACTCTCGGTCGAGGACGTTGCCCGGCTTCGACCGATCGCCACATCGATCCCCGATGTCGCCGACTGACCAGGAAGCACCGATGACTGACTACGCGGACAGCTACTACGCCCGAACCCGGGTCGACAATGTGCGGCGGCCCGCGCTCGACGGATCCGCAAGCTCCGAAATCGCGGTGATCGGCGGCGGCATGGCGGGTCTCTCGACCGCTTTGGGTCTGGCCGAACGCGGTCACAAGGTCGTTGTCCTGGAGGGTCGCCGGGTCGGGTGGGGTGCGTCCGGCCGGAATGGTGGTTTCGTTTCCGCCGGTTTCGCGCTCGGGCCTTCGGAACTCGTGCGCAAGGTCGGCCGTCCGAGGGCACAGGAACTATACCGGCTGACCCAGGACGCGGTTGCGCTGGTCCGCCGCCGTGCCGAAGCCATGGAGGGCGTCCAGCCGATCGTCGACGGTATCGCCGGCTGCTCCTGGTTCGACGACCGGGACGCGGTCGAGCGTCGCGCTGCCTGGATGAGCGAAACATTCGGGGAGCATCGCGAAGTCTGGCCGCGTGAGAAGGTCCGTTCGATCTGGCGTAGTCCGCGCTACTACGATGCGGTCTTCAACCACGACGCCTTCTCGTTTCACTCGCTGAACTTCACGCGCGGAAACGCCGCCGCGATCGAAGCGTTGGGCGGGACGATCTACGAAGATACGCCGGTCCGTCGCGTCGATCTGGCGTCCGAACCGAAACGCATCCAGACCGATCGCGGAACGGTGACCGCAGATCAGGTCGTGATCTGCTGCTCGGGCTATATCGAAGGTCTGGTCGGACCACTGTCCCGTGCCATCCTGCCGATCGGCACCTACGTCGTCCTGACCGAACCGGTGGGCGAGCGCATCAAGGACATCATTGGTGCACCGAACGGTGTGTCCGACGACCGGTTCGCCAACGACTACTACCGCCCATTGCCCGACACCCGGCTGCTGTGGGGTGGGCGGATCAGCCGATGGACCGACCCGCAGAGCCTGTCCGACACCATGATGGGTGATCTGAGGCGGGTATACCCCCAACTCGCCGACCTGAAGGCCGAGGTCGCCTGGCCCGGCACCATGGGCTACGCCGTCCACAAGATGCCGCAGATCGGCTGCCTGCGACCCGGCGTCTGGTACAGCCAGGCCTACGGCGGCCATGGCATGGCGACGACGACCATGGGCGGGGAACTGGTGGCGTCGGCAATCTCGGAAAGCGATGAGCGCTGGCGCCTGTTCAAACCGTTCGGCCTGATCCCGGCCGGCGGGCCGCTGGGCACTTGGTACGCCCAGTCGGTCTATTGGAGCTATCAGGCGCGCGACGCCTGGAATCTGTGGCGGCAGCGGACCCGGCGCGGGTCGGCGTGAAGACCGTCGACACTTTCCCGCGGCAGGTCGTCGAGCACGACCCTGTCTGGATCTCAATGCCTGACGGGACGCGGCTGGCGGCGCGGATCTGGCTGCCCGCCGACGCCGAAGCCGACCCGGTCCCGGCAATCCTGGAGCCGATCCCCTACCGCCGCCGCGACGGCACCGCCGAGCGCGACGCCCTCTCCCACCCTTGGATGGCTGGCCACGGCTACGCGGTCATCCGGGTCGATCTGCGGGGCAGCGGCGACAGCGACGGTGTTCTGGAGGACGAGTATCTTGCTCAGGAGCAGGCCGACGGGCTCGCCGTTCTGGCCTGGGCCGCCGCGCAACCCTGGTGCACCGGCCGGACCGGGGTTTACGGCATTTCCTGGGGAGGATTTGCGGCGCTGCAGATCGCTGCCCTGAAGCCGCCGAGCCTTGGCGCGATCGTTGCGGTGGGTGCCACCCATGACCGGTTTGCCGAGGACATCCATTTCAAGGGCGGCTGCCTGCTGACCGAGAATCCAAGCTGGGCGTCCTACATGTTCGCCTACCAGAGCCGGCCACCGGATCCGAACATTGTTGGCGATCGCTGGCGCGACATCTGGATGGATCGCCTGACGCGCAAGCCGCTGACCACCCGCTGGATCGAGCGGCAGACGCGCGATGCCTACTGGCGGCATGGCTCGGTTTGCGAGAACTGGCGCGCAATCCAGGTGCCGACCCTGTCGGTCAGCGGTTGGGTCGACGGCTACGTGAATCCGGTGTTCGAGTTGCTGGAGAACGCCCAGGCGCCGGTCAAGGCCCTGCTCGGCCCCTGGGGGCACCGCTACCCTCACATCGCCCGCCCACACCCGGCGATCGGGTTCCTGCAGGAGGTCCTGCGCTGGTGGGATCGCTGGCTGAAGGATCTGCCGACCGGGGTCGAGGATGACCCCGCCCTGCGGGCATACATTCAGGAACCGTACGTTCCGGTTCCGTCTGCGCCAGAGCGTGAAGGCCGTTGGCTCTCGGTCCCGGCATGGCCGCCGGTCGGATCGCTGACCCGAGTGCTGTATCTCACTCACCGACGGCTGTCGGCCGAAGCTGGACCGACTGGCGAAACCGCAGTCCTGGCCGATCCGCTCCGGACCGCATTCGGTGCCGGCCGATGGCTGGCGTTCGGAGAAGGTCCTGAACTGTCGGATGATCAGCGGGCTGATGATGCCGGCTGCGCTGTATTCGACACCCGGACGCTGCACGAACCGATGTCGCTGCTCGGTCGGCCGGAGCTTCGCCTGTCGGTGGCATCGGACCGGCCGCTCGCCCAGGTTGTCGCCCGCCTGTGCGCGGTCGCGGCGAACGGAGCGGTTCGCCGCCTGTCCTGGGGCGTGTTGAATCTTGCTCACCGCGACGGTTCGGATAAGCCGAGACGGCTGCAATCGGGCAGGCTGTACGACACCATGATCCGGTTGGACGGGCTGGGTGACACCGTGGCCGCCGGCGAGCGGCTTCGGCTGGTTCTGTCGTCTTCCTATTGGCCAATGATCTGGCCGTCGCCGACGCAGACCCGTCTGACCATCAGGCTCGACCAATGCCGGCTGGCCTTGCCAACCGCGTCAGACGGCGCCGAATCCTCGTTCGAGCCCCCCGAAGCGTCTCCGCCACTGGCCACCACTAAGCTGTCTGCCGCTCGATCGACCCGATCCGCAGAAGTCGCGGATGATGGTGAAGAGCGCGTGCAGGTGAACGACGATCGAGGCCGGGTGCGGTTCGAGGCGATCCGCGAAGTGAAGCACGAGGTCAGCCGGGAGACCTGGCGCCTGCGGCCCGGCGATCCTTCCTCCGCGGTCTATGAGTCGGAATGGCGGATCGCGATGAGTTGGGATGGCGGCCCGTCAGTCGACACTGTAACTCGCCAGACGGTTACCGCTGACGCGCGGCGTTTCCGGGTCACGTCTTGCCTGGAGGCGCAGGAGCACGGTACATCCGTCGCCTCCTACGAATGGGACGACGAGGTCGATCGTGAGTTCATCTGAACGGCCCTTCGGCGTGCTGGGACTGATCGGCCTCGGCACCATGGGACGCAACCTGGCGCTGAACCTTGCAGACCACGGGACGCCATTGGTGGTGTGGGAGCGTGACACCGCCCTGGCCAGTCTCGCCCGCGAGGCCCTGCCTGAAACAACGATCTGGACCGACGGCCCAGCCGAGTTGGCAGCCGCATTGCCGGCACCACGAGCCATTCTGCTGATGGTGACCGCCGGACCGGCGGTCGACGCCGTGATCGCGTCCCTGCATCCGGCTCTGGAGCCCGGAGACGTGATTCTCGACGGGGGCAATGCCGATGCCCGCGACACCGCCCGACGGCAGGCAGCGCTGGCCGGCAGCGGTATCGAACTGATCGGGTTGGGCGTCTCCGGCGGCGAGGAAGGCGCCCGGTTCGGTCCGGCGCTGATGGCTGGCGGCTCGCACGAGGCTTGGGCCAGGGTTGCGCCGGCGCTGAACGCGATCGCCGCCCGTGCGCCGGACGGTTCCCCGTGCTGTGACCGGCTCGGCTCCGGGGCCGCCGGGCATTTCGTGAAGACGGTGCACAACGGCATCGAGTACGCGGTCATGCAGGCGTTGGCGGAGACCTACGACCTGATGCGCCACGGCCTGGGCTTGTCTCCCAGTGCTATCGGCGATGTGTTCGAGCGCTGGAACACTGGCCCGCTGCAGAGCTATCTCGTCGAGATCGCCGCCGACGTTGTCCGTACCCGCGACGCGGATGGAGCACCGCTGCTCGACAAGGTGGTCGATCAGGCCGGCCAGAAGGGGACCGGGCGCTGGGCTTCGTTCGCCGCTCTCGACTACGGCACCCCCGCCGCCACCATCGCCGAGGCGGTGTTCGCCCGCGCGGTGTCGGCGCACGCCGAGGATCGGCGCGCTCTTGCCGCGGGCTCTCCAGGTTCCATCAGCCTTGGCCTCGACGACCTCGAACGGGCGCTGCGCGCCAGCACCCTGGCCGCATTCGTCCAAGGCTTCGACCTGATCGCTGCCGCCGACGCGGCTGAAGGCTGGGGTGTCGACCGGACTGCCGTCGCCCGGGTCTGGCGGGCCGGCTGCATACTGCGGGCGTCCCTGCTCGATCGCCTCGCCGACGCAGCAGGGCAGGCCCCAGATGGCGCGATGCTCCTGCACGCGCCGGACTTGATGTCGGAGATGCAAGACGTGCTCCCCGGCCTTCGGCACGCCGTGTCGGCCGCCGCCCTCGCCGGCTATGCGGCACCGGCGATGATGTCGGCCCTGTCCTGGGTCGATGGCATGACCCGGGCTCGTGTCCCGGCCGATTTCCTGCAGGGCCTGCGCGACCGGTTCGGCGCCCACCGCTTCGAGCGCACCGACCGTCCGGGCAGCTTCCATGCCGACTGGAGCGGGTCATGAGCGTTGTCGTCATGATGGGCGTGTCCGGCATCGGCAAGACCACGATCGGTCGCCGGCTGGCTGAGGCTCTGGGCTACGGCTACGCCGAGGGCGACAGCTATCACCCGGTCGCCAACGTGGAGAAGATGCGTTCCGGCACGCCGCTGGAAGATGCCGATCGTTGGCCCTGGCTCGCCGCCATGGCAGCCGATATCGATCGTTGGCTGACCGATGGGACCGGCATGGTGCTGGCATGCTCCGCCCTGAAGCGCGCTTACCGGGATGTCCTGATCGGCGCGCGCAGCGGCGTCCATCTGGTGCAGCTGACCGGCGAGGAGTCGCTGATCCGCAGCCGGATCGAGGCCCGCCGCGACCACTACATGCCGCCTGCCCTGCTGCTCAGCCAACTGGCCACCCTCGAACCACCGACGGCGGACGAGCGGCCGATCGTGGTTGACGTCCGCTCCGAGCCTGACATCTGCGTCTCGGCCATCTGCCGATCCCTGAACGGCGCCCGGCGTTAAATCACACCATCTCCAGGTTCGGTCCGATGTGTGCGATCAGATCCTCGGCCAGGACGCTCGGTCCGGCCGCCGTGCCCGCCTCGCCGTGAATCCAGGCCCCGGCCGCCGCCGCCTCGAATGCCGGGACGCCGCGCGCCAGCAAGCCGCCGATGAGCCCGGCAAGAACGTCGCCTGATCCGGCGGTTGCCAGGGTCGCCGGCGCGTTGTCGCTGATCGATGCCCGGCCGTCGGGCGCTGCCACCACAGTGTCGGCGCCCTTGAGCAGAATGACCGCGCCCAGGCGTGCCGCCGCCGTCCGTGCAGCCTCCAGCTTGCCGACAGCCGCGGGCTCGATATCCGGAAACAGCCGCCGGAACTCGCCTTCGTGCGGTGTCAGGACCGTCGGTGCAGTGATCAGCCCGGCAAGATCGTCCGCCGCCCCCGCAAACGCACCGATCCCGTCGGCATCCAGAAGCACCGGCCGATCGGTCGACAGGGCGGTGTTCACCAACGCCTTGGCGCCGGAGCCGCTTCCGAGCCCCGGTCCGACAACTGTTGCCGAGAACCGGGTGTCGCTCAGCAACGCCGCAAGCCCATCTGCGCCCGCGATTTCCCGCACGATCGCGCCCGGCGCGTCACCGGCGTACAGCGACATGCAGCCCGGCGGTACCGCAGCGGTTGCCAAACCGGCGCCGGAGCGACGGGCGGCGGCCAGGGCCAGCCTCGCCGCACCGGCCATCTGACCGCCGACCACCACCACATGTCCGCGCCGGTACTTGTGGTCGGTCGCACCTCGGCTCACCAAACCGTGCCGCCACAGCGCCGGAGTGTTCACCGTCGCTTTCGGATCGATCCCTCCAAGTGCGGCGTGCGGAATGCCGATGTCAGCCACCCGCAGTGTCCCGCACAGCTGCCGGCCTGGCAGAAGCATATGCCCCACCTTGCGCCGAAAGAACGTCACCGTCAGGTCGGCCGGCGCAGCCACACCCCGAACCCTGCCAGTGTCGCCGTCAACGCCGCTCGGCATGTCGATCGCCACCGAGATGGTGCTTCCAACGTCAACGCGGGTCTTCAGAGCCGCAATCACCTCGGCCGCCACACCGGTCACGTCGCGGGTCAGACCGGCGCCGAACAGTGCATCGACCACCAGGGCGGCGCCGGCCAGGGCATCCGGCACGGCGGCCTCGACCGGTCCGGACCATAGCGTCCGCGCCCAGGCGGCATCGCCACGCAGGGTCTCCGGGTCGCCGAGAGCCGCCACCCGGACGACCCAACCGTGATCCAACAGGTTGCGCGCGATCACCCAGCCGTCGCCGCCATTGTTGCCGGGCCCGGCCAGGACCAGCACCGGACGCGGACGGTAGCGCCGTCGAATCATCGTGGCCGCCGCCGCACCGGCACGCGCCATCAACGTCGTGCCCGGGACACCGTGGTCCACCGCACAGCGATCCGCCTGCGCCATCTCGGCGCAGGTCAGCAACAGTTCTGTATGGTTCGGGAACAGGGTCATTGTCAGCATCGTCCTTCCCGGACGACGCTAGCGGCCCTGACGTGCCCGGGAAAGGGCTTCCGTCAGGGGGTAGTGGGGCGAGTGATGGGGATCGAACCCACGGCCTCCAGAGCCACAATCTGGCGCTCTAACCGACTGAGCTACACCCGCCATAGTCTTCGCACGACCTCGACCGTGCGAGGCCGGTTTGCTATCCCAGCGCTCCGGCCGCGTCAACCTAATTGGGATCAGGCGAGGTAACTCGCCAGTCTGTCGGCCGCACCGTCGAGCACCGCGTCCTGCTTGGCGAAGCAGAACCGGATGAAATCGGTCGGTGCGGTCGCCCGGTCCTGGTAGAACGCCGAAACCGGCACGGCAGCCACCCCGGCCTCGGTGACCAGGCGGCGGCAGAACCCTTCGTCATCCTCGCCCGGCTTCAAGAATCGGCTGGCGTCGACGAACAGGAAGTACGATCCCTGGCAGATCGCCGGCGTCAGCCCGATACCCGACAACGCCGTTGATAGCCGATCACGCTTCACTTGCATTGAGTTCCGCAACTCATTGAAATATCCGTCATTCTGGCCAAGCCCGAAGGCGACGGCGCGCTGCAGGTTCGGTGCGGTCGTGAACACCAGGAACTGATGCGCCTTGGCGATCGGCTGCATCAGGTGTTCCGGCCCGGTCAAATAGCCGACCTTCCAGCCTGTCAGCGAGAAGGTCTTGCCTGCCGAGCCGATTCGCACGCAGCGTTCGCGCATGCCCGGCAATGTCATCAGGGGGATGTGCGCGCGCCCGTCAAACGCCAGATGCTCGTAAACCTCGTCACAGACCGCGTAGGCGTCGTGGCGACGCACCAGATCCGCGATCGCCTCCAACTCGGTGCGGGTGAATACCTTGGATGCCGGGTTCTGAGGGTTGTTCAGGACGATCAGCTTGGTCCGCTCGCTGAACGCCGCCGACAGCGCGTCCAGATCGAGGTTCCAGTGCGGGGGTGTCAGGCGAACCGTCTTCGGAACTCCGCCAGCCCGTCTGATCATCGGCAGATAGCAATCATAGAGCGGCTCGATCACCACCACTTCGTCGCCCGGCTCGATCAGCGCCAGGAAGCAGGCCGCCAGCCCCTCGGTGGCGCCGGTCGAGACCATGGTCTCGGCCTTCCAGTCGACGTCGATGCCATAGAATCGCTTGTTGTGACCGGCCACCGCCTCGCGCAGTTCCGGAACGCCGAGCATCGGCGGATACTGGTTCGGCGGGTCGTACAGCGCCTTGGACGCGGCATCCAGGACGGCGTCCGGACCGCGGTCGTCAGGAAAGCCCTGGCCGAGGTTGATGGCCTTGTGCTCGATCGCCAGCCGCGACATCACTTCAAATACGGTGGTTCCGTAGCTGGACAGCAAAGAATTTGCAGGCTTCATCGACCGATCTCCCACCCGCATTCGGGGATCGCTCGGATACCGCGCGATCAGGGTGCGCGCAAGCCCGCCGCTCTCTGCATATCAGGATTGGCTTTCCACGCACTGCCGCACCGTTAGAATGCCGGCCGATTCAACAACGCGCCACCAATTGGCGCCTGCCGTCACGCGAGAGGAAGCGACCCATGCCCGTCCTGGCTGACCGGATGAACCAACTCGGCACCGAGACCGCGTTCGAGGTGCTCGCCCGGGCCAACGCCCTGGCCGCCGCCGGCAAGAGCATCATCAACCTCGGCATCGGCCAGCCGGACTTCAAGACACCGGAGCACATCGTCGAGGCCGGCGTAAAGGCGATGCGCGACGGCCACCACGGCTACACCCCGGCCGCCGGCATCCCACAGCTGCGCGAAGGCGTGGCCGCCGATCTGAAGAAGCGCCACGGGGTCGACGTGGACCCCGGCCTGATCATGATCATGCCGGGCGGCAAGCCGACGATGTTCTTCGCTTGCCTGATGTTCGGCTAGCCGGGCACCGAGATCCTGTATCCGAACCCCGGATTCCCGATCTACGAGAGCTCGGTGAAGTTCTCTGGCGCCACGCCGGTCCCCTACCCGCTGAGCGAGGCGAACGGCTTCGCGTTCTCGGCCGAGGAAGTGCTGGGCAAGATCACGCCGCGCACCCGGCTGATCATCGTCAACAGCCCGGCCAACCCGACCGGCGGCACGGTGCCGAAGGAAGAGTTCGACGCCCTTGTTGCGGGCCTCGCCGCCTGGCCAGACGTCCACGTCATGTCCGACGAGATTTACGGCCAGATGCTCTATGACGGCCGGGAGCACACCACCCTGCTGTCGTACCCGGAACTGCGCGACCGGTTGATCCTGTTGGATGGCTGGTCCAAGACCTACGCCATGACCGGTTGGCGTCTCGGCTACTCGCTTTGGCCGAAGGCGATCTTCCCGCACGCAGAAAAGCTGGCGGTGAACTGCCATTCCTGCGTCAACGCGCCGACCCAGTTCGCCGGCCTCGCTGCCCTGACCGGCCCGCAGGACGCGGTCCGTGCGATGGTCGAGGCGTTCGACGGACGGCGTCGGGTGATCGTCAGCGAACTGAACCAGATCCCGGGTTTCCGCTGCGTCGAGCCGGGTGGCGCGTTCTACGCCTTTCCGAACATCGAGGGCACAGGGATGGGCGCCAAGGCGCTGCAGACCAAGCTGCTCGAGGACGCCGGGGTAGCGGTGATCGCAGGTACCAGCTTCGGCGCGTTCGGCGAAGGTTACCTGAGGTTCTCCTACGCGAACTCCACCGAGAACATCCGGGAGGCCATCACGCGGATCAAAGCGTGCCTCTCATGAAGGCGAAGCGCTGCATCAATGTTGATCATGTGCTTTAATATTGGGCACTTCAATGTGGCTGACACTCGGCGACGCATCGGCAGAACCGAGGATTTCCGCGGTTGAGAAGGCCTTTGGGCGGTTGGCATATGGCGTGCTATGCCGCTCATGGATCAGGCCTTTCGGCCATCCGTTTGTACGCAATCCGAAGGCACGGACCCAATGAAGAAGGTCGAGGCGATCATCAAGCCGTTCAAGCTGGACGAGGTGAAGGAAGCGCTCCACGAGGTCGGGATCCAAGGGATCACGGTCACTGAAGCGAAGGGCTTCGGCCGTCAGAAGGGGCACACCGAGCTCTATCGCGGCGCCGAATACGTCGTGGACTTTCTGCCCAAGGTGAAGGTCGAAATCGTCATGGAAGACAGTCAGGTGGCCCGGGCGGTCGAGGCGATCCAGACCGCCGCGCACACCGGGCGCATCGGTGACGGCAAGATCTTCGTGTCCACCGTGGACGACATCATCCGCATCCGCACCGGCGAGACCGGATCGGACGCGATCTAAACGCGCATCGCAGCCGACGGCTCGATCGCACAGCGCATCCCGGGCTTCTCGGGAGAGGGAGTGAAGGGCGGGTACCGAGCGTCGGGGCCGCCCTCGAAACTAGCAGACAGGAAAGCAGCCATGTCGGACGACGTTAAGCGCGTAATGGAAATGATCGAAGAGAACGACGTGAAGTACGTCGATCTCCGGTTTACCGACCCACGCGGCAAAGTGCACCACGTCAGCCAGCACTTGCGCACGATTGACGAGGACTCGCTCGTTGAGGGCTTCATGTTTGACGGGTCGTCGATTGCCGGTTGGAAGGCGATCAACGAGTCGGATATGGGTCTGAAGCCGGATCTCACGACTGCGGTCATGGATCCGTTCTTCGCCCAGCCGACCCTGGCGATTACCTGCGACATCGTCGAGCCCTCGACCGGCCAGCCCTACGAGCGCGATCCCCGCTCCACCGCCAAGGGCGCGCTGAAGTACATGCAGAGCCTGGGCGTCGGCGACACCGCCTATTTCGGCCCGGAAGCCGAGTTCTTCATCTTCGATGACGTCAAGATCGATGTGAAGGGCAACAAGGGCTACTACGAGCTCGACAACGAGGAAGGCACCTACAACAGCGCCCGCGCCTACGAAGAGGGCAACCTCGGCCACCGCCCGGGCGTCAAGGGCGGCTACTTCCCGCTACCGCCGGTCGATTCCGGCCAGGACATCCGCAGCGAGATGCTGTCGGTCATGGAAGAGATGGGCGTGAAGGTCGAGAAGCACCACCACGAGGTGGCGCCCTCGCAGCACGAACTCGGCATGGAATTCGGCACCCTGATCCAGACCGCCGACCACCTGCAGATCTACAAGTACGTGGTCCATCAGGTCGCGGCGGCCTACGGCAAGACGGCGACGTTCATGCCGAAGCCGATTTCCGGCGACAACGGGTCGGGCATGCACGTCCACCAGTCGATCTGGAAGGACGGCAAGCCGCTGTTCGCAGGCTCGGGCTATGCCGATCTGTCGGACATGGCGCTGTACTACATCGGCGGCATCATCAAGCACGCCCGCGCGCTGAACGCCTTCACCAACTCGACGACCAACAGCTACAAGCGGTTGATCCCGGGCTTCGAGGCGCCGGTGTTGCTCGCCTATTCGTCGCGCAACCGCTC
This sequence comes from Thalassobaculum sp., assembly GCF_040219215.1. GTDB lineage: Bacteria > Pseudomonadota > Alphaproteobacteria > Thalassobaculales > Thalassobaculaceae > Thalassobaculum_A. The sequence goes on from NZ_JAVJSX010000039.1 coordinate 113,494, forward strand.
GGCATCGTGCCGAATCCCCCACGTCAACAGCCCGAAGGGCAAGCGCGTCGAGGTCCGGTTCCCGGATCCCGCCGGCAACCCTTATCTGGGCTTCTCGGCGATGCTGATGGCCGGCCTGGACGGCATCCAGAACAAGATCCACCCGGGCGACCCGATGGACAAGAACCTGTACGACCTGCCGGCCGAGGAACTGGCCGACATTCCGACCGTGTGCGGCTCGCTGCGTGACGCGCTCGACAACCTGGACAAGGACCGCGCGTTCCTGACCCAGGGCGGAGTGTTCACGGACGACCAGATCGACGGCTACATCGAGCTCAAGATGGAAGAGGTGTACGCGTTCGAGCACACCCCGCACCCGATCGAGTTCCAGATGTACTACTCGAGCTGATCACTCGCGATCGTTCGACGAATGACGGGCCGCCCCGGAAGGGGCGGCCCGTTTTCGTTGGGGTTCGGCGGTTCCGCCTAGCGCGGGATTGATATCGTGACCTCGGTCCCACCGTAGCCGTGCACCGTGTCGTGGGCACGGACCGTGACGGCGCTGACGCCGGGCGGTATCACCACACCGTCGAGGCTCCGGGTGAACGGCTGCTCGGTTTCGTGCGGGTGCAGCAGGACCCGGGTTGCCAGCACCCGACCGTCCGGGCCCAGGATATCCCATTTATCCGCATAGTGGTCCCAGCCGGTATCGTCGTGCCGGACGGTGACGTCGAACGTCCAGGTACCGTCCTTGGCGAACGACATGATCGCGACCTTGAGCACGTCGGCCTCGCCCGCCGATGCAGCCGGGCTCGCTGCCAGAACCGTAAGGCCGGCCGCCAGGATGCGCATGATCATGTTGACTCTCCTCATTCGTCGACCGGGCGCTTGCGTCCATTGTCATCGATCGCGACGTAGGTGAACCGACCTTCGGTCACCAGGGCGCGTTCCTCGCGCCGGTCGAACCAGCGGATCTTCCACGCCTCGATCGCCACGGTAATGGATGTCCGGCCGACCCGTTCGATGTCGCCATAGCAGCACAGCACATCGCCGACCGCGACCGGGCCGATGAAGGTCATGGCCTCGATTCCGACCGTTGCCACCCTTCCCTGCGCCCGGCTGGCGGCAGCCACCCCGCCGGCGACGTCCATCTGGCTCAACACCCAGCCCCCGAAAATATCGCCATTCGGGTTTGCGTCAGCCGGCATTGCAACCGTGCGGATCTGCATCTCGCCGCGCGGAAGGCGGTTTGGGTCGGGCTGTCGTGTTCCTGCCATGATCACACCATATCTTGCACTCGCGCTGAACGCACCCACAGGATAAACTCGCTCTCGATGGGCCGATAGCCCCCCGAAAACCCACAGACGACCGGACATGGCCGACCTCTTCGCAAGCTCCGCTGCCCGCGCCGACGACTACTCCGCCAAAGACATCGAGGTCCTGGAGGGCCTGGAACCGGTGCGTCGCCGCCCCGGAATGTACATCGGCGGTGTCGACGAACGCGCCCTGCACCACCTGGTCGCCGAGGTGCTCGACAACTGCATGGACGAGGCGGTGGCCGGGCACGCCAGCTGGATCGAGATCGAACTGGCGGCCGATCACACCGTAACGGTCCGCGACAACGGCCGCGGCATCCCGGTCGATCCGCACCCGAAGTTTCCAAGCAAATCGGCGCTGGAGGTGATCCTCACCACCCTGCATTCCGGCGGCAAGTTCTCCGACAAGGTGTATGCCACCGCCGGCGGCTTGCACGGCGTCGGCGTGTCGGTGGTGAACGCGCTGTCGGACCGGCTCGAGGTCGAAGTTGCCCGCGACCGGCGGCTCTATGCCCAACGGTTCGCCCGCGGCGTGCCGCTCGGCCCGCTCGAGACCATCGGCGCGGCGCCGAACCGGCGCGGCACCACGGTGCGGTTCCACCCGGATCCTGAGATTTTCGGGCCAAACGCCCACTTCCGTCCCGCCACCCTGTACCGGATGTCGCGCTCCAAGGCGTATCTGTTCAAGGGCGTGGAGATCCGCTGGAAGGTCGACCCCGAACTGTTGCGCGACGGCGATGGAACGCCGGAAGAGGCGGTCATTCATTATCCGGGCGGTCTCGCCGACTTCCTGGCCAGTTCGATCGAGGGACGCCGCACGATCGCCGAACGCCCGTTCACCGGCGATGTCGCCGCACCGGATGGCCAGGGTCGGGTCGAATGGGCAGCCACTTGGCCGGACGATCAGGACGACGGCTTCCTGCACGCCTACTGCAACACCATCCCGACCCCGCAGGGCGGCACCCACGAAGCCGGGCTGCGGACCGCCCTGCTCCGCGGCGTGAAGGCCTATGGCGAGATGGTCGGTAACAAGCGGGCGGCCCAGATCACCGCCGACGACTTGATGGGCGGCGCCTGCATCATGCTGTCGGTATTCATCCGCGACCCGCAGTTCCAGGGACAGACCAAGGACCGGCTGGTCAGTCAGAATGCTACCCGGATGGTCGAGCAGGCGGTCAAGGATCACTTCGACCACTGGCTGTCGGGAGCGCCGGAAACTGCCAATCTTCTGCTGGAGCGGCTGATTGAACGCGCCGAGGACCGGTTGCGTCGCCGGCAACAGAAAGAGGTCAGCCGCAAGACCGCAACCCGCAAGCTGCGGCTACCGGGCAAGCTCGCCGACTGCTCGCGCTCCGACGCCGACGGAACCGAGATCTTCCTGGTCGAGGGTGATAGTGCCGGCGGGTCGGCCAAACAGGCCCGCGAGCGTGCCACCCAGGCAATCCTGCCGTTGCGCGGCAAGATCCTGAACGTGGCCAGCGCGTCGGCCGACAAGCTACGGCAGAACCAGGAACTGGCCGACCTGGTCCAGGCGCTCGGCTGCGGTGCCGGTTCGTCCTTCAAGCTCGACCAGTTGCGCTACGAGAAGGTCGTCATCATGACGGACGCCGACGTCGACGGCGCCCACATCGCGTCGCTGCTGATGACATTCTTCTATCGCGAGATGCCGCGCCTGATCGAGGAAGGCCATCTGTTCCTGGCCATGCCGCCGCTGTACCGCCTCACCCAAGGGGGCAAGACGGTCTACGCCCGTGACGACGCCCACAAGGACGAACTGCTGGCGACCGCGTTCTCTGGCAAGGCGAAGGTCGAGATCAGCCGGTTCAAGGGGCTTGGCGAGATGCCGCCGATGCAGCTGAAGGAGACCACGATGAACCGCCAGACCCGCCAGCTGCTGCGCGTTCGCGTCCCGCCGGCCGGCGGTCCCGGCCTGGTTCTCGAGCCGGAGCTGGAGGCTGAGACTCGTCGGACCAGCGAAATGGTCGAGAGCCTGATGGGAAAGAAGCCGGAACTCCGCTTCGCCTATATCCAGGCCAACGCCCGGTTCGTCCACGACGTCGACGTCTGACCGGGCCGACGTCTGACGGGGCCATCGTCCTACAGCAACGCCCTGAAGTACGCGGCCATCCGCTCCTCGAACAATGGCAGAGAGTATCGCTGGGCGGTGGCCATGCCGGCCTGGATCAGCCGTGCAACACGTTCCTGGTCGTCAAATGCCGCCACGGCTGCGTTGATTGCCTGGATGCAACCAGGACCATCCCCTTCATCCACCCAGAATCCGTTTTCGGTCGAAGCGAAATCGGTCGTTCCCTGGCTCGCGAAACCGCACAAGACGCAGCCGGCAGCCATGGCTTCCAACGGCGGCAGGCCCAAACCCTCGCCGCGCCCCAGGTTCAGGAAGATGGTTGATTCGGCGAGAATGGCGGCCGTCTCGGCTTCGGAGCATCCGTCAATTGGCAACCACTCGATCGTGCGCCGGACATGGCCCTTGAGTTGATCCACAGCGCCTGGCCATTTTCGCGGCATGTAGGCAATGCGGTGCCGTTTGCGCGGGGCCGGGCGAAAGACCGACAGATCGACACCGGGTGATACGACATGCGCTTCCCGGAACCCTGCCTGCTCAAGCAGAACCCGCCGCGAGTAGTTGGAAACGGTCAAACATCGGATGTGCCGCAGTTTCACCCAGTCGATGCTGCCGTTGAAACGCAGCGCGTTATGGTTCTGGATGAACAGCACCCGCCGCTCTGGCAGCCTGAGCAGGAGTGGCATCCGTCCCGGCCCGATTGCGTCGGTCGCGACGTAGAGGTCGTCCGGCCCGATCAGGTGTGGCTGCCGCATGTCCAGGATGGCGGCCTCCTCGGCCGTACGGCTGCCGGCGAGCCAGCCCGGCACGCCGACCGCGGAACCGACATAGGCATCGAGTCCAAACCGCCGCAGTCCGGCAACCGCCTGGTAGATCACCTTCACGCCACCGATCGGGCGCGTGTTGTTGTCGATCATGCCGAACACGATGCGCGCCACGCGTCAGGCTCCCAGCCAGCGGCGCATGATCTCGGTGGTCCGTTCAGGATATTCGAGTGCCGGAAGGTGCCCGCACTCGTCGATTACCGTCAGAACTGCCCCCGGAACTGTCGCCGCCATTTCCTCGGACAACCCCAGTGGGGTGAGCTGGTCCTGTCGCCCGCAGGCAATCAGCGTCGGGCAGTCGATGGTCGGCAGAAGGTCGAGACTGTCGGTACGCGACAAAATGGCCTTCTGCTGGCGAATGAACCCGTCCCGTCCGATCCGCGCCGCCATCTGGAAGATCGGCCCGGTGACTTCCGGATCCTCCAACCGGCTTGGGTGAACCAGCATCGGTAGCAACCGCGGCGTCACGCCCTTGAACTTGCCCATATCCGCCAACTGGATCAGTCCGGTTCTTCGCCTGCGCTGTTCGTCGCTGTCGGCGCGCGCGGAGGTGTCGATCAAGGCCAGGCGTTCGACCCGCGCGGGCGCCTGCCGCATGATCTCAAGCGCCACATATCCGCCCATCGACAGACCCGCCAACGCGAACCGGTCCGGCAGTGTTTCGAGGATTGTCGTCGCGATCTCCTGAACATCCTCGTGCTGGGTCAGATCGGGAACCTGAATATCGTCCACCAGATCGGAAAGACCGGCGATCTGGTGCGTCCAAAGCGCTGCATCATTCAGCAGGCCGGGAAGCAGAACAAGTGTATCCGACACGGCCTAGCGTGCCTCCTTTATGATCGACAGAACGCTCTTGAAAGCAGGGTTGTCTGCGTTGCCCAGCCACTCGAACAGCAGGGCCTCGACCGTCACCGGCACGCATCCGGCCGCCCGCAGCCGCGCCAGACCGACCTCCCGATCTACCGGCCGCCGGCTGCCGCAGGCATCCTCGGCGACGAACACCTGCCGGCCGGTGGCCAGCAACCCGAGCGCCGTCTGTGCCACGCAGACATGGGCCTCGACTCCAGCCACGACCACCGACGCTCGCCCGAGAGCATCAAGCGCCTTGCGGATTCCCGGTTCGGCAACCGCGTCGAAGCTGCGCTTGGCCAGCCGGGCGTCCGCCGCCAGGTGTTCCCCCAATGCGGCGACGGTCGGGCCGATGGCCTCGGGACAGTGCTCAGTCGCCCGGATCGGGATGCCAAGACATTCCGCCCCCCGAAGCAGCCGCCCGACCGCCTCGATCACCGCAGTGCCGTCATGGATTGCGGGAACCAGGCGCTCTTGGGCGTCGACCAGCAAGACAAGGCTGTCGGCTACTGGCGCTCGATTGACACGAACGTTGGCAAACGCAAGCGTTTCCGTGGTCTTTGGGGTGTCTATCATTGACAGTCCGGCATGAACGCCTATAGTCCGCGCGCTACTTAGCGGTCACGAACCGCAAGAGCCGACAACTTAAGGCGACATGGCTGATACACAAGTAACTTTCGCCGACCTCGGTCTATCCGACGAGGTCGTCTCCGCCGTCGTTACGTCCGGCTATACCAAGCCGACGCCGATCCAGGAAAAAGCGATCCCGTACGTCCTGATGGGCCGTGACGTGCTTGGCTGCGCGCAGACCGGAACCGGCAAGACGGCTTCCTTCACCCTACCGATGATCGACATCCTGTCGGCCGGCCGCGCCAAGGCGCGCATGCCGCGATCGCTGATCATCGCACCGACCCGCGAACTCGCGGCCCAGGTCTCCGAGAACTTCGTCAAGTACGGTCAGAACACGCGCCTGAGCATGGCGCTGTTGATCGGCGGCGTTTCGATGGGAGACCAGGAAGCCAAGCTCGATCGTGGTGTCGATGTCCTGATCGCAACTCCGGGCCGACTGCTTGACCATTTTGAGCGTGGCCGGATCCTGCTGACGGACGTGAAGATCCTCGTTATCGACGAGGCGGACCGTATGCTCGATATGGGGTTCATCCCCGACGTCGAACGTATCGTCTCGCTGCTTCCGACAATCCGGCAGACCTTGTTCTTCTCCGCCACCATGGCGCCGGAGATCAAGCGGCTCGCCGACAAGTTCCTGATGAACCCGAAAGAGGTCTCGGTCGACGCCCCGGCTTCGGCAGCGGAGAACGTTGCCCAGCATCTGATACGTTGCTCCGTCAAGGACAAGCGCGACGCGCTTCGCTCCCTGTTGAAGTCGGAGACGGTCGACAGCGCATTGATCTTCTGCAACCGCAAGCGCGACATCGGTGTCCTGCACCGGTCGTTGCAGCGCTATGGCATCGACGCGGTACAGCTGCACGGCGACATGTCACAGCCGGCGCGGACGGAGACCTTGGCGAAGTTCAAGGCCGGCGAGGTCCGGTTGGTGATCTGCAGCGACGTCGCGGCTCGTGGAATCGACATCAAGGGCTTGAGCCACGTCTTCAACTTCGACGTGCCATCCCACGCCGAGGACTACGTTCACCGCATCGGACGGACCGGTCGCGCGGGCATGAGCGGACGAGCTTTTACCCTCGCGACGCCGGAAGACTCCAAGCTGCTGTCGGCCGTCGAACGGCTGATCGGCAAGAAGATCCCGGTGATGCAGTTGGACGGTGCCGAGCCTGCCGGAGCCGAAAGCGGCCCGGACAAGGCGGTAGAGATGGCGCCGGAAACCGCCCAGCCGCGCAAGTCCGGCCGTGGCCGGGGCGCGCGCTCGAACGACAACGCGGTTTCGGCGGACGAGCAGCCGGCATCTTCGGGCAAGTCGTCAAGGCGTTCGAGCCGCAAGCGGGGCGAGCGTTCCGAGAGTCCGGCCATCGCCGTCGAACCGACGGTGGTCGCGGACGTTCAGGAGGCGAAGCCACGCGAGACGTCGCTCACTGGTGGCGGCGTGGTCGAGGCTTTCCCGACCCAGCGTACCGGATCGGGCAACGGCCGAGGTCGCGGCGGACGCGACCGTGAGGACAACGCTCGTTCGGTGACAGGCTTCGGCGACGAAGTGCCGGCGTTCCTGCTGAAGGCAGTACCGAAGAAGGCCACCGGTTGATTTTCGTCGGTCCTTGCGGGACCATGCCGGCACTTTTCAGACACCCTCGGTGAGGCCATGCAGACCATCTTCATCCAGGTCAAATGCGATCTCGGCAAGGCTTATGCCGTTGCCGATCAGGCCGTTCTCGAGGTTGAAGAGGTGTCGGAAGTCTACTCGACCTCGGGCCAGTATGACTTGCTGATGAAGTGCTATCTGCCCGACGCGGCTGATATCGGTCACTTCGTCACCGAGCGGGTGCAGACCCTGCCCGGCATCAAGGACACCTTCACCTTGATCACCTTCAAGGCGTTCGGGTAGACGCGTCAGCATTTCCCCGCGCGACCCGCAGCGCCTGTTCAAGAACCTCGGGGTCACCGATGTGGTTGGCCAGGAGCAGGACCAGCTTGGCGTTCACACGCCGGCTGGCCGCGTCGCTGAGTCCGCGGTGCGTCTCCATCAGGCGCTCATAGAATCCGTCGGAGTCCACCAGATTGGGATCCGTCACCAGAACCGCCATCGCCTCTACCCTCCAATTGCCACCCGACGCGCGACAGCACGGTCGAGTGCCTGGGATATCTCAAGCGCTGAAGGGCGCTGCCATCGCGCTGCGATATGCTGATCCGGTCGGATCAGGTAGGCCGACCCATCGGACGCCGACCAACGCTGGAAGGCTAGGCCCTCGGTATCGACGACAGTCGACCGGTCGGCCGCGCCGTGCCGCGCCACCGTCAGGACGTCGACCACAGGCTGAAGCCCCTCAACCAAGGCCGAACCGCCGCCACCATCACCCATCGACACGGTGTCAACGAAGCGCAGCAAGGTGAAACGACCGCCGAGCCGACGCAGCAGCCAGGGCTCGCCTGCATCCACGATGACCCTGGCATCCGGGGCCGGAGCACCCGGAACCGGGCCGCCGCTCCAGTCATCGCGATCCGCCGTCGACAACGGCGTCGCACGATACACGTGCGGCACCGACAGCCGGCCGGAGTTCACGAGCCGCCGGGCAAACGGCAGGTCGGTTGCCATCTCCAGCGCTGCCTCCCGAAAGTCGACGCTCGCCGTGGTTTTCGGGGTCATGAAGTCGGTGGAGCGTGCCGAGTTCAGGATGTTCTCGTCGGCCGCCGGGATCCGCTCGTCATCGTAGCTGTCGAGCAACACCGGCGGAGCCCTGCCCTCAAGAACCAGCGCGATCTTCCAGCACAGGGCATCGATGTCCTGGACGCCGCCATTGCCACCGCGCGCGCCGAACGGGCTGACGACATGGGCGCTGTCACCGACAAAGAACACCGGGCCATGCCGGAAACGCTCCATACGCCGACAGGTGAAAGTATAGACGCTGACCCATTCGAGACTGAATTCGACATCCGGACCCAGCATCTGCTTGAGGCGCGGGACGACGTTCTCCGGCTTGCGCTCCTCTTCCGGGTCGGCGTCGGACGCAAGCTGGAAATCGATGCGGTACACGTCGTCGGGTTGACGATGCAGCAAGACCGATTGGCCGGAATGAAACGGTGGCTCGAACCAGAACCATCGCTCGCTCGGGAAGTCGGCTTTCATCACCACGTCGGCGATCAGGAACCGATCCTCGAACACCTTGCCCTTGAAGTCATGGCCCATGCCGCGCCGGATCGAACTGCGCACGCCATCGGCTGCCAGGACGTACTTGGAATCAAGCTGGTACACGCCGTCCGGTGTCTCCACCGTAAGCCGTGCGCCACCATCCGGCAGCACCTCGACCGCCGTCACCCGGTTCAGCCAGCGGATCTCGGTCCGGCCAAGCTCAAGGACCCGATCCACCAGGTACTCTTCGACATAGTACTGTTGAAGATTGATGAACGCCGGTCGCTGGTGGCCGGACTCGGGCAGCAGGTCGAAGCTGTAGACCTCCCGTTCCCGGTGAAACAGCCGGCCGCGGTTCCAGACCACGCCCTTGGCGACCATCCTATCGCCGACCCCAATCCGGTCGAAGACCTCCAGCGTCCGCTTCGACCAGCAGATCGCCCGGCTTCCCGCCGATACGGTGTCAGCCTCATCCAGCAACAGCGTGTCATGGCCCAGGGTCGCGAACTCCGCCGCCGCCGCAAGACCCACTGGACCCGCACCGACGATCACAATCGGCGCACGACCAACAGTCCTGTCCGCCAGTTCCGGCGGCGTCGAGTAGGCGTAGCGCGGGTGCGAACCCCGAACCGGCGCCACGTCAGGCCCCGTCCAACTCCTTCAGCGCACCCTGCAGCGAATGCCACATCTCCTGATCGCGCTCAGCCGTCCAGATCCGGGGGTCGCGCAGCCCGCTCGCCTCGTCGAACGCGCGGCTGACATTGAACGGCAGGCAGTGCTCGAAGATCACCCAGTGGCCGTATTTGGGGTGCAGCAGGCGGTGAGTGTCGACATAGACCTCGCCGAGCGTCTTGCCGGCGGCCACACCGGCGCGCGCCGAGTTCATCAGATCGCTGACGAATGCCCGGGTGCCGTCGATCGCCCGCTTGCTACCTTCCGGCGTCTTCATCGCCTCGCCGCGCCCCGGCATCATTTGCTGCGGGGACAGCGCCAGCAGGTTGTCGAGGGTCGCCGGCCAGTCGGTCAGATAGGCGTCGCCGCAGTACGGCGTTGCTCCCTCCTCCACCAGGTCGCCGGCAAACAGGATACCATCGTCCGGCAACCAGACGATGGTATCGCCCTTGGTGTGTCCACGCCCGACCTGGAAGATCTTCAGCCAGCGCCCGCCGAACTTCATCTCCAACACCCCGTCGACCACAACGGTCGGCCAGGTGAGACCCGGGATGGTTTCCACCGCCTTGAACAGGCGCGGAAACCGGCCGATCTCGCTGTCCATGTCCTGTTGGCCGCGCTCAACGATCAGGTCATAGGTGTCGCGGCTCGCCATGATGGTGTCGGTGCCATATCCCGACGCACCCAGGACGCGCACGGCGTGGTAGTGGGTCAGGAACACATGGGTAACCGGCTTGTCGGTAACGGTCGCGATGTAGTCGATCAGTTCCTTGGCGAGCACCGGAGTCGCCCGGGCGTCGATCACCATGACCCCTTGGTCGCCGATGATCACGCCGGTGTTCGGATCCCCTTCGGCGGTGAAGGCGTACACCCCGTCGGCCATCCGATCGAAGGTGATTTTCTTCTCGTCGAGATCGGCAGCGGACGCGAAGGCCTTGGCCATGGTGTTTCCTCTCGTTTCAGACTACGCGAGGAAATTAGTTTCATTTGAAACCACATGCAAGCGCCGGACGTGCTGAGTCCCCGCGACTGCTATCGTTTCGACCAGGCTGGCCGTCCCAACGGACGCCGGGGAACCGAGTCCACCCCGGTCAGGATCCGAGTCACACTGTCGGATGTTCCGAACGGCAGCAACAGGCGCTTGATATCAACAGCATAGGCCTTGGCCGAAGGCGCATGACGTGTAAACAGCGGCGCGCCGCGCGCCACCACCGCTTGATAGCAGGCTAGGTAGAACGTGGTGATGTACGAATCCGGCTCGAAATCCGAGATGAAGGTGCCGGTCAGATCCCGTCCCATCTCGAGGGCCAACTTGCTGCCGTACAGACGGATCCGGAAGTCGCTGGCGTTGTCGGTCGGCTCGCACACCAGAAGCCCACCAAGCGCCGGCCGAAGGTCAACCGGGTCAATCATTTCCGCAGACGGCCACTTCTGGTTGCCCCTCTTCGATTGCCAGAACTCGATCAGGAAATCGAGGGGATTCGATGAAATATCGGCGGCACAGGGCGTCCAGGATATCAGCGGTGCAGCCACGCCATTGCCGCTAAACAACTCTCCGACCGGCCCCGGATCCCCGTTGACGAGGCTCTCAGCCAGATCGCTCACCACAGTTGCTTCGGGTTTGTGCGCCATGGCTCGTACCGACGGATTGATGGGGCATCGCAGGGTCAACGGAAATGGAGCGTGCAAGCGCGCAACGCCTAGCGATGGTAGCCACCGGCTTCTTAACGAACTGTTAAGAGTCCCGGACCAGGTGAGGACCGGAAGAGGTGCTACAGGGAAGCTTGCAGACTGGATGACACCCATCGCGGCAGAGGCGGACGGTGCATGGGCATCCAGCCACGGCTTCAGGGATGCTGTTGAGACAGACTGGGTCATTTCCATCGGGATGCCATGACCCACACTGCGTTCAAGCCACAACAATCAAAGATAGCGATTTTGGCAATTTAAGGCAGCTTCAAGCACCCCTTTCCTATCAAGTCCCTACTTTGTTCGGTCGGCACGACAGGTAGGACGATCCGGGTGCCGCCTGCGCGCTTCCCTGGCGCCGGATAACTGATTCGACCTGTTCCCAGTGATATCGCAGTTCCAACAATCACTTATTTGTCATCAACTTAAGAGTTCAGTCATTGGAGCCATTCACCGAGGACTTTCTGATCGCTTCTTGTTGTGTACGGGGTCGGACAACGGTGCCAGAAGTTGTTCATCAATCGGTCCGATCTGATTTCATAAAATTACAACTAGGACACGCACACCTATTCCGTTAACTTGTATTTTTAACCAAAGCCAGCAGACACGATCTCGCGGGGGGAGGAACCAAAATGATTGATAGTCGTCAGGAGCTTCGGCCGGTTTCCATTGTCCGTCACATGCATCACGAGGTCCTGTTCGTCGACCCTGGCGTTGACAGCGTCTCGACCCTGTTGACTGATTTGAGATCAGGCTTTGATGTCGTGCATCTGCCCGAAAGTGGCGACCCGATTGCGGCGATCGCGCTGCACATGGCGGGACGCAGGAACGTCTCTGCTCTCCACATCCTGTCGCACGGAACCCCCGGCGCGCTGGACTTGTCCGGTCAGCGCATCGACGCCGCGGCACTGGCCGCGCGTCCGACGCTGACGGCGGCGATCCGCGAAGCGCTGTCCGTTGACGGTGAAATCGTTCTGTACGGCTGTTCGGTCGCGCAGGGACCGCAAGGTGCGGCTTTCGTCGACGTACTGTCGACGCTGCTCGACCGGCCGGTGGCGGCATCCGACAGCCTGGTCGGCGCGGCGGACCTGGGCGGCGACTGGCGCATCCCGGCACGGGGCGCCCTGGCGTTCGGTGCGGAGGCGCGAGCCGCCTATCCGGCGACGCTGGCGAAAGCGACCTTCGGCATCGTCACCACGATCAACACCACCACCACCCTGA
>NZ_JAVJSX010000040.1:0-2080 GCF_040219215.1 Thalassobaculum sp.
CCTACACGACGCTCTTCCGACCTCTGGAACGCCGGCGACCAGTGGCTGGCGACGGTCCTCGTCGGCGACCTCAACGTCGGGCCCTTCCGGCTCTACATGTCGCTGTTCTGGTTCATCCTGGTCGCCGTGATCTTCTGGTACATCCTGTCCCAGACCAAGTTCGGCAACTGGATCCAGGCGTCGGGCGGCAATCCGGGCGCTGCTTCGGCGCGCGGCGTCAACGTCGGCCGCACCAAGCTCATCCTCTTCATGCTCTGCTCGGCAATGGCGGCGCTGGCCGGCATCATCAGCTCGATCCGCACCTCGGCCGCCAACCCGAACAGCGGCACCGGCTACGAGCTCGAAGTCATCGCCATGGTGGTGATCGGCGGTACGGCCCTGATGGGTGGCCGCGGCACGATCATCGGCACGGTACTCGGCGTCTTCATCCTGCGCGTCATGCGCAACGGCATCGTCCTGATCGGCGTGCCGGGGCTCGCCTATAACATCTTCATCGGGGCGATCATTCTCGGGATGATGGCGCTGCACTACGGACTCGAACGCCGACACCAGGCGGGGACCTGAATCATGACCCAAGACCTCGTCCGCATGGAGAACATCACCAAGTTCTACGGCCGCGTTCAGGCCCTGGACAACGTGACCTTCAATGTCAAAGAAAAGGAAATCGTCGGCCTGCTCGGCGACAACGGCGCCGGCAAGTCGACGCTGATCAAGGTGCTGTCGGGCGCCGTCCCGTCGTCCAGCGGCAGCATCCACATTCGCGGCAAGAAGGTCGACATCAACAGCACCACCGACGCCATCGCCAACGGCATCGAGACCATCTACCAGGACTCGGCGCTGGTCACCCAGTTGTCGATCGCCCGCAACCTGTTCCTCGGCCGCGAGCCGGTCACCGGTCCCGGTATCCTCAACCGCATGGACCACGCCAAGATGAACCAGGTCGCCGGCGACCTGCTGCGCCGCGTCGGCATCACCAAGAACATCCCGACGACGACCCCGATCTCGGCGCTGTCGGGCGGCGAAAGGCAGGCCGTGGCGATCGCCCGGGCAATGTATTTCGACAGCGACCTGATCATCCTCGACGAACCGACCAACAACCTCGGTGTCGCCGAGACCCGCGGCGTTCTGAACTTCGTGCGCAACGCGCGCGACCGGGGTCACTCCTGCATCTTCATCGCCCATAACATCCACCACGTCTTCCAGGTGGTGGACCGGATCGTGGTCATGCGGCAGGGAACCATCGTCGCCGACGACATCGACCCGAAAAAGACCAGCGTCGAAGAGGTCGAACTGGTGATCACCGGCATGTCGGACGAGGAACTGGCCGCCGCAACGGTGTGACGGGCGGTACGGCTATCGGTTTGCGACCGCCTTGGCGGTGATCTCGAACGACTTCAGCCGGGCGGCGTGATCGAAGACCTGAGCGGTGACGATCAGTTCGTCCGGTCCGCGCCGTGTCACAAAGTCGTCGATGCCGGCCGCCACCGTTTCCGGCGAGCCGATCACCGAGCAGGCCAGCGCCTGGCCGAGCATGGCCTGTGCCGCGCCGTCGAGTTTCTCGAAGTAACCTTCCACCGGCGGCGGCAACGGCCCTGCCCGCCCCGTCCGCAGATTGACGAAAGCCTGCTGGAGCGACGAGAAGAGCAGCTCCGCCTCGGCATCGGTATCGGCGGCGACCACGTTCAGCGCCAGCATCAGGTGCGGCTTGTCGAGGAAGCGCGACGGCTCGAAGCGCTCCCGATAGAGCGCCGAGGCGGCGGCCAGCTCGGCCGGGGCGAAATGCGAGGCGAAGGCGTATGGCAGGCCGAGCATCGCGGCGAGCTGGGCGCCGAACAGGCTGGAGCCGAGGATCCAGATCGGGACGTCGAGCCCGGCGCCGGGAACGGCGCGGACGCGCTGGTTCGGCTGGACCGGGCCGAAATAGTGGATCAGTTCGACGACATCCTGCGGAAAGGTGTCGGCGCCGGCATCGAGGTTGCGCCGCAGCGCCCGCGCGGTGAGTTGGTCGGTGCCGGGCGCGCGGCCGAGACCGAGGTCGATGCGGCCGGGATGCAGGGCGGCCAGCGTGCCGAACTGCTCG
>NZ_JAVJSX010000041.1:0-11254 GCF_040219215.1 Thalassobaculum sp.
AGAAGCGCCAGAAATCAGGACGCACAGTCAGATGCACAGATCGGCTCGTATGCCAGAACCCTCTCAGGTCCCAGCGTGCCCAGCAAAACCAAGCCAGACCGCCGCCTGCGCATCCCTTCCATTTCACAATGTCCAAGAGCCAGGGCTTTCACCCTCTCGTCGGCGACAAAACGGCCGCGGCAAGTCTCCCTGCCCGACACTGTTTCTTTCCGAAGAGACCGGCGGGGGCGTTGCCCTCAGCGGTGGTGGGGTTATAGGCGCCACATTTTCGGATGGCAAGCCCTGGATTCATAAAAACGACATTCGCCGATTCAGAAAAACGTCGCCCGCCATATGCTGACTTTGGCGAGCACCCATGGCACAATATGTGGGCATGGCGGCACCGACCGTCGACGCTTCCAGCAAGGACCCGAAGCCCCCATGACGCCGATCCCGCCGTTGAACTTCCGCACCTTCGTTCTCCCGCGCCTGGGCCGCGTTGCGAGCATCACTGCCCTGGTCGCCTTGATGCCGCTCACCGCGTGCGTGCCGAACCCTCTGGACGGCTTCAACAGCAAGCCAGAGCAGAGTACCGCCAGCGCCAAGGGCCGCAGTTCGGAACAGCCGGTCGATACCGGTGCCACCGCGGCGGATACGTTCAAGCAGTTCAACGACATCCCGATCCCGGCCGACGCCGACATCGACCTGGAGCAGTCGCTGGTGCTTGGCACCGAGGACGGCTGGATCGGCCGACTGTCGCTCGACGTCGGTTACGTGATGATCGACATGTACGCGTTCTACACCAAGGAGATGCCGCGATTCGGCTGGGAGCAGCTCACCACCGTGCGGGCGCGGATCTCGACGATGACCTACCGGCGCGGATCCCGCGTTGCGACCATCACCATGCAACCGCATTCCGGCCTGCAGAAGTTCAGCAACCTGAGCAGCGGCACGACAATCGATTTCACGGTGGCCCCGGCCAACCGATCGGTGATCGACAGCGGCAAGAAGCCGGCCGGCGGTTAAGCGGCCTCGGTCACAGAAGCCCCAGGGACCGCAGCTCGCGGCGCATCTCCTCGGGCATTTCCGCCGATTCGCCGGATTCGTACGCGGGCAGGTCAGCGGGTGCGTCGGCGCCTTCCAGATAGCGCCACCCCTGGAACGGGCGATGGCTGCGCGGGATCACCCGCACCAGCTCGGGCTCGAATACCAGGGCACAGCATGCCCGGCCCTCATGGTCGGTCGCCGGTTCGATGGCGTGAATGCGCTGCCGCACCCGGATCTCCCGGCGAATCACCCAGTACAGCGATCCTCCGCTGCCGAGGATCTCCTCGGCCCGCCGCGGCGTGTTGCGTGTGAGATGTCGGCCGTAAGGCGGCAGACCGGCGGCCTCGAGCTCGGCGCGCCGCCGCGCCCGCCACGCGACGAGTTCCTCAACCGTATCGATGCCGACGCACAGCTTGATCAGATGTAGGGCCATTGTCCTCTCAACGCGGAGTCATGGCAGCAGGCCGAGAACCCGCCACCACAGATAGTTCAGCGGCAACAGCAGGACCACTGTTGCCGCCGCCGACAGCAGCGCAGTCCCGGCCGCCGCCCGCGCCGGGATGTTGCCGAGCTGCAGCAGAACGATCAGCGGCGGCACTTGGTAGGGGAAAAACACGGTGGAGAATCCGACGACGAAGGTCATCAGGACGGTCTCGATCGGCAGGCCCGACGCCAGCGCCATGTCGCCGGCGATCGGCGTGAGAATCGCCGGTACGCCGGGCATCGTGGAGACCGTACCCAGCCCGGTGGCGAGCAGCGACAGCACGAAGAAGCTGCGGCCCGGCGACTCCGGATCGAGCTTGATCGCTGAGAGCACTCCCTCCGCCAACGCGGCTCCGAGCCCGCTGTCGGCGACCAGAGCACCGACACCGAGAATGCCGGCCACATAGATCAGCGGGTTCATCGGAACCTTGTCGCGGAACGCCTGGGGCGGGACCAGTCCGACCGCCGGCATCAGACAGATCAACCCGGCGCCCAGGCTGATCCACGCCGGCGAGACGCCATGAACCGCATCGCTCGCCCACAACGCCAACGCCGCCGCCAGCAGAACCGCCAGCCTGCGCTCGTCACGGCTCCAGTACACCCGCTCGGTGTCTTCCGCAGCGGTGCCGGGCTCGGTCGGCGTGTCGCGGAACAACACCCATACGACGGCCACCAGCAAGGCCGATTTCAGCAGCCCCAGGACCGGAAAATGGATCATCAGCCAGTCGAAGTACTGCAACTGGACGCCGTGGAACACCTGCGCGGCGCCCAGCAGCACATTGTTCGGCACATTGGCCGGCAGGATCGCGACCGGCCCGAGGTACGAGCCGAACCCGGTGGCGATGACCAGGCCGGTGCGCCCGCGCGACCCGTCGCGGTAACCGAGCCGGTCCGCCAGCGCCAGCACGATCGGCAAGAGCAGGATCAGCCGGCTCATGGTCGATGGCATCAGAAAACCGAGCGCCAGGCAGACCGTCACCACCCCGGCGACGGTTGCGAAGTACCCGCCCCGGAACCGGCCGACCAGTGCCCGGGCGATCCGCCGGCCCAATCCGGTGCGGTCGACCCCAGCACCGATCACCAGGCCACCGAACACCAGCCAGAACGCCGGACTGGCGAAGCCGGAGAAGATCACCAGCGGCTTGCCGACATGCAGCACCATGGCGCCCAGGAAAAAGCCGAGCGCCGCCAGATGTTCCGGCACCAGCATGGTCGCCCAGCAGCCGATGGCCAGAACCACCAGGGCGGCGGCCTGCATCATGACCGGCGACGCCCCCTCGGGCGGCGGCGTGAACCAAAGAAACAGCGCCGCCACGGCCAGGGCCAAGGCGATCAGCGGAGTGCGATAGCGGGCAATCATTCGTCGCCAGCCTCCAGCACCACCAGCTCGTCACCTTCATCGACCAGATCGCCTTCGGCGACCGCCAGGCGGGTCACCACACCGTCGGCCGGCGCCGCCACCGTGTGTTCCATCTTCATCGCTTCCGTGACCAGCAGCGTGGCGCCACGGGTCACACGGTCACCGACCGCGACATCCACGCGTATCACCTTGGCCGGCATCGGTGCCGTCAGCCGGCCGTGACCGACCTCCTGGACCTCGCCCGCCGCGAACGGGTCGTCCAGAACGAGCGGCCAGGAGCGGCCGTCGAGGAACACCACGCGCCGATCACGGTCTGTCACAACGACCGCTCGGTGGCGTACACCGTCGACCCGGATTGCCAGACTTCCATCGGCATCGACGCGTCCGGAAAGGTGATGGTCGGTACCGTCGAACCGCGCAGTCCAACCGGCCCCATCCCCACTGCGCTCGGCCGCCATCCGCACCACCGTGACCCGCTCGCCCTCGCGGAAGCCAAGGTCGTGGTGGCCGACATCGTTGAGCCGCCAGCCATCGGCCCGCGCCCACGGCGAATGCGGATCGTCGGTACGGGCGGCAGCGGATCTGGCGGCAGCATCGAGCGCCAGCATCTCGGCGAATCCGGCGATTGCCAGAACGGCGGCCGGTGCCGTCTCTCCAGTCGGTGCCAGGGTATCGATCTCGCGCCCGACGAAGCCGGTGTCGATCGGCCCCGCCACGACCTCGGGATGCTCGACCAGACGCTTCAGAAATCCGGCGTTGGTGGTCACGCCGACGATTTCGGTTCGTCCCAGGGCGGCTCCGAGCCGAGCCAATGCCTCGCGGCGATCACGGCCGTAGGCGATAACCTTCGCGATCATCGGGTCGTAATGGACGGTAACCGCCCCACCCTCCTCAACCCCGGTGTCGATCCGGATCCCTTCGCCTTGCGGGAAACGCAGCCGGGTCAGCGGGCCGGTCTGCGGGAAGAAATCGCGGGCCGGATCCTCGGCGTACAGGCGGACCTCGGCGGCGTGGCCGGTGATCCGCAGGTCGTCCTGGGCAAACGGCAGCGTCTCTCCGGCGGCCACCCGTAGCTGGAGGGCCACCAGATCCAGGCCGGTGATCAGTTCGGTGACCGGGTGCTCGACCTGCAGACGGGTATTCATCTCCATGAAATGGAAGGTTCCTGAGGCGTCCAGGATGAACTCAACGGTTCCGGCCCCGACGTAGCCGACGGCCTCGGCCGCCGCGACCGCGGCCTTGCCCATCGCGTCGCGGGTCGCCGGATCGAGGCCCGGTGCCGGAGCCTCCTCCAGGATCTTCTGGTGCCGACGCTGGGCCGAGCAGTCACGCTCGAACAGGTGGACGGTGTTGCCATGGCTGTCGGCGAACACCTGGACCTCCACGTGACGCGGCCGTTCCAGGTACTTCTCGACGATCAGCCGGTCGTCACCGAACGATGCCTTGCCCTCGCGCTTCGCCGAGTCGATCGCCGCCTGCAACTCGTCCTCGGCCCGAACCACCCGCATGCCTTTGCCGCCGCCGCCGGCCGATGCCTTCAGCAAAACCGGAAAGCCGATGGAACGCGCGGCCGCCGACAGGGTCGCCGATGCCTGGTCGTCACCGTGATAACCGGGCACCAAGGGCACACCAGCCCTTTCCATCAGCGCCTTGGCGCCGGCCTTGGAGCCCATCGCGTCGATCGCAGACGCCGGCGGTCCGACGAAAATCACCCCTGCGGCCTCACAGGCGCGGGCAAAGCCTGCGTTCTCCGACAGGAACCCGTAGCCCGGGTGCACCGCATCGGCGCCGGCGCGGCGCGCTACATCGAGGATCACATCGGCTTTCAGATACGATTCGGCGGCGGCAGCGGGCCCGATCGGCCAGGCTTCGTCGCAGGCCCGGACATGCGGGGCCTCGGCATCCGCCTCGGAGAACACCGCGACAGTGCGTATGCCCATGTCCCGTGCCGTGCGGGCAACCCGGCAGGCGATCTCGCCGCGGTTGGCGATCAGCAGGGTGCGGATCATGCCGTCCACCCAGGCTTACGCTTCTCCAGGAACGCGCTCAGCCCCTCCTTCGCCTCGTCCGTGACCCGCTGGTGAGCGATGCGCTGGGCAGTGTCGCGGCTCAACAGGTCGTCGATCTCCTTGATCGCCACATGCTTGATCAGATCCTTGGCCGCCCGCACCGCCTTCGGCCCGGCTGACAACAACTCGGCCAGCAGTTGGTCAACCCCGGCATCCAACGCACCCTTCGGCGCCACCTCATGGACCAGACCGATCCGGAAGGCCGTCTCGGCGTCGAAGCGTTCGCCGGTCAGGAAGTAGCGTCGGGCGTTGCGCGGCCCGATCGCCCGCAGGACATAGGGGCTGATCGCCCCGGGAATGATCCCCAGCTTGACCTCGCTGAGCGCGAACAAGGCATCCTCGGCAGCGACGGCCATGTCGCAGCAGGCGGTCAACCCGACACCACCGCCCATCGCCGCCCCGTTGACCCGGGCAATGGTCGGCATCGGCATGGTATCCAGCCGGTGCATCACGCCCGCCAACCGCAGCGCGTCCTGGAAGTTCTCGTGGTCGCCCTGCTCGCCGGACGACCGCATCCAGTTGAGTTCGGCGCCGGCCGAGAACGCCGCGCCGGCACCGGTCAGGACCAGGGCGCGAATCGCCTTGTCGGCCGCCAGCTCGTCCAGGCAGATCGTCAGGTCGGAAATGAGGACGCCGTCAAAGGCGTTGCGGATGTCCGGACGGTTGAGGGTCAGCCTGACCACGCCGCGCGGGTCTCGCTCGACAAGCAGGGTTTCGGGCCGCTGGATCGCGGTTTTCATGGGCATTCTCCGCCGATCACATCCGGAACAGGCCGAACCGGGTCTCACCGATCGGCCGATTGAGCGCCGCCGACAGCGACAGCGCCAGAACAGTGCGGGTCTCCGCCGGGTCCAGGATGCCGTCATCCCACAGCCGCGCGGTTGCGTAGTAGGGATGACCCTGGCGCTCATACTGGTCGCGGATCGGAGCCTTGAACGCGACCTCCTCGTCCTCGGGCCAGCTCTCGCCGCGTGCCTCCAGACCATCGCGACGGACCTGGGCCAGCACGTTTGCCGCCTGCTCGCCACCCATCACCGAAATCCGCGCGGTCGGCCACGTGTAGAGCATGCGCGGGCCGTAGGCGCGGCCGCACATGCCGTAGTTGCCGGCCCCGAACGACCCGCCGACGATCACCGTGAACTTCGGCACCTCGGCGGTCGCCACCGCCGTCACCAGCTTGGCGCCGTCCTTGGCGATGCCGCCGGCCTCGTATTTGCGGCCGACCATGAAGCCGGTGATGTTCTGCAGGAACAGCAGCGGAATGCCGCGCTGGGCGCACAGTTCGATGAAATGGGCGCCCTTCAGGGCCGATTCGGAGAACAGGATGCCGTTGTTGGCGACGATCCCGATCGGATAGCCATGAATGTGAGCGAACCCGGTTACCAGCGACGCCCCGTACAGCGGCTTGAATTCATCGAAGTCGGACCGGTCGACAATGCGGGCGATCACCTCACGGATCTCGATCGGCTTGCGCAGGTCGTCCGGCATCAGGCCGTAAATCTCCTGCGGATCGTAGAGCGGCGGAGCCGGATCTCGGATCTCGACGGATGGCCGTTTCGGCCGATTGAGGTTACCCACGATGCCACGCGCCAGGGCCAAGGCGTGATGGTCGTTCTGCGCCATATGGTCGGTCACGCCGGAGGTCCGCGAATGGACCTCGGCACCGCCCAGATCCTCGGCCGACACCACCTCGCCGGTCGCTGCCTTCACCAGCGGCGGGCCGGCGAGAAAGATCGTGCCCTGGCCTTTCACGATGATGCTTTCGTCGGCCATTGCCGGAACGTAGGCGCCACCCGCGGTGCAACTGCCCATCACCACGGCGATCTGCGGGATCCGTTCGGCCGACATCCGGGCCTGATTGTAGAAGATCCGCCCGAAGTGATCGCGGTCCGGGAACACCTCGTCCTGGTTCGGCAGGTTGGCGCCGCCGGAGTCGACCAGATAGATGCAGGGCAGGTTGTTCTCGCGCGCAATTTCCTGGGCCCGCAGATGCTTCTTCACCGTCATCGGGAAGTAGGTGCCGCCCTTGACCGTGGCGTCGTTGCAGACGATCACGCATTCCCGCCCCGACACCCGGCCGATGCCGGTCACGATGCCGGCCGCCGGCACATCGCCGCCGTAGAGCCCGTCCGCCGCCAACTGGCTGAACTCCAGGAACGGAGCGCCGGGATCGAGCACCGCGCGCACGCGGTCCCGCGGCAGCAGCTTGCCGCGGGACAGGTGGCGCTCCCGCGCCCGTTCACCGCCCCCTTCCTTGACGGCGTGCAGTTTGGCCCGCAGGTCATCCACCAACCCGCGCGTGCGCGCGTCGTTGGCTCGGAAAACGTCAGACCGGGTATCGAGCTGCGATTTGATGACGCTCATGCGCTGCGCTCACCAACCGCCGGTGGCGAGCCAGCGTTCCACATGGTCCAGGCGGTCCGCTCCCCAGAACGGTTCGCCATCAACCACGAAGAACGGCGAACCGCACACACCGGCCGCCATCGCTGCATCGTTCTCGGTCTTCAGCCGTTCCTTGACCGCCGGGTCGCTGAGCGCTTCGCCAAGCCGGCTGGCATCGATGCCGACCCCGTGCGCAACCTCCAGGACCGCGTCAGCCGTTCGAATGTCGCCACCTTGGGCGAACGCCCGGTCGTAGAGCGCCAACGACAGGGTTCGTGCCTGGCTGGGCTCACGGTCCTGCACCCAGTACACGGCACGGGCTGCCGCGATCGAGGGAAACGGCATAACCTGCGGAAACTCCAGCGGCACTCCATGAAACCGGGCGGTCCGCTCAATATCGCGCCGGGTGTAGGGCCCTTTTATCGGGATATCGAGCAGCGGCTGGGCGCCGGTCGTCTTGAAGATCACCCCCAGCAGCACCGGCCGCCACAGCACGGTCCGGCCATAGAGCCGAGCGATGTCATCGATCTTGTGGGCCGCGAGGTAGCCGTACGGGGATGAGAAATCGAAGTAGAAATCAATCGGTTCGTCCGAGTGCCCGTCGTCTGTATCGTTGTCGGCCATTTGCCGGATCCTTTTCCTGCGTCAGCATCGGCGTCCGTCACCAGGGCAACGGCGCGCCGTCGTAATTCCAGAATGTTCCATTGTCGCCGGGGACCAACCCCGCCACCACCTTGCGCATACCGGCCACACTTTCCGGAGCGGTCACCGGCGCGGTCGGTCCACCCATGTCGGTGCGGACATGTCCCGGATGGAACACAACGGCGGTCACGCCCTTCGACTCCAACTCTTGCGCGAGGCAACTCACCGCCATGTTCAGCGCAGTCTTGGACGACCGGTAGATCACGTTGCCGCCGGTGTTCTGACCGATCGACCCCATCTTCGAGCCGGTGAACGCCATGACCTTCAGAGTCGAGGCCTGCACATTGTCCCTCAGCGCCCAGGCTACCCGGACCGGCCCGAACAGGTTGGTCGCCATGGTCCGGGCCCAGACGTCGTAGTCAACATCGGCAATCGAAGCGCCGCGCTTGCCGATCACCCCAGCGTTGTTGAACAGAACGTCGATCGACTGTCCCTTAAGATCGACCGCCAGCGCATCAACGCTCGACGCATCGTCGACGTCGAGCCGATGGGTTTCGACATTGCCTCCGATGCCTGCCAGATCGGCCGCCCTGTCGGGATCCCGGCAGGTCGCCAGCACACGCCACCCGTCCGCCGCGTACTGCCGCGCCAGTTCGAGCCCGATGCCGCGGTTTGCGCCGGTGATCAGGACAGTCGGCATGCAACCTCCTCGGATGGTCAGAACGCCGCGCCGTCCAGCACGATGAAGTGGGCCGCCTGCGGGATGCAACCGGCGCCGTTAATCGGGATCATGTCCTGCGGGCATGCGGAGAAGGCCACGATGCAATCGCGCGCCGCCTTCAACAGAATGAAGCTGCCCGGCTCTGACACCGGCGGCTTCCAGTCGATCCGGCCCGACAGGTCCCAGGGGATGTTCATGAACAGGTTCAGCGGGCTTGGCGTCTCCGGCGCCGTCAGGCCCAGTTCCGCCAGACCGGCGTGCAGATTGTCCTGGCAGTTGTCGTGATGTCCGGTGACGCCAAGCCCTTCATAGCGCCAGCGGTCGCAGGCGGCGATGAAGGTGTCATGGACCTCGCCCGAGGTGTCGTCGACCACGCTCAGGATCGGCCGGCGACGGTTGGTGACCAGGACGTCGCCGATCTTCGGAGTCAGCCGGTTCATGGCGGCGCGGCTGTGTTCCATCGACATGAACTCGCTCATGTCGCCGTCGACGAACGCCCAGGTGTCGACCACCTGGGTACCGGGAGTGTTGATGACCTTGATCACCCCGCCGGCCGGCAGCCGGGCGGCCTTGCCCTTGCGGGCCGGGATCGTGACAGTTTGTCCTGTCATGGCTGTCTCCCTGCGATTGCGGGCGAAGACTTCCTCACCAATGCAGAGGCGACGATAGCAAGCGGCCCCTGCCGGTAGCGAGTCTTCCCCACGACGCCCGGCGGCATCAGACGCGGCCCTGGGCGTCGAGCGCCATGCGCGCCGTCACCTCGATCTCGACACGCATGTAGGGCTCTACCAGTTCCGCAAGCACTGTCGTGTTTGCCGGACGGGCGGCATCACAATGCCGTTTAATGATCGGCTTGATGCGCTCGAATTCGGCACGGCTCGCCACAAACACCCGGATCCGCACCAGGTCGTTCAGGCTGGAACCGGCTTTGCCAAGTGCCCGCTCAATCGTCGCGAAGCAATTCTCGCACTGAGTCTCTACATCCTCGGGGAACTGTAGCGTTTCCGGATCGAAGCCGGTGGTGCCCGACACGAACACGTAGGGCGGATCGACCACGGCCCGGGCGTAGCCGGCCATCTCCTCGAACGGAGCGCCTGAATAGATGCGGGAACCGATCATGACGTCACTCTCCTCGCTGTGGCCGCCGGAATGCAGCGCGCGCATCCTCGCATCGCGCACGCATATGGCAGCCGTCCAGATGATCATTCACCACCCCGAGCGACTGCATGAAGGCGTACATCGTTGTCGGACCGACGAAACTCCACCCCCGCTTCTTCAACGCCTTGGACAGCGCGGTGGACGCATCGGACTTGGTGATCGGCATCAGCGTCGCGCGATCGAAGCGTTGCGGCCGCTCCTCCGGTTTCGGCTCGAACGACCAGATGAACGACGCCAGCGACCCCGCCTCATCCACCAATTCGATGGCTCGGCGGGCGTTGTTGATGGTGGACTCGATCTTGCCGCGGTGCCGAACGATGCCGGCGTCGCCGAGCAACCGCTGGACATCCGTCTCGTCAAACTCGGCTACCCTGCGGAAATCGAATCCGGCGAACCCGGTCCGGAAGTTCTCCCGCTTGCGCAGGATGGTCAGCCAGGACAAACCGGACTGGAACCCTTCGAGACAAATCTTCTCGTACAGCCGGATATCGTCGGCCGTCGGGTGTCCCCATTCGTCGTCGTGATAGGCGACATAGTCCTCCTGCTCGCCACACCACGAACAGCGGGCACGACCGTCGCCCGAAGTTATTAATCCCTCATTCATTCCAGCCACCATAGGATCTGTTCCGCGCGAGCACTTGCGACACCCGATTGCGGGGCGTCCGATTGCCTCGCCAATCCACGACGTCGACCATAACCGAAGGGTACCGAGAAATGTCCGACCTGAACGACCAGCAGCAGGCGCTCGTTGCATTGTTCCAGGAGCATGTCCAAGCCGAGCTTAGGGGCGATCTCGAAACCACGATGGCGACCATGACCGACAACCCGCACCTCACCAACGTGCCGTCGATGGTGGGTGGCAACGGCCAGAAAGGTGTCCTCGACTTCTACGCCAATCACCTGGTCGGAAAGTTCTTTCCCCCCGACGTCGAGATGATCCCGGTATCGAGCACCGTCGGGACCAACCAGATTGTCGACGAACTGGTGATCCGGTTCACCCACACCGCCGTGATCGATTGGATGCTGCCTGGGGTGCAGCCGACTGGAAAGCGGGTCGAGGCGGCGTTCGTCGTTGTCGTCGGGATCGATGGCGGAAAGATCTCGCACGAGCACATCTACTGGGACCAGGCCAGCGTGCTGGTGCAGATCGGGCTGCTCGATCCGAAGGGCTTGCCGGTGAGCGGCGCCGAAGCCGCGCGCCGGATCCTGGATCCGACCCTGCCGTCGCGGGCGATGTGAGGCCGACCGGGGCCCTGGCCCCGGAAGCCGCAAACAACGAGAACGTTCCCGATCGGAGCGCAGCAGGTCATTTCGTGCATGCGGCCTCATGCGCTCACGCCGTTTCCTTGAACAACTCCCGGCCGATCAGCATGCGGCGGATCTCGCTGGTGCCGGCGCCGATCTCGTAGAGCT
>NZ_JAVJSX010000042.1:0-3073 GCF_040219215.1 Thalassobaculum sp.
AACTCGTCCATGGGATGGGTGGCCAGGCGGTGGACGTTCTCCGCCAGCGAGATCTCCCGGTGGAGCTCCGCCCGGTCGCGGATGTCGACCGGGATCTTCATCGTCGCCCGAAACGCCTTCGACGACTTGTCGGCGGCGAGCGCGTTGAGGGCGCGCAGCCGCCGGCCGCCGGCGGTGATGGCGACGGTGTCGTCGCCGTCCCGGTAGCCCACCAGGTTCTGCAACAGGCCCTCGGCCGAGATCGACGCGATCAGCTCGCCGAGGTCGGACTCGGCCGCGGTCTTGCGCATGTTCTCTGGTGCGATGCTGAGGGTCTTCAGGCTCATGTACTCGATGGTCATGGATGTCTCCTTGGATGATGGCGAGGTGCCGGTTCTTGCGATCCGGCCAACCTCGCCCCCACGGGACAGCCTTTCCTTTGCGGCCCTGGCGACCGGCGGGCGCGTGGCGGGCAGGCGGCGTGCGTCGGCGAGCAGTCGTCACCTGCGACTGGAGACGATCGGCCCTGCCGAAGGGCAGGGACGAAGGCTCGGCCGATACGGGCGGTGACGTCGGTGGGCTTGCCGCCCCGCCGGGGCGAGCGACCACACGGTCGCAGCACGGCAACCCGCGGCGTTCACGATGTGGCGAATGCGAATGGCGCCGCGTCAACCGTCGAGCAACAGCTCGACTGAACGGGCGCGCGCGATGCCGGGCGGGCCGAACCCGGAGGCTCAGTCGCGCCGGTCGACCCTGGCGGCGCGGCGGCGGAACAGCGGAGCTGCTGCAATGGCGAGGCGCTGGGTGAACGACTTGCTGAATCGGCCGAGGAACTCCTGGTCGGGATCCAGATAGTACGAGTGCTCGGCGATGTCGTGGTTGTACTCGTCGACCGTCACCCAGCCGCGTGTCCACTCGCCGAGGCCGGCCCTCCGGCATTCCATCTCGGGGATCTCGAGGGCCTGCTGGCCGGCGCGCGGCGGCTGACTGGAGATGGCGAGGAGCACAAGGTGCGTGAGGCCGTCCGCGGGCCCGACGACCGCAGCCAGGACGCACACCGGACGGTCTTTTCGGCCTTCCGTTTCCCCTCGCGTTGCCTGCCACCGCCACAGGTAGGGATAGTGGAAGACCGTGCCGGGCCTGAGCAGATCGCCCCTAGTCATCGTATCCCTCGCCCCTTCCGAGCCGGTCCAACTCGACGGCAAACTCGTCCGCGAGGTCGGGCGGCGTCTCCCCGGCGGCGTACGCGCGGCGCGAATCGCCAGCCTTGCGGAGCCTGTCGTATTGCTCGGCCGTCATCATGATGAACCTCCGTTTCCCACGGCGGGTGATCTCGACGGGACCGCTATAGACAGCCTCGACAATCTCGCCGGATCGGTTGCTGAGGTCGGTAAGCGAGAACCTGCGCATCGGATACCTCCGGCCGTCGCCACAATCTTGTTAGGGATCTTAGCTAAAATGGCGAAATCGATGGCCGAGGTCAACCTGCAACTCCAGGCGGACGCGCGGTTGCCTCGATCACCACACCCGCGACGCCGGGCAGCTGAGCAACCAGGTTCCCCTGCCGGTGCCGGTGCCGCGCACGTTGGGCGGAGTCGCGGGGTTGCTAGCCTGGACGCGACCGTGGCGGCAACGGTCGCCGCCTGCTTCTCCGATGACGAACGACCGGCCCCGCGTTTCAGCGGGGCCGATGGCCTGGTCAGTGGAGCGTGCGATCCGAGAGCAGCAGGGCCGCGTACTCGCTGGCCGTCTCGCGGTCGGCGAGCGCGCCCGCGACGGCCCAGCACTGGCAGGGCGGGCCCGGATAGGTGACCGTCACGTAGAACGCGGCTCCGAGCTGGAAGACGGTCGCGACCACGTCATTGCGGCAGTCGGTCGCGACGGTGATCAGGTCGGGGTCGAGCTCACAGGCGAGCTGCCTGATCGGGAGGAGAGGGATGGTGGGCATGGCCGCCTCCAGTCGGTTCGCTTGTCCGAGCCCGATCGGGCTCGCCGACAGCGGCGGTGCTTTCCTTTCTCGGTCAGCCGCTCGGTCACGGTGTGCAGCAGCCAGTCGGCGTGCCGATAGCGCCGGCCGGACCGGAGGCTGCGGACGACCGCCAGGTGGCCGCCGCGGATACGGACGGTGACGTGCGTGCGGTGGTCACCGGGGCCGATGCAGGCAATGGCGTAGTCCCGGGGCAGCCAGGCCTCGACCATCACAGTGTCGACGTAGCGCTCGATCCCGCGTGAGCCGTCCGTCACCCGGAAGATCGTGCCGGCCGCGATGGTGCCGACGGGCCGCCCGAATGCGCCGATGCGGTGACGCGGGGGATAGTACTGGCGGATCATGGCGTGCTCCTCGATCGCGGTTCAGGCGGCATCTGCACGGGCGACGTCGCCCGCGCCGAAGGCGAGCAGGTAGTCCGCGGCCTTGGAGGCAGCGGACGCGGTGCGGAAGATGACGCGGGGGTCGGCTCTGAGCACCTCGAGCCAGGCGCCGATGTAGTCGGCGTGGCGGACGGTCGGGATGATTCCGAGTGCGGCACAGGCGAAGGCGGCCGTCATCTCGGCGACCAGCTCCTCGGCCGCGTAGGCAGCGGATCCGAACGCGCCCGAGAGGTCGCGGCCGAGGCGGTGCGCCGCCCCTGTCCAGTGACCGGCCTCATGAAGAGCGGTCCGGTGCCAATTGATGGTGTCGTGATAGGCCTCGGGCGGCGGCACCCGAATGAAGTCGCCGGGGACGTGGTAGAAGGCCCGGTCGCCGCCGATGCGGAAGTCCGCCCCTGTCCGGCGGATCAGCTCCTCGACCTTGGGAAGGATCAGGCTGGGGACGGCCGCCGGCACCGGGGCCGTCAAATCGTGCGGGAGGCCCTCGCACTGATCGACGTTGAAGACGGTGAAGCGCTTCAGGAACGGGACCGCGTGCGGTTCCTCCCCGGTCTCGCGGGCGCGTTGGCGCTCGGCGTGCGGGATGAACCGGTCCGCATAGAACACGGTCGTGCCGCGCTCGCCCTTGCGGACATGGCCGCCGAGCGCCAGCGCCTGGCGGAAGGTCAGCCAGGATTGCGACGGGAAGCCCTGGTCGTCGAGGGCGGTCCAAAGCAGAAGAATG
>NZ_JAVJSX010000043.1:0-38039 GCF_040219215.1 Thalassobaculum sp.
CCGTTTCCTTGAACAACTCCCGGCCGATCAGCATGCGGCGGATCTCGCTGGTGCCGGCGCCGATCTCGTAGAGCTTGGCGTCGCGCAGCAGTCGGCCGGTCGGGTACTCGTTGGTATAGCCGTTGCCGCCCAGGCACTGGATTGCCTCCAGCGTCATCCACGTCGCCTTCTCGGCCGCGTAAAGGATGGCGCCGGCGGCATCCTTGCGGGTGACCTCGCCGCGGTCGCAGGCTTTCGCCACCGTGTACACATAGGACTTGGCCGCGTTCATGGTGACGTACATGTCGGCCAGCTTGCCCTGCATGATCTGGAACTCGCCGATTGAGCGGCCGAACTGTTTGCGTTCGTGGACGTAGGGGATCACCACGTCCATGCAGGCCTGCATGATCCCGGTCGGACCGGCGGCCAGCACCGCGCGCTCGTAGTCGAGCCCGCTCATCAGCACCTTCACGCCACCGTTGATCTGGCCCAGCACGTTCTCCTCGGGCACCTCGACATCCTCGAACACCAGTTCGCCGGTGTCGGAGCCGCGCATGCCGAGCTTGTCCAGCTTCTGCGCGATCGAGAACCCCTTCATGCCCTTCTCGATCAGGAAGGCGGTGATGCCGTGCTGGTTGGCGTCCGGATCGGTCTTGGCATAGACCACGATCACATCGGCCGTGGGGCCGTTGGTAATCCACATCTTGCCGCCGTTGATGATATAGCGGTCGCCCTTCTTCTCGGCCCTGGTCCGCATAGACACCACGTCGGAGCCGGCTCCCGGCTCGCTCATCGCCAGCGCGCCGACGAACTCGCCGGACGTCAGCTTCGGCAGGAAGCGCTGCCGCTGCTCCTCGGTGCCGTTCAGGCGAATCTGGTTGACGCAAAGATTGGAGTGGGCGCCGTAGCTGAGGCCGACCGACGCGGATGCCCGGCTGATCTCCTCCATTGCCACGCAGTGCTCAAGGTAGCCCATTCCGGCGCCGCCATACTCTTCCCCGACGGTGACGCCGAGCACGCCGAGGTCGCCAAGCTTGCGCCACAGGTCGTGCGGAAAGGTGTTGTCGCGATCGATGTCGGCGGCCCGGGGCGCGATCTCATCGGCGGCGAAGCTGCGCACGCTGTCGCGCATCATGTCGGCAGTTTCGCCCAGATCGAAGTTCAGGCTCGGATAATCATTGGGGATCATGACGTCCCACCTCCCTTGCGCGTCCCGGCCGACGGTTCGTCCGCCATGCCCGCCATTAACATGAGGGTCGCGAGCGCGGTTGCCACCGGCTTCTCGCTCCCGTCGTCCCGCCTCACCGACACATCGGCCCGCGCCACCACCAAGGTCCGGCCCGGCCGGATCACCCGGCCTCGCGCGATCAACAGCGAACCGGCCGCCGGTGCCATCAGGTTCAGCTTGTACTCGACCGTCAGGATCGAAGCGTCGACCGGCGCCAGGGTGAAGCTGGCGTAGCCGCAGGCGTTGTCCGCCAGGGTGCCGACCACCCCGCCGTGAAAGAAACCGTGCTGCTGGCCCAGTTCAGGTCGGTATGGAAGTTCGATGTCGCAACTGCCTGGCTCGATGGTCACGACCCGCGCACCGATAAACGCCATGAACGCCTGGCGCGCGAAGCTGGCGGTCACCCGTTCGGCGAAAGCTGGATTCGAGACCCTGAAGTCCACGGACTCTATATTGACGTCTGCGTCAATCATATCCGTCACTCCAAACGATCGAGGCAGGCAGTCTCGAGACGGTCGAGTTCCTCCAGGATCGCGTCGATGTCGCGACGCTGAACTTCGAGACTGGCCCGGCGCTCGCGAATCTTGCGCACGAAATGCACCAGTTGCCCGCGCTCGCCGTCCCGGTCGTCGTACAGGTTCAGGATCTCGCGGATCTCTGCGATCGAGAAACCAAGACGGCGCCCCCGCTGGATCAGCCGCAGGCGGGTCCGGTCGCGCAACGAGAACACGCGGGTCCGGCCCCGGCGGGACGGCGCGATGAGGCCTTCCTGCTCGTAGTAGCGGATCGCTCGGCTGGTCAAATCGAACTCGCGCGCGAGCTGCGTCATGGAGAACGTCGCGTCCATGCTCGAAACGCTACGCCCTGAATGACGCGTGCGTCAATATCCTCGCTACAGCAGAACCAGGGTCGCCAAGCCCAGGAACACGAAGAAGCCGACCACATCGGTTACCGTGGTCAGGAACACGCCCGACGCAACGGCTGGATCCACCTTGATCCGCTCCAGCCCGAGCGGGATCAGCGTGCCGACAAGCCCGGCCACCAGCAGGTTCAGCACCATGGCAACGGCGATGATCCAGGCAATCTGGATGTCGCCGAACCACAGCATCGACACGCCTGCGACCAGCACGGCGAAGGCGATGCCGTTCAGCGATCCGACCAGGGTTTCCTTGGCGATGAACTTCATGGCGTTGCGGGTGTCGAGGTCGCGCATCGCCATGGCCCTGACCGCGACGGTCAGGGTTTGGGTTCCCGCGTTGCCGCCCATCGACGCCACGATCGGCATCAGTACCGCCAGCGCCACCACCTTCTCGATCGCGGCGTCGAACAGCCCGATAACCACCGATGCGGCAATCGCGGTTCCCAGATTGACCACCAGCCAGGGAAAGCGCGCCCGCGTCGTGTCCCAGAGGGAACCGTACAGATCGACCTCGGTGACACCACCGAGGCGCATCAGATCCTCTTCGGCCTCTTCGTCGATCACGTCGACGACATCGTCGACCGTGATCACGCCGAGCAACCGCTCGTCCTCGCCGACCACCGGTGCCGCCACCAACCCGTACTGCCGGAACAGCAGGGCCACCTCCTCCTGGTCCATCGTCACCGGGATCCGGCGGAAGTCCTTGCGCGCGATGTCCGACACCCGGACCGGCCGCTTGGTCCGCAGCAGGTGCGACAGCACCAGTTCGCCAACCGGACGGTGGGCCGGATCGACGGCATAGATCGCGTAGAAATCGTCCGGCAAGTCGCGAACGGTACGCAGGAAGTCGATGGTTTGGCCGACCGTCCAATGGGCGGGCACCACCACGATCTCGCGCTGCATCAGGCGTCCGGCGGAGGACTCAGGGAACGTCAGACCCTGCTCCAGGATCATCCGGTCCTTGGCCGGCACCGCCTGAAGAATCCTCGCCTGCTCGTCCTCATCGAGCTCACCGATCAGGTCGACGGCGTCGTCGGAATCCAGCACCGACAGGAACCGCACAATGTGCGCTTCATCCAGGTGCGAGAGGATTTCCTCGCGCACCGTTTCATCCAGGTAGACCAAGACCTCCGGATCGAGGCCCGCTCCCATCGCATTGATCAGCGCCGCCCGGTCGTCGGCGTCCAGCCGTTCGATCAAGTCGGCCTGGTCCGCCGGGTGCAAGGGGCGCAGCAATCGGGGAATGATGGAGAAACGTTCTTCCTCGAGCGCCCTCACCACAGCCGCTTCAAGCTTCGGCGTCATGCCGTACAGCGGTTCCTCGAGGACCTGGCTTCGGGTCTCCTCGATCTCCGCCTCCAAAGCCCGGATCTTGGCTTTCAGGTCGCGACGCTTGACCTTGCGCTTCTTCGCCGCCGCTTCGGCGGCAGCCGACGCGACCGCACCGATGGTGTCGGCACCGATCGGCGCCGATTCGGTGCCGACCAGCGAGTCGGACTCGTCGCCAGCCGCCTTGATCGAGTCGTTATTGGCCATGGCCTACCTCGATCGTTTGCGTGCCAGCGCGTGCTCCTGGGCATCGACGACGGCAACGGCGGTCATGTTGATGATTCCGCGAACCGTGACCGACTGGGTGAGGATGTGCATCGGCCGGGCGGCACCGACCAGCATCGGGCCGACCGACAGCCCGTGACCGGACGTCTTCAGCATGTTGAACGTGATGTTCGCGGCATCCAGGGTCGGCATCACCAACAGGTTGGCCGCGCCGGTCAGGCGAGAGTTCGGGAACGTGCGTTCGCGCACCGTGTCCGACAGGGCGGAATCGGCGTGCATCTCACCTTCCACCTCCAGCTTCGGGTTCCGCTCCGACAGGCGCCGCACCGCTTCGCGCATCTTCAGCGCCGAAGGCTCATTCGAACTGCCGAAATGCGAGTGCGACACGAACGCCACCTTCGGCTCGATGCCGAACGCCCGCAACTCGTTGACCGCCAGTTCAACCATCTCGACCAGGGCGTCGGCGCTCGGATCCGGTGTCACATGGGTATCGACCACGAAGAACGAGCCGTGTGGCAGGATCAGCAGGCTAACCGCCGACAGTTCCTTCACCCCACGCCGCAGACCGACCACCTCGCGCACATGGCGCAGATGGTCCCAGTACCGCCCGACGGTGCCGCAGATCGCGGCATCGGCATCGCCCTGATGCAGCATCAGCGCCGCGATGACCGTGTCGTTGGTGCGGACCACCTCGCGCGCCCGGTCGGGCGACACGCCGCGACGCTCCATCAGCCCGTGATAGGCACGCCAATACGTGTCGTAGCGGGAATCGCTCTCCGGGTTCACCACTTCGAAGTCGCGGTCGATCTTCAGGCGGAGTCCGAACCGCTCAAGCCGGCGCTCGATGACGTCCGGGCGGCCGACCAGGATCGGTTTCGCCAGCTTTTCGTCGAGCACGGTCTGAACGGCGCGGAGCACCCGCTCCTCCTCGCCCTCGGCAAACACCACCCGCTTCGGCTCCTCGCGGGCTCGGGAGAATACCGGCCGCATCACCTGCCCGGAGCGGTAGACGAACTGCGACAGCTTCTGCCGGTACGCCTCGAAATCCTCGATGGGATGCGATGCCACTCCGGAATCCATCGCCGCCTGGGCGACGCGCGGCGCGATCTCCATAATCAGCCGGGGGTCGAACGGCCGCGGAATGATGTACTCCGGCCCGAACGACAGCTCCTGTCCGGCATAGGCGGTGGCGACGATGTCGGAGGTCTCCTGGGTCGCCAGGTCGGCGATCGCCGTCACCGCGGCGATCTTCATCTCCTCATTGATCGTCGTGGCGCCCACGTCGAGCGCGCCTCGGAAGATGAAGGGGAAGCACAGGACGTTGTTGACCTGGTTCGGATAGTCCGACCGGCCGGTCGCGATGATCGCATCGGGCCGGGCCTCCTTGGCGATCTCCGGCATGATTTCCGGCGTCGGGTTGGCCAGTGCCAGGATGATTGGCCGCTCCGCCATCTTCATCACCATCGGCCCGGTCAGCACGCCGGGTGCCGACAGGCCCAGGAACACGTCGGCACCTTCCATCACGTCCGCCAGCTTGCGGGCGTCGGTGTCCACGGCGTAGCGGGCGATCACCGGATTCATCTGCGGACGGCCGCGCCAGACCACACCGTCGATGTCGGTGACGATCACGTTCTCCTTGCGCAAGCCCATGGCGACCAGCAGGTCGACGCAAGCCATCGCCGCCGCACCGGCGCCGGAAGTGACCAGCTTCACATCCTCGAATTTCTTCTCGACCAGCCGCAGCGCGTTGAAGATCGCCGCCCCAACTGTGATCGCAGTGCCGTGCTGGTCGTCGTGGAACACCGGGATCTTCATGCGGGCACGCAACTTGCGCTCGATCTCGAAGCACTCCGGCGCCTTGATGTCCTCCAGGTTGATGCCGCCGAAGGTCGGTTCCAACGCGGCCACGATGTCGACGAACTTGTCGACGTCGTTCTCCGCGACCTCCAGGTCGAACACATCGATGTCGGCGAACTTTTTGAACAGGGCGGCCTTGCCCTCCATCACCGGCTTGGAGGCCAGCGGACCGATGTTGCCGAGGCCGAGCACGGCGGTGCCGTTGGTGATGACCGCGACCAGGTTCTGGCGGCCAGTCAACTCCGCGGCGGTCCCGGGATCCTCGGCAATGGCGGTACAGGCGAAGGCGACGCCGGGCGAATACGCCAGCGCCAGATCGCGCTGTGTCGCCATTGGCTTGGTCGGCACGACCGCCAGCTTTCCGGCGATCGGATTGCGGTGATAGTAGAGTGCCGCTTCCTTCAGATCGTCCGCCATTCGTCGATAGCCCCTTTTCGCCGGAACCCCTGACCGCGCATGACGCGGCGCAACACGAGCCTTTCGGACCTTACACAAGCGGCCCGACCGGCCCAAGGGCTATCCCGATGTGGCAAGCCGCAGATCGTGACCGAAACGCCGGGCGCCGAACGCGAAACGCCCCGACCAGCCGGCCGGGGCGTTTCGCATTCATCCGTGATGGTGCGGTCGAGAAGACTCGAACTTCCACCCCATTTCTGGGACAGCGACCTCAACGCTGCGCGTCTACCAATTCCGCCACGACCGCACTATGTTCGCCACGGAGCGTTGGGGTCGCCCCCGACGCAGGCGTGAGGGATTATCAGAACCCTCCCGGCCGATCAAGGCCGTTCCACCGCCGCCTGCCGCCGGGAGAGCGCATGCCGACCAACGCCCTGTCACCGCTTTCAGCGCCCGACGTCGATAGCCCCGAATGGCGCGTCGAACCCGGGCTGCTCGACTACGACCGGGCGGTTGCGGAGATGGAGGCGCGGGCCGAGGCGATCCACGCCGGCACCGCGCCGGAACTGGTGTGGCTCGTCGAACATCCGCCGCTCTACACCGCCGGCACCAGCGCCCGGGACGAGGACCTCCTGCAACCCGACCGTTT
Organism: Thalassobaculum sp.; assembly: GCF_040219215.1. Lineage (GTDB taxonomy): Bacteria > Pseudomonadota > Alphaproteobacteria > Thalassobaculales > Thalassobaculaceae > Thalassobaculum_A. The sequence continues at coordinate 6,583 of NZ_JAVJSX010000043.1, forward strand.
TCCGGTTTACCGCAGCGGCCGCGGCGGAGAGTTCACCTATCACGGTCCCGGCCAGCGGGTTGCCTACGCGATGCTCGACCTGAAGCGCCGCAAGCCGGATGTGCGGCTCTATGTCTGGGCGCTTGAGGAATGGCTGGTCCGCGCCCTCGAGCGGCTGGGTGTCACCGGCGAGCGGCGCGACGGCCGGGTCGGTATCTGGGTGCGTCGCACCGACCGCAACGTACCGGCGCGCGAGGACAAGATCGCGGCGATCGGTGTGCGGGTTCGGCGCTGGGTGACGTTCCACGGCATATCATTGAATGTAGAGCCGGACCTGACCCACTTTGACGGCATCGTGCCGTGCGGCATCAGCCAGCACGGCGTGACCAGCCTCGTCGATTTGGGCCATCCGGTCACCTTGGCCGATGCCGACGTGGCACTGCGCGCCGCGTTCGACGAGGTGTTCGGCGTTGGCGGCCCACTGGGGCCCATAGGCTGATTACCAACCGCTAGGCTCGCCCGGCCAGGGCGTCGGCCATCAGTTCGATGGCACGCCGCGCCTCCTTCTCAAGCCGTGCCGGCTCCATCGCGAGTTCCTGGACCGTTACTGCGGGCACCGGTCCCTCGTTGTGCAGATAGGCATTCCGGCGCTCGCGCAGCCAGACGTAATCGCGGCCAAACCGCACCGCGTTCAGGTACAGCCCGTCGCCAACCGCCTGATCGACCCGTTCAGAAACCTCACTGTCGATCGCGGTCTGAGCCAGGATAACGGCAGTCACCCAGGCGCCCACGCCGAATACCCGGCGCAGCTCGGTCAGTACCGCCTCGGTCTGGCCGCCGACGTAGAGCGGGCTGTCGTTCGCCGCCTTGCGCAAGCGCTCGTCGAACCAGCGGATCCGATCAGTCCACAAGCGGGGTGAGGGGGGATCGATGTAGGTCATCGGCGGCCTCCGCACTCAGGGGCGGTCGACCAGCGACCGCCGGGAACGGATACAGTCTAGTACCACTGGACGCGCGGCCACCATGACGGCTTCGTGACAACCGAGGGATGGCTCAGAAGCGGCACAAAGCCTGCCTTGGCGGTAGCGCCAGGAGCGGACCGCTACAATCACCAGCCTACTTCACATCCCCGCCATCTGATGGAATCGGCGTCACCGATCCGTCAGAACATCATGCCGATCAACAGCAGCAGCGCCACGACGACCACCGCCAGGACCGTCGACAAGGCCCAGCGAACGGCATCCGGCATGGCGTGACGGGCGGACATTGAACCGACAGCGTCCCGGTCGGCTCTCATCGGAAAGCCCTCCATCAACCCGCGCGCCGTATGCCATAGGTCCGGCCTCAAGCGCGGAATCGACAAAAAGGCGATCGGCGCGCGCCGCATCGGCCGGTTCACTTGAAGATAGGCCCAGCGCAGGAACGACTCAAGGGAGCCCCCATCCCCGCCATCATCCACGGCCGAACCACCGTTTGCTCGTTAAGCAGATTCGAGGGGTGTCGCCTGCGCGTGGCATCTCCGCTGAGTTCAGAGACCCCGAGTTCCTTCTGCCGGATTCGAGCAGAAGATCGCGACCTTGTTGCCCAGAGGGTCGCGGAGATACCCGACGTAAAAGTGGTCGCTGTACTCGTCCCGGAAGCCAGGTGCACCCTCGTCGGAGCCGCCTGCCTCAAGGCCAGCGGCGTGAATGTTGCGGACCATTTCGTGGGTCACGGCCTGGAAGGCCGTCATCGAGCCGTTGCCAACAGTTGCCTCTTTCCCGTCGTACGGCTTCTTCACGTATACGGCGGCAGGACCATTGGATCGACCCGGCACGTCCGGCGCGGTGAATTCGATACCCTCCGCCCCTTCCTTCTTCTCGTAACCGAGCGGGATCAGGATGGCTGCGTAGAAACGTCCCGAGCGCGGTACGTCGTTGGCACCGACCGTGATGTAGCTCAGCATCAACCACTCCTGTCTGTAATGTCGGAATGAAGCCGGATCGAAACACGCCTCCATACTCGACGCCTGCGCGCGGCAGGGTTCAGACTGTCATTCCGTCGCCCACACCGAGACTGGCGATTGTGCGTGAGGGTCTTCCAGCACGGCCAGGCCGTCGTTTGAGCGGAGCGTTGCCCGTGCGGTCATACCGGAGCGGGACATTGGAAGTGGAACGGACCCGGAGTTCATCGGCCACCCCTGCCCGTCAACGCTTCACGCCGTCGGGGCCTGCCTGAATCCGGGCAGATGCGCCTCGTTCGCGTCGGCTTCGGAGACGTGGACTTCCTCGACCGCCGCGCCCGCCGGGCCCTTACGGCAAGCCTGGATCAATTGGTCGACCGCCTCGCCCGACCCGAAGGCCATGGCCTCGACCGAACCGTCCAGCCGGTTGCGGACCCAGCCGTCGACGCCCAACCGCTCGGCCTCGCGCACGCACCACCAGCGAAAGCCGACACCCTGGACCCGGCCGTTGATGAACAGGCGGACGGCACGTCGGTCCCCGGTCATTCGAACTCCACGATGATCTGGTCGACCGCCAGGCTGTCGCCGGCGCTGGCGTGGATCTTGGACACCAGCCCGTCGCGCTCGGCGCGCAGCACGTTCTCCATCTTCATGGCCTCGATCACGCAGATCTCCTGCCCGGCCTTGATGGGGTCGCCTTCGGAAACCGCGATCGACACCAGCAGCCCCGGCATCGGCGACACCAGTTGCTTGCTGGTATCGGCGACGTCCTTCGGCGGCATCTTGTCGAGCGCCTCAGCTACGCGCGGCGGCACCACCAGGGCCTCAAGCTCGCGCCCCCCATAGCTGAGCCGGTAGTAGATCCCGTCGCGCTCGATCTGCACGGCAAACGGCTCGCCGTTCACCCGGCCATCGAACACCGTGATGGTGGCGTCGAGCGAGCCGCGGATCGCATAGCGTTGCCCGCCGACCGTCACGTCGTATCCGTCCTCAGCGGTCAGCACTTCGGCCCGTCGGTTGGTGCGCCCCTCGCGGATCGTCCAGATCGTCGCGATGTCGGCCTTGCCGCGATTGGCCAATTGCCCGCTGATCCGGGCCAGCCGCTCGGCATTTTCCCGCTCGAACGCCACGGCGACTGCGCACAGCGCGCCCTCCTCGTACGGATCGAGCGTGGCGCCGCTGAAGCCGTCGGGAAACTCCTCGGCGATGAAGCCGGTGGTCAGCCGCCCCTCGCGGAACCGCTTCATGGCGATGGTCGCCGCCAGGAACGGCAGGTTGTGGCTGACTCCCCGGATCCGGTATCGGCCGATCGCGTCGTACAGCCGGTCGGCTGCCTCGTTGCGGGTATCGCCGTACGCCACCAGCTTGGCGATCATCGGGTCATAGAACATCGAGATCTCGGAACCCTCGTCGACCCCGTCGTCGACCCGGATGCCCTCGACATCGACCGGCGGCTCGTAGCGGATCAGCCGTCCGATCGACGGCAGGAAGCCGCGATACGGATCCTCGGCATACACGCGGGCCTCGATCGCCCAGCCGGTCATCGTCACCTCGTCCTGGGTGAACGGCAGCTTCTCGCCGTCGGCCACCCGGATCATCAACTCGACCAGATCCAGGCCGGTGACCATCTCGGTGACCGGATGCTCGACCTGCAGGCGGGTATTCATTTCCAGGAAGTAGAACTTCTTGTTGGCGTCGGCGATGAACTCGACGGTGCCGGCCGAGCGGTAGCCGACCTGCTTGGCCAGCGCCACCGCCTGGGCGCCCATGGTAGCCCGGGTCTCGGCGTCGATGAAGGGGCTCGGCGCCTCCTCGATGACCTTCTGGTGTCGGCGCTGGATCGAGCACTCGCGTTCGCCCAGATGCACCACGTTGCCGTGGCCGTCGGCCATTACCTGGATCTCGATGTGGCGCGGCTGCTCGACGAACTTCTCGATGAAAACCCGGTCATCCCCGAACGACGAGCGGGCCTCGTTCATCGCCCCGCGCACGCCGTCCTTCAGATCGGCCTCGCTGTTGGCGATCCGCATGCCCTTGCCGCCGCCGCCGGCCGAGGCCTTGATCATCACCGGATAGCCGATCTCCGCGGCGATCTTGGCGGCATGCTCCGGGCTCTCGATGGTGCCCAGGAAGCCGGGCACCGTGCTGACCCCGGCCTCGTGGGCGATTTTCTTGGAGGTGATCTTGTCGCCCATCGCCTCGATCGCCGACTTGCCGGGACCGATGAACACGATGCCGGCGGCTTCCAGGGCCTCGCAGAACGCCGCGCGCTCCGACAGGAAGCCGAAGCCCGGATGCACCGCCTGGGCGCCGGTCTGCTTGCAGGCGTCGATGATCGCGTCGATCTTCAGATAGCTCTCGGCCGAGGCCGCCGGGCCGATCCGCACCGCCTCGTCGGCCATCCGCACGTGCTTGCCGCCGGCATCGGCGTCGGAATAGACCGCCACGGTCTTGATGCCCATGCGCCGCGCCGTCTTGATGATCCGGCAGGCGATCTCGCCGCGATTGGCGATCAGGATCTTGTCGAACATCTATTGTGCCTTCGGCAGCAGATTGGTGAACACGTCGCCTTCGAGTTGCTCGGCTTCGAACCAAGAAACCTCTCTAAAGATCTGCACGGCCTTCCTCCCAAATTCCTGAGCCGCCTCCCGCACTTTGAGATCATGCTCGCTCACACACTCGTGGGCAAACATCGAAAGGTCGAGAAAAAGCCGACTAGTTGCGTCAACCAATGGCTCCACTCCAAGTATTCTAATCCAATCTAGGGCGATAGAAATGAATCCAAGGTCATTTGATATTTTTCGTTGGAATCTCTCATCAACACCCAGGCCAATATCATCAATATATTCAGCAATTTCCTTCGACAGATCAAAAATTTTAATATCGTTAATGCGATAATCCCTACGTATTGCAATAAACATATGCCGAAGAGACAGCAAAACCCCCAACTCATCGTAATTTACATATTCATCTCGAAAATCTTGGATTTTCATAATAGACAAGTCTCCTATAAAAATTCCTTCGTACTTGAACAAAATACTCTCAACAGCCTCTCCGGAGCACTCCGAAATTAATCGATCAGAGTCGACGCAGCTTTTAATTTCCTCGATATTTTTCAAATAATATCTTGCTGCAAGAGCATAATGCTCATCGCCTGCGCAAAACGGAACGCGACGCCGAAGAACATCCTTCAATTGAAGACTTCCATCCACGTTCTGATCAAGCAGCAGATCGAGTGTACGACTGAAAAAATCAATCGGAGTGAGAACGTCTTTTGACATGTCGATTTCCCTAAAGAGGGATGTTGTCGTGTTTCTTCCACGGGTTCTCGAGCTGCTTGTCGCGCAGCATGGCGAGGGCCCGGCAGATGCGGCGGCGCGTGTTCCGCGGCTTGATGATGTCGTCGAGATAGCCGCGCGACGCCGCCACGAACGGGTTGGCGAACTTCTGGCGGTACTCCTCGGTGCGCGCCTCGATCTTGTCGACGTCACCGATGTCGCCGCGGAAGATGATCTCCACCGCCCCCTTCGGTCCCATCACCGCGATCTCGGCGGTCGGCCAAGCGTAGTTGACGTCGCCGCGCAGGTGCTTGGAACTCATCACGTCGTAGGCCCCGCCATAAGCCTTGCGGGTGATCACCGTGACCTTCGGCACCGTCGCTTCGGCATAGGCGAAGAGCAACTTGGCGCCGTGCTTGATGATGCCGCCGTACTCCTGCTTGGTGCCCGGCAGGAAGCCCGGGACGTCCACGAACGTCACGATCGGGATGTTGAAGCAGTCGCAGTACCGGACGAACCGGGCGGCCTTCTTGGCGCTCTCGATGTCCAGGCAGCCGGCCAGCACCATCGGCTGGTTGGCGACGATGCCGACGGTCGAGCCCTGCATGCGGGCGAAGCCGACGATGATGTTGCCGGCGTAGTTCGGCTGGATCTCGAAGAAGTCGCCCTCGTCAACGACCTTCTCGATCAGCTCCTTCATGTCGTAGGGCTTGTTCGGGTTGGCCGGGATCAGGTTGTCGAGCGACGGTTCCGGACGGTCGGCCTCGTCGGCGGTCGGACGCACCGGCGGCACGTCGCGGTTCGACGACGGCATGAAATCGATGAAGCGGCGCAGCTGCAGCAGCGCCTCGACGTCGTTCTCGAAGGCGAGATCGGCAACGCCCGACTTGCTGGTGTGGGTGACCGCGCCGCCAAGCTGCTCATGGGTGACGGTCTCGTGGGTGACGGTCTTCACCACGTCGGGGCCGGTGACGAACATGTAGGAACTGTCCTTCACCATGAAGATGAAGTCGGTCATGGCCGGGGAATACACCGCCCCGCCGGCGCACGGTCCCATGATCATCGAGATCTGCGGCACCACGCCGGAGGCCATGACGTTGCGCTGGAACACCTCGGCATAACCGCCGAGCGACGCCACGCCCTCCTGGATGCGGGCACCGCCGCTGTCGTTCAGGCCGATCACCGGGGCGCCGACCTTCATGGCCTGATCCATGACCTTGCAGATCTTCTCGGCGTGCGCCTCGCTGAGCGAACCGCCGAATACCGTGAAGTCCTGACTGAACACGAACACCAGCCGGCCGTTGACCGAGCCCCAGCCGGTGACCACTCCGTCGCCCGGCACCTTGCTGTCGGCCATGCCGAAATCCGACGAGCGATGCTCGACGAACATGTCCCATTCCTCGAAAGAGCCGGGATCGAGCAGGAGGTCGATGCGCTCGCGCGCGGAGAGCTTGCCCTTCTGGTGCTGGGCCTCGATCCGCTTTGCGCCACCGCCCAACCGGGCGCGGTTGCGCATGTCCTCAAGCCGCTCGACGATGTCCTGCATGAACGCCCTCCCGAATTCAGTACCCGGCCGGGATATCACCCCGCCCGTAAATGCTCTACGAATTTCGCGGCTTCCGCCACCTCTGCGCGGCGCGTCCGGCGGCGCTGTTCGGCCTCGCGGTCCATGCCCCAACGTTCAATCTGGAACGCCTCGTCAATCTCCGAAACGGTGTATGCCGCTTCCGCATCAAGGCGATCGTGCAATACGGCAAGGCCCAGCACCAGCGACCCGGTAATGGCGGTCAGGGTGTGCAGCGCCGCCAGTTCCCAGTCGTCCACCGCCTCCACCGCGCGGCGCAACGCCGCCAGACTGTCCGGCGACTGCGCCACCGGCATGACCCCGGCAGTTGGCAGCAGCCTGGCTCCGAACGTCGACTCGGCCCAGTCACGCAGCGGCGACCACGCCGTCTCCTGCCGAGCGGTCAGCTCGGGCGGATCGTCAGCCAGATAGCACAGCAGGTCGGATCCGCCGTATCCGGCAACCTCGCCGATCACATAGTTGCGCTGAGGTGCAACCCGGTCGATCACCGTCGCCGCGAACCCCATCATCGGCATGCTGCGAACATCAATGGTTTCGCCCTGCCCGTCCCACTCGGCCGCGACCGCATCGGCCAGCGTGCGGCCAGGCAGGATGATCGGTCGCTGGCCCGGCGAGCGGACCGGTCGGTTATCCAACAGCACCGTGAAGCCCGTCCCGGCATCCGCCGATGCGACGGCAACTGTCTTGTAGATCCGCTTCATGCTCACTCGATTGATTTCCGGAGATTGTCAAAGAAGCCTTTGATCCCACCCGGCTTATCCGGTTCCTTTCGGGTCTTCGGCTTGGTCGTCGACCGCTTGCCTTCGGCCGCCGCGATCGCATCCGGACAAGGATTGTCGGTCGAGCCCGCGGAGACGAACGGCAGCAGCAGAGCGAACGGCCCGACGACCGCCCCGGCGGCCAGACTGCCCAAACCCTTGGCGACCGCAACCGGATCGGGTGTCGGCCGCGGATCCGAGATCGGGCCCTTCAGCAGAATCGGCGTCGCCAGGCTGAACAGACTTGGGTCCTTGGGCATCGGCACCAAACGCATGTCCAGGGTCTGGCGTGCAAGGTTCACGGTTCCTTCGCCACCCACCGTCACCCGGTCGCTGTCGATCATCAGGACGGTTGCGTCGGCAATTCCTTTGGATATCACGAACCGGCTGGCCAGACAGTTCAAACGACCCCTCCCACTCTCGCCGACAAAGGGGATGAAGCGGGTAGCCAGATCCTCGGCAATCAGTTCCCAATAGCGGTTCATCACCGTTCCGTCACGGATCACCAGCCACGTTACACCGCCGGCTGAGCCCAGAATCGTGCGCAGCGTCTCACCCTGTCCATGCACATCCACGGCCGCATCGCCAAGCCCTTCGATCACCGATTCCCCGGTCAGCGTGCGGTACACCCGGCCCATGTCCATGCGGTTTGCGGCACCGGCCAATGCGACTCTCGCCGGTTGCGTGGTGGTATCCAGGACAGCTCGGCCTTCGACAACGCCGTCGGCCACGGTCGCCTTCACCGGGTCGAGCGTGAGCACTCCATCAGAAAACTCCGCCGTCGCGGTCAGGCCATCGACCGTCCAGGGGTCGGCGATCAGGCGCGCGATCGCAACCTCGATCCGGCCGTCGACGGCCGGCAGCATACTCATCGGCAGTGGTCGGTCGAGCGGATCTCCGTCCGCGGCGGTCCCTGCTCCCAGTTGCGCAAGGTCGATGGTCTCGGCCTCCAGCCGGGCCTCGATGCGGGGCCGCGCCCTGCTGAGATCGACGACAGCCGACCCAACGACGGTAATCCCGCCGAGCGTTACCGACAGCCCCTCGGCCTGTACGCCACTCAGCGCACCTTTCGGGCCACGGGTAGCCTGCAGCTTTGCGGCCAGAGCCAGCGCCGAACCGGCAAATGTCCCCTCGATTTCGACGGGAAGATCCACGCCCGGCCGCGCCATCTCCGTCAACGCCGGCAGGGTGCCGGTCAACTCAAGCCTTTCCCCGTCCAGATCGGCCAGCACCGTCACGGTCAGCGGCGAGTTCGGACCATTGCCGTCAAGCGTCAACCGCTTGACGTGGTACACGCGTTCCGGCGCCTTGGGGCCGTCCTTCCAGACCACAATCACGTCCGTCAGGTCGAATTGCCTTATATCCGGCGCGGCCGGCCTGCCGGATGACGCACCGGCCTGCGACTCTGCAACAACCCAGTTCGCCTGGCCTTCGGCTCCGCGTTCGAGACGGACATGAACATCCGCCAAGGTGACGCCGCGCACCACCAGATCGCCGGACAGCAGCGGTGCCACGTCGACATCCACCGCCAGCCGGCCGATGGTGATCATCGCAGGATCGGTGCCCCAGTCGGCGTTCGCAATCCGCACACCCGATGCAGTCAGGCTTGGCAAGGGCAGCCAGGAGACCTCGAGCGGACCCGCGATCTCGACCTGTCGCCCCGTTGCTTCCTCCAACAGGTCGCGGATTTCGCCCTTGTAGGTGTTGAGGTCGAGGGTTGCGACGAACACGATCACGCCAACCATCGACGTGACGACCACTGCAGCGGCAACGTACAGCCAGCGCAATCCGGTCATGGCGTCACTCCCTTGATGGTTCAGGCCGGAATCAAACGGCCGGCCGTCCCGGGCAGTTCCTCAAAGCGTTCGATGATCGCCGCAGGCTGCTCGGTCTGGAGCAGCGAAACCTCGTGGTAGCCCCAGGTCACCGCGATCCCCGCAACCCGTGCCCGGCGTGCCATCCCCATGTCGAAGACGGTGTCGCCGACCATCACCGCGCGGTCGGGCGTGGTCCGACCCTCGTGCACCGCCTCCAGCAGCAGGGTCGGGTTTGGTTTGCCCGGGCCATCATCCGCCGACTTCAGCGAGACGAAGCGATCCAGAATCCCATGTGCGTCGAGCACCTCACGCAGCCCCCGCCTGCCCTTCCCGGTGACCACGGCCAGCAGCCAACCCTCCGCTTCGAGCGCATCGATCGCCGCCCGAGCCCCAGGCATCAACGGCTCGTCAACTATGTCGGCTTCCTTGGCCTGGAAATAGGCGTCTCTGTAGGCCTGCCCGACCCGCTCCAACTGGAGCCCGCGAACCTGGGGAGCCAGCCGGGATATCGCCTGGTCGAGCGACAGGCCAACGATCTCGCGCACCTTGGCGGCGTTTGGCGGCAGCAGGCCTTCCGCGCGAAACGCCGACGCCATCGCGTCGACGATGTGATGCTGGCTGTCGATCAGCGTGCCGTCGAGATCGAAGGCACAAAGCCGTAGGCCGCGGTCCATTGGGTCAATCCTCGAAGTCTTCGAACGGATCGCCGGCGGCCGCCTCGTCCAGCCCGAAGAACGCAAAGGATCGTGCCATGTGGTCGGCCAGCGGTGCGATCACCTCGATTGGCCGGCCCTTGGCATCGGGAATGCGAATGGCACGGGCGTGCAGGTGCAGCTTGCGGCTGACCCCTTCACCCTGCAGGAAAGCGTCAGGTCCGCCGTACTTGCCGTCGCCCAGTATCGGTGTCCCAAGTTCAGCCATATGGAGGCGCAATTGATGGGTGCGTCCGGTGACCGGAAACAGCGCGACCCAAGTCACCTTGCCGCCCAGCCGCTCCACAGTGACGTAGCGCGTGAACGCCCGCTTGCCGTTCTCCGGATCGATCGCCATCTTCTCGCCGGCCCGACCGGGAAGCTTGCCGATCGCGCCCTCGATGCTGCCGGCATTCGGCTTCGGCTCGCCGACCACCAAGGCCCAGTAGATCTTCATGGCCGACTTGGCGCGGAACGCCTCGGTCAACCGGCGTGCTGCCTGATAGCTGCGGCCGACCAGCAGGACGCCGGAGGTGTCCTTGTCCAGTCGATGCACCAGCCGCGGACGCTCCTTGGCGTCGAACATCAGGCCGTCCAGGGCACCGTCGACATGCTTGGTGATGCCGGAGCCGCCTTGAACCGCCAGACCGGCAGGCTTGTTGATTGCCAGCACGTCGCGGTCGGTGTGCAGGATCAGGCGACGCAGCTGCTCGGCGGTTTCGGTATCTCCCTTGCCGCCGGGCCGGGCCTTGACGGCTGCGGCGCTGGCCGCCGGCACGTCCATCGGCGGAATCCGGATGGTCTGCCCCGCCTCCAGTCGTTCGCTTGCCTTGACGCGCCTGCCGTCCACCCGCACCTGGCCGGTGCGCAGAAGCTTGGTCAGGTGCACGTGTCCGAGGGTCGGGTAGTATCTCTTGAACCAGCGGTCGAGCCGCTGGTCACCTTCGTCTTGAGCCACAATCCGGGTCTCGACCGCTTTCATGTCAGCACCTGTCGGACCGTCCAGAGCCCGGCGAACAACGCGAGGATCGAGAGCGCCGTCGAAGCGGCGATGTAGACGGCGGTTGATCCAGTATCCCCGCGCTGCCAGAGCGTGGCAACGTCGAGAGCGAAAGTCGAAAATGTCGTGAAGGCGCCGAGTCCGCCGACCGCGATCAGGGCTCGCATTTCCGGCGTCAGCACCTGCCTGAGCGCGCCGAACTCGATCAACGCACCCATCAGGAACGATCCGACGACATTCACCGTCAACGTTCCCCACGGAAAGCCGTGCCCGGCGACGACGGTGATCCACCCGGTCATCTTATACCGGGCGACCGCACCGATGGCGCCACCGAACGCAACCGCGAGGAGCATCTTCATGGTGCGGAGGGCTTAACCGAGTCCACGCCGAATATCCAGCCTTCCGACTGCGCCGCTGGTTCGCCGGCAGGCGCCCGCCACGTTTCCACGTCAGCCGACAGCGCACGCAGAGCGGCGGCAGAAACGACAGCGTCCGCCTCGTCCTCCCGGCGCGCGTACCACCCCTGCGGCATCGCACGGCTGCCGAATGCCGCCAAAGCGGCGTTCACGACCCAGGGATCACGCCATGCCCGTGGGTCCTGTCCGGCGCGCCTGAAGTACAGCCGCGGAAACATCTCAACGACCGTCAAGCCTCCAGACGAACCGGCGTCGAAAGGCCAGATCGCTACCCGGTCGCCGAGCCTTGCCTTCAGTTGTCGCAAGACCCGCATGCCCGCCAGCGATCCGGTACCGACATTGGCGGCTCCGACACACTTGAAGACCGGGTGCGGGCTGGTGATGGCGGCGCAGGCAATCTCGGTCCGGCGCCGCCGGTGCTCGTATCCGGCCCCGCGTCCGGCGGGCGTCAGGTACAGACCGCAGATCGGTGACCCCTCGGCGTAGACGGCACCGCCGTAGAAATCCTCCGACGGCCCCGCCAATCGGTCCACATATCCCCACAGCGCGCGAACATCAGCAGGCGCGTCGGCGATCCCCGGGAAATAGGTGCCATGGTCGTGCCGCGCATAGGCGAACGCGAAGTCAAACCCCGCCAGGACGCGTTCGCCAGCCGAATGCCGTGCGATCAACAGATCGAGAACATCACCCCGGCGCCACAACCCACCCTTCTGCGGCCCACCCAGCAACCGGGGCGCCGCATCGCCGGTACGAACCTCGGCCACCTGGATCCCGGGGAGCCGGTTGCCCTTGGCTCCCGACCAATCGATGCCGAGCCAGACTTCAAATCCGCGCGTCACGACGGATCGTCGCCCCGCCGCTTGGAGCGGAGCTTGTCGAAATACTCCACGCGCTTCCTGATCTCACGCTCGAACCCGCGCTCGACGGGATTGTAGAACCGCTCACGGTCCATGCCGTCGGGAAAATAGTTCTGGCCGGAAAACCCATCCTCGGCATCGTGATCGTAGGCGTACCCCGAACCGTATCCGAGATCCTTCATCAGGCGGGTTGGGGCGTTCAGGATGTGGGCAGGGGGCATCAACGATCCGGTCTGGCGTGCCGCCCGCGCCGCCGCACCGTGCGCCTTGTAGGCGGCGTTCGATTTCGGCGCGGTCGCGAGGTAGACGACCAGCTGGCTGATCGCGAGGTCGCCTTCCGGCGAGCCGATGCGGTCGTAGGTCTCCCAGCAGGCGATCGCCTGGGCTAAGGCCTGCGGCTCGGCAAGCCCGACATCCTCGACCGCGAACCGGGTCAGCCGGCGCAGGATGTAGGCCGGGTCCTCGCCGCCGGCCAACATCCGCGCCAGCCAATACAGTGCCGCGTCGGCGTCGGAACCGCGCAGGGATTTGTGCAGCGCGCTGATGAGGTTGTAGTGCTCCTCGCGGTCCTTGTCGTAGACCGGGGCGCGGCGATGCACGCTGGCGGCAACACCGGCGGCGTCCAAGGGCGTCTTGGGTCGGAGGGCGAGCACTTCCTCGGCTAGGTTCAGCAGGAACCGGCCGTCGCCGTCCGCCATGGCCCGCAGCGCCACCCGGCCATCAGGATCCACCGGCAGGGGGCGGCCGTCGGTCTCCTCGGCCCGCGCCAGCAGCTTGTCCAGCGCGGCATCGTCCAGGCGGCGCAGCACGAACACCTGGCAACGCGATAGCAACGCCGCGTTCAGTTCGAACGACGGATTCTCGGTGGTCGCCCCCACCAGGGTAATGGTCCCGTCCTCGACGACCGGCAGGAAGCCGTCCTGCTGGGCTCGGTTGAAGCGATGCACCTCGTCGACGAACAACAACGTCCCGCGCCCGCCGGTGCGACGGCCACGCGCCGCTTCGAAATGCTTCTTGAGATCCGCCACGCCGGAGAACACGGCTGACAGCGGCACGAACTCCAGGTCCGTGTGTTCGGCCAGCAGGCGGGCGATGGTCGTCTTGCCGCAACCCGGCGGCCCCCAGAGAATACAGGACGCCAGACGGCCCTTGGCCAGCATCCGCCCGATCGGGCCCTCGGGGCCAAGCAGGTGGTCCTGGCCGACGACCTCGCCGATCCGATCGGGACGAAGCCGATCGGCCAACGGCCGGGGGGCCTGGGTTTCGAACAAGCTCATAGTGCGCGGCCTAGCCCTGCACACGGGTGGTCAGCACGCGATCATCCCGGCGTATTGACACTACCCAACTCCCGCTCGCTCGCTCCAGGGCCTGCTGCAGGGTCGTTACCCTGTCGATCGGCTGGTTGTTCACCGAGACCACCACGTCGCCGGTCCGCAAGCGCAAGCGCTCCGCCGGCGATCCGCGGGCAACCCCCAGGACCACCACGCCACGGGCCAGTTCGTCGAACCCCTCTTCCAGCGCGAAGGCCGGCGACAGATTCGCAACCCGCGCGCCGGTCATCGGATTGAGGCCCGCCAGATCGGTGACATTCGGCGCCGGGTCGGCCTTCGGCGGTTCCATCGGCAACCGGGCGGTGAAGACACGCCCATTGCGCAGGACTTGCAGGGTCATTGTCTCGCCGGGTTCGCGGGTGCCGATGCGATAGCGCAGTCCGCCGGCGTCGTTCACTTCGCGTTCGTCGATCTCCAGAATCACGTCACCGGTCCGCAACCCGGCGCGGGAGGCTGGCCCGCCTGGATAGACGTCCCCGATCAGCGCGCCGATGGGTCGGTCCAGGCCAAGTCCATGCGCCAGATCGGTGGTGACCGTCTGGATCCGGGCCCCCAGCCAGGGGCGGACGATTCGCCCGGTCTTGGCCGCCCGCAGCACCGTAGCGACCATATTCGACGGGATCGCAAACCCGATGCCGACTGAGCCGGCATTGCCGCCGCGCTGCGTCGAATAGATGGCGGTGTTGATCCCGACCAGCTTGCCGTCCACGCCGATCAGGGCACCGCCGGAATTGCCGGGGTTGATTGCCGCATCGGTCTGGATGAAGAAGCTGTAGTCGGAAACCCCGACATTGGTCCGGGCGAGTGCCGAGACGATGCCCATCGTCACGGTCTGCCCGACGCCGAACGGGTTGCCGATCGCCAGCACGATGTCGCCGACCTCGAGATCGTCGGAGTCGCGCATCGAAACGGCCGGCAGGATCTCATCGCCGGCATCGATCTTCAGGACGGTCAGGTCGGTCTTGGGATCCGCGAGGATCACCTTGGCCGCAAACTCGCGCCGGTCGGCCAATACCACGGTGATCTCGTCGGCTTTCTCGACGACGTGGTTGTTGGTCACGACCACCCCGCTCGGGTCAACGATGACCCCGGACCCGAGAGAACTTGCTTCGCGGCGGCGCTCGGGCAGACGCGGTCCGATATCGCCGAAGAATCGCTTGAAGAATGGATCGTCGAACAGCGGCGACAGCCCCGGGCGCTCGGAAACCGTTGCCCGGCTGTAGACGTTTACCACTGCCGGCCCAACCTCGCGGACCAGCGGCGCGAAGGACAATGAGATTTCCGCCGAGGACTGCGGCACGCGCGGTTCGGTCTGTGCCACCGCGGGCGCCACCGCCGCAACGAACAGAGCCAACACGCACACCAGGGCATTTCGATTGATCATGGAAGCAATCCTATCGACCTGAATGACGGACGCCAGTTGAAGCAACGCTACGCTGTGCTACCGTCATCATCTGGGAAGAGCAGTAGACATACCAAGGTGGGGTGGGAACCCCTCCACATGAAACCGGGGGCCCAGGTGACCATGCCGGGGCAGAACCAAGGCGCAATCGACGCAGCCCGTCACGCTGCGGAGATCATCGCCACCGAAGGCAAGCCGCAGGGAAACCTGGATGCGGCTCACGCGGCGTTCGGCACCTTGAAATCAATCACCGACCAGTATCCCGGCGAGCCCGAACTGATCCGCGTGGCCGTATGTGGCGCCGTTCGGCTTGCGGCGGCAGGCCGGGCCTCGCATGACATCGACGCCGTGCGATGCGCCTACACCTTCCTCGGCGATCTCGTCACCCGCCTGCCAGCAGATCCGTTGCCGCGCCGTGCCTTTGCCGAGGCGTCCGTCGACCTGATCTCCGCCGAAGCCCGCGTCAGCGGCCTGTCGGGCGCCCTCGACGTCTATGGCAATCTGTCGGCTCTGGGCGACGCGCATCGCGACGATTCCGATTTTGCCGGCATTCAGGCCAAGGCCGCTGCCAACCTCGTGGCTCTGTCGCTGGAATCGGGCAGCCGTGGCGACGCCCGTCGTGCCCTGGCCGACCTGGCCGGCCTCGAAGCCGCCCAGCCCAGCATCGCCATGGTTCGTCAGCAGCACGCCCGTGGCGTATTCAACCGCCTGGCGCACGCCGCCCACCAGGACCCTCCAGGCGACGCCCGCGCCGCGCTGGATACCCTGATCGCCGCCGTCCACCGTGCGCCGGACCATTGCGAACTGCTCGACCTTGCGGCCGAAGGAGCGTTCACGCTGGTCACCGCCCTGGGAAGCCGAGGTCACCTCACCGCGGCCCATGACGCCTACGACGCGCTCGGCGCGCTGTCGCGGTTGCCCGATATCGGCCCGGGCGCTCTCGGCCGGCTGGCCGACGCGGCGTTCAATCTGATCACCGATCTATGCCATTCGGACAATCTGCCCGCCGCCCAGCTGATCTACGACGAACTGACCGCTATGTCGGTGGCCAATGACGACGACCCGGCCATCCGACTGGCACAGGCAAAGGCCGCCGCGAACCTGGCGCTTACCCTGCGTCAAGCCAATGAGGACGCTGCTGCTTCCATCATCGCCGAGGACCTGCAGGCCTTGCTCCTGGGACACCCTGACGACCAGGAACTTTATCAGATCGCAGCTTTCCTGGACGCGGCCAGCGACTAACGCAAATGGGCGACCCTGAGGTCGCCCATCCGCAATACATCTTCTGTGGCAAAAGCGTCAGATGACCGACGGCATCGGCCCGGCCGGCTCACTCTGCTCGACCTGCTGAACCGGACCTGAATCCAGCCCACGAGCGCTTTCGTCACGGTCGACCAGTTCGATGACCGCCATCGCCGCGGCATCACCGTAGCGGAAACCGGCCTTCAGAACGCGGGTGTAGCCACCCTGGCGATCCTTGTAGCGACCCGCCAGAACCTCGAAGAGCTTCTTGGTCATCGCCTCGTCCCGCAGCCGGGCATAGGCGAGGCGGCGGGCGTGCAGATCCCCGCGCTTGGCGAGCGTGATCATCTTCTCCACCACCGGGCGCAACTCCTTCGCCTTCGGCAGGGTGGTGACGATCTGTTCGTGCTTGATCAGAGCCGCCGCCATGTTCTTGAACATTGCCTGACGGTGGCTCGACGTGCGGTGCAGCTTGCGGCCGCTGTTGCCGTGACGCATCTCTCAGTCTCCTTGATTTCGCGCCGCCGCCTCAGTACGGCTCTTCCAAACGCTTGGCCAGTTCCTCGATATTCTCGGGCGGCCAGTTGGTGATTTCCATGCCGAGCGAGAGCCCCATCGAGGCCAGGACCTCTTTGATCTCATTCAGGCTCTTACGGCCGAAGTTCGGTGTACGCAGCATCTCCGGCTCGGTCTTCTGAACCAGATCGCCGATATACACGATGTTGTCGTTCTTCAGGCAGTTCGCAGAACGCACCGACAGCTCAAGCTCGTCGACCTTGCGCAGCAGGTTCTTGTTGAACGGCAGATCGTGCGCTTCCTCGGCCTCGGCGCGGTGCGTCGGCTCCTCGAAGTTCACGAACAGCTGCAACTGATCCTGCAGGATGCGCGCCGCGTACGCGACCGCGTCCTCCGGGGTCATCGAACCGTCGGTTTCCAGCGTCATCGACAGCTTGTCGTAGTCGGTGACCTGACCGACGCGGGTGTTCTCAACCTTGTACGAAACCTGCCGAACCGGGCTGAAGATCGAGTCGACCGGGATCAGGCCAATCGGGGCATCTTCGGGACGGTTCGCGCTGGCCGGGACGTACCCCTTGCCGGTCTCGACCGTCAGTTCCATCGACAGCGTCGCGTCGCGATCCAGCGTGCAGATCACATGCTTCGGGTTCATGATCTCGATGTCGCCGACCGTCTCGATCATGCCCGCGGTGACCTCGCCCGGGCCTTCGGCCTTCAGGCGCATCTTCTTCGGTCCTTCGCCGTGCATGCGAATGGCGACCGATTTGACGTTCAGCACGATGTCGGTGACGTCCTCACGCACACCGGGCACGCTCGAGAACTCATGGAGAACGCCATCGATCTGGATCGCGCTGATCGCAGCACCCTGGAGCGACGACAACAGAATGCGGCGAAGCGCGTTGCCAAGCGTCAGGCCGAAACCCCGCTCGAGCGGCTCGGCGACCACGGTCGCCGTACGCTTCGGATCATAGCCAGCTTGTACGTCGAGCTTGCTCGGCTTGATCAGTGCCTGCCAGTTTTTCTGAATCACGGCTGGGACCTCATTCTCGAACGGCAATCCCCGCCGCGATCCGAAGACCGGTCGGCGGGGCCAAGTACAGAAATCGGGGACCGGTGCCCCCGATAAACCACGTTAGACCCGGCGACGCTTGCGCGGCCGGCATCCATTGTGCGGGATCGGCGTGACATCGCGGATTGACGTCACGTGAAAACCGACGGCCTGCAGCGCGCGAAGAGCCGATTCACGTCCCGAACCCGGGCCGGACACCTCAACCTCAAGGGTCTTCATGCCGTGCTCGGTCGCCTTGCGGCCGGCATCCTCAGCAGCCACCTGGGCAGCGTAAGGAGTCGACTTGCGCGAGCCCTTGAATCCCATCGTGCCAGCCGAGGACCATGAAATGGCATTGCCCTGGGCGTCGGTGATGGTGATCATGGTGTTGTTGAACGACGCCATCACATGCGCGACGCCCGAAGTGATGTTCTTTTTCTCGCGACGGCGCAGGCGGGCCTGGGTCGGTTGCTTCGCCATAGTCTCGTTCCTCTTCGAACACCCACCAGCTTGAAGCGCCGTGGGCCATGGTCCTCAGGAATGACGGCCCGGCGGGCCGCCAACCTCAGGCCGAATTACTTCTTCTTACCGGCAATCGCCTTCGCCGGACCCTTGCGGGTACGAGCGTTGGTGTGCGTCCGCTGGCCGCGCACCGGCAGGCCCTTACGATGGCGTAGGCCCCGATAGCAGCCGAGATCCATGAGCCGCTTGATGCTCATCGCGGTCTGCCTGCGCAGGTCGCCCTCAACCACCAGATCGGCGTCGATCGACTCGCGCAGCCGGGACAGCTCGTCCTCGGTCAGTTCGTGCACCCGCCGCTCCGCCGGAACACCGACGGCGCTGCAGATCCGGCTGGCCGTCGTACGGCCGATACCGTGAATGTAAGTCAAAGCGATCACGACGCGTTTTTGCGTCGGAATATTCACGCCAGATATGCGCGCCACGCCGTCTCTCCTCGTGCTTTACTCGAACCGCCGCACGCCGAACGCGGACCCATGCGAAAGGCTCATAGCCCGTCGCACCAGCCCGCGCACCACACCCACTGATCCAAGGGCGCGGATTATAGGCAACGTCGGTCCCAAGTCAACAGAACCGCTTCATATTCCATGCGTCATCAGGCCGCGCCGACGATGCCCTTAACCAGGCCCGTCACCACGTCCATCGACGCCATTCCATCAATCGTCTTCAGCGCGCCTTTCGCCCGGTAGTGCGGGACGATCGGGGCCGTCTGACGACGGTAAACATCCAGGCGCTTGCGCAACGTCTCTTCGTTGTCGTCGCTGCGCCCCTCTTCGGCTGCGCGCTTCAGAATGCGCGCGACCATCGCGTCTTCGTCGACCTGGAACTCGATCACGTGATCGATGGCCAGGCCCTTCTCCTCAAGCATCAGGTCCAGCGCCTCAGCCTGTGCGACCGTCCGCGGGAAGCCATCCAGGATGAACCCGCTGCGGCAATCCGGCTGGTCGACCCGCTCCGAGATCATCCGGACCATGACCGAGTCGGGAACCAGCTCGCCCGCATCCATGATCCGCTTGGCTTCTCGCCCGAGATCGGAGCCGGACGCAACCGCTTCGCGCAGCATGTCGCCGGTCGAGAGCTGCTTGATGCCATAGGTCTCTTCCAGACGTTTGGCTTGCGTTCCCTTACCCGCCCCCGGCGGCCCGAGAAGAATCAAGTTCATCCACGCCTCCCCCGAATCTTTGATTTCTTGATCAGCCCTTCGTACTGATGCGCGAGGAGGTGCGACTGGACCTGGGTGACCGTGTCCATTGTAACGGTGACGACGATCAGCAGGCTGGTACCGCCGAAATAGAACGGTACGGAGTACTGGCTGATCAGGATCTCCGTCAAAATGCACACCGCTGCCAGATACCCGGCACCAACCACCGTCAAACGGGTGAGCACGAAGTCGAGGTAGTCCGCGGTGTTCTTGCCCGGCCGGATGCCCGGCACGAAACCACCATACTTGCGCAGGTTCTCCGCCGTCTCCTGCGGATTGAACACGATCGCGGTGTAGAAGAACGCGAAGAACACGATCAACCCGACATACAGCGCCACGTACAGCGGCTGGCCGTGACCAAGCAGCGACGTCACCGTGCCCAGCCACTCCGGCCCCGAGCCGGCCGACATCTGCGCCACGGTAATCGGCATCAGCAGCAGCGAGCTGGCGAAGATCGGCGGGATGACGCCCGAGACATTGAGCTTCAGCGGCAGGTGGGAACTCTCGCCGCCGAACATCCGATTGCCGACCTGGCGCTTCGGGTACTGGACCAGGATCCGGCGCTGGGACCGCTCCACGAAACAGATGAACGCGATCACCGCCACCGCCATCACCAGCAGCAACAGGATGAACAGCGTCGACAGCGCGCCGGTGCGTCCAAGCTCAAGCGTTCCGGCCAAGGCCTGCGGCAGGTTCGCGACAATGCCTGAGAAGATGATCAGGGAGATGCCGTTGCCGACTCCGCGCGCGGTGATCTGCTCGCCGAGCCACATCAGGAAGATCGTGCCGCCGACCAGGGTAATGACCGTGGTGGCCCGGAAGAACATCCCCGGGTCCATCACCGCGGTGCCATTCGCGCCAGGCAGGCTCTCCATGCCCGTCGCGATCCCGTAGGCCTGCACCGCGGCCAGCAGCACCGTCAGGTAGCGGGTGTACTGGTTGATCTTCTTGCGCCCGACCTCGCCCTCCTTCTTGAGGGCCTCGAGGTTCGGGCTGACCGCCGTCATCAGCTGCATGATGATGGCGGCCGAGATGTAAGGCATGATGTTCAGCGCAAGGATCGACATCCGGCCCAGCGCACCGCCGGAGAACATGTCGAACATGCCGATGATCCCGCCGGCGTTCTGGCGGAAGATTTCCTTCAGCGCGACCGGGTCGATGCCCGGCAAAGGGATGTATGTCCCCAGGCGGTAAACCACCAGGGCCAGCAAGGTGAACCAGATACGCTTCTTCAGCTCGGTTGCCTTACCGAAGGCTCCGAAATTCATTTGGGAGGCGAGCTGGTCGGCGCTGGAGGCCATTGCTTGATCCTAGTTCCGGTGGCGCGTTCGCCCGGGATCAACCCGGGCGCCCGATCAGGACTCGACCGCCGCTCCAGCCGGCAACACAACACTGCCGCCCGCCTTCTCGACCGCCTCGACCGCCGCCTTCGAGGCGCCGGCCACATGGATCTCTATCTTGGACGTCAGGTCGCCCTTGCCAAGCAGTCGAACGCCGTCCTTGGCATCCCGTACGATCCCGGCCGCCACCAGCACCGCCGCGTCGATCGTCTTGCCGGCGTCGATCTTGCCGGATTCGATCGCCGCCTGCAGGCGCCCGAGGTTCAGGACCCCGTACTGCTTGCGGAAAATGTTGGTGAAGCCGCGCTTCGGCAGGCGACGGTACAGCGGCATCTGACCGCCTTCAAAACCGTTCACCGCCACACCGCTGCGCGCCTTCTGACCCTTGTGACCCTTGCCACTGGTCTTGCCGGTGCCCGAACCGGTGCCACGCCCGATCCGCTTGCGGGGCCGCGTCGCGCCCGGATTGTCGGCCAATTCATTCAGTCGCATCGCATCAGTCCTCAGCCTGCCGCGCCGGATATCCGGCGCGCGTCATCTACAGTGTTCAGCCCTTGTCCACTACCTGGACGAGGTGCTTCACCTTGTCGATCATGCCCCGCACCGCCGGCGTATCCTCCAGCGTCTTCGTGCGGTTCAACTTGCCCAATCCGAGACCGACCAGCGTACCCTGCTGGTCTTTCTTGCGGCCCAGGCCGCTGCGGATCTGCTGCACCGTAACGGTGCCCTTGCTGCTGTCAGCCATAGTCAGTCTCCGTCCGCTCGACGACCTTACTCGGTCGCGGCCGCATCGGCTGCGTCACCTTGCGCCGACCGCCCGAAAATCTCCGCGACCTTCTTGCCGCGCTTGCCAGCGATCGCACGCGGCGACTGCACGTTGGTCAGCGCGTCGAATGTGGCCTTGATCATGTTGTGCGGGTTGGAGGTCCCGAGGGACTTCGCCACCACGTCGTGCACGCCCAACGCCTCGAAGATCGCCCGCATCGGACCGCCGGCGATGATGCCGGTACCAGCCGTCGCCGCGCGCAACGTCACCTTGCCGGCGCCGAAGCGGCCGTTGATGTCGTGGTGCAGCGTCCGGCCCTCGCGCAACGGCACACGAATCATCGTGCGCTTGGCCTGTTCAGTCGCCTTGCGGATCGCTTCCGGCACTTCGCGTGCCTTCCCCGAGCCATGCCCAACCCGGCCGCGCTGGTCGCCAACGATGACGATTGCGGCAAAGCCGAACCGCCGACCGCCTTTCACCACCTTGGCGACACGATTGATCCCGACCAGCTTCTCGATCAGATCGGAATCTTCGCGGTTGCGGTCCTGCTTGTTGCGGTCCTGCCTGTCCGTACGTGCCATCACTCGGCCCCTTTAGAACTTCAGTCCAGCTTCACGGGCAGCGTCGGCCAGGGCCTTCACACGTCCGTGAAAAATGTAGCCGCCGCGATCGAAGACGACCTCTTCGAGTCCAGCTGCCTTGGCTCGCTCGGCGACCAGCTTGCCGACCTCAACGGCCGCGGCCTTATCCGCGCCGGTTTTGATCCGCGCCTTCAGGTCCTTGTCGAGCGAACTCGCCGCCACCAGCGTGCGGCCGCCGGCATCATCGATCACCTGCGCATAGATATGCTTGGACGACCGGAACACCGACAACCGAGGCCGCCCGTTTGCCTTCTGGCGGATCTGCGCGCGAGCGCGCATCTGACGACGCTTAAAAAGATCTTTCGAGGAGAGCATGTCCCCTACTCCTTACTTCTTCTTACCTTCCTTACGCAGGACGGTCTCGGTGGCGTACTTTACGCCCTTGCCCTTGAACGGCTCCGGCGGACGGAAGGCACGGATCTCCGCAGCAATCTGACCGACGCGCTGCTTGTCGGAACCGCTGATCTCGATGGCCGTCGGACGCTCGCACTTCATCGAGATGCCCTCGGGGATTGGATAGCGGACCGGATGGCTGAAGCCAAGCGACAGCACCAGGTCCGAACCCTCGACGGCGGCACGATAGCCGACGCCGTTGATCTCAAGGTTCACGGTGAAGCCCGTGGAAACGCCGGTCACCAGATTGCTGACCAGCGCCCGCGTGGTGCCCCACATCGCGCGCGCCTTCTGAGTCTCCCGAGCGGGACGGACGGACACGACATTGTCCGCGACCGTCACCTCCACGTCGGACGTGATCCGCGCTGACAACGTGCCCAGCTTGCCTTTCGCCGTCACAGTGTCGTTCGCAACCTCGACCGTCACGTTGGCCGGGATCGCGACGGGATGTTTACCTACCCGCGACATCATCGTCTCCGATCAGAATACCTGGCAGAGGACTTCGCCACCGACATTGGCAGCGCGCGCCTCGTTGTCCGACATCACACCGCGCGGCGTCGAAAGAATCGCGATTCCGAGGCCGTTATAGACCCGCGGCAGATCTTTGATCTTCGAATACACCCGGCGTCCCGGCCGCGATACCCGCTTGATCTCGCGGATAACCGGCTCGCCTTCCTGGTACTTCAGCTCGATGGACACCTCGTTCACGCCCGGGCGGGTTTCGCCGGTCGAGAAACCACGGATGAACCCTTCGCGCCGCAGAACCTCAAGCACATTGGAACGCAACTTCGAGGCTGGGCTGCTTACGACCTGCTTGCGAGCGCTCTGCCCGTTGCGGATCCGAGTCAGCATGTCCCCGAGAGGATCGCTCATCGCCATGGACCGTCCTCCTTCCTTACCAGCTCGACTTGACCACACCCGGGATCAACCCGGTGGAGCCGAGGTCGCGCAACGCAATGCGCGAAATCTTGAACTTGCGGTAGACACCGCGCGGACGTCCGGTCAACTCACAGCGGTTGCGGACGCGGATCTTGGCACCGTTACGCGGCATCTGAGCCAGCGTCACCGTCGCCAGGAAGCGTTCCTCGATCGGGACCGACTTGTCCGTCGCGATCGCCTTCAGACGCGCCCGCTTCGCCGCATGTTGCGCGACCAGCTTGGCCCGGCGGTTGTTCTTCTCGATTGAGCTCTTCTTCGCCATTCCGTCCTCCGGCCCCGTCAGTTGACGAACGGGAACTGGAAGCGCTTGAGCAGTTCGCGCGCCTCGTCGTCCGTCTTCGCCGTGGTGACCACGATGATGTCCATGCCCCGAACGCTGTCGACCTTGTCGTAGTCGATTTCCGGGAACACGATCTGTTCCTTAACGCCCATCGAGAAGTTCCCGCGGCCGTCGAAGCTCTTGGGATTCAAGCCGCGGAAGTCGCGAACCCGCGGCAGGGCGATGTTCACCAGCCGATCCAGGAACTCGAACATCCGGTCACGCCGCAGTGTGACCTTCACACCGATCGGCATGCCCTCGCGCAGCTTGAAACCGGCGATCGACTTCTTCGCCCGGGTGACGACCGGCTTCTGGCCGGCAATCCGGGTGATCTCGTCCACCGCGATGTTGATCTTCTTCGAATCCGAAGCCGCCTCGCCGACACCCATATTGATGACGATCTTCTCAAGGCGCGGAACCTCAAGGAGGTTCTTGTAGCCGAACTGAGCCATCAGTTCCGGCCGGATGGCCTCGTTGTATACTGCCTGCAGTCGAACCATTGTCCGTTCTCCGTCTCTCGGATCAGGCGTCGATGACTTCGCCGGAGCGCTTAGCAACGCGCACCTTGCGACCGTCATCGAGAACCTTGAAACCGACCCGAGTCGGCTCGCCCGTCTTGGGATCCGCGAGCATCACATTCGACAGGTGCATCGCAGCTTCGCGCTCGATGATCCCACCGGCCTGAGTCTGCGAAGCCCGCGTGTGACGCTTGATCATGTTCACGCCCTGGACGACCACCCGGTCCTCCTTCGGCAGAACGCTCAAGACCTCACCGGTCTTACCCTTGTCGCGGCCGGTGGTCACAACCACACGATCGCCCTTCTTGACGCGCGCGGCCATCACAACACCTCCGGAGCCAGCGAGATGATCTTCATGAACTTCTTGGCCCGCAGCTCACGCGTCACGGGGCCGAAGATACGGGTACCGATCGGCTCGCCCTGCTTGTTGATCAGCACGGCGGCATTCCGATCGAAACGGATCGCAGAACCATCCTGGCGGCGCAGTTCCTTGGCGGTGCGGACGATGACGGCGCGATGCACGTCACCCTTCTTCACGCGGCCCCGCGGGATGGCTTCCTTGACCGAAACGACGATCACGTCGCCGATCGAGGCCACCTTGCGCTTGGATCCGCCGAGCACCTTGATGCACTGCACCCTCCGCGCGCCGGAATTGTCGGCAACCTCGAGGTTCGTCTGCATCTGGATCATAGTCTTAGTCTCCTAAATCCGGCTCACGCGTTGTCGGCCGCCGAGTCCTCATAGAGGACCTCGAAGCGCTTGGACTTCGAAACCGGCCGGCACTCGCGCACCCGGACCATGTCACCCTGCTTGAAGCGGTTCTCGGGGTCGTGGGCCGCGAGCTTCTTCGTGCGGGTAATGAACTTCTTGTACAGCGGGTGCATGACCCGCCGCTGGACGGTTACGACCACGGTCTTATCAGCCTTATCGCTGACGACGGTGCCCTGTAGAACTCGCCTCGGCATCGCTTTCTCCTAACCCCTCGTCCGTCCGCGTCAGGCCGCGGCTTCGGCGCGCTTCTTCTCGCCCATGATGGTCTTCACCTTGGCGATCTCGCGCCGCACCTGCCGCATGCGGTCGGTGTTCTCCAGCTGACCGTTCGCCTTCTGGAAGCGAAGGTTGAAATGCTCGCGGCGCAGCTGCAGCAGCTGCTCCTTAAGCAGGTCCGGCGTCTTGGTGCGCAGGTCCTGGGCTACTTTGTTCGCCATCACTCGATCCTCCAGACCGCTCACTCGCCGAGACGAACCACGAACCGGGTGTCGACCGGCGGCTTCATGGGGGCCAGGCGGAACGCCTCCTCCGACAGGTCGCGCGGGACACCGTCCAGTTCGAACATGATCCGACCCGGCTTCACCCGGCACACCCAGAACTCGGGAGCGCCCTTACCCTTACCCATCCGGACTTCGGCGGGCTTCGACGACACCGGCACGTCCGGGAAGATCCGGATCCACACCCGACCGACGCGGCGAATGTGACGGGTGATCGCCCGCCGAGCCGCCTCGATCTGTCGCGCGGTCACCCGCGCCGGCGTGGTCGCCTTCAATCCATAGGCGCCGAAGTTCAGCGCCGTCCCGCCCTTGGCCAAGCCATGGATACGGCCCTTGTGCGCCTTACGAAACTTGGTGCGCTTCGGGGACAGCATGTCTTAGTCTCCTCTCGCTCCGGTCGCTCAGCGCTGACCGCCGGGCTGTTGCTCGGCCAGTCGCTTGTCCTGCGCCATCGGGTCGTGCGCCATGATTTCACCCTTGAACACCCAGACTTTCACGCCGCAGGTGCCGTAGGTGGTGAATGCCGTCGCGTCGCCGTAGTCGATGTCCGCGCGCAGCGTGTGCAACGGCACCCGCCCTTCGCGATACCATTCGGTCCGCGCGATCTCGGCGCCGCCCAAACGACCGCCGCAGGTAATGCGGATGCCCTGGGCGCCGAGGCGCATGGCCGACTGGACCGCGCGCTTCATCGCGCGCCGGAACGCAACCCGACGCTCCAGCTGCTGCGCGATGTTCTCAGCCACCAGCTTCGCATCGATCTCCGGCTTGCGGATCTCGACGATGTTCAAGGCAACGTCGGTTCGGGTCATCTGGGAGAGCTCCTGACGAAGCTTCTCGATGTCCGCACCCTTCTTGCCGATGATCACGCCCGGCCGAGCCGTGTAGATCGTGATCCGGGCCCGCTTCGCCGGACGCTCGATGACGATCCGGCTGACGCCAGCCTGCCGCAACCGCTTCTGCAGGAACTTCCGCAGCACCAGGTCCTCATGAAGAAGAGCGGCGTAGCCCTTCGACGCGAACCAGCGCGAATCCCACGTGCGGTTGATGCCGAGCCGCAGCCCGATCGGATTGACTTTATGACCCATCAGCCCTGCTCCTCGCGCTCACGCACCACCACGGTGAGGTGCGAGAACGGCTTTTCGATCTTGCCGACCCGACCGCGAGCCCGTGGGCGGAAACGCTTCATCCGCATGCTCTTGCCGACATACGCTTCCTTCACATAGAGGCGGTCGACGTCGAGCTGGTGGTTGTTCTCGGCATTCGCGATCGCCGACTCCAGCGCCTTCTTCACAGCCCCGGCGATCCGGCGCTTGGAAAACGTCAGCGACGAAATCGCCTTTGCCGCGTCGAGCCCACGAATGGTCTCGGCAACCACGTTCAACTTCTGTGCACTGACCCGAAGATTGTGGACGATGGCCTGCGCCTCGTTATCGTCCAACTTCCGGGCGGCTGACTGCTTACCCATAAGCCTGCTCCCTCACCGCGCTCAGCGCCGCGCCTTCTTGTCGGCCGCGTGCCCGTAATAGGTGCGCGTCGGCGAGAACTCGCCAAACTTGTGGCCGACCATGTTCTCGGTCACCAGCACCGGGATGAACTTCTGGCCGTTGTGCACGCCGAAGGTCAGGCCGACGAACTGCGGCATGATCGTCGAGCGACGCGCCCAGATCTTGATAACCTCGTTGCGCCCGGACGCGCGGGAGGTGTCGGCCTTCTTGAGAAGGTAACCGTCGACGAACGGTCCCTTCCATACGGATCGAGCCACCGTCGTTCTCCTTACTTCTTCCGGCGCCGCACAATGAGACGATCGCTCGCCTTATTGTTACGCGTCTTCTTGCCCTTGGTCGGCTTGCCCCACGGCGTCACCGGATGGCGACCACCAGAGGTCCGGCCTTCGCCACCACCGTGCGGGTGATCAACCGGGTTCATGGCGACGCCACGAACCGCCGGGCGCTTGCCCAGCCACCGATTGCGGCCGGCCTTGCCGAGATTGATGTTCTGCTGGTCCGGGTTCGACACCGCACCGATGGTCGCCATGCACTCGCTGCGCACCATCCGCACTTCGCCGGAAGCGAGGCGCAGCAGGGCATACCCGGCATCGCGGCCGACGATCTGCACGTAGGTTCCCGCCGAGCGCGACAGCTGGCCGCCCTTGCCCGCCTTCAGCTCGACGTTGTGAACGATCGTGCCGATCGGAATGCTGCGCAGCGGCATCGCATTGCCCGGCTTCACGTCCGTCTTCTCGCCGGCGATCACCTTGTCGCCAACCGCCAGGCGCTGCGGCGCCAGGATGTAGACCTGCTCGCCGTCCTCGTACGAGATCAGCGCGATGAACGCGGTCCGGTTCGGGTCGTACTCCAGGCGCTCGACCGTGCCGACCATGTCGAACTTGCGGCGCTTGAAGTCGATGATCCGATAACGCTGCTTGTGACCACCACCACGACGGCGCGCGGTGATGCGGCCGGTGTTGTTGCGGCCCGCAGTCTTGGTCAGACCTTCGGTCAGGCTCTTGACCGGCTTGCCCTTCCACAGCTCCGAGCGATCAACGATCACGAGCTGACGCTGGGAGGGCGTCGTCGGGTTATAGGATTTCAACGCCATGGCGTCAGACTCCCGCCACTAGGTCGATCGACTGGCCTTCGGCCAACGTCACGACGGCCTTCTTGTAGTCGGACCGGCGACCGGGACGGCCGCGGAAACGCTTGGTCTTGCCCTTGACGCGGAGGGTGTTCACCGCCTCGACCTTGACCTCGAACAAACGCTCGACTGCAAGCTTGATCTCCGGCTTCGAAGCATCCAGCGGCACCTTGAAGGTGACCTGGCTGAACTCCGAGCCGCGGGTCGACTTCTCGGTGACGATCGGCGCACGGATGAGCTCAAACGCCCGCTCCGAGCTCACCGTCGTCGGCTTCGACTTGTAGGGTCGGATGCTCATTTCAGCCGCGCCTCCAGATGCTCGACGGCACCGCGGGTCAAGACCAGCGTCTCGCGCCGCAGGATGTCGTAGACGTTCGCGCCCTGTTGAGGCAGCACGTCTACCCTCGGGATGTTCCGGGCCGCCCGGGCAAAGCCTTCGTTCAGCTCGGGACCGTCGATCACCAGGACCGACTGCCAACCCAGCTTCTCGAACTTCGCTGCCAGCAGCTTCGTCTTCGCTTCGTCGGTCGACGCCGCATCCAGCACAATCAACTGACCGGACTTCAGCTTGGCCGACAGCGCGCACTTCAGACCAAGCTTGCGGACCTTCTTGGGAAGATCGTGGGCGTGGCTGCGCACCACCGGACCATGAACGGTCTGGCCGCCGCGGAACTGGGTTGCGCGGATCGAGCCCTGACGAGCGCGACCGGTGCCCTTCTGACGGAACGGCTTCTTGGTCGTGCCGCTGATCTCCGAGATGCTCTTGGTCTTGTGATTACCGGAGCGCCGCTTAGCGAGCTGCCAGTTCACGACCCGAGCCAGGATGTCGCGGCGCGGATCCAGACCGAAGATCGAATCATCGAGATCGATCTCGCCGGTCTTCTCCGCATCGAGGTTGGTGACCTCCAGCTTCATGGCCTCAGTCCTTCTGCTCCGACTCGCCCACCGGCGAGTCGGCCGGGGCGTCTTCAACTGCCGCCGTCTGTTCCGTGGCCGCTGCTTTGATAGCGGCCGGGAACGGCACGCCTTCCGGCAACTTCGCCTTCACGGCATCGCTCAACAGCACCCAACCACCGTCCGAACCCGGCACCGCGCCGCGAACCAGGATCAGGCCGCGCTCGGCGTCGGTCGACACGATCACCAGGTTCTGGGTGGTGACGCGAACGTCGCCCATGTGTCCGGCCATCTTCTTGCCCTTCCACACCCGGCCCGGATCCTGGTTGTTACCAGTCGAGCCGTGGCTGCGGTGGGACAGCGACACACCATGGCTGGCCCGCAGGCCGGCGAAGTTGTGCCGCTTCATCGCGCCGGCGAAGCCCTTACCGATCGAGGTCCCCGTGACGTCGACCTTCTGGCCAGCGACGAAATGCTCAACGGACAGCTCGGCCCCGACATCCAGCAACGCGTCTTCCGAGACCCGAAACTCCACCAGCTTGCGCTTCGGCTCGACGCCCGCCTTGGCGAAGTGGCCGCGCATCGGCTTGGTGGTGTGCTTCGGCTTCCGCACGCCCACACCCAGCTGAACCGCGGTGTAGCCGTCCTTGTCCTGGGTGCGGACGGAGACGACCTGACAGCCGTCGACCTTCAGCACCGTAACCGGTACGTGCGTGCCCTCGTCGGTAAAGACGCGGGTCATGCCGACCTTCTGAGCGATCATTCCGGAACGCATGCCCGATCCCCCTTAGAGCTTAATCTCGACGTCGACGCCGGACGCCAAGTCGAGCTTCATCAAGGCATCGACCGTCTGCGGCGTCGGATCGACGATGTCGAGCACCCGCTTGTGCGTGCGAACCTCGAACTGCTCGCGGCTCTTCTTGTCGATGTGCGGACCCCGCAGCACCGTGAACCGCTCGATCCGTGTCGGCAACGGGATCGGCCCCCGAACCCGGGCACCGGTACGCTTGGCCGTGTTCACGATCTCCCCGGTCGACTGATCGAGGACCCGGTGATCGAACGCCTTCAGGCGGATGCGGATATTCTGACTGTCCATCGTCTCAATCCCACGCTCTCTGAGGAGCGAAAAAGTGCCCCCGCCGACCGTTTGGCCAGCGGGGCCGTTTCATCTTCACTCGACGATCTTTGCGACGACACCGGCACCGACGGTGCGGCCGCCTTCGCGGATCGCGAAGCGCAGGCCTTCGTCCATCGCGATCGGCGCGATCAGTTCCACGTCCATCGACACGTTGTCGCCCGGCATCACCATCTCGGTGCCTTCCGGAAGCGCAACCGTCCCCGTCACGTCCGTCGTGCGGAAGTAGAACTGCGGACGGTAGTTCGTGAAGAACGGCGTGTGACGACCGCCTTCTTCCTTCGTCAGGATGTAAGCCTCGGCCTTGAACTTGGTGTGCGGCTTGATCGCGCCCGGCTTCGACAGAACCTGGCCGCGCTCGACGTCCTCGCGCTTCGTGCCGCGCAGCAGGACACCGACGTTGTCACCGGCCTCGCCCTGATCCAGCAGCTTGCGGAACATCTCAACGCCCGTGCAGATCGTCTTCGTGGTGTCGCGGATGCCGACGATCTCGACTTCCTCGCCAACCTTCACGATCCCACGCTCAATCCGACCCGTCACAACCGTGCCACGGCCCGAGATCGAGAACACGTCCTCGATCGGCATCAGGAACGGCTGGTCCTTCGGACGGTGCGGCGTCGGAATGTAGGAGTCGACCGCCTCCATCAGCTTCAGGACTGCGTCGTGGCCGATCGTCGCGTTGCTGTCTTCCATCGCCGCAAGCGCCGAGCCCTTGACGATCGGAATGTCGTCGCCAGGGAAGTCGTACGACGACAGCAACTCGCGAACCTCGAGCTCGACCAGCTCCAGAAGCTCCTCGTCGTCGACCTGGTCGACCTTGTTCATGAACACGACAAGCGCCGGAACGCCAACCTGGCGCGCCAGCAGAATGTGCTCGCGGGTCTGAGGCATCGGGCCGTCAGCCGCCGAAACAACCAGGATCGCGCCGTCCATCTGCGCCGCACCCGTGATCATGTTCTTCACGTAGTCGGCGTGGCCAGGGCAATCGACGTGCGCGTAGTGACGCGCTTCCGTCTGGTACTCAACG
>NZ_JAVJSX010000044.1:0-369987 GCF_040219215.1 Thalassobaculum sp.
CGGCGTGCGTTCGCTCGATGTTACCCACCTCCTTCAGCACATAGGCGCTGTAGCGTGAGGGCATCAGCGCGTCGGCGGTGGGTGCGGGGGCGCCGCCGACGATCGGCGGGCAGCACGCTTCCAAGGCTGAACCCGACCCGCATGGGCATTTTTCCATGATCCAGTCTTCCCTCTTCGATTTCGGCCAACATTGCCGATTTCGACGGGAATGTCCGGTGCGAAGTTCGAGTTGCTGCAGCGGGATCGTCCCGGTCAGGCCGGCCGCGCTGCCTTGCCCGGCAAGCGCCGCAGAACGGGGTCGATCCAGGCCGGCGGCAGCGCCTGCAGCAACCAAACGGCG
The DNA here is from genome assembly GCF_040219215.1 of Thalassobaculum sp. Lineage (GTDB taxonomy): Bacteria > Pseudomonadota > Alphaproteobacteria > Thalassobaculales > Thalassobaculaceae > Thalassobaculum_A. The sequence continues at coordinate 341 of NZ_JAVJSX010000044.1, forward strand.
GCGGCCAGGGGCCAGGGGAACGCGATGCGGGCCTTGTCGCCTGCCAGTCCGCGTCGAATCACCCGGGCGGCCTTGTCGGCATCCATCAGGAACGGCATCGGGAAGTCGTTGACGTCCGTCATGGGGGTCCGGACATACCCGGGGCATACGACCGATACCCGGACACCGCTGGCGTGGATGCTGCCGCGCAGCGCTTCGCCGAACACCTTAACGGCGGCCTTGGACGCGCAGTAGCTTGGCGCGCTCGGCATGCCGCGATAACCGGCCAACGAGGCAACCAGGGCCAGCTGGCCGCTCCCACGGGACGTCATGCGGGGCAGGATCGGCTGGATGGTGTTGAGCACGCCGTCGACGTTGGTGGCGAACACCGCGCGTACCTGCTCGGTGGGCTCGGCGCCCGCCAATCCGGCGGTCCCGGCAGAGATCCCGGCGTTCGCGATGACCAGGTCCAGGGGAGTCGATTCGTCCGCCGCCACGACCCAGCGGCGAACCGCCTCGGCGTCGGTGACGTCAACTGCCATCGGCCGCACCGTGGCGCCTGCCGCGCGCGCGGCGATCGCTATGGCTTCCAGCCGCTCGCTGTTGCGGGCACCCAGATGCAACGTGATGCCGGGCGCAGCGTACTCGAGCGCCAACGCGGCGCCGATGCCGCTGGATGCACCGGTGATCAGGATGGTGGTCGGCTTTGGCATGAGGTCAGGCTCCGGCAGCGGCTTCTGCAGGGCGGCGGCTTGGCGCCCCGGAGTCCCCACGATATAAGGGCGACGGCTGAATGCGCGAGTTTTCCGAGCGGGGTTCCATCTTGTCCGTAATGAGCATGACCGGCTTCGCCCGTGTCGACGGCAGTGCCGAGGCCGCGCCGGCGGCAGACGCGACCCCGATACCCTGGACCTGGAGTTGGGAGATCCGCAGCGTCAATTCCAAGGGCCTGGACCTGCGATGCCGGTTGCCGGCGCTGGTAGAGGGCTGGGAAAGCAAGATCCGCGATCGGGCACAGCGCCGGCTGGCGCGCGGATCGGTCAACCTGACCTGGACCTTGGAACAGGCGGACCGGGCCAAGACTCCGCAGATCGTCGTCAACGAGGCCTTCCTTACGGAGATCCTGGGGCTGCAGGAACGTCTGGAGGCGAAGGGGCTGGTCTATCCGACCGCGCCCAGCCTGGATCGCGTGCTGGCGATCAAGGGCGTGATCGAGGTAGTCGAGCGCACCGCCGACGCAGCGGTGATCGAAGCCTTGGAAAAACCGGCTCTCGGGGATCTGGAACGGGCGTTGGATGAGCTGGTCGAGGCGCGCGGCCGGGAAGGCACGAAGCTGAAGGCGATGGTCGAGACGCACCTGGACGAGATCGCCGACCTGACCACACAGGCATCGGCCGTCGCGGAGTCGCAACCGGCGGCCCTGCGGGCTCGCCTGCAGGAACAACTGGCGGTGCTGCTTGAAGCGGCTCCCCCGGTGCCGGAGGAGCGGTTGGTGCAGGAACTGGCGCTGCTCGCCACCAAGGCGGATGTGCGCGAGGAAACCGACCGTCTGGCAGCCCATGTCGCGGCGTGCCGGGAACTGTTGGGCGATGGCGGCTCGATCGGCCGCAAGCTGGATTTCCTGTGCCAGGAACTGAACCGCGAGGCCAATACGTTGTGCTCGAAGGCCATTGACCTGACCCTCACCGGTATCGGCGTCGAGCTGAAGACCCGGATTGAGCGGTTCCGCGAGCAGATCCAGAACGTCGAGTGACGGAGGGCAGCCGATGGCAATCACACGGCGCGGACTGATGCTGGTGCTGTCGTCACCGTCCGGGGCGGGCAAGACGACGATCTCGCGCCGCCTGATGGAAGCGGAGCCCGGAGTAACGATGTCGGTGTCGGCCACTACGCGGCCGAGGCGACCTGGCGAGGTCGACGGCAGGGACTACTATTTCGTCGATCCGACCGACTTTCACCTGATGGTGAACCGGGACGAGTTGCTGGAGCACGCCAAGGTGTTCGGCAACTACTACGGAACCCCGCGCGGGCCGGTCGAGGCGGCGCTCAAGGCGGGACGTGACGTGCTGTTCGATATCGACTGGCAGGGCACCCAGCAGTTGCAGGACAGCGCGCCCCGTGACCTGGTCAGTGTGTTCGTGCTGCCACCGTCGACCCGCGAGTTGGAGCGTCGCCTGCGCAGCCGAGCCCAGGATTCCGACGATGTGGTTGCGGCCCGCATGGCCAAGGCGGCCGACGAGATCAGCCACTACCCCGAGTACCAGTACATCATCCTGAACGACGACATCGAACGCAGCACCGCCGCCGTACGGGCCATCCTGGCCGCCGAACGCCTCAGGCGCGAGCGCCTGGTCGGCCTGCCGGACTTCGTGAAAGGGCTGCGCGAGGGCAGCGGCGGCTGAGCAGCGCCGATGCCCGATGGTCAGCGGGCGATCGCCAAATACGTTGCCTGCCTCACCCCACGGCCTTCAGCTTGGGCTTGCGCTTGCCGACCCTGTGGTCGTGCTCGCGGATGAACTCCTTGACTACCGGGGCAATCTGGCGCCGCCAGCGGCCGCCGTTGAAGATGCCGTAGTGCCCGACATCCTTCTGAAGATGGTATTTCTTCATGGAGTCGGGAAGGTTGCTGGCGAGATCCAGGGCAGCCTTTGTCTGGCCGACGCCTGAGATGTCGTCCAGTTCACCCTCGACGCACAGGATCGCGGTCCGGTTGATCGTCTCCGGCTTCACCGGATGCCAGCGGTGGATCATCTCGCCCTTCGGCAGGGCATGGTCCTTGAACACCGTCTTGATCGTTTGCAGGTAGAACTCTTCCGGCAGGTCCATGACCGCCAGATACTCCTCGTAGAACGAGGTGCGCTTCTCGGCCTCCTCCTCATCACCCTGGACCAGGTGATCGAACAGTTCGTTGAACGACTGCAGGTGACGGTCGAAGTTCATCGAGATGAAGTTGGTGAGCTGGATGAAGCCCGGGTAGACGCGGCGCCCGGCGCCGGGATAGGGCGGCGGCACCGTGGTGATCACGTTGTTCTCGAACCACTCGAAATCATGCTCCTCGGCGAGCTTGTTGACCGCCGTCGGGTTCCTCCGGGTGTCGATCGGGCCACCCATCAGGGTCATCGACGCCGGCGCGCACAGATCGCCCCAACCGGACATCACGGATACTGCCGCCATGACCGGCACGCTGGGCTGGCAGACCGCGATCACGTGGGTGTTGGGACCGAGGAAATGCAGGAAGTCGATGACGTAGTCGATGTAGTCGTTGAGGTTGAAGCGGTCCGCATTGACCGGGATCGCCCGGCAGTCCTGCCAGTCGGTCACATACACATCATGGTCCGGCAGCATGGCCTCGACCGTGCCACGAAGCAGCGTGGCGAAATGCCCCGACAACGGGGCAACCACCAGGACCTTCGGGTCCTCTCGGGCGGTCTGGCGCTTGAAATGCAGCAAATGGCAATAGGTGCGCTTGATTACCGCATCCTCGGTGATGGATACGGTCTTGCCGTCGATCACCGTGGTCGGCAGGCTCCATTCCGGCTTGCCGTAGCGCCGTGTCGCGCGCTCGAAGACCTCGGTGCCGGCCAGGATCTGCTGGGCGAAAGGCGTGTAGGAGATCGGGTTCCACGGCGCGGCTGCGATCAGTCGGGCCATCTGAGCGGCGCCGCGCCAGGGCATCATCGCCAGTCGGGTCAGCTCGTGTATCTGGTAGAGCATCGTCGGTTCCTCGCGGCCCGGCGCATCCGTTTGGCTGCAGTCCCGGCTTGGTCATGATGCCGCATGAATCGTTAGCAGGAGATAAACGGGTCGTCGCCGACGGCACCGCCAGCACACGCTCAACGACGCCCGATCAGCCAAGTTCCTTCTTCAGGCCGAGATGACTGCCGACGAAGCCGAGGCGCTCGTAGAACCGGTGGGCGTCGATCCGCCGATGGTCGGTGGTCAACTGCATCAGCGAAGCGCCCCGCGCCTTGGCACGCACCATCGCCTCGCGCATCAGCCGCTCGCCCACCCGCCGACCCCGCGCCGCGGTCGCAACCCGCACCCCTTCGACCTGCGCCCGGGTCGCTCCGAGTCGGCTGAGGCCGTGGATCAACGTGAGTTGCAGGCAACCCACAACGGCGTCATCCAGTTCGGCGACGAGCACCAGGTTATCGTCCTGCAGGGCCATGCGCTGGAACGCTTCGGCATACGCGCTGTGCAGTGGAGTGCCCGGCCTCTCCCGGCTCTTGCCGAGTCCGTCGTCGGCCAGCAGCGCCACGATCACCGACAGATCGTCTTCCCTGGCTGGCCGGATGACCAATCCATCCGGGTCGCGTTGGACGGCCGTCAGGGTGGGGGCGTTGCCGGGGGGGTCGGTCATCAGCGGGACTCGCGATCGGACAGGGCGTTGGCCAGGCGGCAGAATTCGGCGATCGAAAGGCGTTCGGGTCGTTCGGTCGGCTCAATGCCGGCGGCGACCAGCAAAGCATCGCCGCCAAGACCCTTCAAGCTCTGTCGCAACATCTTGCGCCGCTGCCCGAAGGCCGCCTCCGTTACCCGCTCCAACGCTCGGCGCTCGGCGGGATGCATCGGCACTGCGCGTGGTTCCAGGCGAACGACGGTTGACCAGACCTTCGGCGGCGGGGTGAAAGCCGAGGGCGGCAGGTCGGTCACCCGGCGCACCGTGCACAGCCACTGGACGAACACCGACAACCGTCCGTAGGCATCGCTGCCCGGTCCGGCAAGCAGCCGGTCGGCGACTTCCTTTTGGAACATCAAGGTCAGGGACTCAAAAGCGGTCGGCGTCGCGAGCCAGCCCAACAACAGTCGTGTCGCTACGTTGTAAGGCAGGTTGGCGACCACCCGGCGCGGCGCCGCGCCGAGCGACGACACATCGACTTCCGTCGCGTCATCCTCGACCAGCCGCAGGCGACCTTCGGCGGCCTGCACAAGTGGGGCGAGCGCCTCTGCGGCTCGAGCATCGCGTTCGATGGCAATCAGGTCGGCCGCGCCCTCGATCAGCAGGGCACGGGTCAGCCCGCCGGGGCCCGGGCCGATCTCGATTGTGGTGCCATTCTCAAGAGTTCCGGCAGCCCGGGCGATCCGCCGGGTCAGGTTGATGTCCAGCAGAAAATTCTGGCCGAGGCTTTTCTTGGCCGAAAAATTGGCGCTGGCAATTGCTTCACGCAGCGGCGGCAGGGCGGCGATCCGGACGCTCACGGGATCCTTCACGAGGCGGTCCCCGCCCGCTGCGCGGCGTTGCGGCGGGTGACCATCGTCTCGGCCAGTCGCAGCGCTGCAATCAGGCTGTCCGGCCGTGCACGGCCGGTTCCGGCGAGATTGAGGGCGGTGCCATGGTCGGGCGACGTGCGTACGAATGGCAGGCCAAGGGTCACGTTCACTCCACCCCAAAAGTCCAGGGTCTTCAATGGAACCAGAACCTGATCATGGTACATGCCGAGGGCGACGTCGTAACCGGCACGGGCTTCGGCATGGAACATCGTGTCGGCCGGAAGTGGGCCGATGGCATCGATGCCGTCGGCGCGCAGGGCGGCGACCGCTGGTGCGATGATGTCCCGATCCTCGTGGCCGATCGCGCCACCTTCGCCGGCGTGCGGGTTGAGGCCGGCGACTGCAAGTCTCGGCGCCGCAATCCCGAAATCCCGGGTGAGGGATGCCGCGGTGATCCGGGCGACCGTTAGGATGGCGCTGGTGGTCAACCGGCTCGGCACCTCGGACAGCGGAATGTGGATCGTCACCGGAACCACCCGCAACGCCTCGCTGGCCAGAAGCATCACCGGTGTGACGTCCGGTCCAACCAGATGCGCCAGGAATTCGGTGTGCCCGGGGTGCGCGAATCCGGCCTGATACAGTGTCTCTTTCTGGATCGGATTGGTCACCACCGCCGACGCCCGGCCGGAGCGAACCAGTTCCACGGCCCGCTCGATCGCATCGGCCACCGCCTTGCCATTAGCCGCATCGGTCACGCCCGGACGATCCGGAGAAGGAAATGGGTGCAGAAGGATCGGCAGCGCCTGCGCAAACACCCGCGACGCCTCGGCAGGGTCGGTGATCGGGTGCAGGGGTAGCGTCCGGTCGATCAGCCGCAGGCGGCTGGCGACACGGTCAGGATCGTCGATCAGGAAGAATGCAGGGATTCCGTCACCGCGACGGATCCAGGCTTCGGCCGCCAGTTCGCAGCCGACGCCGGCCGGCTCACCGGGGGTCAGGGCCAGCGGGCGGGTAACCGTCATGGGCGCCGCTCAGACGCGAAGTTCGACGAAGGCGTTGCGCCGCAGGTCGCGAAGATAGCGCTGCGCCAGGATCTCGAAGCGCTGTGCTTCCAGCTGTGATCGGATCTGGTCCTGACTCGGCAGGTTGCTTGGGGGCGCCTGTCTCGAGCACACCATGACCACCATGACACCGTTGGGAAGATCGACCGGGCCGGTGTTCTCGCCGGCTTTCAGGCCGGCTACCCGTTCACGGAGCGGCGGTGCAAGCTCGCCGACCTTCATTTCACCCAGGTCCGGGGACACCGGCGATTTGATTTCCTTGGCCAGGTCGACGAAGTCGCCGCAGCTCTGCGCGGATCCCGACAACGCCTCCGCCAGGGCTTTCTGGGACGGTCGGACGTCGGCCCCGGCGTTTGGAGGAACCGGCAGGAAGACCTGCTTCAGATCAACCGTGGCGGTCAAGGGATCGACGGCAGCGATGACACGGGAGTCCGCAACCTGCACGATGTGATAGCCGAACAAGGTTCGCACCGGTTCCGAGATCTGGCCGGTCTCCAGTTTGGCCACCGCTTCGGCGATCTCGGGCGCCATGCGCTCGGGCAGGATCCAGCCGACGTCGCCGCCTACAGCGGCGTTTGCCGAGGCCGAGAACTGGCGGGCGACGGCGGAGAAGTTGGCGCCGGCCTTCAACTGCTCAACGATGCGCTCGGCGAGTTGCCTGACCTGATCCTCGGTGCTGGGATCATCGACTGTCAGAACGATCTCGGAAACCCGCTTCTGGGTCTTTCCGGCGTCCGCTTCCATACGCTGCAAGACGTCCGTCACCTCTTCCTGGCTGATCGTGACGTCGTTTCCGAACCGCCGCCGTACCAGCTTCGTCCATGCGACCTGCGATTTCAGCTGCCGGATAACGGTCTCGGGGTCGACGCCCAGACTGCGAACGAACTCCTCGAACTGACCGGGTTTCAGGTTGTTGCGCTGTTCGACTTCGCTGCGTGCCCGCGCGAGATCCTGCTCGGTCACAGCAACATTCAGGCGTTTGGCTTCCTGGAGTTGAATCTGTTCGTCAACGAGACTGCGAAGCACCTGCGGCGCCAGGCGTTGAGCGGTTTCATCGGTCGGGGGTAGCCGTGAGGAGACGATGACCATCCGAAGCCGGCTTCGCAGATCCCGCATGGACAGGATCTCGTCGTTGACCACCGCTGCAATGCGCTGCTGCTCCTGGGCGGTGACCGGCCCGATCACAATAAGCAGGGCCAATGCGGTCAACGCGGCGAGAGCAAGGGCAGGGCGGAGGGTAACGTTCATTGCATTCGACCGGGTCGGAGGAAAACCGGGGGGACTATATCAGCCGACAGGGCTTGCGGCCACGGCAGGGCTTGCGTTGATTTGGGGCCAGGAGCCGGGCAATCAACGACTCTCCACACCACCCAGATACTTGAAGGCGATCCGGAACATCACCCGGGTGTCCGGCTCGATATCCTCGTCCTCGATGTCCGAGCGCTCGACGTCGACGCCGAACGTCAGGCATTCGTCGGAGTAGGTCAGTCCTAGACGGCCGCGGAGCAGGCGACTGTCGCCGTCGGACAGGTCGTGGACGATGTTCATCCCGGTGCTCCAGTACTCCGACAGACGGACGTTCAGGGTGGCATCGATCTGCTCGCGATCACCGGTCAGGTCGCTGGATGCAGCCTCGTCGATTGCAATGTAGTCGAAGAGAAACGCAAACCGTGAATGGTGATATCCGAACCCGACCTCGTTCCGCCTGACTTCCGCTGAGTCCTTGTCCAGCCGGAAGCGGTAGGAAAAATCGAACTGATCGCGCGGCCGGACGGTGATTGCCCCGACAATGTCGGACAGTTCCTCATCCAAGCCCGATCCCTTCTCGAACGAACTGTCCCCATAGAACCGATAGCTCTGGCCGATGAGAAATTCGGTGGAACCGCCAGCGTCTCCGTAGACCCCGGAGCGCAGGGCGTAATCGATGCGGGATCCGCTGGTCACTCGGTCCACGCCTTCGTAGCGGTTCAGCCGGAACAGGTTGGTGGTGTCGAACTCGAACGACCGACTGTCCTCGTTCGGGATTTCATCCGGATTGCTTCCGTTCGGGCCACCGACGATTCCGACAATCGGTTCGAACAACTGGGTGGTGGTTCCGCTTCGCCGAGCCCAAGGATACTGCCATTTCACACCGACCTGCGGAAACAGCCGGGCGGTGGTTTCGTCGCTATTGTCCGCCGCGGTGTCCAGGTCCGAGGCAAAGTAGCCGTCGCTCTGTACGCGGCTTTCGACCGTGAGCATCTGACCGCTGGCCGTTGTGTGCGGGCGTTTCCAGCCATAGACCAGCGAAGCTCGTCGACTGTCGGTGCCGCGTTCGCGTGTCAACGCCAGGAGGCTGGCGTCGATGGACGAGCGTCCGCCGTCGCTGGCCGGCTCGGCGATGAAGTTGTACTGGGCGAACGGCATGACCAGCGGCGTATCGTCCGGGTCGGTGGAGGCACGCAGGTCCTGCCATTTGTAGGCATTGATCGCGGCGTAGTTCCGGCCACGGAAGCCTTCGGTATAGAGGCGAGTGGTCAGGACATCCTCATGTCCAAGGCGGAATCTCTTCAGGTAGGTTCGATCGCTTGATTGCTCGAAATCGAAGCCGGCGCGCCAGGTTCGGTCGAGCGAGAATTGACCCTCGAGGTCGGCGCTGCCCTCAATGCCTTGGTCGCCGGTCGACTCGCTGCCCTCATACTGATCGACATAGGCGCTCGTAGCCCTGAGGTCGATCTGTCCGCGTGAGAATCGCTGGCGGTACTGTCCTCTCAAAACAGACCCTTCGGAGCTGAATACCATTGGCTCGATGGTCAGGTCGCGCGATGCATCGAACACGTAGTGATAGGGCTGTCCGTAGATGGCGCCCAGGTCGCCGGAGTAGCCGAGCGTCGGTGCAAGCAGGCCGGACCGACGATCGACGGTGGGATCGGGATGCCGCATGTAGGGTGAGTACATGATCGGAACCCCGAGGAACTCCATCGTGGCGTCTTCGTAGATGATGTCCTTTGCGACTTCGTCGTGGACAATCTTGACCGCCTTCAGCTGCCACAGCGGCGCCCGTCGCGGATCTTCCTTGCAGAGATTGCAGGGCGAGAACACGCCCCGGTCCATGATCTTCTTGCTGTCGGCGGTTCGTCGCGCGCGATTGGCGGCGAGGCGTGATCCGTCGGCCATCAGAGCACGCAGGTTCTCGATGAAGCCGACCTTGAGATGGTCGTGCAACTCGGCGTAGTCGGTAAACAAGACCTCCCCGGTTGGTTCCAACAGCGAGACGTTGCCGCTGGCGGTGACGGTGTTGTCTCGTTGATTGTAGGTCACGGTGTCCGCCATGAGCAGCCGTGGCCCTTGATTCAACTCGACATTTCCCCGTGCGGTAACGATTCCAAGGTCTTCGTTGTAGGTGAGTTCATCGGCCTGCAACAGGACGGGGGTGTTCTCGACATCGATCTCCTGCGCGGGCACCGAGTGCGCGGTGACCAGCAGCATCATCAGGCCGGCGAGTGTCCGAAGGAGCGCAGTTGGCAAGCCGTTCATCCGTCTTCAAGGTGCAGTAGGCTCGTCAATCCGAGCAGCATGGTGACGGTCGCGGGCGTCCAGGCCGCCAACACTTCCGGTATGCGGGCCGACAGACCCAGCGCGAAGACGATATCGGACATGAAATACAGCAGAAACCCCGTGAACAGCCCGCTCGACGCCCAGAGCAGAGTGCCGCCCCGCCGGGTCAGCCGCAACGAGAAGGTCGCGGCGATCAAAACCATCGCGATCAGGAGCAGCGGCGATGCCAGCAGGGCGTGCCAGTAGAGGCGGTGCTTGACCGCTGAGAAACCGGCATTCTCCAATATCCGAATGAATCCCGGCAGCTCCCAGAACGACATGGTCTCCGGTGAGGCAAAGCTGTCCTGGATGTTCTGGATGGTCAGCCGAGTCGGGATTCGAATCGAGCCCCTCGGGTCGGGCCGACCTTTGGCGGAAGTAACCACCGCGTCGCGGAGCTCCCAGTAGCCGGCGCCCAACTGCGCCGTGCGGGCGTCGATGCGCTCGAGGAACTCGTCGTTGTGGCCGAAACGGATCACCAGCACGTTGGCCAACTCGGCGTCGTTCTGGCGTGCAGCGAGTGCATGGACCACGTGCTGCCCGCTCTCGGTGCGCTCCCGAATCCACAGACCACCCTGTCCGACCGTCATGAAGCTGTCCACGCGGTTGCGCAGGATGGTGTCTTCCAGGACGTTGAAACGGGCGGTCATCACCGAGGAGATCGGGTTGACCACACCGACCTTGAGCGCGCCGAGCAACAAGGCGACGGCGATTGCCGGCATCAGGAACTGCCAGACGGATATGCCGGCCGCCCGCGCCACGACCAACTCGTTGGTGCGGGTCAGGCGGGTGAACGCCAGCATCGAGCCGAACAGCACGGCGAACGGCAGGATTTGCTGCCCCATACTCGGCAGCTTTAAGGCCGCCATCTCGACCAGGACACCGAAATGGGCACCGTCCTTGCCGGCTCCTCTACGCAGCAACTCGATGACGTCGAGCAGAAACACAATGGCCATGATCGCGGCAAAGGTGCCCAGCACCCAGAACACGAACTGGCGGCCGATATAGGTGGATAGGGTGGGCGACAATCTCATGTTTGGATCATGAAGCCGCCGGCGCCGGACTGCGCCGCCTGAGCCGTCGTTGCGTCATCGACATCAACGCCAGCAGAAACGGCACGATGACGGCCAGCCACATGATCGGCAGCAGCGAGGGATAGCGCACGGCCAAGTACTTGGAGCCGAGCCCCATAGCCTCGGCACAGCTGGCCAGCAGCACCGCCGTTATGATTCGGATGGTCTGGCCGCGGCGCGAGAATTCGCCCGACAGCAGCACCGCAACCCCGATCGCCGTCAGAGACAGAGCCAGCAAAGGAGAGGTCAGCCGCTGATGCCCTTCCGCGATGTACTCGTCGAAGTTCTTCGGATCGGTGATCTGCTCGGTCGGGTACAGCAGGTCGTCGATGAACAGTTCGTTCTGATCGCGAATGGTGCGCTGCACCTCTTCGCGCATGGCTCCCAGGTCGATGGTATAGCGGTCGAAATACAGCACGCTCACCCGTCCGGTCTGGGTATCGCGCTCCTGGCGGGAACCATTGGCCATCACCACGCGTGGACCCTCCGGGGCGGTGATCAACGCGCCGCGCTCGGCCACCAAAGTGACGGTCTTCTTGGCGTTGCTCTGGTCGTGCACCACGATTCCGGCAAGCTGCCCGGTGTCCTCGCGGGCTCGGACATAGACCGTCAGCCCGTCGCCGATCGAACGGAACTCGCCCTCGCGCAGCACGAGGTGGTCGAAGTTGTGACGGATCTGGAACTGCAGCTCCTTGAAGCCGCGATAGCTCATCGGCACCAGGTAGAGGGTCATCAGGTAGGTGGCGAGCATGGTGGCGACTGCGACCACCATGGCGGGGCCCGCCAACCGCAACGGGCTGAGCCCAGCGGCCGAGAGCACGACCAGTTCGCGGTCGTTCGTCAGCTTGTTGTAGACGAAGACCGTGGCCGCGAACGCCGCGATCGGCAGGACGATCGACAGCCAGGTCGGCATCAGCATCAGCGTGAGATAGACGAAGCTCGGGATCGGCAGGCCGCGATTGACGATCAGGTCCACGAACCGCAGCGACTGCGACAACCAGATCACGCACGTCATCGACACCACGATGAACACCATCGCGGTCAGGATCTGTCCAGCCAGGTAACGGGTGATGCGCATGCCGTCCCCGGCTCGCGTTCAGTGTTGTTCGGGCGCATGATACCGGCGCTGCCGCCCGTTGACAGAGCCCGATGGCGACGGCTACCCCAAAGATCGCCTCCCCGCAACCCATGGAGCCTCTGATGAAGATCGTCTTTGCCAAGGTTGGACGTCCGAAGAAGGGGGCGATCGTCGTCTCCGTGGCCGAGAGCGGCAAGCTGTCGCCGACCGCAACAGCGATCGACGGCGAGTCCGGCGGACTGATCGCCAAGGCCATGGCGGGATCGCGGTTTACCGGCAAAGCGCACCAGACATTGACGGTTTTCACGTCCGCGGGACGGGTGCTCCTTTACGGCGTCGGCGATCCCAAGAAGTTCGATCTCAAATGGGCGGAGACCGCCGGCGGCGGAATCTACGCCGCGCTCGCGGGGTCGGGGGAAAAAGAAGTCACCATCGTCATGGAGAGCGGTGACGAGCATCGGGCGGCGCGGGCCGCGCATCTGGCGCTCGGTGCCGAGTTGCGATCCTACCGATTCGACAAGTACCGCACCACGCTGAAGGACGACGACAAGCCGACTCTGGAGAAGCTGACCGTCATGGTGGACGGACACGCCGAGGCCAAGAAGCTGTACGACGTCGAGGCGGCTGTTGCCGAGGGCGTCGCGTTCACCCGTGATCTGGTTTCCGAGCCGCCGAATGTGCTGTTCCCGGAGAGCTTCGCCCAGCGCTGCGTCGGCCTGAAGGAACTGGGTGTCGCGGTCGAGGTGCTCGGCGAGAAGGAGATGACCAAGCTCGGCATGGGCGCGCTGCTGGGGGTCGGGCAGGGCAGCCGGCGCGAGTCCAAGCTGGTGGTGATGCGCTGGAACGGCGGTGCTAAGTCCGACAAGCCGGTGGCGTTCGTCGGCAAGGGCGTGTGCTTCGACACCGGCGGCATCTCGATCAAGCCGGCCGGCGGCATGGAAGACATGAAGTTCGACATGGGCGGCGCCGGAGTCGTCAGCGGCCTGATGCGGGCGCTGGCCGGCCGAAAGGCCAAGGCGAACGTGATCGGCGTGATCGGCCTGGTGGAGAACATGCCGGACGGCAACGCGATGCGGCCATCCGATATCCTCACGACGATGTCGGGCCAGACCATCGAGGTGATCAACACCGATGCCGAGGGCCGGCTCGTCCTGGCCGATGCGCTCTGGTACACCCAGGACAAGTTCAAGCCGTCGTTCATGGTCGATCTCGCCACCCTGACCGGCGCCATGATGGTGTCGCTCGGAGAGGAGACCTGCGGCTACTTCGCCAATGACGACAAGCTGTCCGATGCTCTGAAGGCCGCCGGGGATGCGGTCGACGAGCCAATGTGGCGCATGCCTCTCGGCGACGCCTACAACAAGCAGATGGACAGCGACGTTGCCGACATGAAGAACGCCGGCCCGCGCTGGGGCGGGGCGATCACGGCGGCCTGCTTCCTGGAGCGTTTCGTGAACAAGACGCCGTGGATCCACATGGACATCGCGGGTGTGACCTGGTCGCGCAAGGACCGCAGCACCACGCCGAAGGGCGCCAGCGGCTTTGCCGTGCGTGCGCTCGACCGGCTGGTCCGCGACTACGTCGAGAAGACCTAAGGGCAGGTCGGCGGCGTGGCCGAGATCGGATTCTACCATCTGACGGCCACGCCGCTGGAGCGTGCGCTGCCCAAGCTGCTGGAGCGGACGCTGGAGGCGGGGCAGCGAGCGGTTGTCCTGGCGGGCAGCGACGAGCGGGTGCAAGCCCTGAACGGCCTGCTGTGGACCTACGAGGACCGCTCATGGCTGCCGCACGGCACCTCCAAGGACGGCTTCGATGAAGACCAGCCGATCTGGCTGAGCGCCGTCGAGGGCAATCCGAACGGCGCTGCGTTCCTGTTCCTGACCGACGGCGTCACGATCGGCGATCTGGCAGCATGGGTCCGGGTGTTCGATCTGTTCGACGGTCGCGACGACGCTTCCGTTGCTGCTGCCCGGGCACGCTGGAAGGCGGCCCGTGATGCCGGTCACACGCTCACCTACTGGCGGCAAACCGACCGCGGCGGCTGGGAGAAGGCCGGGTAGGCGGTTCAGGCGGTCGCTGCGCACTTGCCGCTGTTGGGCCGCGCCGCTATAAGGCGCGCGCCGGGCGGTTGGGCCACGTTGCCTCCGCCCATCCGAATCCATCACGATCGATAGAGAGTCTCATGGCCCTTGAGCGCACCTTTTCCATCATCAAGCCGGACGCTACCGCCCGGAACCTGACCGGCAAGGTCAATGCCATGATCGAGGCCGCCGGTCTTCGCATCGTCGCGCAGAAGCGGATCAAGATGACCCGCGACCAGGCCGAGACGTTCTATGCCGTCCACAGCGCCCGCCCGTTCTTCGGCGAACTGGTTGACTTCATGGTCTCCGGCCCAGTGGTCGTGCAGGTCCTGGAAGGCGACAACGCCGTCGCCAAGTACCGTGAAGTGATGGGCGCCACCGACCCGTCGAAGGCCGATGCCGGCACCATCCGCAAGGAAGTGGCGTTGTCGATCGGCGAGAACACGGTCCACGGTTCGGACGCCGCCGAGACGGCCGCCATCGAGATCGCGCAGTTCTTCAGCGGCAACGAAATCGTCGGCTGATTCTCGAGCCGCTTGAATCGAAAGGGCCGGCCCCGTGGGGCCGGCCCTTTTTCGTTACGGAAAGGCCCGGACGTCAGGCGACGAACAGGCCCAACAGCGCTACCGTGACGATGCACAGCGCGGTGCTGATCTTGATGAAGGTTATAAAGCCTTCCCAGATCGCCCGGTGCTCACGGGTCAGATCGATGAAACGGTCTTCAGTGGCCATGATGCCCTCCCGACGAAACGGCGAATTCAGCCTGTTATAGCGAAGCGCTGGCAGCGCTCAAAGCCCTTACAGGGACGGCGACAAAAGAACGCCGGACGCGGTTGCGCCGTCGACCAGCGCACGGTTGCCGTCGATCCGAACCCGGCCTTCGGCCAGCCAGGCGAGCGCGCTCGGATACAACCGGTGCTCCTGCTCCAGGATGCGGGCGGACAGGCTGTCCTCGGTATCGTCAGGCAACACCGGGACGGCGGCCTGAGCCAGGATCGGCCCGGAATCCAGGTCCGGGGTGACGATATGGACGGTACAGCCGGCGATCGTGGCGCCGGCCTCGATCGCCCGGCGCTGCACATGAAGTCCGGTGAACGACGGTAACAGCGACGGGTGGATGTTCAGGATCCGGTTCGGCCAGCGGTTGACGAAACCCGGCGTGAAGATCCGCATGAACCCCGCCAGGCAGACAATCTCGCACCCGGCGCCGCGCAATGCCGCGTCGATCGCCCCGTCAAAGCTGTCGCGGTTCGGGTAGTCCTGGTGGCTGATGGTCGCGGTGGCTACCCCGGCGGATTGTGCCCGCTCCAGCCCGTAGACACCGGGGCGATTGGAGATCACCAGGGCAATCTCGGCCGGGAACGCCGGATCGGTGGACGCATCCAGCAGGGCCTGCAGATTGCTGCCGCGACCGGAGATCAGCACGCCAACCCGCTTGCGGGCGCCGGTCATGCCAGCCAGGTCGGCGACAGGCCGTCGAACACAACCGGGTCGCCGGTGCGCGCTTCGAGCACGCCGACCGTGACCGGCGTCTCGCCGGCTTCCGACAGCGCGTCGCGCACCGCGTCGGCCCGCCCGGCTTCCACGACGATCAGCATGCCAAGTCCGCAGTTGAAGGTGCGCAGCATTTCCCGCGCCTCGACCCCGCCCTGCGCCGCAAGCCAGCGAAACACCGGGGGCAGGCGCCAGGTCGACAGATCCAGCCGCATCGCCAGATCGTCGCCATAGACCCGTGGCGGGTTCTCGATCAGGCCGCCACCAGTGATGTGGGCGAGGGCGGTAACGCCGCCGGCCGCGATCGCCTTCAGACAGGAGCGGACATAGATCCGGGTAGGCTCCAGCAACGCTTCGGACAACGTGCGTTCGGGAGCGAACGGTGCGGGAGCATCCCAGGCGAGCCCGCTGCGCTCGACGATTCGGCGGACCAGGGAGAAGCCGTTGGAGTGAACCCCAGACGACGGCAGCGCCAGCACGACATTGCCGGCCGACACCCGGTCACGGGTCAGGATCTGCTGGCGCTCGGCCGCGCCAATCGCGAATCCGGCGAGATCGTAGTCGCCGGCCCGGTACATACCCGGCATCTCGGCTGTCTCGCCGCCGACCAGGGCGCATCCGGCGTCCCGGCAACCGGCAGCGATGCCGGCGACCACGTCACGGGCCACGGCGACCTCGAGCTTCCCGGTGGCGTAGTAGTCCAGGAACATCACCGGCTCGGCGCCCTGCACGACCAAGTCGTTGACGCACATCGCGACCAGGTCGATGCCGACCCCGTCGTGCCGTCCGGCCTCGATGGCCACGCGCAGCTTGGTGCCCACGCCATCGGTTGCGGCGACCAGGACCGGATCCCTGAAGCCGGCGGCCTTCAGGTCGAACAGACCTCCGAAGCCACCAAGGTCTGCGTCGGCACCCGGACGTCGGGTGGAAGCCGCGAGCGGCTTGATGGCCTCGACAAGAGCGTCACCCGCGTCGATGTCGACGTCGGCATCGCGGTATGTCAAAGGCTGGTTCGTCTGCTTTGGGGGGCTTATGGCATCCTCCGCCGGGCTGCGGTATAAGGCCGGGCTGTCGGGCGTGTCTTCGTTTCGCCCGGATCGCGGTATATGCCGCGGTGCCGACGCTCCCCGCAAGCGGCAAGTGGGCTGAACGACAATGAGCGATACCGTGCGGCGCAATTTTACGAACTTTCTGCGCACCCTGCTGATGATTCTGCCGGTGGTGATTCCCCTGGCGGAAGCGAATGCGGCGGATGCCGATCTGTACACCGTTCGCGCGGTGCCGGTTGACGCGACCGCCGAAACCGCGCCGGTCGCCCGCGACCGGGCGATCGCCGAGGGGCGCCGGAAGGCGTTTCAACGGCTCGTCGAGCGGGTGGCTCCGCTGGCGCAGGCCCGTGCCATCAAGGATCCGACCGATGCGGAGCTGCAGCGCATGGTCCTGGGCTTCGAAGTGGCCAACGAACGATCGTCGGCCGTGCGGTGGCTGGCAGACCTGACGGTCGCGTTCGATCAGGCGGCGATTCGCGGCTACCTCCGCGCGGCGGGCACTCCTTATGCAGAGACCCGCAGCCTGCCGGTCCTGGTCATTCCGCTGTACGTGACCGGCGGCGAGGTGGTTCTTTGGAAGGAGCCGAATCCGTGGCGGACAGCCTGGTACGACCTTCCGCCCCAGGGTGGCCTGGTGCCGTTCGTGGTGCCCTACGGTGATGTAGCCGACATCCGCGATCTGTTGCCGGAACAGGCCGTCGCGGGCGACCTGCCGGCGCTGACGCGTATTGCGGAGCGCTACGGCGCGCGCGACGCGGTGGTCGTCAAGGCGACGCCACGGTCTGGCGGTGCCACCGAGTTGTCGGTGCAGCGGCTGGGCCCGAGCGGCACCGATCGCACCCTGCTCGAAACGGTGGCGGGTGGCGAAGAACTGGACGAAGTGAAGCGGCTGGCGCCTGCGGTACTGCGAGCCGTGGCAATGGTCGAGGAGGCCTGGAAGCAGGACAACCTGATTCGTCCCGGGTTTGAAAGCCGGGTGACGGCGACGGTCCCGATCGACTCCATGAAGCGCTGGCTGACGGTGCGTGAGGCGCTGGACCGGTTGTCCATCGTTGCCCGGTATCAGGTCATCCTGCTCACCCGCCGGGAAGCTCTGGTCGACGTCTGGATCAACGGCGAGGCCGAGCAGTTCCGGGTGGCCCTGGCGCAACGCGACCTCGAACTGCTTCCGGGAGCCGGGGACTACATTCTCAAGCAGCGTGGGCAGCCGATGCCGGAATCCGCTCCAGCTTCCGGGGCAATTGGGTCGGGCGCGCCGTACTCGGCCGCACCGGCCTACGGCACGGAAGAGACGGTCATCATCGGACCTTCGCCCTCGGCGCCGCCGACGGCGCCGGTGCCGGGAACCCAGTGACCCGGGCGTCCGTCGCATGACCCGGCGCGAACGTTCGGTGTTCTGGGCGCTGTTCCTCGCGCTGGTGCTGCTGGGCTTCTATGTCCTGCGCGACGTGCTGGTGCCGTTCGTTGCCGGCATGGCGGTGGCGTACCTGCTCGACCCGGTGGTCGACCGGCTTGAACGTATTCGGGTTCCGCGTGGTCTTGCGACGTTCGTCGTGCTGCTCGGCTTCTTCGCGCTCGCCATCGGGCTGCTGCTGTTGCTGATTCCGTTGCTGCAGTCCCAGTTCGAGAAGCTCGCCTCCACGCTGCCGGGCTACGTCGACATGATCCGGACCCGGCTGGCGCCGCTACTGGCGCACGTCAACGAGGGGCTGGACCGGCAAGCCGCCCTGGAGAAAGTCACCGGCATGACCGGCGACTTGGTAAGTTGGGCCGGCGGCGTGATCAGCCGGTTGATCAGCGGCG
Source organism: Thalassobaculum sp. (assembly GCF_040219215.1). Taxonomy (GTDB): domain Bacteria; phylum Pseudomonadota; class Alphaproteobacteria; order Thalassobaculales; family Thalassobaculaceae; genus Thalassobaculum_A. The sequence goes on from NZ_JAVJSX010000044.1 coordinate 18,746, forward strand.
GGTTCGCGATCGCCAATCTGCTGTCGCTCCTGCTGATCACCCCGATCGTGTCGTTTTACCTGCTGCGCGACTGGGACCGGATCGTTGCGGCGGTGGACGGCTGGCTGCCGCGGGAGCAGGCGCCGACAATCCGCACGCAGGTCGCGGCCGTGGATCGCACGCTGGCCGCGTTTGTTCGGGGACAGGGGACGGTGTGCCTGATCCTCGGCGTGTTCTATGCGGCGGGATTGACAATCGCGGGGTTGGATTTCGGTCTGGTGATCGGACTGTTCTCCGGCCTGATCTCATTCGTGCCGTTCATCGGAGCGCTGATCGGCGGCGTCCTCAGCGTGGGGCTGGCTCTGGCGCAGTTCGACAGTTGGCAGGCGGTGGCGATCGTCGCGGCCGTATTCGCCGCCGGGCAGATGCTCGAAGGGAATTTCCTGACGCCCAATCTGGTCGGCGAGGCCGTCGGCTTGCATCCGGTCTGGGTGATCTTTGGGTTGCTGGCGGGCGGGACGCTGTTTGGCTTCGTCGGTGTGCTGCTGGCGGTTCCGGTTGCCGCCGTGGTCGGCGTTCTCACCCGGTTTGCACTGGCCCGGTACCTGGACAGCCCGCTGCACCTCCACGGGGTGCCGCCGGCGGATGACGCGGCGCCCGACGGGAATGACACCGGGGCACCGGGACCGGTGTGATGACGCCAAGTCAGTTGATCCTCGATCTGGGTTACCGGCGGGCGCTGGGGCGCAGCGATTTTCTGGTATCGGCGTGCAATGCCGACGCAGCGGCGTGGATCGACCGCTGGCCGGACTGGCCCGCACCGCTGCGCGGTCTGGCGATCGTTGGTCCCGCAGGATGCGGAAAGACTCATCTTGGGGCGGTGTGGCGCCGGGCAAGCGGTGCGGTTGCGGTGGATGCGGCGGATCTGACGGTGGATGGACTGCCGGACGTGCTCGGGGATGCAACACACGCGGTGGTCGACGACCTCACCGGAATCCGCGCCCCACAGGCACTTCTGCATCTCTACAACACGGTGGCAGAGCGCGGGGGATCTGTGCTTATCCTGTCGCGCACGGCGCCGGCTCGGTGTGATTTTGGTCTGCCGGATCTGGCATCCCGGTTGGCGACACTGCCGATCGCGATGGTCGGGCCGCCGGACGAGGCTCTTCTGGCCGGCGTCCTGGGAAAGCATTTCGCGGATCGACAGGTGGTCGTGCGCGAAGACGTCGTCGCGTATCTGGTGGCGCGCATGGAACGGTCGTTCTCGGCGGCTTACAGGCTGGTTGATTGCCTTGACCGCCTGGCGCTGGCCGAAGGACGCAAAGTGGACCGGGCGCTGGCAAAGCGGGCGCTTGCTGATGATGAAACCGATCGAGGGGAGTGACCGGGCATGGATCTCGGACTGAAAGGCAAGAAGGCCATCGTCTGCGCCGCCAGCAAGGGGCTGGGCAAGGGCTGCGCTCTGGCTCTGGCGCGCGAGGGCGTCGACCTGGTGATCAACTCCCGGACCAAGGCGACGCTGGACGCCACCGCCGATGAGATCCGGTCGGCGACCGGGGTGTCGGTGACCACGGTTGCCTGCGACATCACCACGCCGGAAGGCCGCGCCGCGGTGCTGAAGGCGGCCGGGCCGGTCGACATCCTGATCAACAACGCCGGTGGCCCGCCGCCGGGCAACTTCCGCGATTGGTCGATCGAGGACTGGCAGAAGGCGATCAACGCCAACATGCTGACCGCGATCGAGTTGATCCGGTTGACGGTCGACGGGATGATCGAGCGCAAGTTCGGCCGGATCGTGAACATCACGTCGGGCGCGGTGAAGGCGCCGATCCCGATCCTCGGCCTGTCCAATGGCGCGCGTGCCGGTCTGACTGGGTTCGTTGCCGGAGCGGCTCGCGAGACCGTGCGTCACAACGTGACGATCAACGGTCTGCTGCCGGGACCGTTCGACACCGACCGGCTGCGCGGCAACATGAAGCTGCAGGCCGAGAAGGCGGGGATGCCTTACGAGGCGTTCAGCAAGCAGCAGGCCGAGAAGAATCCCGCCGGCCGGTTCGGCACGGCCGATGAGTTCGGGGCCGCCTGCGCTTTCCTGTGCAGCGTTCACGCCGGCTTCATTACCGGGCAGAATGTCCTGATGGATGGTGGTGCATTCCCTGGCACGCTCTGAATTGGGCTGGACCGCCTGTCATCCCGCTGTCACAGACTGCGGGTACACCCCGCGCAGTGAGGCGCCGATCCAGCGGCGCCGGGTGACGCAGGAGGCTGGCAGTGAGCGAAGCGACAGGCAAGGTGGAACGCATCGTCGATGACGCCCATGGCAAGCGTCCACGCGGGTCGTTGAAACGGCGGGCGGCGGTCGAAGCAGACGCCCCGCCGGTCTCCACGTCGATCACGCTGGAGAGCGCGAGCCGGCTGATCAATCGGGAGATCTCCTGGCTTGCCTTCAACACGCGGGTGCTGGAGGAGTCGTTGAACGCCAGCAACCCGCTGCTGGAGCGTCTGCGGTTCGTTGCGATCTCGGCGTCCAATCTGGACGAGTTCTACATGGTCCGGGTCGCCGGGCTGAAGGGCATGGTTGCGGCCGGGATCACCACGGCCAGCGATGACGGCCTGACACCGCCTCAGCAGCTGGGGGCGATCGCCGAAGCGGCGGCCAAACTGATGAGCGACCAGCAGGTTGCCTTGCGGTCGCTGCGTGGGGCCCTGAAGGATGTCGGCTATCACCTGGTCGACGGCAGCGAACTGGGCGCCGACGATCTGGCCTGGCTCGCCAATCATTTCAGCGAGCAGGTCTATCCGGTTCTAACGCCGCTGGCGATCGACCCGGCCCATCCGTTCCCGTTCGTTCCGAACAAGGGCATCTGCCTTGCCATGCAATTGCGGGCGCGGTCCGGCGGCCATGAGATGCAAGGCCTCATTCAATTGCCGCAGCAGATCGGCCGGTTTGTGCGATTGCCGGGCGATCAGATCCGGTTCGTGCCGATCGAGCAGGTCATTCTGCTGTTCGTTGACCGGTTGTTCCCGAACTATCAGGTCAAGGGGCAAGGGGTTTTCCGGGTCATCCGCGACAGCGAGATGGAGATCGACGAGGAAGCCGAAGACCTGGTGCTGTCGTTCGAAACCGCGCTCAAGGCCCGTCGCCGCGGCAACGTGATCCGCCTGGCGGTTGACCTGTCGATGCCCGAGCCGCTGCAGCAGCTGGTCATCGATGAGTTGAAGGTGCCGCGCGAGGACGTGTTCGCGCTGGAGGAGATGGTCGGGCTCGCCGATCTGTCGCAATTGATCATGTCGGAGCGGCCGGACCTGCTCTGGCCGCCGTTCAACGCCCGGTTCCCGGAACGGATCCGCGACTTCGGCGGCGACTGCTTTGCTGCAATCCGGACCAAGGACATCGTAGTCCATCATCCTTACGAGAGTTTCGATGTGGTCGTGCAGTTCCTGCGCCAGGCCGCGGCCGATTCCTCGGTCATCGCCATCAAGCAGACGCTGTACCGCACGTCCAAGGACAGCCCGATCGTCAAGGCGCTGATCGAGGCGGCCGAAGCCGGCAAATCCGTTACCGCCATGGTCGAGATCAAGGCCCGGTTCGACGAGGAGGCCAACATCCGATTGTCCCGGGACCTCGAGCGGGCCGGCGTGCAGGTCGTCTACGGGTTCATGAACCTGAAGACCCACGCGAAGGTGTCGCTGGTGGTGCGTCGCGAGGGCCACGGCCTGCGCAACTACGTGCATTTCGGTACCGGCAACTACCATCCGATCACCGCCAAGATCTACACCGACCTGTCGTTCTTCACCTGCGATCCGGCGCTGTGCCGGGATGCGTCGCGGATGTTCAACTACATGACCGGCTACGCTACCCCGGAGAAGATGGAGAAGCTGGCGATCTCGCCGCTGACCCTGCGCAGCACCCTGCTGGACGGCATCCGCAACGAGATCGAACATGCCGCCGCAGGCCGCCCGGCGGCAATCTGGATGAAAATGAACCAACTCGTCGATCCGAGCATCATCGACGAGTTGTACAAGGCCAGCCAGGCGGGGGTGCAGGTCGATCTCGTGATTCGCGGCATCTGCTGCCTGCGGCCCGGGGTTCCGGGCCTGTCAGAGACGATCAGGGTGAGGTCGATCGTCGGGCGGTTCCTCGAACACTCCCGGGTCATCGTGTTCGGCGACGGCCACAAGCTTCCGTCCGATCAGGCCAAGGTCTACATCTCCTCGGCCGACCTGATGCAACGCAACCTTTACCGCCGGGTTGAACATCTGGTCCCGGTTGAAAACCCGACCGTCCATCGGCAGGTTCTCGACCAGATCATGGTGGCCAACCTGAAAGACCGCACCAACAGCTGGGTGCTGAACAGCGAAGGGCAGTATCAACGCGTGTCGCATTCAAACGATGACTTCTCGGCTCATACCTACTTCATGACGAACCCCAGCCTGTCCGGTCGCGGCAGCGCGCTGCGGCGCGGCGGTGATGCTCCGCGGACCCTGCGTGAGGGCGAGTGACCGACGAAAACGGACTGCAGCGCGAAGGGCGAGGGACTCTCGAGCCGGTACGCGGTCAGAGGGTTGGCGTTCTGGACATCGGCTCGAACTCCATCCGACTGGTGGTCTATGACCACGCAGGCCGGTCGCCGATCCCGGTGTTCAACGAGAAGGCGCTGTGCGGATTGGGTCGGGGCGTCACCGAGACCGGCAATCTGCCGGTTGAAGGCATGGCATCGGCGTTGCTGAACATCGATCGCTTTAATCAAATTGCCAAGGCCATGCGGGTGCGTCACCTGGATGTGGTGGCAACCTCGGCGGTGCGCGACGCCGCCAACGGACCGGGTTTCGTGGCCGAGCTTGAACGCCGCATTGGACACCCGGTGGACGTGATCAGCGGTGACGAGGAGGCACGGCTGTCGGCGCTCGGCGTCCTCAGCGGCTTCCCCGAGGCGGACGGCGTGGTCGGGGATCTCGGCGGCGGCAGCCTGGAACTGATCGATGTGAGCAACCGCCGGCTGGGCGATCACGCGACCATGCCGCTTGGTCCGCTGCGCATCGGCGAGACTGCCGGCGGCCAGGGGCGGCGCCTGACGACCATGGTCGACGGACATCTGAAGACGGCGCACTGGCTCTCCCGTCTCGAGGGGCGGACGTTGTACGCCGTCGGCGGAGCGTGGCGCAGCATCGCCAAGGCGCACATGGTCCGAAGCAACTATCCGATCGAGGTCATTCACGGGTATGCGGTGGAGCGCAATGCGCTCTCGGACTACCTGTCGTCGCTGGTCCGGATCCCGAAGAAGGCCGCCAAGAACGTTCCGGGCGTGTCCCGGCGACGGGGTGACTCCATTCCAACCGCCGCCCTGGTGCTGCAGCGCGTGTTGGCCAAGGGTAAGCCGTCGCGGGTGGTGTTTTCAGCCTTCGGGCTGCGCGAAGGCTGTCTGTATGACCGGCTGACCGACGGGGAGCGCGACAAGGACCCGCTGTTGATGGCGGCCGAAGAGATCGCGCGCGAGACCAATCGTTTCGCGCCGCATCCGAATACCGTCTATGCGTGGCTGACCCCCATGTTTCCGCTGCTTGCGGAGCGCGATGCCCGGTTGGTCAAGGCGCTCTGCATGTTGAGCGATATCGCCTGGTCGGAGCATCCCAGCTATCGGGGCGAGCACGGGTTCCTGCGCGTCCTGCGGCTGCCGGTGGCCGGTCTTGACCATGCCGATCGGGTGTTCCTGGCGATCGGTATCCTGGTCCGGTATGTGGGGCATACCGATCTTCCGGCGGCGCGGGCCGTGGAACATCTGCTCGATCCGGCACGGCGGACACTCGCGATCCAGGTGGGCCATGCGCTGAGATTGGGGCTGACGCTGTCGGGCGGGGCCACGGTCCTGCTGCGGCGGACGAAGCTGGACGCCCTGCCGGCCGGGGGCTTCACGCTGAAGCTGTCAGGCGAGGCACTGGCGCTGCTGGGCGATGTGGTCGACCGTCGGGTGGCGACCCTGTCGTCGGCCATTGGGGCGCCGATAACGGTCGCGCAGGGCGCACCGCGTCGATCCCGCGCTGTGGCCGGCCTCCGACGACAAACACCGGACTAAGACGAGCGATTTAGGCCACGAGGGCGGAGGTCAGGCCGAGACGTCGACGAGCCTCACCCGATCCTTTGCCGGATCGAACACCAGGCCCAGGCGACCGTGCTTTACGGCCAGGGCGGCATTGCCGAACACCTCGAGCCGCCACCCCTTCAACGCGGGAACGTCGGCGTCGTCGTTGGAGGCAATGGCGTCGAGGTCGTCCGAGCTGGCGATCAGCTTCGGCGCGACATCGTGCTCCTCGCATTTGATCTTCAGCAGCACGCGCAGCAGATCGGCGACGGGCTGGCGCCCCTGCGGAGCGTCAGCCTGATCCGGAAGGGACGGCCACTGATCCTTCGGCAACGCAAGGGCGGTGGTGACTGCATCCAGGATCGCACGACCCGTCTTTCCACCGGCGGAGTCGCGGTTGAACGCCCGCGAGCGTCCCAGCTCCTCCGGCGTCTGCGGCATCTGGGCCGCGACATCGACCAGGGCGTCGTCGCGCAGAATGCGGTTGCGCGGCACGTCGCGGGCCTGGGCCTCACGCTCGCGCCAGGCGGCGAGCTCGCGCAGCACCGTCAGGAATTTGGGCTTGGTGCTGCGGATCTTAAGCCGCCGCCAGGATTGCTCCGGAGGCACCTTGTAGGTGGCTGTGTCCGTCAGTACGGCCATCTCTTCGCTCAGCCACTCCAACCGGCCGGTCTTCTCCAGCTTGCGGTGCAGCTTCTCGTAGGCTGGACGCAGGTGGATGACATCGGCCAGTGCGTATTCGATCTGACGGCTCGACAGCGGCCGGTGACTCCAGTCGGTGAAGCGTGAGGTCTTGTCCAGCTTGACGCCGGTGAGGCCACGCACCAGCCGGTCGTAGCTGACCGCGTCGCCAAAGCCGCAGACCATCGCCGCAATCTGGGTGTCGAACAGCGGTGCGGGCACGGCATCGGCCTGATGCACGAAGATCTCAACGTCCTGCCGGGCGGCGTGAAAGACCTTCAGGACGTCCGGGTTGGCCATCAGCGCGTAGAGCGGAGCGAGATCGATGCCCGGCGCCAGGGTGTCGACGGCTACGGCTTCGTCGGCGCCGGCGAGCTGCACCAGGCAAAGCTTCGCGTAGTAGGTCTTGTCGCGCATGAACTCGGTGTCGATCGCGACATAGCGTTCGCTAGACAGACGATCACAGAGGGCGGACAGGGAGGCCGTATCGGTCACAAGGGTCATGGTGCCCCTAATACACCACCGTACCCGGCGCGCAACCGCCGTCTTCGGCGTAAGTCGTTGTAATCCGATTCAAATTCGCATTGGCTCAGCGCAAGGGAGGCGTTCGACGCGCGAGATCCGAACATTGGATTTGCCAATAGATCAGAAATAGCTGAAGATTCGTGTTACAACTTGTTGATTCGGGCGGGGGAATCACCATGAAGCGCATCGCCATAGCGGCACTACTGCCATTGATGGTCGGCGGATGTCTGCCGCTACCGATCGCGATTGCTTCTTCCGCTTTCACGGGGGTTTCCTACCTTACGAGTGGAAAGTCGACGTCCGATCACGTGCTCTCGGCCGCGATGGAACAGGATTGTGCACTGACGCGACCGGTGATCGGCGAACCGTTTTGCCGCGACATTGGGCCGGACGGCGAAGGTCGAACGCCTGCCCTTACGGTTGCCTACTACCCGGGTGACCGTGACGAGGTACTTTCACCGGACGAACGGACCGCTCGATGGCAGCGCGGAGCGTTCAATCTTGATGCAGAGTCGGCCCAATCTCGGCAGATTGCAGCAACTCCGCAGTTTCTGGCGCCGGTGCCGCGTGTGACGGTCGCCGGGATTATTCTGACGAAGGAACAGGTGGTGCCCGCTCCGAACGCGCGTGCTCTGCCCATTGCGGCCGATACCGGGTGGCGGTCGATCGGTCCGGCGGCGGCAGGGATGGTCGGTCGGACCGCCAAATCAGCGCCGCCGTCAGCAGCCACGTTGCCGGCGACACCGGCGCTCCAGGTGCCAATGCAGCAGTCCGGCAACCGCAAGGCGGCGACGCCCGGTCTTGGCGCTGATCATTGGGTGGTTCTCGGATCGTTTCGGAGCACCGATCGGGCGCGCGTCATGGCGGCCCGGTATTCCGAGCAGGACCCCAGCATTCTTCCGGCAACCGTCAAAGGCGGTCAGTGGCATAGGGTTGCGGTTGGTCCGATGGCACCGTCGGCGGCCAGGAGCCTCCGGAATGAGTTGGGGATGATCGATGGCCGTTCGCCTTGGGTGGTGCGGCACCGGGTGAACTGACCCGAGCCCGGCTGCCCCTCAGTTCGGCCCACTCCCCGTGTCGCGCCGAGCGTTCTTTTGCAGGTACATGAGCTTGTCGGCCTGAGCGAGGATGTCGGTCGGCGAGTCCGAGGAACCGTAAGCCACGAAACCGACGCTCGCGGAGATCGGCAGCAGGGTGCCGTGCCAGTCGACGATATGGCTGTTGAGGCGGTCGGACAGGGCGCGAGCGCGGGATGCGCAGGACGCCTGGTCGAGATCGGTCATCAGGACCGCGAACTCGTCGCCACCCAGGCGTGCGACAATGTCTGACTCGCGTACATCGGCCTGCAGCACTCCGGCAACGGCTTGTAGGAAGCCGTCGCCCGCGGCGTGACCGTAGGTGTCGTTGATGGGCTTGAAGCGGTCCAGGTCGATCATCAGCACGACCCCGCGGCGTTCGCCACGTCGGGCTTGCGCCAAGGCCTTGATCAGATGCATGTCGAAGCCGCGCCGATTGAGCAGGCCGGTCAACTCGTCGGTGACCGAGAGGCTTTCCAATTCGCGAATACGCGCTTCCTGGCGCTCGATGCGCCGCTGCGCTTCGGTCATGGCGACCAGCGCAAGGCGGAGTGCGGCCTCGGTTTCGGCGGTGTCCGGGCTGGGGTCCGGCAGGTCGTTCGCCACGTCGCCCTTCGGGCCGATGGCGGAATTGAACCGGGCGAGCATGCCGGTGACTTCCGCGTAGAGCCGCACACTGGTCCCATCCAGGGGAGCTGTCAGAATTCTGGTCTCGGTCGCCATAATCGAACCTCCATCGGAGTCGATCCTTTACAAGCAACGTCCGTGCCAGCATTCGAAACCGCGGTTGCCGAAAAACCGCCATGTTCGGCAGGGATCCTGGGACCATGCGGCTCAGGCGGGGGAGCAACATCGCTGTTTGGCGGCAACCCCCCGGCAGTTCTTGCCGATCATGTGATCTGAATTGGCGGATGATGCCGAGCGATGCGGCGCATGCCATAGTCGACGAGAACCAACGAGGAGGAATTCATGCGGGTTATCCGCGCGATCGTTTCGCTTGCGACGGCCAGCCTGATGGCCTTTCCAGCGATAGCGGCCCCCTCGGCGGACGGCATCGTGGCACACCGGGCGCTCTACAAGATCACCTTGGCCCGGGCGACTTCGGCGTCGGAGATCATCGATGTTCGGGGGCGAATGGGCTTCGAGTGGCGGGACGAGTGCGACGGTTGGGCCATCGAACAGCGCTACCTGATGTCGTTCGCGAAGGCCTCCGGTGACGGCTATGAAATCAGCTCAAGCTATACGACCTGGGAGGCGAAGGCGGGCAACGTCTACCGGTTCATCGTCGAGCGCGAGCGGGGCGGCGGCTCCGAGCAGGTGAAGGGGCGCGGCGTCATGCCCTTGCCGCTTGGATCGGGAAGCGGCAAGGCGGTGTTCTCCGATCCGGAACACAAGGAGTTCCTTCTGACGGCGGACACCTTGATGCCGTCGGAACATACGTTGCGGCTGATTGATGAGGCGAAGAAGGGGAAGAAATTCTTCCAGGCCACCGTGTTTGACGGCAGCGAGGTTGAGCCGGGGTCGTTGGTGTCGGCGGTGATCGGGTCGCCGAAGTCCACCCCGGCCGCGATCGACCATCCTGCGCTCGCCGGATCGTATTGGCCGGTCCGTCTGGCGTTCTTCAAACCGGGGCAGACTGAAAGTGCGCCCGATTTCGAGATGTCGGTCGACCTGCTGGAGAACGGGATCGCCCGACGCATGCTGTTGGACTACGGCGATTTTCGAGTGGCAATGACGCTTGAGCGGTTGGAGGTCATCGACCGCAAGGGCTGCTGACCGTCATTCGCAGTCATCCTCGGGGTGCAGGCGACTCGTCGGCGATTGCTTGAGGGTGTCAACGCGCAGGCCGCGCCCCTTCATGATGGCCGCCTTGCCCAGCTTGGCCCGGACGGCGTCCATGGCGGTCTCGACGCGATGCCTGCGCTCGAGGCTCGGCTCGGCGAGATCGCGCGGATCGGCCAGCCTGTCGCCGGCAAGGTCGGTGACCCCCACACCGATCAGTCTGAATCGCCTGCCGTCGACGGCGTCTTCCAGCAGGCTGTCGGCGGTTCGGTAGATCCGGTCGGCAAGCTGGGTCGGCGACGACAGGCGGCGCTGCCGGGTGTGGGAGCGAAAATCGGCGGTCTTCAGCTTGAGGGTGACCACCCAGCCGCAGAGCGCCTTGCGCTTCAGCCGGTCAGAGACCTCTTCGCTCAACCGCCAGAGGTAGGGGCGAAGCGCGTCGGTCGCGGAGATGTCGTCGTTGAAGGTCGTTTCGGACGACACGCTTTTGATGACGGAGCCCGGCTCCACTGCCCGGCTGTCGCGGCCGTGTGAGAACCGTGCAAGGCGCTGGCCGATGCTGCCGTAGCGCCGCATCAACTCGCGCTCGTCCAAGCCCTGCAGGTCTCCGACGGTCCGGATCCCGTCGGCCAGCAGGGTGCGGTACAGGGCCTTGCCGACGCCCCAGATGATCGAGACTGGCCGGTCCGCCAGGAACCGCTCGATCCGGTCAGCGCCGATCACGAAGAATCCTCGTGGCTTGTCCAGGTCGGATGCGACCTTGGCCAGAAACTTGTTGTAGCTCAGGCCAATCGACGCGGTGACGCCAACGTTCTCTTCGATGCGCCGTGTCAATCGGGCCAGCGTTTCAGCAGGTGCGCCGCCGTGGAGCCGGTCGGTCCCGTTGAGGTCGAGAAACGCTTCGTCGATCGACAGCGGCTCGACGAGCGGGGTGACATCGCGCATCAGCGCACGAACCTCGGCTCCCGCGGCTGCATACTTGGCCATGTTGGGCTTGATCACGACGGCATGCGGGCAGGCGGCCAGGGCCTTGAACATCGGCATGGCGGACCGGACGCCATAGATGCGCGCGACATAGCACGCGGCGGAGACGACGCCCCGGCGGCCTCCGCCGATGATTACCGGCTTGTCCAGCAGCGACGGGTCATCGCGTTTCTCGACGCTGGCGTAGAAGGCATCGCAGTCGATGTGCGCGATCGACAGACGGTCGAGTTCCTGGTGGCTGACGAGGCGGCGCGAACCGCAGCGGGGGCATCGCTCCGGCGGTCCGGTGGCGCCTGGCGGTGGCCAGGTGAAGCAGTCCCTGCACAGGGTTCGTTGCGGGGTCATTGTTCGTTCGGTTGCCAGAGCCAGGCCGCTCCCCGTACTCCGGACGAGTCGCCGTGCCGCGGGGGGACAAGCTTGGTGTCGACCCGGTCCGAGAACACATACCGGCTCCAAAGCGCCGGCACCCGCTCGTACAGCACGCCGAGGTTCGACAGCCCGCCGCCCAGCACAATCACGTCCGGATCCAGAATGTTGATGACGTGGGCGAGCCCGCGGGCCAGCCGGTCCGCGTACCGATCGAGATGGCGGTGTGCGACTGCGTCGCCCGCCGCCGCGGCATCGACCAGGGACAGGGAGGTGATCCCGCTGCCGGTTTCGCGCGCGTATCCGGCAGCCAGTCCGGGTCCGGACAGGTAGGTTTCAATGCAGCCGTTCAGGCCGCAGTAGCACGCCGGTCCGGGGCGCTCGTCGTCAGTCGGCCAGGGCAGGGGGTTGTGGCCCCATTCCCCCGCGATCCCGTTGGGGCCATCGATCGGCCGGCCGCCGATGACGATCCCGGCCCCGACGCCGGTTCCCAGTATCACTCCGAAGACCACGTTCGCGCCGCGCGCGGCCCCGTCGGACGCCTCGGAAACTGCGAAGCAGTTGGCATCGTTCTGCAGCCGGACGGGTCGCTGCAAGGCCTCGGACAGGTCCCGGTCCAGCGCCCGGCCGTTCAGCCACGTCGAGTTGGCATTCTTGACGAGACCCGTGGCGCGCGACAACGTGCCCGGAATTCCAACGCCGACGGTGCCGCGGCCCCCGGTTGATCGCTCGACCTCTGCCACAAGTCCGGCGACGGCACGAACCGTCGCGTCGTAGTCGTCGCGCGGTGTTGCGACGCGGCGGCGTTCAAGAACCTTGCCGGATCTGTCCAGGACAATGGACTCGATCTTGGTGCCGCCCAGGTCGATGCCGATGCGGATTGTTGAATCTGGGTGGTGATGAGCTTTCGACACGATAGTCTCGTCAGTAGTATACGCGGGCTTATGTGGTTATACTTCCGAGCAGTCCGGCCGGTGGACACGTTTGTCGACCGGGCTCGCGGGCAGATCATATCCCGGCAACGAAACAGGGTGGATGAGCGCATGACCTCCGTCGAGACGGGCAGCGAGTCCGGCGAAGCGGGCAGCGGGGCTAAGACAGTTCTGATTGTCGAGGACAACGAGCTCAACATGAAGCTGTTTCATGACCTCCTGGAGGCCCATGGTTACAACATCATTGGGACCCGGGACGGAATGGAAGCACTGCGGATTGCCAGGGACAGCCGTCCCGACCTGATCCTGATGGACATTCAGCTTCCGGAGGTGTCCGGACTGGAGGTCACGAAATGGATCAAGGAGGATGACCGCCTGAAGTCCATCCCCGTGATCGCGGTGACCGCGTTCGCCATGAAGGGCGACGAGGAGAAGATTCGCGAAGGCGGTTGCGAAGCCTATATTGCCAAGCCGATCTCGGTCACCAACTTCCTGGAAACGGTAAAGAAATACCTCGGGTAACGGGAGATGCCGGGTAGGGTTCTTGTCGTCGATGACATACTTCCGAACGTGAAGTTGCTGGAAGCCAAGCTCAGTAGCGAATACTTCGATGTCCTGACGGCAAACAACGGACCTGAAGCGCTGGCGGTGATCGAGCGCGAGAATCCGGACATCGTCCTGCTGGATGTCATGATGCCGGTGATGGACGGGTTCGAAGTCTGCCGCCGAATCAAGTCGGACCCCCGGACCACTCATCTTCCCGTCGTCATGGTGACCGCGTTGAGCGACGTCGCGGATCGCGTCCGTGGCATCGAGGCCGGAGCGGATGACTTCCTGACCAAGCCGGTTGTCGATTCCGCGCTGTTCGCGCGGGTCCGCTCCCTGCTCCGCCTCAAGATGATGATGGACGAGTGGCGGCTGCGGGAGCAGACCTCCAGCCAACTCGGCATGCTGGCACCGCGGGCCATGACGGAACTCGACACCGCGTCGGCACGGCTGCTGATCATCGAAGACAACGCGATCGACGCCTTCAACATGATCGAGAGCCTGTCGGTCGATAACGGCGAGGTGAAACGGGTTGATTCCGGCCGGGCCGGGTTTGAGGCCGCCACACGGCAGGATCCCGATCTGGTCATCTGCAGCTTGAATCTTGAGGACGACGATGCGCTGCGGCTGCTGTCGCAGTTCCGCGCCAACGAGTCGACGCGGCATCTGCCGATCCTCATGGTCGGCGAGGAGGATCAGACCGACAAGCTGGCGAAAGCTTTGGACCTCGGTGCCAATGATTACCTGATGAAGCCCGTGGACCGGAACGAGTTGCTGGCCCGGGTGCGCACCCAGATCCGGCGGCGCCGTTACCAGGAACTGCTGCGAGAGAACTACGAGCAGAGCCTGTCCCTGGCGCTGACCGACAGCCTGACCGGGCTCTACAACCGGCGTTATCTGCTTCAGCCACCTGAAGCGGTTGATGGCGGACACCGGTCACCGTCACAAGCCGCTGTCCGTCCTGATGCTGGACGTCGATCACTTCAAGTTGGTGAACGACACCCACGGCCATGCGGTAGGCGATCTGGTCCTGCAGCACATAACCGAGATCATGCGGTCCAATGTTCGAAACGTGGACACGGTCGCCAGGCTGGGCGGCGAGGAGTTCGTCATCGTGATGCCGGACACCCACGAGACATTCGCGGTCCGGATTGCCGACCGGCTGCGGCAGCGGATCGCGGATACGCCGACCGTGCTGCCGGATGGACGGGCGCTGACGGTCACCGTCAGCATCGGCTGCGCCATGCGCGAGATGCTCGACGACGAAACCATGGAAGCGCTGATGAAGCGGGCCGACATGGCGCTCTATCGCGCGAAGGGTGCGGGCCGCAACCGGGTCGAGCGTGACGTGCCGGCCACAAATGATCCGGCTGCCTATGGCGACGCGACGGGATCCTAGCGTCGGCGTTTCAACGTCTGATGACCACAACGAAACAGGCCGCCCAAGAGGGCGGCCTGTTTCTCGTCAGCCCGAGGCGACGAGATCACTTGATCTTGGATTCCTTGAACAGCACGTGCTTGCGCACGACCGGATCGTACTTGCGCAGCTCCAGCTTCTCGGTCTTCGTGCGCGGGTTCTTCTTGGTCACATAGAAGTACCCCGTCTCGGCGGTGCTGACCATCTTGATCAGAACGGTCGCAGGCTTCGCCATCTTCGTCTCCTTCGCGAAATCGGAGCCGCAAACTAGCGATCACGCTCCGGAAGTCAAGCGCTGCGTTTCGGGTCCGAGCCTCGATGTCAGTGCTTGATCTCGGGCCGGTCGCCCAGCGCGATGTAGGAAGCGTTGAAGGCCTGCTGGAACAGATCCCGGTCGTCCAGCAGCCGATGGGCGATGCGGGTATCCAGGTCGTCGTCGCTCGGCGGATGATTGCCTTTGCACCAGGCCAAAAGCGCTTCCTGGCTTGCTTCGTCCAGGCTGTCCGCGGCGCGCCGGCGGTGCACGGCCTCGCCGGACTGCAGCCGGCCGTCCCGAAGGCCCTGAACGACGGATTCCAGATCGGTGTTGCCCTCTGCCGTACAGATCGACGGGAACACCCCGAACCGCGACAGCCGATACCCGGACGGAGCGTGCATTCGAGCCCAGGTCAAATGCATCTCGCGGTCGTTCGGCAGATCCACGATCCTCTGCACGGTCCCCTTGCCGTAGGAGCGGGCTCCGATCACTAGGGCACGTCCGGTATCCTGTAGGGCGGCGGCGACGACCTCGGCTGCCGAGGCGGATCCGGTGTCGATCAACACCACCACCGGCAGGTTGGTCATTTCCGGTTTCTGCGCTTCGAAAGCCTGATCCGATCTGGGGTGTCGGCCCTTGGTGGCGAGTATCGTTCCGCGATCTATGAACAGGTCGGACACATGGGCGGCCTGGGTCAACTCGCCGCCGCGGTTCTGGCGAAGATCGAGAATCAACCCGGCCATCGGCGACGGCGCGGCTCGCTGGAGCGTTTCGAACTCGGCTTCCAGGCTGCTGGCGGTATCGCGATTGAACCCGGAGATGTGGATATAGCCGACATTGTCGAGTCGTCGGGCGTGCACCGTGGACTCGATCACCGGGCGCCGTTCGAGGTTGGCCGATACCTGTTCGCCATTCCGGTCGAACGCCACCCGGACATGACTGCCGATCAAGCCACGCAGACGGTTGGCAACCTTGGCGACGGTCAGGCCTTCGGCCGACTGCCCTTCTATCGCGACGATCCGGTCACCGGCAGCGATGCCGGCATCCGCGGCGGGTGATCGGTCGAACACTGATGTCACGTAAACGTGGCCTTCGCGTTCCACGATCGTGATTCCGACCCCGGTATAGCCGATCCGGAATGCCTTGGCCGAGCGGGTTTCCTCAATGTTCAGATAGCGCGAATAGCGGTCGAGCTTTCGAAGGGCCGATTCGAAGGCAACCTGGTAGATCTGTTCCGGCGTCGCGTCGTGAATCGGCTTCGACGCGCTTCGGCCAGCATCGATCGCGGCGGACGTGAGCATCGCCCAGCGCGGGACGTCATCGGCCGAGGGGGTGACGAACTCGGCGATTGGCCGTCCGCTGATGGTGACGATCAACCGATCTCCTCGATGGGCATAGAGCACCGTAGGGTCCAGCGTCGTTATGCCGGACAGAGCGCCGAGTGCGATGGCGTCGGTCGGAATGGCGTCGACGTAGTAGTCGGCAATACCCTCGTACCCGGCAGAGAACATCTCCGCCGCCGTCCGTCGATCGTACTGGTTGGATGGGATTGCCGGACTGGTCGTCACGCACGAGCCGAGCCCGACGAGCAGAGCCATCGCCACGCCGAACCGCATCATGAGTGATGTTCCTCGACGACGAACGCAATCATGCTGCTTGGTCATTCAGGTCTCGGTGTGCGGCAGAGCGTCGCTCTGCATCAATGAAAGCATGGGGCAATCCGCCAACGGTATCAACGGCGACGCCCACCGCGGGGGCCGGGAGACCGTCGCGGAGCGGCGCCACGCCGACGGACTCGGCCCTGCTGCCCGGGGACTGGATCGCTGCCGCCGGATACGATCTCCAGGGCCAGCGCACCGGAGATCGGATCAGCCTCGATCAGGCGAACTTCAACCCGGTCGCCCAGCCGATAGACCCTACCGTGGAACCGGCCGGTCAGGCTGTGACGGGCCTCGTCGTGGTCGTAGTAGTCGTCGGGCAGCGATCGGATCGGTACCAGGCCATCGGCACCGGTTTCGTCCAGGGTGATGAACAGGCCGAAACGGGTCACGCCGTTGACGCGGCCGGTGAACAGGCCGCCGACCCGGTCGGCCAGATGCCGCGCCAGATAGCGGTCGACGGTCTGCCGTTCGGCGGCAGCCGCACGGCGTTCGGTTGCCGAGATGTGCTCGCCCCATTCGGAGAACTTCGCGTCGTCGTCCGGCCCGAGACTGCCATCGCCGAGGCGCAGCCCGCGGATCAGCGCCCGATGCACGAGCAGGTCCGAGTACCGCCGAATCGGCGAAGTGAAGTGAGCATATCGGGCGAGACCGAGGCCGAAGTGGCCGGCGTTGTCGGGGGCATAGTGCGCCTGCGCCTGTGAGCGCAGGACCATCTCGTTCACCATTCGCTCCGACGGTTGTCCACGGACCTTGGCCAGGATCCCGTTGAAGGTCTTCGGCCGGATGACCTGACCCTTGGCCAGACTGATGCCGAGACCTTCCAGGACGTCGGCCAGCGCGTTGACTTTCTCGGGATTGGGGCTCTCATGCACCCGGTACATGCAGGGCTGGCGCTTGGCCTCCAGCGTTTCGGCCGCGCAGACATTGGCCAGTACCATGAACTCCTCGATCAGCATGTGCGCGTCCAGACGGTCGCGGATGCCGATCTCGGCGATGTTCCCGGCGTCGTCCAGGATGACCCTCTTCTCGGGAATCTCCAGGTCGAGGGCGCCGCGCCGCTCGCGTTCCTTGCGCAGCGCCCGATACGCCGCGTACAGCGGTTCCAGCACCCCGACCGGCACTCCAGCGTCACTGCCGCCGTCGACCGCAGTCTGCACCTGGCGATAGGTCAGGCGCGCGGCCGACCGCATCAGTCCGCGGGTGAACCGGTGGCGACGTTTCTGGCCGTCCGCGTCGATGACGATTTCAACCGCCATGCAGGCCCGTTCTTCGGCAGGGCGCAGGGAGCATAGGCCGTTGGACAACGCCTCCGGCAGCATCGGCACGACCTGGTCGGGAAAGTAGACCGAATTGCCGCGCTTCAGGGCTTCCCGGTCGAGGGCGTCGCCCGGGCGGACGTAGTGGGCCACGTCGGCGATCGCGACCAGCAGCCGGAAGCCGCCCGGGTTCTCGGGATCCTCGTCGGGCGTGGCGAACACCGCGTCGTCGAAATCGCGGGCGTCCTCTCCGTCGATGGTGATCAGCGGGATGGCGCGCAGGTCCTCGCGTTTGCCGAGGGAAACGGGCTTGGCGCGCTCGGCAAGCTTCAGGGTTTCCTCCGGGAACACGTCCGGGATCTCGTGCTCCTGGATGGCGATCCGGCTGAACGATCGGGGGTCGGCAATACCGGCGAACCGTTCGATCACCCGTCCGGCCGGCAAGCCCATGCGATTGCGGCTGCGCGGCAGGATCTCGATCGAGACGAGGTCGCCGGGTGCGGCATCGCCGGCGTCGCGGTTGTCGACCGCGATCTCGGACTTTGCCTTCTTGTCGGTCGGCCGGACGCGGCCATTGCCGTCCTCGGTCCGCTCGAAGATGCCGAGGACCTTCGCTGCACCGCGCGGCAGGCGACGGATGATGCGGGCCACATAGCGGGTCTCGCCGCGCCGCTCCAGACGGACCAGCGCACGGTCACCGACGCCGAGCGCACCACCGCGGCGATCCTCCAGAATCAGGATCTGCGGTGCGGGACCGTCATCCTTCCAGGCGGCCGGGCGTGCCAGTGCCTCGCCGTTCTCGTCGGTGCCGGTGACTTCGACCACCGTGACCTCGGGCAGGGCGCCCGGGGGGGCAACTTTGCGACGGCGTCCGAAGTCCAGCAGGCCATCATCGGCCATGTCCTTCAGGATTCGCCGCAGATCGGCACGCTCCGGCCCTCGGACGTCGAAGGCTTTGGCGATCTCGCGACGTCCGACCGGCTTCGTGCTCGACTGCACGAACTCCAGGATCGCTTCACGACTCGGAACCGGAGCAGGGGCGCGCGCCATCTGGGATCAGGTCGCGGCCTTTCGGGCCCCGCCTCCGCTCGCTTTGGCCTTGGCTGTACCTTTTGCCGGAGCCTTCTTGGCGGCCGGCTTTTTGGCCGCAGCCTTCTTCGCCGCGGGCTTCTTCGCAGCCTTCGGCTTGGCAGCCGCCTTGGCGGGCTTCCCCTTGCCGCCGGCCGCTCCACCCTTTGCCGCTTTGGCGGCCAGGATCTCCAGCGCGCGTTCCAGCGCGATGTCGTCCATCGACTCGCTCTTCGGCAGAGTAGCGCGCAGCGCACCATGTTGGGCATAGGGGCCAAAGCGCCCTGCATGCACCGTCACCGGTTTGCCGTCGTCGGGATGATCACCGAGCGCCCGCCCGGCCTTCTTCTTGGCACCCTTCTGCGCGATCAGTTCGACCGCATGGTTCAGGCCGATCGTCAGCACCGTGTCGTCGGGCGGCAGGTTCACGTAGACGCTGTCGTATTTCAGGTATGGTCCGTAGCGGCCGATGCCAGCCTCGATCTTGGTGCCGGTCTCGGGATGGTCGCCGATCGGCCGGGGAAGGGACAGCAGCGACAGACCCTTCGGCAGGTCGATGTCCGCTGGCGGCATCTGACGCGGCAGCGAGGCGCGCTTCGGCTTTTCCTTCGAGCCTTCCGGGGGCTCGCCGAGCTGCACGTACACCCCGTACGGACCTTTGCGCAGGCTGACCTCCTGACCGGTCTCGGGGTCTATGCCGAGGACCTTGGGCAGGTTCATTTCCTCGCCATCTGCACCGTTGGTCTTGCCGCCGGCGGCTTCGCCGAGCTGCCGGGTGAAGCGGCAGTTCGGGTAGTTCGAGCAACCGATGAACGCCCCGAATTTGCCGAGGCGAAGCGACAGCCGCCCGCCGTCGCAACTGGGGCAGCCGCGGTCCGGGGCGCCGTCCGGTCCGGTCGGGAAGAAGTGGGTGGCGAGTTCCTGGTCGAGCGCCTCGATGACCTGGGTGATCGACAGGTCCTTGGTGCCGTCGACCGAGCCCTTGAACGCCTGCCAGAACTCGCGGAGCACCTTGCGCCAGTCGAGCTGACCGGCCGACACGTCGTCGAGCTGGGTCTCAAGATCGGCGGTGAAGTTGTAGGCGACATAGCGGGTGAAGAAACTGGAGAGGAACGTGGTCACCAGCCGGCCACGGTCTTCCGGAACAAAGCGTCGCTTGTCGAGGGTGACGTACTGTCGGTCCTGCAGCACCTGCATGATGCTGGCGTAGGTCGACGGCCGACCGATGCCGAGCTCCTCGAGCTTCTTCACCAGGCTCGCCTCGGAGTAGCGCGGCGGCGGCTGGGTGTGATGCTGATCCGAGCGGGTTTCCTGGCGGGCGACGTTCTCGCCGCGCTCGACCGGCGGAAGGATCTTGCCGGACTCGTCGTCCTCGGACGCCGGCTCGTCGCGATCTTCCTGATACAGTGTCAGGAAGCCGTCGAACGCGATGACCGAACCGGTGGCGCGCAGGGTCGACCGGCCCTTGCGATCGAGCACGTCGATCGCCGTCTGGTCGAGTTCGGCGCTGGCCATCTGGCTGGCGACCGTGCGCTTCCAGACCAGGGTGTAGAGCTTCAGCTGGTCGGCATCGATGTGGTTCTTCAGGCTGTCCGGCGTGCGCTTGACGTCGGTCGGACGGATCGCCTCGTGCGCTTCCTGCGCGTTCTTGGCCCGCGAGGTGTAGACCCGGGCGGTGTTCGGCAGGTAACGGTCGCCATAGGTCGACCCGATGGCGGTGCGGATCGACTGGATGGCTTCCTGACTGAGCTGGACGCCGTCGGTACGCATGTAGGTGATGAGGCCAACGGTCTCGCCGTCGAAATCCACACCTTCATAGAGGCGCTGCGCCAGCTGCATGGTCCGGGTGGCGCTGAACCCGAGCTTGCGCGAGGCTTCCTGCTGCAGGGTCGAAGTGGTGAACGGCGGCTGCGGGTTGCGCCGGACCCGCTTCTTCTCGACCTCGCTGATGGTGAAGTCGCCGGCCTCGATGGCGGCGACCGCAGCCTTGGCCTGGGCTTCGTTCTTGATGTCGAGCCGGTCGAGCTTGGTCCCGTCGAGGTGGGTCAGCCGGGCAGTGAAGGACTTCCGCTCCTGGGTGCGGAAATCGGCCTCGATGCTCCAGTACTCTTGCGGGTTGAAGCGCTCGATCTCGGCCTCGCGCTCGGAGATCAGCCGCAGCGCGACCGACTGCACGCGACCGGCCGACCGAGCGCCCGGCAGCTTGCGCCACAGCACCGGCGACAGGGTGAAGCCGACGAGGTAGTCCAGGGCGCGTCGCGCCAGATAGGCGTCGATCAGGTCCTGGTCGAGGGCGCGCGGCTTGGCGATGGCGTCAAGAACCGCCGACTTGGTGATTTCGTTGAAAGCGACCCGCGTCACATCGATGCCCTTGAGCGCCTTGCGCTCCTCCAGCACCTTCTGGACATGCCAACTGATCGCTTCGCCCTCGCGATCCGGGTCAGTGGCCAGGATCAGTTGGCTGGCACCCTTCAGCGCCTCGGCAATCGCCTTGACCTGCTTCTCGGCCCGCGGGTCGGTCTGCCAGAGCATCGCGAAATCCTGGTCCGGATCGACCGATCCGTCCTTCGGTGGCAGATCACGGATGTGCCCGTAGCTGGCCAGGACGTGATAATCGTCACCCAGGTATTTGTTGATCGTCTTGGCTTTGGCGGGGGATTCAACGACGACGACTTTACTCATGCGGTGCGTTCGCTTCCCTGTGGCCTCTTCCGGCGACGCCCTTCGGGCGCACGGTCTATCCGGCCCGGCGCGGCCGTTGGCATAGTGCCCTCAAGCCGGGGTACCCATCCGTCGCGCCACCTGGTTTCCCGGATATCGGTCGACCAGACCGGCAAGTTCCGCTTCAAGGAGTGCGGTCGCGACGATTGGTGCAGACAATTGGCAGCCGCGGATGAGTTCGTCAACCGGCACCGGTTCCGGTCCAAGCGCATCGAGCACCGTTTGGCGCACACTATGGTCGGTCTCCGTCGGGAGCGGGACCGGCCCCGGATCGCACAGGCCCCCGGCCTTTCCGACCGCCAAATTGACCGACGGAAGGAAGTCGAGGGCCGACAGAACATCCTGGGCATCCTGTATCAGCAAGGCAGCTCCGTCCTGGATCAGGGCGTTGCATCCGGTGCAGCGCGGATCGAGCGGTGACCCCGGAACCGCGAACACCTCGCGACCCTGATCGAGGGCGCGACGGGCGGTGATCAGGGAGCCCGAGCGTTTGGCCGCTTCGACCACGACCGTTCCGAGCGTCAATCCCGAGATGATGCGGTTGCGTGTCGGAAAATGCCGGGCTTGCGGTTCGGTGCCGACCGGCATCTCGGCAACCGCGGTTCCGCTGTCGACGATTCGCCGCAGCAATCCTGCATGCTCCGGCGGGTACGTCACGTCGATCCCGCCGGCAAGCACCGCAACGGTCCCGGAGTCGATGGAGCCTTCATGGGCCGCCGCATCGATGCCGCGGGCCAGACCGGACACCACGGCGTAGCCGGCTTCGCCGAACGCACGGGCCAAACTGCCGGCGAACCGGCAGCCGTTCACCGACGCGTTGCGGCCGCCGACCACCGCGATCGATGGCCTGGACAGCAGCCTCGGGTCACCGGCAATCGAGAGACAGGGCGGCGCGTCGTCGATCGCGGCCAGCCGGGCCGGGTAATCCGGGTCGCCGAGCACCAGCAGCGCAGTTCCGATGCGTTCAACGGATGCGAACTCGCGCTTGGCATCGTCGATCGACGGTACTTTCAGGGCGCGCCGACGACCGCCGCGGCGCGCCAGGTCGGGGAGGGCCTGCAGCGCGGCGGCGGCGCTTCGGTATCGGGCAAGCAGGTGCCGGAAGGCTACCGGCCCGACGTTCTCGGTACGGATCAGCCGCAGACGGTCAAGGCGTTCGCCTTCGTCGAGGCGGGGCAGGGCTGTGGGCATGGACGGGCGCTCCGGTGGCGGCGATCCAGGCGGCTATGGGTGGGACAGGGCGGGAATTACGGAACGATACGGGTTCGTATCGAACTGGAAGGAAAAACCGCAAAAACAGTTTCGAAACCGAGAATCAGGTTTCAGTTTTCTTTGAACGGCTTAGGTTGATCCGGCCTTCTTTGCCGCGCAGCAGGCGGGCAATGTTCTCATGGTGCCGGATCCACACCAGGGCGGCGATGAAAGCGCCCAGTTCAGCGTACTGCGGACCATCGATCTGCCACGCCACCAACGGAGCGACGGCGAGCGCGACCAGCGCGGCAACCGACGAGTACCGCAGGACGGCAGCGACAACCAGCCAGATGGCGCAGGCGATCAACCCGACCGGCCAGGACAGTGCCAGCCAGACTCCGATGGCGGTCGCCACCCCCTTGCCGCCCTTGAACCTGAGCCAGACCGGAAAGCAATGACCCAGCAGAACGCCGCCCGAGGCCAGCACCGCCATATCCGGGCCATACTGTGCGGCGATCAGCACCGCGACCGCACCTTTGCCGCCGTCCAGCAGCAGGGTCGCTGCCGCCAATCCCTTGCGCCCGGTGCGCAGAACGTTGGTGGCGCCGATGTTGCCGGAGCCGATGTTCCGGATGTCGCCGAGTCCGGCCAGCTTGGTCAGCACCAGTCCGAACGGGACTGAGCCAAGCAGGTAGGCGAGCGCGACGGCCGCATAGAACGGCCACGTGTAGGCGAAGCTGCCAAGCGGATCAGGCATGGGCGGTCTCCCGGCGCGAACGCGGTCCGGCGGCTTCGGTGTCGAGATCGAACACGGTGCGGCCGCGGTATACCGTCCGCCACACCCGTCCCTGGGCCGGCTTGCCGTCGAACGGGCTGTTCTTCGACTTCGACCGGAACTTCGATGCGTCGATCCGAACCGCCCGGTCCGGCTCGAACACCACCAGATCGGCCCAGGCGCCAACCGACAGCCGGCCGACTTCCAGCCCAAGGATGGCGGCCGGCCGGGCCGTCAGGCGGTCGATGATGTCGAGCAGCGGCATGGCGCCATCGTGGTGCAGCCCCAGGCTGACCGGCAGCAGGGTCTCCAACCCGACCGCGCCGGGTACGGCCTGGGCGAACGGCACGCGCTTGGAGTCCTGGTCCTCGGGATTGTGGTCGCTGGCAATGGCATCGATCGTGCCGTCGGCGACCCCGGCGACCACCGCCTGCCGGTCGGCCTCGGATCGCAGCGGTGGCGACATCCGGGCGAAGGTCCGATAGTCGACGATCGCCAGTTCATTCAGCGCAAAGTAATGCGGGGCGGTGTCGCAGGTGACTGACAGGCCCTCGGCCTTGGCTCGGCGGATCGCCTCGATCGCCGCACCGGTCGAGACATGGGCGGCGTGATACCGCCCTCCGGTGAGGCGCACCAGCTGCAGGTCGCGTTCCACCATCATGACTTCGGCGCAGGCCGGGATGGCCGGCAGGCCGAGGCGCGTCGCGGTCTCGCCCTCGGTGGCGCAGCCCTCGCGGGCCAGGGTCGGCTCCTCCGGGTGCTGGATCACCGGCCGGCCGAACATGGTGGCGTAGGACAGCAGCCGGCGCATTACGACCGGGTCGGCGATGGCCTTCGTGCCGTCGGTAAAGCCGACCGCGCCGGACGCTGACAGCAGGCCGATCTCGGTCATCTCCTCGCCGCGCATCCCCTTTGTGGCGGCGGCGTAGGGATGGACGTTGACCAACCCGACTTCCTGGGCGAGGCGCTCGACGAATTCCAACAACGACACGTCGTCGATGATCGGGTTGGTGTTCGGCAGGGTCGCCAGGGTCGTCACACCGCCGGCGACCGCCGCCTGCTGCAGCGAGGCCAGGGTTTCCATATGCTCTTCGCCCGGCTCGCGGGTCTGGACCCGCATGTCGACCAGGCCGGGCGCCAGGCACCGGCCCCCGCAATCCACCACCTCGGCATCGGCCTGGATGGCGTCCACGAAAACGTTCGGGCCGACCTCGACGATCTTGCCGTCGCGGACCAGCACCGCACCCTTGGCATCGAGCCGGCTGGCCGGGTCGAGCAGGCGGGCGTTCTTGTACAGCGTGGCTCTCACAGGATCGCTCTCACTGGTTCTTCGCCCACGGTTCGGTCTGGTTGGTCACCAGCGCGTCGAGCACCGCCATCCGCACGGCCACGCCCATCTCCACCTGCTCGCGGATCAGCGAACGGTCGATGTCGTCGGCGACCACCGAGTCGATCTCCACGCCGCGGTTCATCGGCCCCGGATGCATGATCAGCGCGTCCGGCTTGGCCGCCAGCAGCTTCTCGTAGTCGAGCCCGTAGTAGCGGAAATACTCCCGGATCGACGGCACGTAGCTGCCCTTCATCCGCTCGGTCTGCAGCCGAAGCATCATGACGATGTCGCACCCGGCGATGCCGCGCTCCATGTCGTGATGCACCTCGACGCCGAGCCGCTCGATCCCGGCCGGCAGCAGGGTCGGCGGGGCGACGACCCGGACCCGTGCGCCCATGATCGACAGCAGGTGGATGTTCGAGCGCGCGACCCGGCTGTGGGTGACGTCGCCGCAGATCGCGACCTCCAGCCCTTCCAGCGCGCCGCGGCGACGGCGGATCGCCAACGCGTCCAACAGCGCCTGGGTCGGATGCTCGTGGCTGCCGTCGCCGGCGTTGATGACCGAGCAGTTGACCTTCTCGGCCAGCAGGTGGACCGCGCCGGAGTCCGAGTGCCGCACGACCAGGGCGTCGGGGTGCATGGCATTCAGGGTCATGGCGGTGTCGATCAGGGTCTCGCCCTTCTTGATCGAGGAGGTCGACACCGACATGTTGATGACGTCGCCGCCCAGCCGCTTGCCGGCCAACTCGAAGCTGGTGCGGGTGCGGGTCGAGTTCTCGAAGAACAGGTTGATCAGCGTGCGACCGCGCAGGGTCGACGCCTTCTTGTCGGCTTGCCGGTTCTGCTCGACGAACCCGTCGGCCCGGTCCAGGAGGAAATTGATGTCGGATCGCGTCAGCCCCTCGATTCCGAGGAGGTGGCGATAGGGATACCGGGAGCCGTCTGAAGGGGCGGTCGCGGTGTCGCTGGCGATGGCGCTGGTCATTAAAGCGTCGTTATAGGGGGCGCCACCGGGTACCGGCAAGCATCGCCCGTCACGAATCTCAAATCACCCCGGATTCCTTGAGCTTCGCCAGCGCGTCCGCCGGCAGGCCGAGTTCGCCGCCCAGCACCTCCTCGGTGTGCTGACCGAGAATCGGCGGCGGACGACGGTACTCCGCCGGGGTGTCCGACAGCTTCAGCGGGTAGGCGATGCTCGGCACGCCTTCGGGGCTGAACGGGTGGTCGGGGATGCTCTGCTGCATGCCGCGCGCCCGGACCTGCGGATCGTCGAACACCTGGTCGATGTCGTTGACCGGGCCGCACGGCACACCGACCGATTCCAGGCCGGCGACCCATTCGGCGGTCGTTCTGGCCCGCATGATGGCAGCGACGGTGGCGACCGACTCGGCCCGGTTGCGTACCCGGGCCACGTTGGTGGCGAAGCGCGGATCGGCGACCACGTCCTCGCGCCCGGCGAACCGGCAGAACTTGGCGAATTGCTGGTCGTTGCCGACGCCCAGGATCACGTGGCCGTCGGCTGTTGCGAACACCTGGTAGGGCGTGATGTTCGGGTGGGCGTTGCCGAGCCGGGTGGGGGCGGTGCCGCCGACCAGGTAGTTCAGGCCCTGGTTGACCAGCCAGCTCACCTGGGTGTCCAGCAGGGCGGCGTCGATGTACTGGCCGCGTCCGGTGGCGTCGCGGTGGCGCAGGGCGGCCAGGATGGCGGTAGCGGTGTGCATGCCGGTCATCACGTCGGCGATCGCCACGCCGACCTTCATCGGCTCGCCGCCGTCCTCGCCGGTCACGCTCATGATCCCGCCCATGCCCTGGGCCAGGAAGTCATAGCCGGCGCGCGGTGCGTAGGGACCGGTCTGGCCGAATCCGGTGATGCTGGCATAGACCAGCCGCGGGAACCGCTCGCGCAGCTGTTCGAACGACAGGCCGTAGCGCGCCATGTCGCCGACCTTGAAGTTCTCGATGAAGACGTCGGCGGTCTCCAGCAGTTTCAGCAGCACCTCGCGGCCCTCGGGACGCGAGATGTCCAGCCCGACCGAGCGCTTGTTGCGGTTGCACGACAGGTAGTAGGCGCTCTCCGAGGTGTCCTGACCGCCGGCATCCTTCAGGAACGGCGGTCCCCATTTGCGGGTGTCGTCGCCCATGCCCGGCCGCTCGATCTTCACGATGTCGGCACCGAGATCCCCCAGGGTCTGGGTGCAGATCGGCCCGGCCAGGATGCGCGAGCAGTCGATGACACGGATCCCGGCAAGGGCACCGGCGGCGGGGACGGCGGATTCGGAGGTATCGGTCATGGCGCTCGAGGGGTGGCGGGAAGGGGGGCGATGGTGCGATGAGCGACGATGGGGATCAAGCTGCGCGACGGCGAGGTTGGAACCGTCCCCAAGCGTCATATGTGCAAACGTGCCCTTCCGTCTTCCATCCGCAGCCAACCAGCAAGGACCGCTTGATCGACTTTTCCTCCTACGACCTCGGTGTCGTCGTCGCAATCTTCGTCGCTTCCGGCGCCGCCGTTCTGGTGTGCGGGGTCCGCCTCACGAGCGTCGCCGACCGGCTCGCCCATCAAAGCGGCGTCGGCGGCGCAGTGATTGGTGCCGTCGTGCTTGGTGCATTGACCTCGCTCTCAGGAAGCGTGACGTCGGTGTCTGCCGCGGCGGCCGGGCACCCCGAGCTGGCGACAGCCAACGCGATCGGAGGAATCGCGGCACAGACCATGTTCCTCGTGTTCGGCGACATCGCCTACCGTCGCGCGAACTTGGAACATGCGGCCGCTTCTTTGCCCAATGTTCTGTCCGGCTGCCTGCTGGTCATCATGCTCGGATTGATCCTGATCGCCGCCCTGCTGCCGTCGGTGACGGTTGCTGGCGTACATCCTCTGACCCCGGCGTTGCTGCTCGTCTACGTTGTCGGAATGCGGGCCGTCGACCGGTCGCGATGGCAACAGAGCTGGGTTCCGCGGAGGACCGACGACACCCGGCTCGACGCGCCGGACCCTCAGGCCCCTCACGATGGGTCAACGTTAAAGCTGTGGACCGCAATCCTCGGATTGGGCGCAATCGTGGGCGGAGCCGGATATCTGATCTCCGGTAGTGCGCTCTCCATGGCATCCGAGTTGGGAATCCGCGAAGGATTGATCGGTGCGCTGTTGACCTCGATCGTGACTTCAACGCCCGAACTCGTCACGACTGTGGCGGCGGTGCGTCGTGGCGCGCTGGCACTGGCGGTCGGCGGAATTCTCGGCGGCAACACGTTCGACGTTCTGTTCACGGCGTTCTCGGACCTCGCCTACAGATCCGGTTCGATCTATCACACGATGCGGCTGGACCAGATCTTCCTGGTAGTCCTGACCATCGTCATGACCGCGATCCTGATCTTCGGCCTGCTGCACAGGGAGAGGCGGGGCTTCGCGAACATCGGGTTCGAAAGCGTGTGTCTGATCGTGCTCTATGCCAGTGGCATGTTAGCTCTGGTCTGGGCGTTCTGAACGGGAGCACTCACGCCGCCACGGGCAATTCGCCTGCAAACGTCGTGCGCCACAGCAGTCGGCGATGTCCGTCGTAGTCGTTGACCGCGAAGTGCAGGGTCATCCGGTTGTCCCAGATCACCAGGTCTCCCGGTTGCCAGCGGTGGCGGCAGCAGAACTCCGGCCGGGTCATGTGGGCATAGAGACGTGAGAGGATCGGCGCACTTTCTTCCTCGCTCATGCCGTCGAGGCGGATCGTGTAGATCGGGTTCAGGAACAGCGCGGCCCGGCCGCTGACTGGATGGAGGCGCACCATCGGGTGGGCGATCTCGCGGTCGGCCTCGGGGTCGCCACGGGCGATCTTGATCGAGCGGCTGGTCGCCACGGTGGGCGCGTGACGTACGCCATAGGGCGCACCGGTCTGGATCGCCCTTCGGCCGTTCACAAGAGCGCGCAGGTCGTCGGGAAGGGTGTCCCAGGCGGTGGCCTGATCGGCCCAAAGGGTATCGCCGCCGACTGGCGGCAGGTCGACCGCCTGCAGCAGCGAGCCGCCGGGGGGCCGCTCCAGGAACGAGAAGTCGGAATGCCAGTCGCCGCCGAAGGTGGAGATCCGCTGCTCGTCGGCCTCCTTCAGCACGGCGACCACATCAGGGTCTTCGGCCGATGGTGCGATGTAAGGGACCCGGAACAACGGGCCGAACACCTCGGTCGCCCGTTTCAGCGCCGCCATATCCAGAAACTGATTGGGCAGGAACAGCACCAGCCGATCGGCCAACGCCCTGCGCAGGGCCTGGGCCAAGGCGTCATCGACCGGGTGCTTCAGGTCGATGCCGGTCAGCCGAGAGCCAAGCCTGGGCGTGACCGGTTCCGAGGCGAGATCTGCCATTGCGTCCGCTCCGTTCCTACGTGGCCAGCCTGCGGCCGGCCCTTCAGGATGTCAGAGCGTTGTAGTGGTGATCAAACGCGCGAGTTCAATTGTTCTCAACATCTGGGTGTTGCCGTGTGGGCCTAGCCGACCCAGGCGATGAACAGCGGAAGGGTCACCGCCGCCATCGCCACCTGGGTGGTCAGGATCGCCGCCATCAGGGCGTGGTCGCCGCCCAGCGCGCGGGCGAACACGTAGGACGAGGCCGAGCTGGGCAGGGCGTTGAACAGCACCGCGACCTGCAACGCCACTCCGCTGAGGCCGAGCGGATTGGCCAGCGCCAGGGTCAGCGCCGGCACCGCCATCAGCTTCAGCGCGTTCGAGAGCAGCAGCGGCGCCCAGCCGGTGCGCAGCGCCGAGAACCGCAGGCCGGCGCCGACCGCCAGCAGACCGAGCGCAAGCGCGCCGCGGCCCATCAATTCCAGCCCGTCGGCGACCAGCGGGTGCAGGCCGATGCCGCTGGCGTTCAGGGCGATGCCGAGCAGGCAGGCAATAATAATCGGGTTCTTGGCCATCGAGGAAAGGACGACGCGCATTCCGGCCGGCTTGTCGCCGATCATCCGGGTCAGGAACCATACCGACAAAGCGTTCACCAGCGGGATCACTGCTGCGATGCCGACAGCGGCCAGCGCCACCCCATCGTGGCCGTACAGCGCCCCGGCGGCGGCGATGCCGATATAGGTGTTCTGGCGGATCGCCCCCTGGATGACGCTGGTGTACGCCGCCCCTCCAATGCGGGTGATCCGCTGGATTGCGACCAGGAATCCGGTGACGATCAGCACCGCGCCGGCCATCGCCGCCACCATCGGTCCGATCTCGTAGCCGGTCAGGTCGGTGCCGCCGAGCTTGAGCACCAGCAGGGCCGGCAGCAGCACCCAGTAGGTGATCAACTCGATGCCACGCCAGCCGTCCTCGCCGATCGGTCCGATCGGCCGCAGGATCGCGCCGACCACGATCAGGCCGAACACCGGCGCCAGGGCGGCGAGGGTAGCGTTCATGCGGTGGAGACTACTCCGGAGCGGGCGGCGCAAACCCGGTGCTGCGCGGTGCGGGCTCCGGCAGGGCGTCCAGGGCGGCTTGCAGGATCCAGGCGGCGGCCGCGGAGTCGATGGATTTCTTGCGCTTGCCGCGGGTCAGGTCGGCTTCGGAGATCATCGCGCGCTCGACCGCCTGGGTGCTCATCCGCTCATCCTGGAAGATCGTCGGCAGGTCGTGACGCAGCAGCAGTTCGGCCGTGAGGTCGCGGGTCGACTGGCAGCGAGGACCCTCGGTGCCGTCCATGTTCAGCGGCAGGCCGACCACGAAGCCGCCGATGTTGCGGCTGCCCACCAGGGCCAGGATCTCGGCGGCGTCCTCGGAGAATTTGCGCCGGCGGATGATAGTCACCGGCGAGGCGACGCGCAGGGCGGCGTCCGATACCGCGATACCGATGGTTTTGGTCCCGAAATCCAGGCCCATAAGCCTTGCGCCGGGGCCGAGCAGGCGGTGCAGGTCGGCAGGCTTGCAGATGGCCATGGTGGGTGTTAGCTTCCGCGCTCCGAAACGGCGGAAATCCGCCGTTTTCCGGTTTTCATGTTTGTCTGGAACGGTCTTTACCCCATGTCGCTCGACAAGGCCACCGTCGCGTCCATCGCGACACTCGCCCGCCTTCGTGTTCCCGAGGATCGCCTGGAGCCGATGGTCGCCGATCTGAACGCCATCCTCGGCTTCGTCGAGCAGCTCAATCAGGTCGACACCGACGGGGTGGAGCCGCTCGCCAGCGTCACCGGCCATTCGCTGCCGCAGCGCGAGGACGCCGTTACCGACGGCGGCTACCCCGACCGGGTGACGGCGAACGCGCCGGACGGCGGCAATGGCTTCTACGCGGTGCCGAAGGTGGTCGAGTGATGGCCGGCATCCTCGACCTCGATCTCGTCGCCGCCCGCGATGCCCTGCGCGCCCGCGAGATCTCCAGCACCGAACTGACGTCGGCCTACCTGTCGCGCATCGAGGCAACGGCCGATCTGAACGCCTACATCACCGTGACCGCCGACAGGGCGCGGGCGATGGCCAAGGCATCGGACGAGCGGCTGGCCAGCGGCGAGGGCGGAGCGCTGGAAGGCCTGCCGATCGCGGTGAAGGACCTGTTCTGTACCGAGGGCGTGCTGACCACCGCGGCGTCGCACATCCTCGACGGTTTCAAGCCGACCTACGAGTCGACCGTGACCGCCAACCTGTGGGGCGCCGGTGCGGTCATGCTTGGCAAGACCAACCTGGACGAGTTCGCCATGGGCTCGTCCAGCGCGACGTCCTTCTACGGACCGCCGGTCAACCCGTGGCGTGGCGCCCAGGATAGCGAGACCAAATTGGTTCCCGGCGGCTCGTCCGGCGGCTCGGCCGCTGCGGTTTCCGGCTGGGCGGCCCTGGCCGCGACCGGCACCGACACCGGTGGTTCGATCCGCCAGCCGGCCAGCTTGACCGGCATCGTTGGCATGAAGCCGAGCTATGGCCGCTGTTCGCGTTGGGGCATCGTGGCGTTCGCCTCGTCGCTCGACCAGGCCGGGCCGATGACCCGCACGGTGCACGACGCCGCGGTCATGCTATCGGCGATGGCCGGTCACGATCCGAAGGACTCTACCTCGGCCGCCGAGCCGCTGCCGGATCTGGAGGCGACGCTGGACAGCGGCGTGAAAGGCCTGCGGATTGGCGTGCCGGCCGAGTACCGCGTCGATGGCATGCCGGCCGAGATCAGCGAGATCTGGGCCAAGGGCATCGCCTGGCTGAAGGACGCCGGTGCGGAGATCGTCGACATCGCGCTGCCGCATACCCGGTACGCGCTGGCGACCTACTACATCATCGCGCCGGCCGAGGCGTCGTCGAACCTGGCGCGATATGACGGGGTGCGCTACGGCCTGCGGGTCGACGGCGGCAGCCTGGACGAGATGTACGCTAACACCCGCGGCGAGGGCTTCGGCGCCGAAGTGCAGCGCCGGGTGCTGATCGGCACCTATGTGCTGTCGGCCGGCTACTACGATGCCTACTACCGCAAGGCCCAGCGGGTGCGATCGCTGATCCGCCGCGACTTCGACGAAGCCTTCGGCGAGGTCGACGCGATCCTGACCCCGACCGCGCCATCGGACGCCTTTGCGATCGGCGCCAACGAGGACGACCCGGTGAAGATGTACCTGAACGACGTGTTCACGGTGCCCGCCAGCCTTGCCGGCCTGCCGGGCCTGTCGGTGCCGGCCGGGCTGTCGGCGCGCGGGCTGCCGCTGGGGCTGCAGGTTCTGGGTCGGATGTTCGACGAGCCGATGGTGCTGCGGGTCGGCCGGGCAATCGAGAAGGCAGCCGCCTTCAGTGCCCGACCCGCCATGCTGGAAGGGGTCTGAGCGATGTCAGAGCCGTATCGCATCCAGGGTGAGACCGGGGCCTGGGAGGTGGTGATCGGGCTGGAGGTCCACGCCCAGGTGATCTCCAAGTCCAAGCTGTTCTCCGGTTCGGCCACAACCTTCGGCGCCGATGCCAACACCCAGGTCAGCCTGGTGGATGCCGCCATGCCGGGCATGCTGCCGGTGATCAACCGCGAGTGCGTCGACCAGGCGGTCCGCACCGGCCTGGCGCTGGAGGCGAAGATCAATCCGGTCAGCGTGTTCGACCGCAAGAATTACTTCTACGCAGACCTGCCGCAGGGCTACCAGATCAGCCAGTACGAGCAGCCGATCGTCGGCGAGGGCGTGGTCCATCTCGACCTGCCGGACGGCGAGACCAAGGAAGTCGGCATCGAGCGGCTGCACCTGGAGCAGGACGCCGGCAAGTCGCTGCACGACCAGCATCCGACGAAGTCCTACATCGACTTGAACCGGTCGGGCGTGGCGCTGATGGAGATCGTCTCCAAGCCCGACCTTCGCTCGCCGGAGGACACGGCCGCCTACATCAAGAAGCTGCGCTCGATCCTGCGCTACATCGGCACCTGCGACGGCAACATGCAGGAAGGCTCGATGCGCTGCGACGTGAACGTGTCGGTGCGCAAGCCCGGCGACGCATACGGTACGCGCTGCGAGATCAAGAACGTCAACTCGATCCGCTTCGTCCAGCAGGCGATCGAGTACGAGGCGCGCCGTCAGGTTGAGATCCTGGAGGAAGGCGGCAGCATCCGGCAGGAGACCCGGCTGTTCGACGCCAACAGGGGTGAGACCCGCTCGATGCGCTCCAAGGAAGACGCCCACGACTACCGCTACTTCCCGGACCCCGACCTGTTGCCGCTTAAGCTCGATGCCGAGCGCGTCGAGGCGCTGAAGGCAGCGTTGCCGGAACTTCCGGATGTGAAGAAGGCGCGGTTCATCGCCGAGTACGGTCTGTCGGTCTACGATGCCTCCTCGCTGATCGAGGAGCGCGCGACCGCCGACTGGTACGAGGCAGTGGTCAAGGGCGGCAACGGCAAGCGCGATCCGAAGATCGCCGCCAACTGGACGATCTCCGAACTGTTCGGCGCGTTGAACAAGGCCGGCCTCGACCTCGCCGACAGCCCGGTCTCCGCCGACGCGCTGGGCGGGCTGATCGACCTGATCGGCGACGGCACGATCTCCGGGCGGATCGCCAAGGACGTGTTCGCCGAGATGTTCGAGACCGGCAAGGATGCCGCCGCGATCGTCGAGGAGAAGGGGCTGCGCCAGGTCTCCGATACCGGCGCGATCGAGGCGATCGTCGACGCCGTGCTGGCCGAGAACCAGGACAAGGTCGCCGAGTACCGGTCCGGCAAGGACAAGCTGTTCGGGTTCTTCGTCGGCCAGACCATGAAGCGGTCCGGCGGCAAGGCCAATCCCGGCATGGTCAACGATCTGCTGAAGACCAAGCTGGCAGGATGACACCTCTGCCCGGCAAGGCGGTGTGCGACCACGAGGTTGAGACCTGAGGCGCGCGTTGCGGTAGTCTACCGCCGGTCGAAACGATCGGGGAACGAGGCAATGGGGCAGTCATTCCGGGTCGCCGCGGCGTCCGTCGCGGTCGGGATCGCGCTGGGCTCGCTTGCAGCACTGGCCGCCGAGAGCCGGGTGGTGCAGACCGGCAAAGCATTCGAGCCGAAGGTTTTGACCGTCAAGGCCGGCAATACCGTCACCTTCGTCAACGAGGATTTCTACGACCACAACGTCTACTCGGACTCGGTCGGCAACGTCTTCAATCTCGGCATCCAGCCGCCCGGCCAGACCAACGGCGTGACCCTGGCGACGGCAGGTATCGTCGATGTTCGTTGCCGGATCCATCCGAAGATGAAGCTGGTCGTCACGGTCGAATAGCCGGCGGGCCCAGGGGACAGCGCATGTCCATCCGGTTCAAGCTGCTGGGGGCGTTCCTGATCGCCGTCGTGGCGGCGGCGGCGTTGGCGGCGGTTGCCCTGACCGCGACCTGGTCGCTCGCCGACCTGGCCCAGCGGCTGTACGATCAGCCGTTGCAGGCCATCAGCCACGCTCGATCCGCCCAGACCGCCTTCGCGGTCATGCAGCGCGCCGACACTCCCGAGGAGCGGGCCGAGCGGCACGAACAGCTGGTCTCGGACCTGGCAGTGGTGGCCGAACGGTCGCAGTCCGATGCGATGCGTGGACTGGCGGGAACGATCGCTGCCGATGTCGGTGCCTGGGCGGGTTTGCCGGACGCTTCGTCGACGCGTGCGGACATGGCTGTCGGGATTCGGGAGAATTTGGAGATCCTGGTCGAGGCGGCGGCCTCCGGCGGCTTCCGGTTCTGGCTGGAGGCCGAGCGGCTGATCGAGCAGACAAAGACGTTTACCCTGGCGGTCGTCGGCGTGGTGGCGGTCGCGGCGCTGGCGGTGGCGGCCTGGATGATCCAGACGATCGTGCGGCCGCTCGGACGCATGGAGCGGTCGATGACCGCGCTGGCGGGCGGCGAGCGCGACGTGGCGGTTCCCGATCTCGGCCGACGCGACGAAGTCGGTGCTATGGCCTCCGCCCTGGAGGTGTTCAAGGACGCCATGGCCGAAGTCCGGGATGCCAAGGAGCGGGCGGAAGCAGCGACCCGCGCAAAGTCCGAGTTCCTGGCGATGATGAGCCACGAGATCCGCACACCGATGAACGGCGTCATCGGCATGACCCGGCTGCTGCTGGACGGCGATCTTGCGGCCCGCGACCGGGAGACGGCGGGCGTGGTGCTGGACTCCGGCGAAGCGCTGATGACGATCCTCAACGACATCCTCGACCTGTCGAAGCTGGAGGCCGGACGGTTCGAGTTGGAGGCGATCGACTTCGACGTGCGCAGGTTGGTCGAGGGAACGGTGACGTTGATGATCGGGCGGGCCTCGGAGAAGGGGTTGACGTTGCAGGCCCGGGTGGCCGACGACGTGCCGCGATTCCTTCATGGGGACGCCGGCCGGCTGCGCCAGGTGCTGCTGAACCTTGTCGGCAACGCGGTGAAGTTCACCGACGCCGGGTCGGTCACCGTGCAAGTGATGCGCTCCGGCCTCGAGGACGCGGCGGTGCCTCTGGTTCTCGAGGTGATCGACACCGGCATCGGCATGGACGAGACGGCGCGCGCCCGACTGTTCCAGGAGTTCGCCCAGGCCGACGCCTCGATCGCCCGGCGCTACGGCGGGACCGGTCTTGGGCTGTCGATCTCCAAGCGGATCGTCGACCGCATGGGCGGCAGTATCGAGGTGGACAGCACACCCGGTCGGGGCTCGACGTTCCGGGTTCGGCTGTTGATCCCGGAGGGTGCCGAACCGACGGCGGAAACCGATGGCGAGATCCAGGAACTGCGGTCGCTGCACGTGCTGGTCGCCGAGGACAATATCGTGAACCAGCGGGTCGCCCGAGGGCTGCTGGAGAAGCGCGGCCACCGGGTCACGGTGGTGCCGGACGGCGCACAGGCGGTCGCCGCGGTGGCGGCCGGAGGGGTCGATGTCGTGCTGATGGATCTGCACATGCCCGAGATGGACGGCATCGGTGCCACCCGGGCGATCCGGGCGCTCTACGGAGCGCTGGCATCGGTGCCGATCGTCGCCGCGACCGCCGGTGCGATGGAGCATGAGGTCCAGGCGTGTCTCGATGCCGGCATGGACGCCGCAGTGGCCAAGCCGATCGACCCGCGTGTGCTGTTCCGCACGTTGGCGCGGGTTGTGGCCGACGCCGGGATGCAGGCGGAAGAATTGGACGAGCCGGATCCGGTCTCGCTGCTGGAAGCTGGCACCGGGGCGTTCGAACCGGCGATTTACGATGCCCTGGCCGAGCAACTCGGCACCGAGATGGTGCAGGAACTGGTGATCGCCTTCGAGGATACGGCGCGTGAGGCGCTGGCAGCGATGGCGGCGGCCCAGGGCAACGAAGACATCCGCGAAATGTTGGACGCTGCTCATGGTCTGAAGAGCGCAGCCGGATCGATCGGCCTGCGCACGGCGTGGCAGGCGGCATCTGCGGTTGAAGAGGCGGCATCCACGGGGCATATGCAGGAAGCGGTGACGGGCTGCGAGTCGCTGCCAACCGCTGTCGAGCAGGGGCTTGCCGCCCTGCGCGCCCACGCCCTCAGGACCGCCGCCGAATGACCATCGACCCCGACCGCCCGTCGCCGCCGAAGCCGCTGCCGACCTATGCCGGGCTGAGGGTGTTGCTCGCCGAGGATGAGCCGATGGCGACCAAGCTTGCCCAGGGCGCGCTGAAGGTCATGGGCATCACGGACATCGTGGCGGTGCGCGACGGCGAGCAGGCGCTGGCGGTGCTGGAGCACGAGCAGGGCCAGTTCCAGCTGATCGTGTCCGACTGGAACATGCCGAGGATGTCCGGCCTGGAGTTCCTGAAGGCGGTGCGCCGACGCTTTCCGCATATGAAGTTCGTGATGCTGACCGGCAAGGCGACCAGCGAGTTCGTGGTGGCGGCGCGCGAACACGGCGTCGACGCCTATGTGGTCAAGCCGTTCAGCCCGAACCAGCTGCGTCGGAAGATCGAATCGCTGTTCACGTTCTGAGATGGGCGGACCGGTTGACATCTGGACGGTCGGGCATTCGAACCATCCGATTGAGACGTTCCTGGCGCTGCTGCAGTCGGCCGGCGTGACGGCGGTTGCCGATGTCCGCTCGGCGCCGTACTCCCGCCGTTTCAAGCATTTCAACCGCGAACCGTTGCGATTGGCGCTGTCCGGGGCCGGCATCGCGTATGTCTGGCTGGGCGATGCACTCGGTGGCAAGCACGCCGGCGGAGTAGCACCGTCGGACGAGGTGGTATCTCAG
Source organism: Thalassobaculum sp. (assembly GCF_040219215.1). Taxonomy (GTDB): domain Bacteria; phylum Pseudomonadota; class Alphaproteobacteria; order Thalassobaculales; family Thalassobaculaceae; genus Thalassobaculum_A. The sequence continues at coordinate 55,966 of NZ_JAVJSX010000044.1, forward strand.
GCGCTGGACCGTCTGGCGGATGGTGCGGATCGGTACCGGGTGGCCGTGATGTGCGCGGAAGCCGATCCGGCGCAGTGCCACCGTGCCCGGCTGGTGGCCCCGCTGCTGGTGGCGCGGGGGCATGCGGTCAGGCATCTGCGCGCCGATGGGACGCTTGAGGAGCATGGTTCGGTGCTGGCACGGATTGCCGGACGCGCCGAGACGGACCCTCGGCAGGACCGCCTGCTGTAGTTTGAGCGCATGTTGTGCGCTTGACGCGCGCACGTCGTGCGCTCATGCTTTCGCGATGTGGATGCTTGCTCTCGTCATAGCCTGCTCGTCCGCAGGCGATGTGTGTACCTACCGATCGGAAGCGGTGGTGACCAGGACGTTTGATGACTGCCAGTTCCTCGGTCACTTCATCGGTGGCCGGGCAATGGTTCAGGCCTATGGAACATTTCCGGTCGGCGATGTCTCCGTCACCTGCCGGCCGCTGGTCGCCCCGGTCACGGCTGCGGAAGCCCGCTAGCGCCGGTTTCTTCCTCCAGGCCGGCCAGGAAGGCGTGCACGATCGCGATCCGACGTTCGCCCAGCGCCCGGCCGGCGGCAGTGTTCATGGTCGCCGGCAGCTTGACGATCTTCTCCATCAGATGGTCCGCCGACCACGTGACCTCGTCCACCGGGCGGCTTCGCGCGGCGGGGTCGGTCGGGTGGAACAGCGGCCGGCCGAGTTCGGCGCCGACCGCGATGGTCCGCGCGAGGCCGATGGCGCCGACCGCGTCGAGCCGGTCGGCATCCTGCAGGATCTTGGCCTCAAGCGTTTCCGTCGGAATCCGTGCCGAGTAGCTGTGGGCGGCGATGGCGTGCGCGACGGCTGGAATCTTTGATTCCGGGAAGCCGATGCTGTGCAACAGTCCGCTTGCCCGTTCGGCGGCCATCCGGGAGGCGCGCGGCCGGTCCGGTGAGCTCTTCGGCACCGCCACGCAGTCGTGCAGGTAGGCGGCGGCCAGCACCACCAGGGTGTCGACACGGTCCCGGTGTTCCGGAGCGGCCATGATCGTGCGCGCGTTGGCCCAGACCCGGTCCAGGTGATGAATGTCATGGGCGCTGTCGGCGCCCGGGTCTTCTGCCACCAGGTCACGCAGCCGAGCGGTCCATTCGGTCTCGATGTCGTCGTGCGGCTGCGAAAGCATCCGATTGGAACCCCTTGGCATGACAAACCCGTGGAAGGGTGTTTAGCATTCCGGCCCGCGCGGTCCAGTTCTAGGATCAGCCGCGTTCCCGCCACCGAGATCGAATAGAACCATGACCGTCCGATTGCTGTACTTCGTTCCCGCCCATGCCCCCCTGCGCGCCCTGATCGAGGCTGAGCGGCCCGAGGGCTATGAGATCGTCTACCTGGAGAGCGACGACGAGGCCGAGATCCGCGCCAAGCTGGCCGATGCCGAGGTGGTGATGGTCGGGGCCAAGGTTCTGTTGCCCTGGCATGTTGAGGCGGCGCCGAAGCTGCGGCTGGTGCTGCACCAGGGTGTCGGGTACCACGATACGGTCGCGACCACGGCGTTGCGCGATCGGCAGATCCCGTTGGCCATTACCCCTGGCGGTACGCCTGAAGGGGTGGCCGAGCACGCCATCATGATGATGCTGGCGACCGGCCGCCGGTTGGCCTGGCAGGACGCAGAGCTTCGCGCCGGCCGCTGGCATTCCAACACGGTACGGGCCGAGGCGCGTGGCCTTGGCGGAGCCCGCGTCGGAATCATCGGTCTCGGCCGGATCGGCAAGCAGGTGGCCAAGCGTCTGATCCCGTTCGAGTCGGTTCTGGCCTATCACGATATCCTGGAGATGGACCCGGCGGTCGAGCACGCGCTGCGGGTCGAGCGGTTGCCGTTCGACGAGTTGATCGCCACGTCGGATTTTATCACCCTGCACGTGCCGTTGACCGACTTGACCCATCACATGATCGGCGAGAAGGAAATCGCCGCGATGAAGGACGGGGCCATCCTGATCAACTGCGCACGGGGGCCGGTGGTCTCGGAGCCCGCGCTGCTGGAGGGACTGAAGTCCGGCAAACTCGGTGGTGCGGGTCTCGACGTATTCGAGATCGAGCCGGTGGTCGGCCCGTCGCCGTTTGCCGAGTTCCGTAACGTCGTGCTGACGCCGCACAACGCACCGGGCACCCGGGACATCATGCAGCAGAAGTTCCAGCAGATGTTCGCCAACGCAAAGCGCTTCTTCAGCGGCGAGTCACTGGCCGACAAGATCGACCTGTAACCGGAGGACGTCATGGCCACCTTCACCGAATACGCCGATCACGACGGACTCGGCCTTGCCGAGCTGATCACCCGGCGCGAGGTAAAACCGGAGGAGGTGCTGGAGGCGGCGATCGAGCGGGCCGACACGGTCAATCCGACGATCAACGCCATCGTGCACCGGATGGACGCGGTTGCCCGTGGCCGGGTGGCAGCCGATCTGCCGACCGGGCCGTTCGCCGGCGTGCCGTTCCTGCTTAAGGACCTCTATGTGGGCTACGAGGGCTCGCCCGTCAGCAACGGGTCGCGGCTCTGGAAGGACTACATCTCGCCGACCAACTTCACCTATACCGAACGCTGCCGCGACGCGGGATTGGTGGTCTTCGGCCGGACCAACAGCCCGGAGCTCGGGATCGCCTGGACCACCGAGCCGGTCGCCCATGGTCCGACGCGCAATCCGTGGGACCTGGAACGCTCGGCCGGCGGGTCGTCGGGCGGGGCGGCGGCGGCGGTGGCGGCGGGCATCGTGCCGATCGCTCATGCGACCGACGGCGGCGGCTCGATCCGCATTCCGGCTGCCCAGTGCGGCCTGTTCGGCTTGAAGCCGACGCGCGGCCGCAACCCGGCCGGCCCCTATATCGGCGAGGGCTGGTCGGGCCTTGCGACCGGTCACGTGGTCAGTCGCAGCGTGCGCGACAGTGCGGCGATGCTCGACGCCACCTCCGGACCGGCCCCAGGTGATCCATACGCGGCACCGCCCCCGGCGCGGCCGTTCCTGAACGAGGTCGGCGCCGATCCCGGGCGCTTGCGGGTGGCGCTGCACACCACCGGCCTCGACGGCCGACCGCTCGACCCGGAGAACGCCACGGCCGCGAACCAGGCGGCACACACGTTGCGCGAGCTTGGGCACGAGATCGACGAGGCAATGCCGGTGTTCGACCTGGCGGCGCTCAACAAGGCGTTCCGGGTGATCATCGCCGGCAATCTCTGGAACGCCGTGTCGATGCGCTACGCCGCCCTCGACCGTGATCCGGACGGCGAGGGGCTGGAGAAGGCGACGTGGGCGTGGGCGCAGGAGGGCCGGACCTTCACCGCTTCGGATTACGCCGCCTCCCTGACCGCCATCCACGTGGCCGGCCGGCAGTTGGCGGAGTTCTTCGAGAACTACGACGTTATGCTGTCCACCACCATGCGCGAGCCGCCGGTCAAGCTCGGCACGCTGCGCCAGAATGAACAGGGCCTTGACGACTACATTCAAGACCTGATGGGCGAAATGCCGGTGACGCCGCTGTTCAACTCCACCGGCTGCCCGGCCATGTCGGTGCCCCTGCATTGGACGGCCGGGGGCCTGCCGGTGGGCATTCACATCGGCGCGGCCTTTGGTCGCGAAGACCTGCTGATCCGCCTGGCATCGCAACTTGAGCAAGCCAAGCCCTGGTTCGACCGACGGCCTGACCTCTAGGGTTCGCGAACCAGGGTCATTGAGGGATTTCGAACGATGGGTGGCTTCGGCGACTACGGACGGTACGACGCGCTTGGTCTCGCCGAGTTGATCCGTTCCGGCACGGTCTCGGCGACGGAGGTGCTGGAGGCGGCGATCGCCCGTGCAGATGCCGTGAACCCGTCGGTCAACGCCATTGTCCGCCGCCTTGACGACCGCGCGCGCGCTGCGATTGCGAGTGGAATCGGAAGTGGCCCTTTCGCGGGCGTTCCGTTCCTGTTCAAGGATCTCTACGCCTGGGAGGCCGGTGTACCGACTGGCAACGGCTCGCACTTCTGGGACGGGTTCGTGGCACCGGTCGACTTCACCTATGTCGAGCGATGCCGGGCCGCCGGACTGGTGAGCTTCGGGCGGACCGCGACCTCGGAAGAGGGTGTCAGCATCTCCACCGAGTCGGTCGCGACCGGGGCCACCCGAAATCCCTGGAACCTGGAGCGCACGGCCGGCGGTTCGTCCGGCGGCGCGGCGGCGGCGGTCGCAGCCGGCATCGTGCCGATGGCGCATGGCTCCGACGGCGGCGGTTCGATCCGCATACCGGCGGCCCAGTGCGGCCTGTTCGGCCTGAAACCCAGCCGCGGCCGCATGCCGATGGGACCATTCGTCGGCGAGGGCTGGGGCGGCTTGGCCACCGGGCATGTGGTGAGCCGCAGTGTTCGGGACAGCGCCGCCATGCTGGACGCGACGGCCGGGCCTGCCCCGGGCGATCCCTACGCGGCACCGGCACCGTTGCGTCCGTATCTGCAGGAGGTCGGTGCCGATCCGGGCCGGTTGCGGGTGGCATTGCATCTGGATGGGCTGGACGGCCTGCCGCTCGATCCGGAAAACCGCCGGGCGGTGGAGGAGACGGGCCGGCTGCTTGAGAGCCTTGGCCACGTCGTCACCGAAGCCCGACCGGCGATCGACGCGGCCGCCCTGAACCGGGCGATCATGGTGATTGTCGCGACCAACTCATGGAACACGCTGGCATTCCGTAGCGCGGAACTGGGCCGGGCACCGGACGGTGCCGGCTACCAGCGCTCGACCCGGGAGATCGCCGAGGCGGGCCGCACTCTGACTGCGACCGAGTACGCGGCGTCGGTGACGACGTTCCACCGGGCCGGACGGGTGTTCGGGCAGTTCTTCGAGGCCTACGACGTGCTGGTATCAACCACCATGCGGCGCCCGCCGTTTGCACTCGGTACAATGCTGGCGGACGAGACCGGCGGCGAGGAGTTCGGCCATCGCTGCCAGGCCGAAATGCCGGTTACCCACCATTTCAACATGACCGGCTGCCCGGCGATGTCGGTGCCGTTGCATTGGACGTCCGACAACTTGCCGGTCGGCATCCACGTCGGTGCGGCGTATGGTCGGGAGGATCTGCTGCTGCGGCTCGCCGGACAGCTTGAACAGGCGCGTCCATGGTTCGACCGCCGCCCCGATTTGTGAGGTTGCCCATCCGATGACCGGTGTATCGCTGCTCACCGAAGATCAGAACTCTTTGGTCGAAGCTGTTGGAAAAATTGCTGATCGGTTCGACGACGACTACTGGCGCAAGGCCGACGAGACCGCGAGATTTCCGCACGAGTATACCCGGGCGATTGCCGAGGGCGGTTGGCTCGGCATCGCCATGCCGGAGAGCGTCGGCGGCGCCGGCCTCGGCCTGACCGAGGCCGCGCTGATGATGGAGCGGCTGGCGAACTCTGCCGGCGCGATGGCGGCGGCGTCATCGATCCACATCAACATCTTCGGCCTGCACCCGGTTGTGGTGTTCGGCACCGAGGACCAGCAGCAGCGTTTTCTGCCGCCGCTGATTGCCGGTACTGAGCGCGCCTGTTTCGGGGTGACCGAGCCGGATGCCGGGCTGGACACCGGGCGCCTGAAGACCACGGCGGTGCGCGACGGCGACATCTACCGGATCACCGGGCGCAAGATCTGGACGTCGACCGCCCAGGAAGCGGACCGGGTTCTGATCATTGCCCGGACATCGCCGCTCGAGGCGACGCCAAAGCCGACCGACGGGCTGACCCTGTTCTACGCGCCGCTCGATCGCTCCAAGGTCGAGGTCCGGGCGATCCACAAGATGGGCCGCCATGCGGTCGATTCCAACATGCTGTTCATCGACGGGCTGGAAGTGCCGGTCGCCGACCGGATCGGCGAAGAGGGGCAGGGTTTCCGCTGCCTGCTGCACGGACTGAACCCGGAGCGCATCCTGATCGCCGCCGAGGCCATCGGCGTCGGCCGCCAGGCGCTGGCGCGGGCCGTGACCTACGCCAAGGAACGGGTGGTATTCGGTCGGCCGATCGGCCAGAACCAGGGCATCCAGCATCCGTTGGCTGAGAACTGGATGGAACTGGAGGCTGCGTGGCTGATGGTGTTGCGGGCGGCCGCGCTGTACGACGCCGGCCAGCCGTGTGGGGCCGAGGCCAACTCAGCCAAGTACCTGGCCGCCGAGGCGGCGTTCCGGGCCTGTGAGCGGGCGGTCATGACCCTGGGCGGCATGGGCTACGCGGCGGAGTACGGGGTCGAGCGGCTGCTGCGCGAGGTCCTGATCACCCGGATCGCCCCGGTGTCGCCGGAACTGATCAAGTGCTTCATCGCCGAGCGCGTGCTCGGCCTGCCGAGGAGCTACTGATCGTCAGAACAGCCGAGAACCGGCGAGGTCCGCGCCCTCGCGCAGGCTGCGCAGCTTGGCCCAGACCACGTCTGAGGTGAGCCGGCCCATGCCGGCCGACGTGTCGAAGCCGCAGTCGGTGCTCGCCATGATGCGGGCCGGATCGCCGATCATCTCGGCGGCCCGTTCCAGCCGGTCGGCAACCACCTCCGGATGCTCGACGAATGACGAGGTGGTGTCGATGCATCCGACGATCAGGGATTGATGCTTTGCGAGAGGTATATCCCGGAATACCTTGATTTCATGTTGATGTCTGGCGTTTGCGAAAGGCATCATGATGGCGCTGACGTTGGCCTCCCGGATCGCCGGCAGGATGTCGCGCAACGCCACGTCCTGATCGTGCGGTGCCTCGTAGTTGCCCCAGCAGACGTGCAGGCGAACCCGCTCGCGCGGCAAACCGGCGATTGCCTTGTTGATGGTCGCGACCACCCGTTCGACGAACGCCACGAAATCCGAGACCGGTCGATCGGCGTAGGTCAGGTGCCGTTCCAGGGCGAGATCGGGTGCGTCGATCTGCAGGATCAGGCCGTGCCGGATCGCCGCTTCGTACTCGACCTTCAGCGCCTCGGCGACCGCGTCCAGATAGGCCTGATCGTCGGGGTAGTACTGGTTCTTCATGGCGGTGGCGACGATGCCGGGCGAGGGAGCGGTCATGAACGCGTCGGCGAAGCCACCGCCGACTTCGGCCAATGCACTCTTGAACCCGGTGATCTCCGCTTCGTTGGCGGCCCTGTCCTCGTAGACGATCGGGCCGATTGCCATCGGCGGGGTGAAGTTCGAGACGGCGGTCTTGGTCGCCAGGGTCTGGCGCCGGGCCTCGGCGAACTCCGGGTAGTTGTCGAACTCCCGGGATCCGGTGCGGGTCCACTTGCTGCCGAAACCCGACATCCGGCGCTGGACGTACAGGAAGAAAGCCTCGCGGACCTGTTCGCCGTCGCTCGGTATGTCGATGCCGGCCTCGTGTTGCCGGGCGACAACGTCACGCGTCGCCGCCTCGCCCTCGGCGGCGATCCGGGCCTCGTCGACCGGCTCGCCATTGACGCGGTGGGCGTACAACTGCACCAGCCGCTGCGGACGGGGTAGGCTGCCGGCGTGGGTCGTCAGGATCCGTCGGACCGGCGCCGTTACCATGTCGGGACCGCCGAGAAGGTCGCCGGTACCACGGCGGTCTTTTTGACGGCGGCGGCCGCCGAGCGCTGGCGGAGCTGGTCGTAGAACGCCCAGCCGTATTCGTTGGCAACGTACATGACGGTTTCACCCACTGCGCTGAAGATCGTGAAGCCGGCGGCCGCGATCGGGTCACCTGTAAAACCGTAACCGACGGCGAAGGCGCGTGTCGAGCTTGCCAGGCGAAATGTGGTGCCCTTCAGGATGTTGGTGCGGGCGTCATACTCTTCGGTTGGCGGTCCGAGGTAGCCCCAGACCACCTCATGCCCGTAGTACATGGCAGCCGCTGCAGTGGCATTCACGGCGAGGAATGTCGGGCCGACATACAGGTGACCGCCGAGCACGCTGGCGAACAGCGCCAGATCCAAGGCGTTCGTGCCGGCTTCGAACACCAGCATCTTGTAGAGCGAGCGTTCCAGCACGGCCGGTTCTTCCGCCCGGAGCGGGGCCGGTGCCGGATCCTGGGCCGATGCCGGGGCGGACAGGGCTGTGACGGCGACGGCAGCGACCCCGACGATCGTCGGACTGAGCCCATGACGCTTCGGTCGGTACCGCAAACCGGATCTCCTCAACCATGCGTGAAGCGGCTAAGCTTCGTCAGCCGATAGAGTGACACTCACAGCGCCGTTCGTCAGGCCCGTTTCTGGACGGGGGGCGGCAGGGGGCGGCCATGGGCATGACGGACGTGCTGATCGTGGGTGCCGGACCCGTCGGAATGGCGGGGGCGATCGAACTGCACCGCCGCGGCGCCTCAGTGCGGATCGTCGATCGCGAAGGGGCCCGCACCAAGCTGTCGAAGGCGGTCGGGATCAACAGCCAGACCCTGGAACTGCTGGAGCCCAGCGGCCTGACCGAGCGCCTGCTGGCCGCCGGGATCAGGATCGCCCGCGCGAACCTGCATTTCGACGGCAAGCCGCTGGTGACGCTCAACCTCGACCGGGCCGATCACCGATTCAACTTCATCCTGGCGCTGCCGCAGAGCGCGACCGAGGGCATTCTGGAAGCGGCCCTGGCCGAACGAGGGGTCACGGTCGAACGCGAGACCGAGATGGTCGCGTTCTCGCGGCACGCCGACTCCGTGACCGTCAGCCTGCGTGGTCCAAGCGGTGAGGGGGAAGCCATCGCCGGTCGGGTGCTGGGCGCCGACGGGCCGCGCAGCGCGATCCGACAGGGGTTGGGCATCCCGTTTACCGGCGCACGCTACGAAGAGACCTGGAGCCTGGCGGACGTCACCCTCGACTGGCCCTACGGCTACCGAGAGGTCAACCTGTTCCTGCATGCCAACGGCGCGCTGCTGTTCACCGTGCCGATCGCGCCCGACCGGATCCGCGCCATCTCGCAGACCGACAACGCTCTGGCGTTGCTGCCATCGGGTTCGGTCGTGCGCGAGACCCACTGGCAGTCGACTTTCCACGTGGCGCTGCGCCAGGCGGAACGGTATCAGGACGGCCGCTGCTTCCTGGCCGGCGATGCGGCGCATGTCCACTCGCCGGCCGGCGGACGCGGCATGAATCTCGGGATCTGGGACGCCTGCGCGTTCGCGTCGCGCCACGCGGCAGGCACGCTGGACGGCTACACGGCTGAACGGCACGCGATCGGTGCCCGCATCCTCGCCATCACAGACCGGATGTTCCGGGTGGCGCGCCTGAAGCCCGGCATCGCGCAGTCGGCACGCAATCTGGTGATGCGCCATGTGGTGCCGATACCGGCGATCCAGCGGAGAATTGCGCCGCAACTGCTGGGTATCGAACGGTAGCGGCCTCAGCCCGATTTGTTCTTGTCGCCCATCATCTCACGGCGGAGCGCATCGAACGGGTCTTCGTCGGCGGGCTTCTTGCGGCTTGACCGATTGACGGGGTCTTCGGGGATCTTCTGCCAGTCCCAACTCTTGTCGGTGGCCTTCGCCTTGCCGGCATAGGCCGTGCGCGCGCCGGATCCCGGCTTCTTGGACGGCGCCGGCGGCGGGGTGCCCGGTCCTGTCTTACCGGCCTTCGGCGGCGATGCTTCGGCTGGGCCCGCGGTGCCGCGCGGCTTGGGAACTGGTGGCACGGCGGCAGGATCGGTCGCCGGGCTGTGGTCGCGGATCAACGGCTGCCACTCCAGCGTGTCGTCGACCTTTGGCTTCGTCGGGGCGGTCGGCTCAGGCGGCGAGATGCTGCCCCTGAATCCGCTTGCCACGTGCTTCTCCGCCTGCTTTTCGGCATGGGTGCCGATACGGCGGCGCTCGATCGCCGGCAACGAGTCGAACGATCGTTCGGCCTGGCGGTAGTCGGACGGGTCGCCGGTTCCCGCGGCCTTTTCCAGGCGCTCGGCGATGCGGGCGTTGTTCGGGCCGGAAGCCTTGGTGCTGCTGGCCAGGATCTTCATGCTGCGCCGGTCGACCGAACTCAGCCGCTTGCTGTCGCCCGTCATGCTGGATTACTCGACATGCCGTCTCCCCTTGCCCCACAAGTCATGCCAAGCACACTCGATTCTACATCAAATATCCCCTAACTGCCGGTGCCGGTCCAGCGATCCGCGCGCTGTGTCGGGCGTTTGCCGAGTTATCCACAGCTAACCCACGCTGGCGAGCGGGGTATTTCCGATGCCGTTCGGCATGGTGCGCTACCGCGGGCGAGACGCTCGGCACGGTGGTGGCGGGTCGAATCGCCGGTGCCGAACACCGGGGTTCGCTCAGAACTCGATGCCGGCCTGGGCCTGGAATCCGCTGCGGAACGGGTGCTTGACCATGGTCATGTCGGTGACCAGGTCGGCGGCCTCGACCAACTCGTCCTTGGCGTTGCGGCCGGTGACGATGACATGCAGGTCGGGACGCTTGGCCTTCAGGGTCCCGACCACCTCGGCGATCGGCAAGTAGTCGTACCGCAGGACGATGTTCAACTCGTCCATCAGCACCATCTTGATCTCCGGGTCGGCCATCAACTGCTTGGCAGCCTCCCAGGCGGCGCGGGCGGCGGCGACGTCGCGCTCCAGGCTCTGCGTGTCCCAGGTAAAGCCTTCGCCCATGGTGCGGATCGACACCAGGTCCGGGAACGCGTCCAGCACCTTGCGCTCGCCGGTTTCCCACTTGCCCTTCACGAACTGGACGACGCCGACCTTCATGCCGTGACCGATGGCCCGGCAGACCATGCCGAAGGCGGCGGTCGACTTGCCCTTGCCCTTGCCGGTGTGGACGATCAGCAGGCCGCCGGTCTTGTCCTTGGTGGCCATGATCTTGTTCCGGGCGGCGCGCTTTTTCGCCATCTTCTCGGCGTGCCGGGCGGCGACCTCGGGGTCGATGTCGGAGCTTGTGTCGGTCATTGCGGGTGTCCCTTCGTGATGGCCGCCAACCTATCCTGCACTGCGTTGCGCCGGGGGTGCCAGAGGTCGCGGTCGATGGCCTCCTGGAACCGTTCGGCGATCTCCTTCAGCGCCGCCGGGTTCTTGTCCTCCAGGAACTCCCGAACCGCGTCGTTCTCCAGGTAGGCATCGAACAGCTGCTCGAAATGGTGGTCGTCGACGCAGCGCGCGGTGGCGGCGAAAGCGAACAGGTAGTCGACGGTGGCGGCGATCTCGAAGGCGCCCTTGTAGCCGTGGCGCATCACGCCGGCGATCCACTTCGGGTTGGCGGCGCGGCCGCGCACGATGCGGGCGATCTCCTCGGCCAGGGTGCGGACCTTCGGGCTCTCGGGTCGGCTCGAATCGGTGTGGAACACGGTCGGCTGGACGCCGGAGAGGTGACGGACGGCGGCGGTGATGCCGCCCTCGAACTGGTAGTAGTCGTCGCTGTCCAGAAGGTCGTGCTCGCGGTTGTCCTGGTTGTGTACCACCAGTTCGGCCCCGGCGAGCCGGGCGCGGAACAGGTCCGGTTCAGAGGCGCCCTCGGCACCCTTGCCATAGGCGTAGGCGCCCCATTCCAGGTAGGCCTCGGCGAGGTCGGCCTCGTCCTGCCAGATCCGTTCGTCGATCAGCGCCTGCAGACCCGCGCCGTAGGCGCCGGGCTTGGAACCGAACACCCGGAAGGCGGCGCGCGATCGGGCGACGGCCGGTTCGATGCCGGCGGCTTCCATGCGCTTGGCGTCGTCGGAGACCCGGGCGGCGATCGGGTTCAGCGCGGCCGGTTCGTCCAGTTCCGCAACGGCGCGCACCGCGCTGTCGATCAGGTCGACCTGGTGCGGGAACGCATCCCGGAAGAAGCCGGAGATCCGCACCGTCACGTCGACCCGCGGCCGGTCCAGCACGGAGAGCGGCAGGATCTCGAACCCGGTGACCCGGCCGGAGACCGCCTCCCATTGCGGCCGCACGCCGAGGAACGCCAGGATCTGCGCGATGTCGTCGCCGCCGGTCCGCATGTTGGCGGTGCCCCAGGCCGACACCGCCAGCCGCTTCGGCCATTCGCCGTTCTCCTGGCGGTAGCGGTCGAGCACCAGCCCAGCGGATTTCAGGCCCAGCGTCCAGGCCGCCGCCGTCGGCACCGCGCGGGTGTCGACCGAGTAGAAGTTGCGCCCCGTCGGCAGCACGTCCGGTCGGCCGCGGCTCGGTGCACCGGACGGCCCCGGCGGCACGAACCGGCCGTCGAGTCCGCGCAGCAGGTTGGCGATCTCGTCGGGCCCGGATTGCAGGACCGCCGGGCGCAACCGGGTTTCGACCTTGGCGAGCACGGCCGTGGTGCGCGGCCAATCGCCGGGGCAGGGGGTGTTGCCGGACACCAGCCGGCTGCTGAGGATCTCCAGCCGCTCCACCGTGTCACCTTCGGTGCGCCAGGGGGCAGCATCGATCCCGGCCAACGCCGCGGGGCGCGCACCGTTCCAGGCGTTCGCCGCGGCAGGATCGAGCGGGTCGAATCCGTCGAGGCCCAGGTCGGCGGCCAGCGCGCGCTGCAGCGAGGCGTCTGCGCCTTCGCCTCGGCCGCGTGGTACCCGGGCGAGCGCTACCAGCAGGTCGGTCATCAGGCGGCCCTCCGGCGCGGTGCCGAAGATGTGCAGGCCGTCGCGGATCTGCAGTTCCTTCAACTCGCACAGATGGTTGTCGAGCTTGCCAAGCGCGACCTCCTCTGCCTCGTCCGGGTCGATGCCGACGTCCTTGTCCAGGCCGGTGCGCCGGGCGGCGTCGAGAATCCGTTCCGACAGCAGTGGCAGGCGGCGCGGATCGACGCCCATGGCCTGGAAGTATTCGTCGACCAGCGCCTCCAACTCCTGCAGCGGGCCGTGCAGTTCGGCGCGGGTCAGCGGCGGGGTCAGATGGTCGATCACCGTGGCGGCGATCCGGCGCTTGGCCTGGCTGCCTTCTCCGGGATCGTTGACGATGAACGGATACAGGACGGGCAGGGGGCCGAGTGCGACCTCCGGGAAGCAACTCGCGGACAGCGCCAGCGCCTTGCCGGGCAGCCATTCCAGATTGCCGTGCTTGCCGACGAACACCACGGCGTGGGCGTCGAACGCGTTGCGCAGCCAGGCATGGAACGCCAGGTAGCCGTGCGGCGGCGGCAGGTCGGGGTCGTGGTAGCTGGCCTTCGGGTCGATGTGGTACCCGCGCGCCGGCTGGATCGCGACCGCGACGTTGCCGAGCCGGTGGACCGCGATGCGGAACCGGTCACCTTCGACGTAGGGGTCGGTCTCGGGTGCGCCCCAGCGGTCGATCACGATCGAGCGGGCCGCCTCCGGAACCGCATCAAGGAAGCGGGCGTAGTCGGCCAGCGGCAGGTCGACCCCGCCAACCTTGCCGGCACGGCCGACGAGCGCGTTGGTCGGACCAGCCGACAGTCGGTCCATCAGGGCATCGCCATCGGCCGGAACGCCGTCCACCGTGTACCCGGCTTCCTTGAGCGCCCGCAGGATCGCAACGGTTGCCGCCGGTGTGTCCAGGCCGACGCCGTTGCCGAGCCGGCCGTCCTTGGTCGGGTAGTTGGCCAGCACCAGGGCGATCCGCCGATCGGCCGGCGGGGTGGCGGCAAGGCGGGACCAGGCGGCGGCCAGATCGGCGACGTGGTCGACCCGGTCGGCCACCGGCTCGGGGGCGACGATCGGGCATTCGGTCGCCTCGTCCCACCGCCCGTCGCCCTTGAACGACACCGCACGGGTCAACAGGCGGCCGTCGATCTCCGGCAGGGCCACATGCATGGCGATGTCGCGCGGCCCGAGGCCGCGGGTTCCGTCGGCCCAGGCGTCGTGGGCGCCGCTGGAAAACACGACCTGCAGCACCGGCCGGTCGCTGGCGCTGAACGGCCCATCCACCGCCTTGCCGGGCTGCGAGACCGCGAAACTGGTGGCGTTCAGCACCACGGCGGGCGGGCAGTCGGCGAGAGTGTCGGCGACCAGGGCGGCGGAGGTCGGCTCCTTAAGGCTCTGGGCGTAGATCGGCACCGCACCCAGGCCGCGCGCCGCCAGTGCCTCGATCATGGCGTCGACCGGCGCAAGCTGTCCGGCCTGAACCAGGGCGCGATAGAACACCAACGGCACCGCCGGGGCGTTGGCCGACGGCCAGCGGGAACGGATTGCACCGAGGTCCGGCCGGTCCAGGTCTGGCCAATACAGCCCGGCCCGGGGGATCGGCGCCGGCTCGCGCCACTCCGCATCCCGGCCGATGCAGGTGTCGGCAAAGGCCAGCAACTGGCCGGCGTTCTCAGGCCCGCCCTCCTGCAGGTAGCGCCAGATCCGGTGCACCGCTTCGGCCGGCAGGGTCGAGCGACCCATAAGATCGGCGTCCGGGGTGTCGTCGCCGGGCACGCAGGCCAGGGCGACGCCGTTCTCGCGGCACGCCGCCGTGGTCTGCTCGATGCCGTAGGGCCAGTAGGCCACGCCGCCGATCAGCCGGACCACCACCAGCCGGGCCTGACCGACGATCTGTTCGGCGTACAGGTCGACCGACAGGTGGTGCTGCAACCGCATGATGTTGGCCAGCCGCAAGCTGGTTGCATCCGCCGGCCGTCGAGCACGCGCCGTCGCCAGTCCGGCGAGGTCGGTGTCGGCGGCCGATAGGACCACCACCTCGCCAGAGGTCTGGCCGAGGTCGACCGCCTCCGATCCGTCGTCGACGGCGCCCGACCGGGTGGCGAGCAGGTGCATCAGGCGCGCAGTTCGGCCGTCACCGCCTCGGCGTCGAAACCGGTCTGGCCGATCACCACCAGGCGCGAGGTCCGAGCCTCGCCCGCTTCCCACGGACGGTCGAAGTACCGCTGCACCCGGTCGCCCACACCCTGGACGATCAGACGCATCGCCTTGTCCGGAACCGCGACGAAGCCCTTGACCCGCAGGATGTCGTGGCGGGTCGCGACCTGCTTGATCCGAGCCTCCAGGGCCGCCGGGTCGGCAATCTCGCCAAGGTCGACAACGATGCTGGCGAAGTCGTCGTGGTCATGCTCGTGGCCGTCGTCGTGATGCGACGGCCGGGTGTCGAGATCGTCCTCGGCGGCGAGGTCGAGGCCGAGCAGCACCGCGGGGTCGAGCGCGCCGCTGACCGAGGTGACGATCCGCACCGCCGGGCGCAGATGCGGCGCCATCTCGGCCTTCACCCGCGCCAACGTGGATTCGTCGACCAGATCGGTCTTGTTCAGCACCACCACGTCGGCGCTGCCGAGCTGTTCCTCGAACAGCTCTTCCAGCGGACTCTCGTGGTCCAGATTCGGGTCGGCTGCACGCTGCGCGTCGACCGCGGCGGGGTCGGTGGCGAACAGCCCGGCAGCGACGGCCGCGACGTCGACCACCGCGATTACCCCATCGACCGTGGCGCGGGTGCGCACCTCCGGCCAGCCGAACGCCTTGATCAACGGTTTCGGCAGGGCGAGGCCCGAGGTCTCGATCACGATGTGGTCCGGCGGGTTCGCCCGGTCGAGCAGGGCGGCGATGGTCGGCAGGAAGTCGTCGGCGACGGTGCAGCAGATACAGCCGTTGGTCAGTTCGACGACGTCGTCGTCCTCGCAGCCCTCGATGCCGCATCCGGTGATCAGTTCGCGGTCAACGCCGAGGTCGCCGAATTCATTGATGATGAACGCCAGCCGACGGCCGTTGGCGTTCTCGATCATGTGGCGGATCAGGCTGGTCTTGCCGGCTCCCAAAAAGCCGGTAACGACGGTGGCGGGAATCTTCTGCGCCATGCTGGCCTCCATCGGGCGACTCGGGGGAGCGGCCCTTGTGCACGCGTGGCGTCGCCGGGGAAACCCCGCGCTCCGACCTCACCCCGGGTCGAAACGGGCGACGGTCGACGGCAGGTCTCCTGGCTCGCGGGTCTCGGCTCCGGGCTGCCTTCCCGTCCCGAATCCGATTCGGAACAGTGGCTTTGTCACCCGTCGCTCGCCGCTTACAGTTGCGGGGGCAGCCGTGGCTTCGCGCGCCTCTTCGGACGCGCGCTCCACGTTCCCTTTGAATCCCCTGATTGGGGAACCGTCGACCTGTCGCTTATCGGTTTCGTCAGCAGGCGTGTCAAGCTTGGCGGGCCGGCAACCGTGGGGCTTGCGCGCCGTTGCCTTGTGACGGTCACATATCGCGGGTATTTGGAACAGGTTGCAGGAAACCGAAACGGAGGACGGGCATGCGTCGTTTGGCGAGCGGGGTCGTCGCTGCAGGACTGGCGATGGGGCTTACGGCGGGAATGGCGTCTGGTGCAATCGCGCAGGACAAGCCGGCAATCTCGATCGAGTTGAACAAGCTCGAACCGCTCGAAGGCAGCTGCCGGGCGTATTTCGTGGTTCGTCCGGCCGGCGCAACCGAGTTCAAGGAATTCAAGATGGAACTGCTGGTGTTCGACACCGGCGGGGTCATCCAGAAATGGCTGGCGATCGACGCCGCCCCGCTGCGCGCCGGCAAGACCTCGGTCAAGCTGTTCGACGTCGCCGGCGTGAGCTGCGACAAGATCGGCTCGGTGCTGCTGAACGATGTGACGGCGTGTGCCGATACCACCGGCGACCTGACCGGCTGCGTCGACCGGGTGACGCCGTCGTCGAAGGCGAAGGCCACCTTCTACAAATAGCAGTCGGGTCGCATCGTGGCGGTACCACTCGATCTCCTCGTCGACCGTCTGGCAACGCCGATCGGCGAACTGGTGGTGGTCGCCGATGAAGCAGGGCATCTGCGCGCAGTCGATTGGAGTGACTACGAGGATCGAATGCGCCAGCTGCTGCGGCAACAGTATGCCGGGCATGAGGCCCGCTTCGCGCCAGTGAAGAACCCGGGCGGACTGACCAAGGCGTTCCAGGCCTACTTCGCCGGCGACCTCCGGGCGATCGATCCGTTACCTGTGACCACCGGCGGAACGGCGTTTCAACGCTCTGTGTGGGAGGAACTGCGGCGGGTTCCGTGCGGCGAGACGATCTCCTACCGGACCTTGGCAACCCGGATCGGCCGGCCGACGGCAGTTCGCGCCGCCGGTCACGCCAACGGCTCCAACCCGATCAGCGTCGCAATCCCCTGCCACCGGGTGATCGGTACCAACGGTTCGCTCACCGGCTACGGCGGTGGCATCGAGCGCAAGCGCTGGCTGCTGGCCCACGAGGGCTGCACGGTCTCCTGAGCGGCTCG
Source organism: Thalassobaculum sp. (assembly GCF_040219215.1). Taxonomy (GTDB): domain Bacteria; phylum Pseudomonadota; class Alphaproteobacteria; order Thalassobaculales; family Thalassobaculaceae; genus Thalassobaculum_A. Next base: position 73,003 of record NZ_JAVJSX010000044.1, read on the forward strand.
ACTGTCCTGGATGTGGGTTCAGTTGGCCGGATCGGCGATCGGAACCACGTCGACCGAGACCTTCACCTCATGCTCGCCGCCCCCAACGATCGCCCCCTTTACCGGACTGACATCGCCGTAGTCACGGCCCCAGGCCAGGGTCACGTGTTCGGTGGTGGTCATCTTGTCGTTGGTCGGGTCCAGGTCGACCCAGCCATGACCGGGCACCCGTACCGAGACCCAGGCGTGGCTGGCGTCCGAGCCCTGGAGCTTCGTGCCGCCGGGTGGCGGATAGGTCAGCAGGTAGCCGCTGACATAGCGCGCCGGCAAGCCGATGCCGCGCAGCCCGGCCAGCATCAGGTGCGCGAAGTCCTGACACACGCCGCGGCGGATGCGGAACACCTCTGCGACCGGCGTCGACACGGTGGTGGCGGCGGGATCGTACTCGAACCCGGTATGGATGCGATGGTTCAGTTCCAGCGCGGCTTCCAGGATCGGCCGGCCGGGCGCAAACGATTCCTGCGCCCAGGCCCAAACCGATTCGCCGGCTCGGGTCATCGGCGAGTCGTATGCGAAGGGCTGGGCCGCCAGGACCTCCGGATCCTTGGCGATCGAGCCGTTCACGCGGGCCTGCTCCCACGGCGGTGTCGCCGATGGAACGACCGCCGCCGGTTCCTCGACCACCAGGGTGCCGCGCGCCCGGATCACCAGCTTCGAATGCTCGTCCTGGAGCGTCAGATGCTCAACCGGATTCCCGAAGAAATCGACTTCGGTCCGTCGCACCGCCGGCGCCGGCGAGAGGGCGACCCGCCATACCTCAGTGCGCTGGTTCTCGGTCGGACGTGGCGTCAGGTGGAGCAGGTGGTGCGAGATCGAGACCGGCGTGGAATACAGGAAGTCCGTCCGGTGGCGGACGTCGTAGCGGATCACGGCTCGAAGAACCGCCGGAGCGAGGCAGCCTCCGTGTGTCGGCCAAGGTCGGCGTGGCTGAAATAATGCCGCCCGATGGTTTCCGACAGATCGTTAAGGGCGGACGTGACGCGGGCCAGCAGGGTGTCCAGTTCGGCGCGGCGACCTTTGGGATCGGCGTGCGCCAGCGCCCGGACGTTGGCCAGGCGGATTGCTGCCTGACAGGACAGAATCTGCCGCTGCTCCGGCGACCGGTCGAGCGCATCGTTGAACCGCGGCAGGCGCGCGGCGTGCTGTTCCAGCGCGTCGAGCTGGAAGGCGACCGAACGCGGGTTGCTTTCGTCGACCAGCAGAAGGTCAAGCACGGGAACCAGGCGCGGCGCGCTGACATAGCGCGCGCGGTAGGTCATGAAGCTGTCGGCCAGCTCCAGGAGCCGGTCGAGGAATCCCTGCCGTTCGGGGTCGCCGGTCGACAGCAGCCCACGGAGCAGGCCGGCCATGGTGGTCGCCCGCTCAATGCGCCGACCCATATCGAGGAACCGCCAGCCCTGGGTGCGGGTGGTGTTCTCCATGCCGAGGCCGGAGAAGGCCGACATGGTGCGCAGCATGTCGTTCAGTACCGCTGACGCGTCGCCGATGTCGAGCCAGACCCGCGGGCGCTGCCGCAGGGCGTCCTGGTGCAACTGGTCCAGGGTGCGCCAGGCGTCCAGGGACAGCCGGTCCCGGGTCAGGGCGGCTGCCCGGTTCACGGTGTGAATGAGCTGCGGAATGCCGTTCGGCTCGGCCGGATCGAACAGATAGGCCTGGATGCGCTGCTCGATCCGCGCGGCCGACAGGGTCCGGCCGCGCCGGCGCATCAGCCCGTACACGTCGCCGGGATGGGCAAGCATGTACAGCAGCTTCTGCACCGCGAGGTTGGCGTTGGCATCGTGGACGGGATCTTCGGCCAGGCGGGTCAGCAGACTGCGCAGCAGCCGCATGGCGTTCTCGGTACGCTCGGCATAGCGGCCGAGCCAGTACATGTTGTCGGCCGCCCGGCTCGGCAGGTCGTCGCCGGCGCGGCGGAGGACCGGCGACGATTCCTCGTGACGAAGCAGGCTGAAGCTGTCGACCGGAGCCGATGACAGCACCCAGGTGTCCTTGGAGCCGGAGCCGCGCTGCATCGACATGGCGCGCGTTGAGTTGTTCTCCGAGATCCGGGTCAGGCCGCCCGGCATGACCACGTAGTCGTCGGCGAGCGCGGTGGCGTACATCCGCAATGCCATCGGCCGGGCCACCAGACGGCCTTCGTCCCAGGCTGGCGCCGTGGAAAGCGTGATCGGCTCCTGGCCGACATACTCGTAGCCGCGCTGGCGAATCCGCGCGATCAAGACTTCCCGATCGACCGCCGACAACTCCGAGCCCAGCACTTGGCCGGCGTCGGCGGATACCAGGGTCGGGGTTCGGAAGGTCCGCGCCACCACCATGCTGTCCAGGTTGGCGATGACGTACTCCCGCGCGCTTTCCTGGCCGCACCACCAGGTGGCGATGTGCGGCAGGATCAGTTCCTCGCCCAGGAGGTGGGTGCACAGGCCGGGCAGGAAGCCCATGAGCGCAGTGCATTCCACCAGACCAGAACCCAGCGCGTTGGCGATCGTGACATTGCCGGCGCGCGCGGCTTCGACGAGCCCGGCGATCCCCAGCGCCGAGTCCGGCCGCAGCTCCAGCGGATCGCACCATTCGGTGTCAACCCGACGCAGGATGACGTCGACCGGCTGCAGACCGCCTACGGTCTTCAGGTAGACCCTATTGTCGCGCACCGTCAGGTCCGGCCCCTCGACCAGCGGGTATCCGAGATAGCGGGCGAGGAACGCGTGCTCGAAATAGGTTTCGTTCAGCGGGCCGGGGGTCAGCAGGACGATGCGCGGGTCGTCCTTGCCGGACAGGGCCCGAAGGTTCTCCCGCAGCGCCTGGAAAAAGTGGGCGAGCCGGTGCACCTGGCCGTCGCGGAACAGGTCGCTCAGGCACTGGGCCGTGATAACCCGGTTCTCCAGCGCATAGCCTGCGCCCGACGGTGCCTGGGTGCGGTCGTTGAACACCCACCATCGGCCGTCGGGCGCCCGCGCGAGGTCGGCGGCGTAGATCTGCAGGAAGGTCTCGTAGGGTGGGACGATGCCGTGGCAGGGCAGGTGAAAATTCGGGTTGGCGTAGACCAGCGCAGCCGGCAGGACGCCGTCCTTGATAAGCGTCTGCGGGCCGTAAATGTCGGCCAGGATCGCGTTCATCAGCGTCGCGCGCTGCTTAAGGCCGCGTTCCAGCAGCAACCACTCGTGCTCGGGGATGACCAGCGGCAGCGTGTCGAGCTCCCACGGACGCTGTTCGCCCTTGGGGTCGCCATAGACGTTGTAGGTGACCCCGTGCTGGCGGATCAGCCGCAGGGCGGTTTCCGAATGCTGAGCGACCTCGTCCGGGGGCAGGGCCTGCATGCCGTCGATGAAAGCCTGCCAGTAGCCCCGGTTCCGCCCATCGGCGCCCACGAGTTCGTCGTAGATTCCTTCGACCGTCCGGTACTCGGACAGGAGGCCGTCGGGATCGTCGAAGGGAATGGAGGCACTCAGCGACATTCTGTGTTCCGCGCTCAAAAGAGACGCGACGCTACCATGCAGCGGTCGCTTACGTCAGACGAAGGTCCAACGTATGCGGAAACTCCGGGTTATCAACCACTTGTCGACCCGATGACGTTCGGCCCGGCGTGTGCCCGATGGTTTCGAACCGCGCGAGTCGCCGGCCCTCGGCCTCGAAGGAATTGATCGGCGATGTCTCGTGCGCCCGCCCGCCGGGGTGGCCGACATGGTAGACGCATCCCGCAACCGCGCGGCCGGTCCAGTCGTCGATGACATCGAAGGTCAGTGGTGCGTGCACGCCGATGCTCGGATGCAGTGCCGAGGACGGGTGCCAGGCTCGGAATCGTACGCCGGCCACTGCTTCGCCGATCCGTCCGGTGCCGGTCAGCGGCAGATCGTAGCCGTTGCAGGTGACGCGGTAGCGGGACGCATCGAAGCCGGTGACCCGGGCCTGCAATCGTTCCAGTGAGGAGTCGACGTAGCGGACCGTGCCGCCGATCGCGCCTTCCTCTCCCATGACATGCCACGGCTCCAGGGCCGTCTGGATCTCCAGCGTCAGGTCCCGCCAGCCGACACGGCCCATGGTGGGGAACCGGAATTCCAGATGCGGGCGGTACCAGTCCGGCTGCATCGGGTAGCCGGCACCGCGCAGATCCTCCAGTACGTCCTCGAAATCCTGCCAGACGAAATGCGGCAGCATGAACCGGTCGTGCAGCGCGGTGCCCCAGCGTTTCAGGCGACCCTTGTACGGAGTCTTCCAGAACCAGGCGATCAGGGCGCGAAGAACCAATGCCTGGGCGAGGCTCATGTGCGGGTGCGGCGGCATCTCGAAACCGCGGAACTCCACCAGCCCGAGCCGTCCGGTCGGTCCGTCCGGCGAGTACAGCTTGTCGATGCAGATCTCGGTGCGGTGGGTATTGCCGGTGACATCGATCAGCAGGTTGCGGAAGATCCGGTCGACCAGCCACGGCGCGATCTTGCCGTCGCTCGGGTCCGGAACCTGCCGGAAGGCGATCTCCATTTCGTAGAGCTGGTCGTGGCGGGCTTCGTCGATCCGCGGCGCCTGGCTGGTCGGGCCGATGAACAGGCCGGAGAACAGGTAGCTGAGCGACGGATGATTCTGCCAGTAGGCAACCAGGCTGCGCAGCAGGTCGGGCCGGCGCAGGAACGGGCTGTCGGCCGGCCGGGCCGCGCCGATGACGACATGGTTGCCACCGCCCGAGCCGACCGCCTTGCCGTCGACCAGGAACTTCTCGGTGCCGAGGCGGGTCAGCCGGGCTTCCTCGTAGACGGCCTCGGTAATGGCAACCTGCTCGTCCCAGTTGTGGGCCGGGTGAATGTTCACCTCGATCACGCCGGGATCTGGGGTCACCTTGATGACGTTCATTCGGGCGTCGTTCGGTGGGGTGTATCCCTCCACGTGTACCGGCGTGCCGAGTTCGATGGCGGCACCCTCGACCGCACCAAGCAGATCGACGTAGTCGTCGACCGAGCGGGTCGGTGGCAGGAACACGCACAGGCGGCCGTCGCGTGGCTCAACCGCCAGCGCGGTGCGGACCGCCCGGTCGGAATCGCCGCCAGGCAGTTCCTGCGGCTGGGTCTCCTGGCGAACGTCGGCCTCGTCTGGCCGCTTGGCAAGCGACGCCTGCTCGGGGCGCGGTTGCGGCAACGCGCCGACCTCCTCGAACGGATCGGCCGGATTGAAGTACGGGTACTGCGCCGGCGAGACGTAAGGCAGTGTACCGAGCGGCAGGCGCAGGCCGACCGGAGAGTCTCCCGGTGCCAACAGGATGCGGCCGCGCCGGGACGTCCAGACCTCGGTCAGCCAGCGCCGTCCGCCATCCCGGGATTGCTGGGCCTGGATCGGCAGCACCGTGCCGACCGGCTGCCCAAGGCCGCGGTCGAACACCCGCACCAGGCGCGCTCGCTCTTCCGGGTCGTCGAGCTTGGAGTCGAGCGGGTCGACGTTGTCCGGCAGCTTGCTTTCCCGGTCGACAAACCGGATTGGGTCCTCATACGCCCAAAGCACGGCGTTTTCGTCGACGTCCAGGCGCCGGGCAATCGCGTGGGTCAGCGCCTCGGCCTGGGCGGCGGTTGGCTTGTAGTCCTTGCCTTCATGGGCGATCAGTTCATTGGTTCGCCACAGTGGCAGCCCGTCGCCGCGCCAGTACAGTGCGAACGACCAGCGCGGCAGGCTCTCTCCCGGGTACCACTTGCCCTGGCCGTAGTGCAGCAGGCCGTCCGGGGCAAAGCGGTCGCGCAGCCGACGGATCAGGGTATCGGCAAGCTTACGCTTGGTGGGGCCGACGGCGGCGGTATTCCACTCGGCTCCGTCCAAATCGTCGATCGAGATGAAGGTCGGCTCGCCGCCCATGGTCAGCCGAACGTCGCCGGCCTCCAGGTCGGCATCGACCTGCCGACCCAGCCGGTTGATGGCCTGCCATTGCCCTGCGTCGTACGGCTTGGTGACCCGAGGCGTTTCCAGTACCCGGGTGATCGACATGCGGTGCGAGAACTCGACCTTGGCCGGTTCCATCATGCCTTCGATCGGGGCGGCCGAACGCGGATCGGGCGTGCAGGCTACCGGTACATGACCTTCGCCGCACAGCAGGCCCGAGGTCGGATCCAGGCCGACCCATCCAGCGCCCGGGATATAGACTTCGGCCCAGGCGTGCAGGTCGGTGAAGTCGACCTCGGTGCCGGACGGGCCGTCGAGCGCCTTCACGTCCGGTTTCAACTGGATCAGGTAGCCGGACGCAAACCGGGCGGCGAGGCCGAGATGGCGCAGGATCTGCACCAGCAGCCAGCCGGTGTCGCGGCACGACCCCTTGGCGCTGCCAAGCGTCTCCTCGGTGGACTGGATACCCGGCTCCATCCGCACGATGTAGCCGATCATGCCCTGCAGGCGCTGGTTCAGCCCGACCAGGAAATCGACGATCTGTGCGTCGCCTCGCGAAACCTCGGCGAGCCACGCCTTCAACAGCGGTCCGGCTGGGTCAGCCTTCAGGTAGGGAGTGAGATCGTGCTTCAGTTCCGGCGCGTATTCAAAGGGATAGCGCTCGGCGTCGGGCTCGACGAAGAAGTCGAACGGGTTGATGGTCGCCATGTCGGCGACGAGATCGACCGTTACGCGGAAGCGGTCGGTCTTCTCGGGCACCACCACCCGGGCCAGGTAGTTGCCCTGCGGATCCTGCAGCCAGTTCAGGAAATGCTGTTCGGGCTCGATCTTCAGGCTGTAGCTGAGGATCCGGGTGCGGGAATGCGGTGCCGGGCGCAGCCGGATCACCTGCGGTCCGAGCGCGATCGGCCGTTCGTAGAGGTAGCTGGTTTCGTGCGTAAGCGCGACGTGGATAGCCATGCTGCCTCATGCTGCGGTTTGCTGCGGTGCAGGATGCCTGCAATCGATAGCGCGTGGGCGCCGACGGTACAACAGGCGGATGCCGGCAGTGCGTTTCAGGCGATAGTGACCTGATCGAGCGGGCAATTGATCCAACTGCCGGAACGATGCCACGGTTTGTGCGTCCCGACGGCGTTCCCGTCCGCTTCCAGTTGCTCTCCAGGAGACCCGGCCATGGCCGATCCCCACGACTTCGCCCGAGTTCCATTGCCCAAGCAATTCTGCAATCTCGACCGTCTGTGGCATGCGCTGGAGGCGCGCGGGATTGACGGGATCGTGGCAACGGTTCCGTACAACGTATTTTATCTCAGTGGATTCAATCCAATAGCTCACAAAGCAGATGAGCCGAGACCCTACGCTGTCCTGCTGTCCCGTCACGCGCCGGACCGCCCGGTCCTGGTGGTCGCCGACTATTATCTGGCGAGCTTCCTGGGCCAGCCAACCTGGATCGAGGATATCCGGCCGTTCCGGGCGGTGATGATGCCGTTGGACCTGCCGGCCAAGCGGGCGGATGTCGACCGTTTCATTCCGGAGTCCGGCAAGGGGGTTGCCTGGGTCGAGCGGGCACGCCTGCGCTACAGCTTCAGCATGGCGGCATCCTTGAAGCAGGCGGTGGCCGATCTCGGCCTGGAACAGGGGCGGGTCGCGTTCGACGACGTTGGCTTCGGTCTGCGGCTCGGGCTCGACGACGTCGAGGTGATGGACGGCTACAACCCGCTGATGTTCGCCCGGTCGGTCAAGACCGAGACCGAGATTGCGCTACTGGAGCGGGCCACGCGGCTGAACGAGGCGGCGATCGGGCGGACTGTCACGGCATGGCAGCCGGGGGCGACATGGCGGGACCTGAACCACGCCTATGCGATGGCAGTGACCGACCTGGGCGGCTTCGTCCATGACCCCGGCGGCATGGTGTGGGGGCATCCCCGCGGTGCCGATGCGACGCTGATGCTGCAGACCGGACTTGAGACCGACGAAGTCACCCCCGGCACCCACGTGATGTTCGACTGCCACGGCACCATCGACATGTACTGCTGGGACGGAGGCAAGACCTGGGTGGTCGGAGGCGAGCCCGACGGCAAGGCGCGAAAGTTCGCCGATGCCACGGCCGCGGTCGGCGCCGACCTGCTCGACGCCATGCGTCCGGGCGTCCGGGTTTCCGAACTGCAGGCGCGGGCGCGCTCGATCTATCGCAAGGCGGGAGCGCCCGATCCGGAGGCGGCCGTCGTGTTCTTCCACGGACTCGGCCTGTCGCACATGGACATCGAGCAGGCGACTGCCGACGGCCGGCCGAACACGGACTGGGCGTTGGAGGAGGGCATGGTCGTGCCGTTTCACCTGCTCTACCCCGGCGGCGAGCATGAACGGTCATGGCTGGAGGAGGTGGTGGTCATCGGCAAGGACGGCGGGCGGCCGCTGTTCTCGTGGGGATTCGATCCGCTGACCGGATGAGGTAACCGCCGATCCTTGGACTACCGCCGGTGTCGCGAATCACCGACACTGCGGGCATGGCTGCTGAACTGCCGCGCAATGGGTTGGTCTTTGCTCTCGGCCTCGACGGAGAGGGCGGCGCGAAGCCGGTCCAGACCGCCGAGCGCCTCGACGGCGGGCCGTTGTGGCTGCACCTCGACCGCTCCGATCCGGAAGTGCAGCGCTGGATCGCCGAGGATGGTGATGTCCCGCAGGCGGTCGCTCGCGCGTTGCTGGAAGAAGATACCCGGCCGCGCTGCGTTGTGCGGCCCGACGGCGTGTTGTTGATCCTGCGCGGGATCAACTTCGATCCGGCTGCCGAGCACGAAGAGACCATTGCCGTCCGCCTGTGGGTGACCGCCGAGCGCGTGCTGTCGCTGCGGCGCTATCGGATCATGGCGGTCACCGACCTGCGCGAGGCGCTGGAACGGGGCGAAGGGCCGCGCACCGTATCCGATCTGGTGCTGCGGATCGTCGAGCGGCTGACGGCGCGAATGGCGCCCGAGATCGACGAGATGGAGGAAACCCTCGACGAAATGGAAGTGGCGTCGCTGGGCGACAGCAGCGACGTCAACCGGGGCCAGTTGAGCGAAGTGCGTCGCCGGGCGTTGGTCCTGCACCGCTACCTGTTCCCGCAACGCGATGCCCTGATCGAGTTCCGCCGCAGTGCCGGCGCGCGCCTCGCCGATCTGGATCCGCTGGATTTCCAGGAGACCATCGACCGCGTGACGCGGCTGGTCGAGGACCTGGACGCGCTGCGGTCGCGTGCTGCGATCGTCGAGGACGGCATCGCCATCAAGGTGGCCGAGCGGATGAACCGCAACATGTACTGGCTGTCGATCGTGGCGACGATCTTCATGCCGATCGGCTTCATCACCGGTCTTCTGGGCGTCAACGTCGGTGGCATTCCAGGCTCGGAGGCACCGTGGGCGTTCGTTGGCCTGGTGGCGATCCTGGGTGTCCTGATCGGCATCGAAGTCTGGATCATGCGGCGGATGCGGCTGATCTGACGCTCCACCGGTCTACTCCGGCACCCCGGCCTTCCGCAGCCCGTCCACGAACACGTCGCAGTGCGCGAACCGGCCGAGGTTTTGACGTAATACACCGAGGGTCAGTGGTGGGCCGATCCGGTTGCGGATGGCGATGAACTCCTTGGCTTCGTCCAGCAAACCCAAGTGGCCACAGCAACTGATCAAGGTGTTGTAGTGGCCGGAATACTCGGCGAATGCGGCCACCGAAGCGCGCAGGAAAGGCAGCGCTTCCTCGAATCTCCGGCCTCCCAGCAGGGCGAGGCCATGGATCGAGGTGTAGAAGCCGGCGAAGCTGTTCACCGGGCTCATGCGAAGTGCGCGGCCGGTCTCCTCGACCGCATCATCAAATGATCCGGCGCGCAACAATCCCCAGCCGAGCGCCATTCGTCCGAGGCCGAAGCTCGGGTTGAGACCAAGGGCGGCCCGCAACTCACCGAGCGCCCGGTCGTGCTGCCCGGCGGTGCTGAAACACAGACCTGACACCATGCGGGCCCACGGGTCGGACGGATCGTAGGACAGGGCATCCTGGGCGTGCGCCGCTGCCGTCCGATAGCCCTGCCGGGTGTCCGCGATCCAGTAGCACAGCGCCGCCCACCAGGCCGCCCAGGCCAGCAGCGCATGCGCCCTTGCATAGCCCGGCTCAAGTTCGATCGCCCGAAACAGCAGGCCGCGCGCTTGCTCGTTCTGGGTGTGCTCGACCTTGTTGAGCAGCATCAGCGCACGGGCGACCAGGCCCCACGCATCGATGCTGTCCGGTTGCGTGCCCGATGCCCGGAAACCTTCCTCGGCGTACAGATGCGGTTCGACGGCCGCCACGACATGCTCGGTGATGTCGTCCTGGACGGCAAAGATGTCCTTCGAATCGCGGTCGTACTTCTCGGCCCAGATGTGGCTGCCGGTCTCGGCGTCGATCAGCTGCCCGGTGATGCGGATCCGGCGTCCCGAGGTCCGGACGCTGCCCTCCAGGATGTAGCGGACCCCCAGTTCACGAGCGACCTGCCGGATGTCCACTGCGCGGTCCTTGTAGACGAAGCTGGAATGTCGGGCGATGACGAACAACCAGCGCAGGCGCGCCAGTGCGGTGATCATGTCCTCGGTGATGCCGTCCGACAGGTAGTCCTGCTCGGGATCGCCGCTCATGTTGGTGAACGGCAGCACCGCGATCGACGGCTTGCCGACCGGCTGAGCGACCGGCTCCGGTGGCGGGTCGGGCGGCAATCGAAGCGATAGCTTGGTGTGGCCCTCGACAATCGCCAGTGTCCGATCCGAGAACAGGCCGGTCAGCAGCTTGTCGACGGTGGATTTGCCGAGCTTGGTTTTGAAGGCGAACTGCTCGCGCGACATCCGTTCACGGGCCAGATGGTCCTTGAGCGCCGTGGCTATCCGCTTCCTGTCGTCCATCGTGTTAGGGGCGTCGGGCAACACGGAGATCCTGCCGGAAAGGTTGTCGGAAAATACCGGCAAACTCCGGAAACGGCATCGGAAAAAAAGTAGGTGTAGAAGCCGCCGCTCGTCAGAACGCGAACGGCAGAGGCTGATTGCAATGCGTGTTTCGATTGTCGCCGGGGCCATGCTGGCCGCCGGTCTCCTGGGCAGCGTCGCCGTTGTCGCAGCGACCAAGCCGTCACCACGGGTGGAGCGGGGCGAGTACCTCGCCACCATCATGGACTGCACCGGTTGCCACACCACCGGCGCGCTGCTTGGCCAACCCGACCCGCAGCGTTTTCTGGCCGGGTCGACGGTCGGTTTCCAGATCCCTGAGCTTGGGATCGTCTATCCGGCGAATCTGACCCCGGACCACGACACCGGGCTGGGCTCCTGGAGCGAACGGGATATCGTCAACGCCGTCCGCACCGGCGTTCGCCCGGACGGTCGAGTGCTCGTTCCGGTGATGCCGTATCACAGTTACAGCCGACTGACCGACTCGGACGCGGGGGCTCTGGCGTCCTACCTGAAGAGCCTTCCGGCGATCCGCCATCAGGTCCCGGCGAACACCGGCGCGTCGGAGAAGCCGACCACGCCGTATCTCACAGTCGCGATGCCGGAGTAGGTTCGATGAACATTCAGTTGCAGTTGTCGCCGGTTGCCGGCGATGCGATGGCTCCATCAGCAGTGACCGTACGACCGACGCGTCCGGAGGATGCCGGGCGGATCGCCGCGATCTGCTACGAGGCCTTCAAGGTGATCGCCGAGTGGCACCGCTTCCCGCCGGACTTTCCGAACATGGAGGCTGCGCTCGGCTTTGCCGAACACGCGCTGTCGCGGCCCGATGTCTATGGCGTGGTGGCCGAGGTCGATGGCCGGGTTGTCGGCAGCAACTTCCTGTGGGAGGCGGACTATGCTGCCGGCGTGGGCCCCATCACCGTCGATCCGCAGACTCAGAACAGCGCCGTCGGCCGCCGGCTGATGACTGCGGTGCTGGATCGCGCGCAGGTTCGCGGCATCGACGCGGTGCGATTGGTGCAGGCGGCCTACCACACCCGGTCGCTGTCGCTGTACGCCAAGCTCGGCTTTGCGGTTCGCGAACCGCTGGCCCTGCTGCAGGGAACGCCGCCGAGGCTGGTCGTCGACGGGCGCCGGGTCCGGTCCGCGACGGAGGCGGATCTGCCGGAAGCCAATCACCTGTGCGTGCGGGTTCACGGTCATCACCGTGCCGGTGAACTGGCGGCCTCAGTTCGCCAGGGGACGGCCATGGTGGTTGAGCGGCGAGGGGCGATCACCGGTTACACCACCGGCATCGGCTTCTTCGGGCACGCGGTGGCGAACGGCGACGCCGATATCCGGGCGCTGATCGCGGCTGCACCGTCGTACGCCGGGCCGGGTTTCCTGGTACCGATGCGCGACAGCGACCTGCTGCACTGGTGCCTGGAGAATGGCTTGCGGGTGGTCCAGATGATGACGTTGATGACCCGCGGGTCCTACCGGGAGCCGGAGGGCGCCTACCTGCCGTCGATCCTGTACTGACCGCAAACGGTTCGTCAGGCTTGGCGGACCGCTTCCTGCCAGTAGCGATGCAGGGCCGGGATGTCGCCGCCACACAGCAGCGGCATGGCATCCCGGATGCGCTCCAGCGGCCAGTCCCACCACGCCATCTCCAGCAGCATCGCGATCGCATCGTCGGCGAAGCGCTTGCGGATCGGCTTGGCCGGGCTGCCACCGACGATGGTGTAGGGCTCGACATCCCGGGTCACCAGCGCCCGGCTGCCGATCATCGCCCCGTGCCCGACCCGGATGCCGGGCATGAACATCGCCTCGGAGCCGATCCAGACGTCGTTTCCGATCACCGTGTCGCCGGCCGGCTGGTAGGCGTCCAGAGCCTCGGCGAACGCCGGTTCCTCCTTCATGTAGAAGAACGGGAAGGTCGACACCCAGTCGTTCCGGTGACCCTGGTTGCCGGCCATCATGAAGCTGGCGCCGCTGGCGATCGAGCAGAAGCTGCCGACGATCAGCTTGTCGGCGGCGGCGTCCGCCGACAGGTAGCGGGCGCAGTCGTCGAATGAGTGGCCATGATAGTAGCCGGAATAGTAGCTGTACCGTCCGACGATGATGTTCGGGTTGGTCACCTGCTCGGACAGCAGTTTGCCCATGAACGGGCTGTCGAAATAGTTCGACATGGATGCCTCCATGCCCGACCGGAGCCTACCAGACCGGCTGGCCGTTGGTGGTGGAGACGTGGGCGGCGACGACTTTCCAACCGATTTCGGGGAAGTTTACCCAGGTCTGGCTCTGCCGGCCGATCAGGTCGCTGTCGCGGACGTGATACTCGTAGTTCACGGTCGCGAACCGATGGCCGAGTGTCAGGATTTCCACCCGCCGACGCTCACCCTTGTGCCGGGTGCCGGGCTTGCGGTTGACCCGGTGCTGGTGGATCGCCTCGAAGCCGTAGCCCATCTCGTTCATGGCGTAGCGGATCGTGTAGGGCGAGTTCCAGAACGTCGCGTCCAGCACGTCGACGTCCTTCTCGACCAGCGCCTTCTCGTACCGCTCGAACAGCACGCGGATTTCCTCCACGACCTCGGGGAGGTTCGGTGTCAGGTCGTCGGAACTCGGGTCTGTCATGTCTTGTCCTCAAGGGCTTGGGCGATGGCAACGAGCTGGGCGTCGGCGCCGCGGGCGGCCAGGATGGACAGGCCGACCGGCAGGCCGTCCACCTCCGCCCCGGGGATGCTGACCTGCGGAAACCCGGCCAGCCCGCCATGGGCGGCCAGGCACAGGATCCGCTCGCGGATCGGGTTCTGCTGCGACAGCGGCAGGCCCTTCAGCGGCGCCGGGAAGGGCGTGGTCGGCATGGCCAGGATGGTACCGGGCGGGAGGAGGTGGGTGAGGCGAGCCCGCGCTTCCTGGCGCATCAGCCGTGCCCAACCGAGATCGGATTCCGAAATCATCGAACCCATGACCAGCCCGCGCGCCACGTTGAACGCCATCCGCGGGTTGTCGCGGTCGAGCCAGTCCTTGAACGTGGCATAGGCCTCCGCCGGTTGCAGGGTACGCTGGGCGCGGCCCCACACCGACAGGCCAGGCGGTGCCAGCAGGTCCTCGCGGGTGTCGCCGATCAGGGCGGACAGCCGGTCGAGCAGCGGGAGCAGGGCCAAGGCCGTCTCCGGGTCGGCGAAGCCGAAGGCGTCGACCGCGATCACCAGCCGGCTCGGCAGGTCGCGCGGGATCGGCTCGCCGAGCATGGTCGCGGTGACCCGGGCGAAGGTCGCCGCGTCGCGGGCGAACCAGCCGGTGGTGTCGCTGGACGGTGCCTGCGGCATCATGCCGTCGAGCGGCAGGCGGCCATGGGTCGGCCGGATTCCATACAGCCCACAGAAACTGGCGGGGACCCGCACCGATCCGCCGGTGTCGGTGCCGATGGCGGTGTCGCACAACCCGGCAGCGACCGCCGCCGCCGAGCCGGAGGACGAGCCGCCCGGCACCCGGTCCGGTGCCCTGCTGTTCAATGGCGTGCCGTCGAACGCGCTCTCGCCGAGAATGCCCAGCGACACCTCGTCGGTGACGGTCTTGCCGACCAGATCGGCACCGGCATCAAGCAGGGTCTGCACGGCCCAGGCGTGACGGTCGGGCATCACCGGGTCGGAACGCCCCCAGTCCGGGCTGCCGGCGCCGGTGCGATGCCCTGCGACATCGAACAGGTCCTTGGCGGCGAAACTCAGCCCGGCAAGCGGACCGCCGGGCGTGCCTTTGGCGCGCGCGGCGGTGCCGGGAACGAAGGCATTGACGATGTCTGAGGTCATGGTCCGGGCAGGGCAGTCGGTGACGGTCCGGCAACGCTAAAGCGATGCGCGCCGGCCGTCGAGCCCCGCCGCCCGAATTGCGTGCGGCGACCGTCGCTCAGTCGTTCTTGCGCAGTTCCGCCTTGGCGATCGACTCCAGGTGCACTTCGTCCGGCCCGTCGGCCAGGCGCAGGGTGCGGCTGCTGCCGTAGGCATAGGCCAGCGAGAACGCCTGACTGACGCCGCCGCCGCCGTGCACCTGGATCGCCTTGTCGATCACGTCGCAGGCCATGCGCGGGGCCAGTACCTTGATCATGGCGATCTCCTTGCGGGCGGCCTTGTTGCCGACCGTGTCCATCTTGTGGGCGGCGTACAGCACCATCAGCCGCGCCTGGTCGATCGAGATCCGGCATTCGGCAATGGTGTGGCGCAGCGCGCCCTGCTCGGACAGCGGCTTGCCGAAGGCCACCCGTGAGCGGGCCCGCGACTTCATCATTTCCAAAGCCCGCTCCGCTTGGCCGATCGCCCGCATGCAGTGATGGATGCGTCCCGGTCCGAGGCGTCCCTGGGCAATCTCAAAGCCGCGGCCTTCGCCCAGCAGCATGTTGGAGGCCGGCACCCGCACATTCTCGAAGGTGACCTCGGCGTGGCCGTGCGGGGCGTGGTCGTAGCCGAACACGGTCAGCGCCCGCTTGATGGTGACCCCGGGAGTGTCGAGCGGCACCAGGATCATCGACTGCTGCTTGTGCTTCTCGGCATTCGGGTCGGTCTTGCCCATGAAGATCGAGATCTTGCAGCGCTCGTCCAGCGCGCCGGAGGTCCACCATTTATGGCCGTTGATCACATAGAAGTCGCCGTCGCGGCGGATGCTGGATTCGATGTTGGTGGCGTCGGAGGATGCGACCTTCGGCTCGGTCATGGCGAAGCAGGAGCGGATCTCGCCGGCCAGCAGCGGTTCCAGCCACTGCTTTTTGTGCTCCTCGGTGCCGTAGCGCTCGAGCACCTCCATGTTGCCGGTATCGGGGGCCGAGCAGTTGAACACTTCCGGCCCGATCGGCGACCGGCCCATCACTTCGCACAGCGGCGCGTAGTCGCGGTTGCTGAGCCCGGCGCCGCGATCGGACTCAGGCAGGAACATGTTCCACAGGCCCAGGGCCTTCGCCTTGGCCTTCAGCTCGTTCATGATCGGCGGAACCCGCCAGCGGTTGTCGGATGTATCCAACTGCTCGTGGTAAACCGCCTCGGCGGCGTAGACGTGCTCGTCCATGAAGGCCCGGATGCGGGCCTCGAGGTCGGCGGCTTTCGGGCTCATCTCGGGAATCATGGCGAGGCTCCTGTAGCGGGCGGATCATTCAGGACAGGCCGGCGAACCGGCGCAGGTGATAGGCAGCGTTGCCGAACTGCACGTCGATCATCGTCATGCGCTTGAAGTAGTGACCGACCGCCATATCGTCGGTCATGCCCATGCCGCCGTGCAACTGGATGGCGTCCTGGCCGATGCGCTTTCCGGCGCGCCCGGTCTCGGACTTCAACGCGGCGGCAGCGCGGGCGCGCTCGACGCCGGTGGTGTCGTCCATGGCTCCGGCGGCGCGGTAGCACAGCGCCCGCGCGAATTCCTTGGCGGCCAGCATCTCGACCATGCGGTGCTGCAGGACCTGGAACGCGGCCAGCGGCCGGCCGAACTGCTGGCGGGTCTTCAGGTACTCGCCGGTCAGGGCGATGGTCGCGTCCATGGCGCCGACCGCTTCCGCCGACAGCGCGACCAGCGCCCGGTCCACGACCTGTTCGATCACCGGCAGAGCGGCATCGACCTCGCCGAGCACGTCGCTGTCGGGCACGACCGCGCCGTCCAGGATCACGTCGGCGGCGCGCAGTCCGTCGATCGTGGGATAGGGCCGAAGCGCAACACCGGGCGCCTGCGGGTCGACCAGGAACAGGGTGATACCGTCGCGGTCGGCCGTCTGCCCGGACGTGCGGGCAGAGACGATCAGCCGGTCGGCGGTCTGGGCGTGGTGGACCACCGCCTTGTGGCCGGACAGGACCCAGCCGCCATCCTGGCGGGCCGCGGCGGCGGCGATCCTTGCCAGGTCGAACCGGCCAGCGGGTTCGCCGTGCGCGAAGGCCAAGGTCAGCTTGCCCTCGGCAACCTGCGGCAGGATTTCGGCTTTCTGGTCGTCCGACCCGGCTCGCGCGATGGTCTCGGCGCCGAGGACGACGGTGGCGAGATAGGGTTCGACCACGAGATGCCGTCCGAAATCCTCCATCAGGATGGCGAGGTCGACCGTCGATCCGCCGAGCCCTCCATAATTCTCGGGTAACGGCAGGGCGAGCCAGCCCATGTCGGCGAATGACCGCCACATCTCCCGGCTCCAGCCGTCTTCGGCCGTCATGACCGTGCGGCGTGCGTCAAAGCCGTACTTGTCGGTCAGGAAGCGGGCGGCGCTGTCGGCCAGCAATTGCTGGTCATCGGTGAAGGCGAAGCTCATCGGTGTTTCCCCCGCGTTCGGCTCACAGACCGAGCACGGTCTTGGCGATGATGTTCTTCTGGATCTCGTTCGACCCGCCGTAGATCGAGGCTTTGCGCCAGTTGAAGTAGAGCGGCGCCAGGGCGGGAGCGTAGTCGGGGCCGACCGGCTCCTCGTTCCAGTTGTCCTGGCGGAACGCCTCCGGCTGGAACGGCGCGGCATACGGGCCGACGGCTTCGACCAGCAGCTCGGTCAGGCCTTGCTGAACCTCGGTCCCCTTGATCTTCAGGAAGGAGGCCTCCGGTCCCGGCGGCTTGCCGGCGGTCTCGGCGTACAGCGCGCGCAGCACCAGGGATTCGAGCGCCAGCAGGTCGATCTCGATTTGGGCCAGGCGTAGGGCGAAATCGGGATCGTCGATCAGCGTGCCGTCACCGGACGCCTCGGCCCCGGCGATCGCCTTCAGCCGTCGCAATTGAGCCTTGGAGCGGCCGACGGCGGCGATGCTGGTCCGCTCGTGCCCGAGCAGGTACTTCGCATAGGTCCAGCCCTTGCCTTCCTCGCCGATCCGGTTGCCGACCGGCACCCGCACATCGTCCAGGAACACGTTGTTGATCTCGGCGCTGCCGTCGATGGTGGTGATCGGCTGCACCGTGATGCCGGGCGACTTCATGTCGATCAGTAGGAAGGTGATGCCCTCCTGCTGCTTGCCGGAGTCCGAGGTGCGGACCAGGGTGAACATCATGTCGGCATGCTGGGCGAGCGTGGTCCAGGTCTTCTGGCCGGTCACCACGTAATGGTCGCCGTCGCGCACCGCCTTGGTACGCAGCGAAGCGAGGTCGGAGCCGGAACCGGGCTCGGAGTAGCCCTGGCACCACCAGTCGTCGCTGCGCAGGATGCGTGGCAGGTAGCGGTCCTTCTGCGCCTGCGTGCCGAACGCCATGATCACCGGAGCCACCATGGTGACACCGAACGGGATCACCATCGGGGCGCCGGCCAGCGCGCACTCCTCGTCGAAGATGTGCTTCTGCATGGCGGTCCAGCCGGTGCCGCCCAACTCGATCGGCCAGCCAGGCGCCATCCAGCCCTTCTCGAACAGGATCTTCTGCCAGCGGACGTGGTCGTCCTTGGACAGCCGGAATCCGCTGCCGGCCTTGGCCGCGATCTCCTGCGGCAGCTTGTCCTTCAGGAAGGCGCGAACGTCGTCGCGGAACGCCGTGTCCTCGGCCGACAGCACCAGTTCCATCACACTACCTCCCGGTTCGCGGGCATTGCGTCGCCCGTCGAGTCGTCAGTCGATCACGCCACCTCGAACAGCCCGGCGACACCTTGGCCGCCACCAACGCACATGGTGGTGACGACGTACTTGGCGCCGCGGCGTTTGCCCTCGATCAGGGCGTGGCCGACCATCCGCGCTCCGCTCATCCCATAGGGATGGCCGATCGAGATCGAGCCGCCACTGACATTCAGCTTCTCATCGGGAATGCCGAGCCGGTCGCGGCAGTACAGCACCTGCACCGCGAAGGCTTCGTTCAGTTCCCACAGGTCGATGTCGTCGACCTTGAGGCCGTTGCGCTCCAGCAGGCGCGGAACCGCGAACACCGGGCCGATGCCCATCTCATCGGGTTCGCAGCCGGCGACCGCCAGGCCGCGGTAGATGCCGAGCGGGGCGATGCCGCGCTGCTCCGCCAGCTTGCGATCCATAACCACGCAGGCCGACGCGCCGTCCGAGAGCTGGCTGGCGTTGCCGGCGGTGATGAACTGATCGGCGCCGCGCACCGGTTCCAGCCCGTTCAGGCCGTCCAGTGTGGTCGACGGACGGTTGCCTTCGTCCTTCGACAGCGTGACCGTTTCCTCGCTGACCGCGCCGGTCGCCTTGTCCTGGACCAGCTTGGTCGCGCTCATCGGCACGATCTCGGCGTCGAACCGGCCGGCCTGCTGGGCGGCGGCGGTGCGCTGCTGGCTCTGCAGGGCGTAGGCGTCCTGGGCGTCGCGCGAGACGCCGTAGCGCTTGGCCACGATGTCGGCGGTCTCGATCATCGAGATCCACAAATCGGGCTTGTGCTCGGCCAGCCAGGGTTCCATCCGGTGGGTGCCGTTGAGGTTCGCCTGGGTCAGGCTGATCGACTCGACCCCGCCGGCGACCATCGCCGGCACGCCGTCGCTCACGATGCGCTGGGCCGCCATGCTGATCGCCTGCAGGCCGGACGAGCAGAACCGGTTCACGGTGGTACCGGCGGTTGTCACGGGCAGTCCCGCGCGCACCGCCGCGATTCGGGCGACGTTGTGGCCGGTAGCACCCTCGGGCAGGCCGCAGCCGACGATCACGTCCTCGATTTCCGACGGTTGCAGCCCGGAGCGGGCCACGGCGTGCTCGATGGCATGGCCGGCCAGTGTGGCGCCATGGGTGTTGTTGAAGGCGCCGCGAAACGCCTTTCCGATCGGCGTGCGCGCCGTCGAGACGATTACCGCTTCTCGCATTGTCGCGTTCCTCTCCTGAGGGGGTTGATCGTTTCTAGAGATCCTTGAAGCCCTTGCCTTCGGCTGCCAGCCGCTCCAGCAGCGGCGCCGGGGCCATCCATTCGCCGTGCTCGGCCTGGAATCGCCGCATTGCCGTGGCGATCACGTCCAACCCGATCGTGTCGGCCCAGAACATCGGTCCGCCACGGTACCGCGGGAAGCCGTAGCCCTGCATCCACACCACGTCGACGTCACCGGCGCGCAATGCAATGCCTTCGTCCAGGATCCTCGCGCCTTCGTTCACCAGCGGGTACAGACAGCGCTCCAGGATCTCCTGGTCGGAGATCGACCGGCGTGTCACGCCAAGTTCCTGCGATGTCGCGAGGATCAGCGCCTCCACCTCCGGATCGGGCAACGGCGTGCGGCCGTCCGCATAGCGATACCAGCCGGCACCGGTCTTTTGCCCGAACCGCTCGCGTTCACAGATTCGGTCGGAGACCGTGCCGGAGTAGCGCTGGTTGCTGGGCCGCTCGGTGGCTTGAGCTTTTCGGATCCGCCAGCCGACGTCATTGCCGGCGAGGTCGCTCATGGCGAACGGGCCCATCGGGAAGCCGAACTCGAAGATCACCCGGTCGACGTCCTGGGGCAGGGCACCTTCCTCGACCAAGAAGGCGGCCTCGCGTAGGTACTGGTGCAGCATGCGGTTGCCGACGAAGCCGTCGCACACCCCGACCAGCACCCCGACCTTGCCGAGGGTCTTGGACAGGGCCATCGCCGTGGCGATGGTCTGCGGCGACGACTTCGCCCCGCGCACGACCTCCAAAAGGCGCATCACATTGGCCGGGCTGAAGAAATGGGTGCCGATAACGCTTTCCGGCCTGCCGGTTGCGGCGGCGATCGCGTCGACGTCCAGGGTCGAGGTGTTGGTCGCCAGGATCGCATCGGGCTGGCAGATGCCGTCGAGCGTTCGGAAAACCTGCTGCTTCACCGCCATTTCCTCGAATACCGCCTCGACCACGATGTCGACGTCGGCGATGGCCGCGAAGTCGGTGGCGCCGGTGACGGAGGCCATGCGTTCGTCCATCGCCTGCTGGCTCATCCGGCCCTTGTCGACGGTCGCCTGGTAATTCGCGCGGATCTTGGCCAGACCGCTGTCGCGAGCGCCTTCGTCGGCCTCAACGATCGTCACCGGAATGCCGGCGTTGGCGAACACCATGGCGATGCCGCCCCCCATGGTGCCGCAGCCGATGACGCCAGCCGATTCAATCGGCCGGGTCGGCGTATTCTCCGGGACATCCGGGATCTTGGAGACCTCGCGCTCGGCGAAGAAGGCGTGGCGCATCGCCTGTGCTTCGACAGCGTTGACCAGCGCCTTGAACTCCTCGTGCTCGAATCGACGGCCTTCGGCAAAGGGCAGGCGGGTTGCTGCCTCAATGCAGCGAACACAGGCGTAGGGCGCGTTCATGCCGCGCGCCCGCTTGGCCATCCCCTTGCGGAAGGTGTCGAACAAGCCGGGATCGGCTTGCGCTTCTGCAAGCCCGTCGGTCAGGGCACTGGATCGACGTGGATTGGAGCCGTTCTTGACGAGCTCAATCGCCTTTGCAACCGCAGCGTCGATCAAGTCGCCGTCAGCGATCGCGTCGATCACGCCGAGGTTCAACGCCTCGCGCTCCGAGACCAGCCGGCCCGAAACGATCAGGTCTAGCGCGGCCGAGACATCGGCGACGCGCGGTAGTCGCTGGGTTCCACCGGCACCGGGCAGAATTCCCAATGTGACTTCGGGCAAGCCCACACGGGTCTTCGGTGCGGCAATCCGGAAGTGGCAGCCTAGTGCCAGTTCCAGCCCGCCACCGGCCGCGACGCCGTGAATGGCGGCGACCACCGGCTTGCTGGAAGTTTCCAGCCAGTCGATCAGTTCCGGCAGGTTCGGAACGTCGGCCGGGGGCACCTTGCCGAATTCCCGGATGTCGGCACCGGCGCTGAACATCCGGCCGGCGCCGGCGATCACGATCGCGGAGACGGAAGGGTCGGCCAGCAGCTCGTTGAACGCGGCTTCGAGTCCGTGGCGAACTGCGGCACCCAGGCCGTTCACCGGTGGGTTGTCGAGCCTGACGACCGCTATCGGTCCACGACGCTCGATCGGCGCGGCGCTCATGGTGCCTCCCTTGGCGTTGTCCAGGCGGCCTCTTGCCGAGCCGTCGGTCTTCGATAGCAGGACTCGGGCGAGGGAGCCAACGGGGTTTGTTCCTGTAGTCGGAACCTTGTTCCATTTTTATGAATGAATAGGCCGGGATGCTGGTCCGAGCTTTGGCGAACGGAACGCACAGGGTAAAGTTGGCTCGAGCGGAACGAGAGGACGACAGCTATGGGAGAGGGCCATAGCCACGGCGGTGGCGCCACCAGGAACGAGAGCCGGGTGGCGCTTGGCGCGTGCCTGACTGCGGGCTTCATGCTGGCTGAAGTGATCGGGGGCGCGATATCAGGGTCGCTGGCGCTGATCGCCGATGCCGCCCACATGCTGACCGACTCGATCGCCCTGATCTTTGCCTGGGCGGCGTTCCGGATCGCGCGTCGACCGGCCACGTGGCGCCACAGCTTCGGCCTCGAACGGGTGCAGGTTCTGGCGGCGCTGCTGAATGGCCTCAGCCTGTTCGGCATCGCCGGCTGGATCGTTTTTGAGGCGGTCGAACGCTACGGCCAGCCGGTACCGATCCTGGCCGGGCCGATGCTGGTGATCGCGATCCTCGGGCTGCTCGTCAACGTGACGGTGTTCTACATCCTGACGACGGCCGACCGGGACAATTTGAACATCCGCGGTGCCATCCTGCATGTGATGGGAGACCTGCTTGGCTCGGTCGCGGCGATCATCGCGGCCGTGGTCATCATGTGGACTGGCTGGCTGCCGATCGATCCGATCCTGTCGGTTCTGGTGTCGATCCTGGTTCTGCGCAGTGCCTGGGTGGTGGCGAAGGACGCGGTGCACATTCTGCTGGAGGGTGCGCCGGCCAAGCTGGAGGCCGGGATTGTCCGATCCGACCTGATCGAAACGGTCGACGGTGTCCGGGACGTGCATCACATTCACGCTTGGTCGATCAACCAGGAACGTCCCATGATCACGCTGAACGCCCGCCTGGCGGAGGGTGTCGTCATGACCGAGGTGGTCACGGCCATCAAGCGGCGGTTGCAGGAACGGTTCGGCGTGGGGCACGCTACCGTAGAGGTCGAGTTCGAGAAGACGCCGGCGGCTGACTGACGGCGGTGTTCGAATGCAAGGAGGTGAATAATGCGCGCATTGGCGATAGCGATCCTGGCCGTCGGTCTGCTGTTCGGCGCATCGCCGGCGACGGCTGGCAGTTCAATCACCGGTCCGCAGATCATTCTGGCCCAGCAGCAGGTGCCGATGCCGCCCGCGGACTGCAATTGCGAGCAACGACCGATCTCTTCGGCTGACCTCGCCATTCGGATGATCTACGCGGCGTTCGGCGCCGGCGCGGGTTACCTCTACGCAACCATGCCCGTGGTCACGACGGCCGTGGCGGCTGCATTCGCCGGAGGCGTGGTGACGATGTGGGTGTACAGCTCCTACTACACGAAACCGGAGCCGGTCATGACAAACTGACGACAAATGAAAAGGCCCGACGCGAGGTCGGGCCTTTGTCCAGTGTCGTTCGGTTCGGGCTTTACTGCTTGCTGTACCACTCATCGCCAAGCATGCCGCCGGCAATGGCGCCGAACACCGTGCCGGATGCGCTGATCAGTCGGGTTGCCATGCCGGCCGCGCCGCCATTCATGCCGCCACCGGCAATCACCGGCAGGATGAGGCCGTCGGTGACGATGGTCGCGACAACCGCGCCGCCAACGACACCGGCGGTGATCGCCATTGCCCGGTAGGCGTCGAAGCTGGAGGCGCTCGTTGACGAGGAGCCGAGGCTCTGCGCCTTGGCCGCTGCCGGAACAAGCGTCAGTGCCGCCACGATCACCAACGCCCGAGTTACTGCTACTAGTGCCTTCATTTTACCACCCTCCCGTAGGCAAGAAACGCGCTATCCCACGGTTACGCAGGATCGTGAAAGTAGAATGCGTGATCGGCCGATTGATGTCCATGAGATCACGATCAACCGGACAGAGTTCTTTACTCACCCATCATCCAGTAACCCAGGCCACCGCCGACGAGCCCGGTTGCGAACAGTGTGGTCGTTTGAAACAACGACTGTGCTGCCAACGGCATCATCGCAGCCGGTCCAATCCACGCACCACCCAGCAGACCGGACAGGGCGGGACCGACAGCGGGTGTCAGAAGCGCGCCACCGGTCCAGATGTTCACCCCCACCACTGCGACCGTGGTTCCGGCGACTGCCCCAATCCACGGGCTGTATGGATCCGCGATCTCGGGATCGTTCAGCGACTTTACGACAGGTGGCGGTATGTCGCTCTGAGCACGCGCCAGTGCGGGCACCGTCAACAGCAGCATGCCGACCAGAAGATAAACAGAACCTCGCACGATCCCCATCCCCGACTATCTCAATCCCAAGAAAAGCGTATCACGAGGCGGGCCGCAACCAAATGGAAGTTCCGTCAGTTCAGCGCCGCAATGTCCTGCTCGGCTGGTAGACGGCACAACCGTGCCAGATACGCTTCCTCGGATTCCGTGGCGGCGTTCGCCAGGGAGATCTCCGGGGCGGCTGGAACTATGTAGAAACCGGCTGCGTAGAGTTCTTCGAACTCGTGCGCGATGTTCTCCGCGATCAGGGCGCCGGCGAACTCACCCGCCAGAAATCCAGTGACTGCTGCAACCAGGAGCATGTTCATCGGGTCAACTGCACAGCCGGTTTCGGCGCCAACGGCAGCGCACAAAGCTCCTTGTAACCGTCTCCGTCCGGAACGCGCGCGATCAGTTCGGCGGCCAATCGTTGCGACTCGGTGCCGTTCTGGTCGGCCTGTACGTCCCAGAAGTAGTGGGACGCCCATTCACCGTTCCATCCGGCGCCGATTTCGGCGCCAATCTCCAGCACACCTTCAACCGCCACGGTTCCGATGAACGCGGCGGAGGCTACCAAAAAGAAACCCATCGTGTCCCTCCAACCCGGGCAAGTTATCGCCGTGCCGGCCATTCGGTCAAGGAAACCGATCCTTGCCGATCCGCGGTTTTCGTTCGCGGGTCCCATCAGTCCGTCGTAGGCTCCCGGGCGGTTCCTGGTCGTTCAAAACGCGAGGTAGTCGGCCCGTCATGACCGAACAGAACGATCCGGTGATCGCGCGAATGCGGGGTTTTGCGGGGCGGACCGAGTTGTATGAGGATCGGGTTCGCATGGTACGTGACGGGGTTGCTGCGGCGATGGCGGAAGTCCTGCACACGTTCCGGGCCGAGGCCGAAACCACGATCCGGATGGATCTGATCACCGGGTTTGAGGTGTTTCGCCCAATGGTCTTGCCCCCGCTGCTTGTTCTGCACTATGCCGGCAGCCGACCGCTGACGGGCCACTACTGGCGCGATGCGTTCGCGGAGAATGTGCATATGGCCGGTTTCCTCGATCAACGCGATCTCGAACAGTTTGTCGAGGAGTTGGAGACAACGCTTCGTCGCTGGACGGTCCGACCAGCCGCGCTCGCCCGAGCCGGGAGATAGCCGAGTTGCGCCGCGGAACCACGTTCACCTACCTGTTCGCCGTTTGCATTCTAGCGTTTGCGAGCCTCTTGGGCGTCTGGGGTTTCCGAGGCTCCCCATTCCTGGAAAGCGCGGACGCCAGACTCTTTGTGCGTCCGGACTGGACCGCCGGAATCGCCGCGCCGAGCACCTATCCAGCGTACAACCTGTCGGCGGACGGCACCGCCGTTCCGGTCGGGCGTGCGATCCTGCTCGATGACGGTCGAGTGGAGATGCGGCTGTTTCCCGACCTCAAGTCGGTGTCGTTTGATGGCGCCCGTGTGGTCTTCCTGGAGACCGACGTCAAGGCGTTGTGGTCTCTGGTTCCCCGCGCGTCCAAGGATGACATAGCCCTCGTCGGCGAGCGGCTGGTCAGCGTGCTGCGTGACCGGTTCGTGGCCATGATCGGGCAGCCGGCGTTCACGGAAGATTATCGCAAGCCGCTGCAGCGGATCGTCGAGGACGCCTACATCCAGATGTGGCGCGACCCGAAGATGCAGCTGATCAAGCGCACGGTTCGCGACATGTTCGACCAGAACGATGGAGAGCGCCTGGCGGCCGCGCTGCTTCCGATCGCCCTGCCGAAACTGCGTTCTGCCGTGTTCGAAATGATGTTGCCGAGCTGGCAGTCGATGCATGACCTCGTGGTGGACGGCAAGATGGACACCCGTCCATTGGAGCAAGCCGCCGCCCAGATCATGGTCGATCCGGAGGTGCAGCGCCTGATGGTTCGGCACCTGTTCGATATCGCAGAGGACGACCGGGCATGGCGGGTCGGCGCGCTGATGGCGGATGCCTTCCTGGATGCAATGACCGCCGACCCCAGGCTTCAGCCGCTGGTCGACAAGATGCTGCGCGATCCCCGGTTTGCCCGGGAACTGCGTATGCTGGAAACCGAGCTGTCGGCGATGTCGATGGAGGTGTTCTCACGGATCGTCGAGCGCTCGAACGGTCGCCCCGACACCTTGGCCGTGCGGGTGATCCGCTACATCCTGTTGAACCGTCGCCGCCTTGTGGCGCTGGTCGTTCCAGATGGCTCGCCAGCTGCTCTTGAGTTGACCCGATACGAGCCCCTGGTCGAGATCCGTTCATGAACCATGCAGCAACGGTCCATCCGCCGGCACCGGTCGTCGCCGTCGAGAAGCTGACGATCGCCCAGCCGCACGGGCGTGTGTTGTTGCACGAGGCCGACTTCGAACTTGCGGCCGGCGAGGTCGTGATCCTGGCCGGTCCGAGCGGTTCCGGGAAGTCGACATTGGTCAACCTGCTGTCCGGCGCGATCTCGTCTGCCGACGAGGGCTGGCGAATTTCCGGGCACGTCCGGTATGCGGGAAGCAGAGTCGATCTGGCGCGCGAACGCATCACCCTCGGAGGGGTGGTGTTTCAGAACTTCGCGCTGTTCGACGAACTGACGGTCGGCCAGAATCTGAGCATCGCGGGCGACCACAACGAGGCGGTCGGGACGGCGCTGGTGGCGGCGATCGACGGGCTTCTGAAGGACGTCGACCGGACCGCCGCGGTCAACGCGTGCAGCGGCGGCCAGCGCCAGCGGGTCGCCATTGCCCGAACCTTGCTTGGGAATCACCCCGTTCTGTTCCTGGACGAGCCGAACTCGGGCCTCGACGTCTCGGCGTCGAAGCGCCTGGCGGCCCTGATAAAGTCGTTGAGCAGCGACGTCGGTGTTCCGGTGGTGATCATCGCGCACCACTATCGCCACCTGATCGATGTTGCCGACCGGGTGCTGATGCTCGATCCGCGCCGCCATGCGCTGGTGGAGTTGCCGGCGAACGCCCGTCGTGTCGAACGTGAACTGGAGGCGATCGAGGCGGCCGCAGTGCCGTTCGATGAAGCGCGCGACCAGCCGCTGGCACCGGAAAAGGCAACCACGACCACCGCTGTGTCGGTCGGGCCGATGCGGGCATCCGCCACCTGGCGGCTCAGTTGGACGCTGCGGTTCCTGGCCGGCTACCTCTGGGAGCTGTGCTTCTCGCCGTCGGCGTTGCTGTTCGTCGGCCTTGGCAGCGTGATCGTCGGTTTCGTGACGACGTGGTTCATCTTCCAGTACCTGCCGTTCCGTGACCTGCTGATGCCGATCATCCATTCCGACGCCCTGGCGGGCCTTGCGTTCAGCGAGTTGCGTGTGCTGGCGCCCTTGACGACCGGAGTGCTGATCGCGACCCGAAACACCGCCCTGATCGGCGCGGACATCGGCCACAAGGTCTATTCCGACCAGATCAAGTCGATGCGGAACCTGAACATCCCGCACGATGTCTACCTGACGGGCACGGTACTCGTTGCCTCTGCGGTCGCCTCGGTTGTGTTGGTGATCATGTCGGAGTGCCTGACAGCCTGGGTCGCGATGGCGACCTGGTCGTACATCTTCCCGGACGAATCCACCTACATGTGGCGCGACCAGTACTTTCAGCGGCTCTGGCCGCCGGGCGAACTGATCATGGACGGCACCGGCTGGATCGCGGCCAAGGCAATACCATCGATTGTGGGAGCAGCCGGAATCGCGCTCTATTTCGGCTATCGTCCGAAGTCGACGGTGGTCGACATCAACCAGTCGATCGCCCAGGCTCTGATCTGGGGGCTGTCGTTTGTCCTGATCTGGCAGTCAATGCTGACGTTGATTGAGTTCAAGTACGTATCGGCGCGGCTGGAAACAACGTTCTAGCCCGGCGAGGGGGGAAGAGGCGCAGGATGGCGAGTTTCCGCGAACAGGTTCAGGCCCACGCTGGCACGGGCGGATTCGTCAGCCGGGAGCAGGAACGTGCCCTGATCAGTCTGGGTACCGCTGGGTATGGCCTTGATTTCGAGGATGCCCGGGGGGTCGTGCTTGATGCCGCCGCCGCTGACCGCCTGGTCCTGGAGAGCGCGATCGAAGCGAGTGTCGCCGACTACCTGACGGCCCGTGCCGGCCCCTCTGGCCGGGTATCGCGCGGCGCCTTCCTGTCGGCGGTCGATCTGTACAGATCGCGCGCGCGAAATCTCCTCGGCCAGCAAACGGCCGAGAGTCGCGTCAAGGATCTGATGATCCGGCGTGGCTTTGCGCCCCGGGCATCCGGAGTGCTGATTCGGAACCGCCGTTGGTTCAACCGGATTCCCCAGCCAGCCGATGCAACTGCCGACACGGTCGCGATCCAGTCGGTGGCCCCGCAAGTCCAAGCCCCGGTCCGCGCCACGCTGGAGGCGTGGGCTGCGGCGTTCACCGCACGCGACGTACCCGGGATCCTTGCGCTGTATGCGCCGGACGCATTGTTGCTTGCGACGGCCGCGGGTGAGCCGTTGCGCGGTCCCGAGGCGATGCGCGCGTACTTCGACAAATTGGTGATCGCGCAAGCCGGAACCGTTCAGTTCGCCGCCACCCTGGCGGTCGACGGCACCGATCCGGCGGTGGCCAGTGGACTGTACTCGTTCTCCTACACCGACCCCAACCGTGGCCGGATGACGATCCCTGCGCGCTTCACCTATGTGGTGACGAGGGGCGGGGCAGGTCCGGTCGGCCTGATCCGTCAGCATCATTCATCAGCCATCCCGGTCGACGGCGCCGGCGGCTGCCCGGTCTGATCGATCAGGTCCCGTTCACGTCCCGTTCACGTATCCTCCGGCGGCGTGGTGATCACCAGGAATACGAGGTCGACCAGCCCGGAATTGTAAATCGCGTGCTCGACCCCCGGCGGGATGAAGATGTGGTCGTGCCGGCGCACCACATGCCGTTCCCCGTCAATCTCCATCAGGCCTTCACCCTCCAGGATATAGTAGATCTGCTCCTGAACTTTGTGGCTGTGCAGCGCCACGTAGCCCTTGGGCTGATAGCTGGATATCCGGAAGTCGAAGTGTTTGGTCCTGCCGGTTTGCGGTGCGATCAGCAGTTTCGAGTGCGCGTCGTAGTGGGCCGGCATGGTTTGCCAGAGCGTCTCGACGATGTTGGCGATCGTGGCCCCGTTGCGTTCGATCATGGATGTCGCCTTTCGTGGTGATCAGCCGTACAGCACCCGTCGCAGATCGTGCTGGGCGCGGAAGCCGAGCCTGTCGGCTGCGGCCGACAGGTCGTAGAGCGGTGCGTGCAGGTTGTTCCGGTACAGCGCGGGATCGCGGATTTCGGCTTCCTGGCCGGTCTTGGCGGTCAGCCGATCGGTCGTAGGCTCCAGCGCCAGGGTGGTCGGTCCGCAGATGAAGTAGGGGCCGAAGCCCGGCTCTTCCGACTCCAGCGCACAGCGATAGGCCAGTGCCATGTCGCGCGGGTCGACGTAGTGCCACATGGGTCCGCCACCGGCCGGCTGCCGCCCGCCCGCAGCTGGTCCCTTGTATCCGGTCGGGTCGGCGGCGCGCGCCTTAACCTCGCATTCGAACTCCGGATACAGAACGTAGACCGGTCGCAGCACCACGACTTCCATCTTACCGCGGTCGGCGAAGCTGCGTGCCATCTCCTCGCACAGCTTCTTGCTCAGCGCATAGGGGTCGGTCGGCCGGCGCGGGTGATCGGCGTCGACCGGCAGATAGCTCGGAGGGATCATCTTGCCCTCGAACACCGTGAATCCGATCACCGAGTCGCTGGACGTCACGATCACCCGGCGCACGCCGGCCTGTTCGGCCGCTTCCAGCACGTTCCAGGTGCCGGTCACGTTGGTCTGAATGATCTCGCTGCCCGATCCGCTCCAGATGTTCGGCCGGGCCGCCACGTGGACGATGGCATCCTGGCCGTCGCAGGCGCGACGAACCGCGTCCAGGTTCTCGATGCTGTCCACGATATGCGGGATGCCGCCGTGCGCGGGAAGCAGGTCCAAACCGGACAACCGGCAATGCCCCTTCAACTTGTCGACCACATAGCCTCCGAGCAGCCCTCCGGCGCCGGTCACCAGTACATTCTCGAAGCGCATAGCATCCTCCGGTCAGCCCGTGCTTTGACGTATGTTTCGAAATGCGAAACATATTGTCAATTATTGAAACATAGTTTTAATTTCCTTGTTGGGCAAAATTGAGCCTGCTAGCGTTCAGTGAGATTGCCACTGCCGGAG
Source organism: Thalassobaculum sp. (assembly GCF_040219215.1). GTDB lineage: Bacteria > Pseudomonadota > Alphaproteobacteria > Thalassobaculales > Thalassobaculaceae > Thalassobaculum_A. The sequence continues at coordinate 103,192 of NZ_JAVJSX010000044.1, forward strand.
GAGCCAGAGTGACCGAACCGGACCGTGATCCGTACCTGATCGGCTCGCTCCGCAAAGGACTCGAGGTAATCGACTGCTTTGCCGAGCGGGAGAGCTGGAGCCTGACCGAGCTGTCGGGACACCTCGGCCTCAACAAGGCTACGGCGTTTCGTATCCTGCACACGCTGCAGGGGTCGGGCTATCTGACGAAGGACGAGGAAAGCGGTCGGTACCGCCTGGGGATGCGCTTCTACTCGCTCGGCAAGACCGCGGTTCGGCACGAGCAGCTCAAGTGGCAGGCGCTGCCGCCGCTGATGACGCTGGCCGAGAGCACCGGTGAGACGGTCTATGTCGGCATTCTCTATGAAGGCGATGCGGTCTGCGTGCAGATCGTGGACGGTACCGAACTGGTCCGGATGCATTCCTTTGTCGGCAAGCGCAGTCCGGCACACGCCAGCGCGTTGGGCAAGGTGCTGCTCGCGTACATGCCGGATACCGAGGTGGACGATTACGTCGCGACCTACGGCCTGCACGGCTTGACCGACAACACGATCACCGATGCGTCTCGTTTCCACGAGGAACTGCGCGCAGTCCGGGCACAGGGATACGCGCTGGACAACGAGGAAATGGCCGTTGGATTGCGCTGCATTGGCGCTCCGGTCACCGATCACACCGGCCGTCCGTTCGCGACGGTCAGCCTGTCGGCACCGGCCGACCGCATGTCCGCAGAACGGATCGCGGCGCTGGTGCCGCAGGTCAAGGACGCGGCACTCGACATTTCGCGGATGCTCGGCAGCCCCCGACTGCTTCGTCGGTCTGCCGATTCCGCCGCCTGACGACACCCAGGGAGAAGGTTCATGGACGACAGCACGCGCGCCCTGCACAACGGCGCCGACATCATCGTCGATCAGTTGGTCAAGGAGGGCATGCCCTACCTGTTCGGCGTCTGCGGCCACGGCAACGTCGGTTTCCTCGACGGCGCCTACAAGGCCGGGAACCGGATCAAGACGATCTCCGTGCACCACGAGCAGTCGGCCGGCTACATGGCCGACGCCTACTACAAGGTGAAGCACGAGCCGGTGGCGACCTTCACCTCGTGCGGGCCGGGCTCGGCCAACCTCGTGGTCGCCCTGGCAGCCGCGATGATGGACTCCTCGGCGTTCCTTGCGATCACCGCCAATGTGCCGACCAGCCAGTTCAACCGGAATCCGTTCCAGGAAACCGGCCAGTTCTACCAGGGTGATTTTCCGTCGGTGATCCGCCCCTATGTGAAGCGCAGCTATCAGCCGACCCGCGCCGACATGGTGCCGCTGGCGGTGCGCCAGGCCTGCCAGCTGTTGCGCAGCGGCCGGCCGGGGCCGGTGAACCTGGACGTGCCGCTGAACGTGTTCGTCGAGGAAGCCGAGGTGGAGCTGCAGGAGGCATCGCCCCGGATGAAGCAGCGCTCGCCGGGCGCGCCGGGCGATCTCGCGACGGCGGTCGAGATGCTGCTGGGGGCCGAGCGTCCGGTGATCATTGCCGGGCAGGGCGTGCTGTTGAGCGAGGCGACCGATGCGCTGGTTGCGTTCGCCGAGACCGCGCGGATCCCGGTGGTGACCAGCCCGAACGGCAAGGGGGCGATAGACGATCGTCATGAACTGGCGTTCGGTTCGATCGGCCGCAACGGCACCTATGCCGGCAACGAGGCCAGCAAGAACGCCGACGTGATTCTGGCCCTTGGCTTCAGTTTCGACGACCGGGCGACCAGCGCGTGGCTGCAGGGCTACACCCTGTCGATCCCTCCGTCCCGGCTGATCCAGATCGACATCGACACCTTCGAGATCGGCAAGAACTATCCGGCGGAACTGGGAATCGTTGGAGACGCCCGGGCCAGCCTGGAGATCATGACCGAGCAGGCCAAGGCGCGGCTGACCGGCGCGCCCGCTCGCACGGCAGCCTGGCTGAAGACGCTGATGGGCAACCGGGAGACCTGGAAGAAGTATCAGGCCTCGTTCGCCGCGTCGGACCAGATGCCGATGCGCCCCGAGCGGTTGATGGACGCCATTACCAAGGCGATCCCCGATGACGCGATCGTCGCGTCCGACGTCGGTGTCCACCACAACTGGGTGATTCAACTGCTGGAAACCCGGCGGCCGCGCCAGCTGATCCACAGCTGGGGCTTTGCCGCCATGGGATTCGCCACGTCCGGCATCCTTGGCGCCAAGCTGGCCGCCCCGGACCGGCCGTGCGTCGCGATTGTCGGCGATGGATCGTTCCTGATGACGCCGCATGCCTTGCTGACCGCCGTCGAATACGACATCCCGGTGGTCTGGGTGGTGTGGAACAACAACGGCTATTGCTCGATCCGCGACCTGCAGGTCGGCCTGTTTGGTGGCCGCGAGTTGGCAACCGGCTTCATCCACGAGGCGTCGCAGGAACTGTTCAGCGCCGACTTCGCGATGATGGCGAAGTCGATGGGCGTGGAGTCCGCGCGGGTCGACCGCGCCGACGCCGTAGAGGACGCGTTGCGCCAGGCCATCAAGGCGAACAAACCGTACCTGCTGGAAGTCCCGGTGGATCGTGAGATCCGGCCGGTCGGGACCGGCAGCTGGGAGTTGCCGCCGCTGCCAAACCCCGAGCCGAACTTCCGCAAAGCCCTTGAGGCCGCAGGGATGAAACCGTAGCCGAGCCGGCAGGCCGAGGAGGCGAGCGATGGGCGGATGGCCGGTCGGAATCCATACCTACTCCTACATCTGGAAGATGTCGGCTCACGACACGCTGGTTCATCTGGCGGACCGTGGCTACCGGCGGTTCGAGTTGCTGATCAACTGCCCGCATGTCTGGCCGGAGGAACTGACGGGGGCAGAGCGGCGGGACACCGCCCGCCTGCTGGCCGAGCGGAACCTGACGATCGAGGTGCTGAACCCGCCGAGCCTGGATCTCAACCTGGTCAGCCCGTCACCGGAAATGCGTTCGATGACCCGGGCGCACTACCGCAAGGTGATTGAACTGGCGGCCGACTGGAACGTGCCGCAGGTCCTGGTGGTGCCGGGCAAGACTCACCCGTTGCTGCCGGCGCCGCCCGAACGGGTCTGGGGATGGTTCGCCGAGGCGGTGGCCGAACTCGACCGCTATGCCGAGGACCTGGGGCTGGGCATCGTGCTGGAGAACATTCCGATGGCGTTCCTGCCGACCGCCGAGTCGCTGATGGTTGCGATCGACCGATTGGGGAACGACCGGCTCGGCATCTGCTACGACGCTGCCAACGCGGTATTTGCGCGGGAATCTCCCGGCGACGGGCTGCGACGCGTGGCTCCACGGCTGAAGGTTCTGCACCTGTCCGATACCGGACTGCAGAAGTGGGACCACGCCACGATCGGTTCCGGCGTGGTGCCGTTCGCCGAGGTCGCCGATGCGATGCGCGAGATCGGTGTCGACGTGCCGACCATGCTGGAGATCATCTCGCCGGATGGCGACGCCGATATCAGCAAGAGCCATCGGGCGTTGGCAGGTCTCGGCTGGGAAGCGGTACCGGGCTGAAGGCTCGACCCATTTGTGGAGATGCAGCAATGACTGAGCAATTCGACGTCACCGGCCTCAGGGCGGTGGTAACCGGTGGCGCCGGCGACATCGGCCGGTGTCTGGTGGCCGGCCTGCTGGGCGGCGGGGCGAAGGTACTGGCCGTCGACCGCGATGCCGACGCGCTTCGCGACGCGATGGACGGGTGGGCCTGTGACCGGGTGGCCAGCGCACTCTGCGACATTACCGACGAGGCTGCGGTGGACAGGCTGTTCGCCGACGATGTGGCAGATGGCCTGGGCGGCATCGACCTGCTGGTGAACAATGCCGGCATCATGGTTCGCGCAGCGCCCGACGAGACCGAGTACGAGCGCTGGCGGTCGCTGATGAGCGTGAACGTGGACGCGGCGTTCCTGTGCGCGCGGGCTGCCGGACGGCTGATGAAGCCGCGTGGGCAGGGGGCCATCGTCAACATCTCCTCCATCGCGTCGGTCAAGGCGCTGGACGGCCGTGTCGCGTACTGCACCTCCAAGGCGGCAATCGCCCACATGACTCGCTCTCTGGCGCTGGAATGGGGGCCGTTCGGCATCCGCAGCAACGCCATCGCGCCGGGCTTCATCCGGACGCGCATGAACGCCGACCTGCGGCGCGATCCGGTGCGAACGGCGGCAATGACCGATCAGGTGCCGCTGAAGCGCTTCGCCGAACCGGAAGAACTGGTCGGGCCTCTGCTGTTCCTGGCGTCGTCGGCGGCGCGCTACGTGAACGGCCACATCCTGTTCGTCGACGGCGGCCTGCAGGTCACCTGAGGCCAGATTCCGTACGATGAAGGGAGGCGGGCCGGATCAGGTCTCCTCGACCTGCTTCACGCCGCCCAGGCGGTAGTGCAGGAACGAGAAGCTGACGCCGAAGGTCAGGATGCCGACAACCGTGAGCTGTCCCGCAGTGATCAAGTCGTCGGTCGTCCGCAACTCGACCCAATCAGCCTCGACAAGGTACCAGGCGACGGCGGCGAACATGATGGTGATCAACCCCACGCCGCCTTTCTGGAGTGAACGCCGGGTAATGTCGCCGATCGTGTAGAATCCGAAGCCGAGCGCACCGGCGATGGCGATTTGCAGCACATGTTCGCTCGGCGGCTGGATCGCGTCGGAGGTTACCCAGTGGTAGTAGGAATACCCGCTGGCGTTGTAGGCGCTGAACACGATGAAGATGCAGAACAGCACGCGTGCCAGCACGCCGCCTAGGTCAAGGGTGTGTACATATCCCATGGCCGCCCTCCGGCCTGTCCCGGATTCACAGCCGAACCGGTACGGCCCAACTGCGATTGCCGAAACTTATCGCGTGGCGCCGGGCGCTGCAACGGCGGATGGACTGGGGCATCCGGCGCCCAGCATTGCCGCACAGACAGCAGCGGCTGCTTCCTGACGGATGATCGAGGATGCGCGGGTGTGGGCGTCCCGAACGATCCGGCGCAACCCAGCTTCAAACGCGGGCCGGTTGGTGGCGCTGTCAATCCGGTTGACGGTGTAATCAAGACCCCAGATTCCCGCTGAGACTGCGGCTAGCGTCGCGATGGCCGCGCCGGTACCGGACACATTGGCGACTGGCGATGCAACAAGGCCGCCGACGAGTGGCGCCATCAGCAGGCGGGTGACCACGCTGATCGTACGGCTGGCCAGCGGCCGCAGCGACCGGACCAGCACTTCGTCGGTCGTGCCGCCGGCGTCTTCTTTGGCATTCAGCATGGCGCGTTGCAGCAGACCGGCCGGGGCAGGGGCACCAAGCAGCCCTGTCGACAGCAGTGGATCGCCATAACGCTGCAGAGCCGGCTGCGGATCAGTGCCAAGTTGCGTCGCCAGCCGCCGAATGCGAGCGCGCCGCGCTGTCGCCAGCTGGGTGTCCAGCGCTGCCAGCCTGACCATCGCCCTGTGCCAGGCTGCTTCAAGTGAGCGGGCGGTTTGGTCGGGCAGCACGACCGTGTCGTCGAACCGCTCAACCACCACGAGAGCCAGGCGGTCGTGCACGGACTTCGGGTCCGGCGTTCCGCCGTCGTAGATCTCGCGCGCCGCCTCGGTGGCGCCGACATAGGCGAGATCCCAGGCAGTGAACAGGCTCGACAGCCAGCCGAACACCCAGTCGGAATACGCGGTCACGCGGCGATCCATGGCGTCGAAAGGTGATGAGATCGCGCTGTCGGCCAGCCTCGGCCCAGCGCGATGCAGCGTCGCTGCGTCAATGGCAGTCCAGGAAGCGGACTGCGCGTCCAACCGGTCGGCGGCTGCGGGCAGTGGCGCCAAGACCATCCAAAGAAGCAGCAGCGCGATTGTTGGCGTCGACACCCAGGCCCGCGTGCGAGGCACCGCAATCATCCACGTTATCCTGATTAATGCGATCGAAGCACTATCAGGCTCTGGTGCGGCCAGCTACCCCGACGATCAAAGTTTATACTGCATCGCGAAGAAAGACGGTGGCGTGCCGATAACGCGAATGTCATCATAGCGCTGTAATTCCAGAACGGATGCAAGACGTCGGCATCAGCGTTGGCGTTGGAAACGGAATGACCTGAAGGAGAAGCAGATGCGCGCCTGGCAAATCGCCGTTTTCATGTTCGGAGCTTTGATGCTGCCGGCTTCCGGCGTTCAGGCCCAGACGGCCGGTTCGACTACGCCGCCGGCGGCGGCCGCTCCCTCTCAGGATTCGGCGAGCGCTGCTCAAAAGGTGCTGACGCCGGAGCAGATCGAGGAACTGCAGTCGATGGTGGGTCGCATGCAATCGGCCATGCAGGACATGGTGAACTCGGCGCGCAGCACGGCGGGCAGGTTGGCGAGCGGCAGTCAGACCGTCGTGCTCAGCACCAACGAGATTGCGGCGATCGCAATTGGTGCCGCGGGCGGGGCCATTCTGATTGATCTGCTTGGTGGTGGCGGCTTGGCGACGATCGCCGGTGCCGTCGTCGGCGGTGTGGCGGCGCATTGGTTCGTAACGGCCCCCCCAATGGGGCAGACGACGGGAACGATCTGAACTGCGTCGTTATCAATCGATGGCGCAGTTGGCATGAGTCGGCTGCTTCATCGTTAATAGCTTGAAACATCAGGCCCGATGCGGTTTGTACATGCATCCGGCCTGATGATTGGGCTGTGCAAGGACGGGCGACACTGAGATGGACCACACGATGCCGCAGGGGACGGATGGTCGGCGCCGGTTTGCGGACACGGTCCGCATCGAGGCGATGAACGGCGGCTTCATCCGGGCGGATGAGGAACGGCGGCTGCTGCAGGACGGCATGGCGCGCTACAATCTGTCATTGGAGGAAGCGCGGGGGGTGCTGCTCTCGACGGTCAATGACCAGGGCTTCTCGCTGCAGCGTGCGACCGAGGCCGAGATTCGAGACCTGATCCTGGTTCAGTCGGCGCGAAACCGAGGCCGCCGGTTGTCCAAGGCGGAATTCCAGCAAGCGGTCGAAATGTATCGGGCGAAGACCAAGGGGCGGGTGTCGGTCGACGAAGCCCGGCTGCGCGTCAAGGCGATTATGGAGGAGAACGACGTTCAGCCCAAAAGGGCTGGGTGGGTGATCCGGTCGCGGCGCTGGTACAATTCGATCAAGGCCACCTGAATCTAGAATGGAGCGATCCGGCTTGTCGCCGGTGGAGGGGGACTGCGGGTATGGCAAACCGACCGTTACCGAACGTGGATCCCGACGCGCTGTCGAAGCTTGCCAGCCAGTATCCGGGCAGCAGCGACGGGCGCGCGGAGCCTAAGCTAGGCGGTAGCGGAGGCGGCGGCGGGTCTACCGGCGGCGGCCCGGGCGATGGCGGCGGCGATCGTCCATCGGCCAAAGCCGGTGCCGTGACCAAGCCGGAAACCGCTGTGAAGCCGGCTGCAAGAAGCGGCGCTGTTTGGCCAGCGCTTTTTGCCGGCGTCGCCATCGTTGCTGCGTTTGCATCACTGGCGGCTCCCAGCCTGCGGAGTGAGGCACGGGCGCTTCTCCAGCGGTACATTCCGCAGATGGAAGCCAAGACCGTTGATCTCATTACCGGTCACGACACGCGCCGGCTGGAGGTTACCTACGATGGTCTGGATCAGCGGATCGCAACACTGACCGAAGCGCTCGGACGGATCGCGGCGGCCCCGGGGCTGGATCCCGCGGCGGCGCGCGAACTGCTGCTCAAGACCGAGCAGAACCAGCGACTGAGTGCCGTTGAAGCCGCAAACGCCGATCAAAAGTCAGCGCTGGACGGGATCACCGGTCGCCTTGACGGAGTCGATCAGCAGATAGCGGGACTCGACGAGGTTCGGCAGTCGGTCGATGCGCTTGGGGGACGGGCGGCGTCGGCGGAGCAAGCGCTGACCGCGCTGCAGGACACCCTCGGAGCGGTTCAGGCCAAACTTGCTTCCCTTGAGGAGGCGGATGCCCAGGCGATTGCGCTGATCGAAAGCATGTCCGGCCGGTTCGACGCCCTTTCGGCCGAGATCACCAAGGCTCACGAACGGTTGGTACCGGTCGCCGAGTTGACCAATCGGGTTGCCGAGCAACGCAAATCGATGGAACTCCCGCTGATCGGCATGACCCAGCTTCGGATCGCCCTCGACCGCGATACGCCGTTCAAGATGGAACTCGCACTGGCCAAGCAACTGGTCGGTGATGACAAGGAGGCATTGGCGGCTCTGGCGACGCTGGACTCACAGGCTGGTACTGGAGTGGCGAGCTTGCGTAGCCTGCGGCGCGACTTCGCGTTCGCGGCGACCCAGATGGGCGGCTCGTTAACGGTGATGCGCAGCTGGACGCAGCGACTGAGTTCCTGGGTCGAGGTTCTGGTCGGCACCCGTTCGGTACCTGAGGCCGACCCGATCGGACAGATTTCATCGGCGATCGCATCGATCGACGCGGTGCTTGAGGCCGGCCAGCTGGATCTGGCAATCAATGAGGCAGTCGCCTTGAACAACCGGCAGAGCGACGTGTTGCTCGACGGCTGGATTGTCGAGGCGCGCCGCCGCCTGGCAACCGAACGCGCATACGATCAGCTGTCGGCACGGATCTACGCCCGGATTGCAACCCCCGGGTAAGGCGCTGATCCAACTCGGTGGCCGGTAGTCATACCCGCTAAGGCGGCTGCGGAACTCACGATCGAGGACGTCGTGGTGGACGGTGAGTTCGAGAGACTGCTCGGCTGGGTTGGCGCGCTGGGACTGAAGGCAATTTCCGGGGGCTTTCTCATTGCGATGCCCATCGCGGCGTTGGCTCTGCTGGGACTGCTCCATCGCCTGCCGAACCTTCGCGGCTACTGGCACGTGCCAATCGTGACGAGGCCGGCCGTCGTTGCCGGGGTGTTGCTCGGATGGGCGGTGCTGTACGCCAACCCGCACAGCCCAAGTTTTCGGATCTCCGCCATCTTCGAGGTTGGGGGGATTTGGGATCTTCCGTGGACCTTCTTTCTAAGGTACCGGGCCGATCCCGCGCTGTACGGCTACGAAGCACTCATGCCCGTCGTTCAGAGCCCGGATACGGCTCCGGTCCTGGCACTGGTGGTGCTGCTCATCACCATCCTTCTGGCCGTGTCAGTTGTCGCGGCGTTGATCTATCTCAGAGGCATCGACCTCGCAGCCGGCCTTGTCGGGATCGCGTTCCTCTGCCTGTTCTCCCAAGCTCTCGCCGTCTACGTGATTACGTTGATTGCTTATACGTTCAACACTCTGAATTTTTGGGCGGCCGCGGTAGCGCTTGTGATACTTCAGTATTATCGCAGAGCGGCGGCTCATTGAGTGAGTTGGATTGGATTATGCTGCACGTGCGTCTTGACTCGTTTGGCCCGTGCCCCATGATCGAGCAACGCTTTTCTTGAACCAGCCACGATTGATCGGAGGCAAAATGGCCGACGAAACCAAGCGACCCGCGCGTTCACGGTCGACCAGAGCAGCGCCGAAAGCGCCGGCTCGGTCGAGCAAGGCAGCCGAGGCTCCCGTGGCATCTGAAACACCGGTGGAAACGATCGAGGCAGCGCCGAAGGTTGAAGCGGCGCCGGCTCCCGCTGCCCATGCGTCTCCGGCCCCGGATCGGGTGGCGAGCGCTGGTTCCGGAAACGGCGGGGTGGCGATGGCGGGTCTGTTTGCCGGTGTGATCGGCATCGTCCTGGCGCTGACCTATCCGCAATGGACACCGATCGTGTACGGATCGACGGGATCCAGCAATCGGGTCACGGCCGACCAGGTGCGCTCCGAGTTGAAGGGCGAGATCGCCGCTTTGAAGGCGACGGTCTCAGCCATGACCGAGCAGCAGGTCGCGCTGGAGCAAGCAATCCGCACCGCCAAGCTTCCGGGCATCCTGATGGTCGCGGAAGATCTGCGTGTGGCGTTGGCCGATTCCAAGCCCTATGCGGGACCGCTCAACCTGTTCCGCGCGTTGACGGGGGGTGACGAGGCCGCCGGTCGGATCATCGCGTCCATCGAGGCGCGGGCCGAGGTCGGTGTGCCGAGCATCAGCGACCTGCAGGATCGCTTTGACGACGCTGCCCACGCCATCCTGACCGCGGAGCAGCGACCGCAGGCGCAAGGCGATCTGGCATCTCAGGTTTCGGAGACCATGGCGAGCTTGACGGCCGCAACGATGCGGCTGCGTTGGCGACTTGACGGCGCGCCGACCGGAGACGGTGTCCCGGCGGTGGTGGCGCGTGCCGAGCAGTCGGTCGGGAAGGGCGAGTTCCAGACGGCGATCGATACACTCAGCGTATTGCCGGCGGATCGCGCGGCGCTGGCGGCTTCGTGGATTGAGCTTGTCCGGGCACGCCTTGCCGCGGAGACCGTTCGCGAGGAGCTGGATTCCTACATCATTGTGACGGCGTCGCGCATACAGTAGCGCGTCTGTCGATCACGTCCCGAGAAGCGCCGGCTCAAGTTCACGCGCGAGCCGGCGGATCTCCATCGATGCCGTGGCTTTGGGCGCCAGCTCCTGCGGCGACGACCCGTGATACGATGCCTCCTGGAACACGGCCCGGTCACCGATCCTGGCGTCGACCGGGTTGAGGCCGAGTGCTTCGAGCTGGCGCTCCGTGTGTCGGACGACCGTTGCCCGTTTCACACGGTTCAGGACGGTGCGGAACGCAATGTCCCGTCGTGTCAGGGCGCTGGCGCTCTGAATGACTTTCTTCATTTTGCTGGCTTCGAACAGGCTGGCTTCGTCCGCCATCACCGGTATGAGCACGAGATCGGCGATCCCGACGGCGTAGATCATCGACTGGTTTCCGAAGCCGGCGGTATCGACGATGACGATGTCGGCCCGTTCGCTCAGGTCCTGAACCGCTCCGATGATGGCATGCTCGTCGGAGGTCGCCTGAGCTTCGACGTTGTCGTAGCTGGAACCCTTGCGGAACCACCGCGTGGCAGCCTGGTTCGGATCGGTGTCGAGCATTGCGACGCGCTTGCCGTCGTTGCGCCAATACGCCGCAAGCGATGCGGCAATAGTGGTTTTGCCCGTTCCGCCCTTGCTGGTGGCGACGACAAGAACGCTAGCCATGTTATGTGTCGCTCCGTTGATCCACCCTTTGGTCATAATGGCCGATCGTCCTTTGAACGCAATGCCCGCGTTGCGTGGCGGGCGGGAATGGGGTTTCCTACGCCGTCGAGCCGAATCGGCTCTGGGGACCGGAAGCGGAAGAGTTCACGATGAAGGGAGTCCTGGTCGCGGTGATGCTGGTTGCTGCGACGGTTTCGGGTGGCGCGGCACCGGTGCGTGCGGGCGCCCTGGGCGATGCCGTCGTGTCGGTTGGCGGCTGGTTGAGCGAGCTTGAGGCCGCGCTTTCGGCTTGGATCGACAAGACCGTCGGCCAGATCACCGGAGCACAGGACGACACACGGTCGGCGGATGCGTTTCGACGGTTGGCGATCGAAGCGCCGGAGCAACTGGACGTTCTGGCTGCTCGGGCAGGGTACGCGCTTTCGAGCTACGCGGTTGCGCGGGCCGATCGGCAGGATCTGACACTCAACTTCCGCCATGACCGCGACCTCGCTACGGACGAACGACTGGCGCTGCTGCGAGAGTTGAACGACCGGGCGTCGATCGATGCCAGACCCGAGCTTGCGCTCGTTCGCATTCTCCTTGATGCCGCCGATTGGCGTGACGCGGGGCCAAGCGCGCGGTTTCGTTTGACGGGCGTCGAGGTACAGGTGGACGATTCCGTGTCGTCCCGGCTGATCTTCTCCGAACCTGCGGTGGTGCGATAATGCTGACGGCTGAACCGCTTTCCAGGGTGCTGGGCGCCGAGATCAGGGGACTAGACCTGTCCCGTCCGATTGCGGATGCGGATCGGGAACAGCTGCTCAGTCTGTTCTGGGAGCATAAGGTCATCGTCGTCCGCGGCCAGGAGGTGGCACCGGATGGCTTCATTCGGTTCGCCGAGGCGTTCGGGACGATCGAGCCGTTCTTCATCAGCGCCTACAATCTGCCGACGCACCCGCAGATCTACGTGCTCTCGAACGTGCGGCAGGACGGCAAGCCGATCGGGCGGGACGGGGCCGGTACGCACTGGCACAGCGACAGCACGTTCACCGAGAAGCCCAGCAGCGCCACTCTGCTGCACGGCGTCACCGTGCCGGACCGTGGCGGCGACACCCTTTTCGTCAATACGGTGGACGCGTATGAGCGGTTGGACGACGAGACCAAGGCCCGTATTCAGGGACGGCGCGCCATCCACCGCTACCAGCGCAAGGAGTTCGTCTACTCCGGCGACCGCACGATCGACGAATCCGAACGCAAGGAAATCGAACGGGTGAAGGCATTGCGCATGGCGGAGGCTGCCGCGGACGCTGCGTCGCCGACGGCACAGCGCAGCAACCGGGAGCCTGACCGCCTGCATCCGATTGTACGCACCCACCCGGTGACCGGGGCGAAGGGCCTCTACCTGAACGACGAGATGACGGTGGGCATCGAGGGGATTCCGGACGAGGAGGCGGTGCCGCTGCTGCGCCGACTCTGCGAGGTTGCGACCGCGCCGGAAACGGTGCTGCGCTTTAAGTGGCAGCAGGGCGATGTGGTTGTGTGGGACAATGCCGCGGTCATTCACAGCGCCACCTTCACGCCGCCGGACCTGCCGAGGGTCATGCACAGGCTCACGATCGCGGGCACCGTCCCGTTCTGAGGAGGCTGACGATGCTGGATTCAGCCCGGTGCTCGAGATTTCGGCGACTGTTGCTGGCTTTGGGCCTGGTGGTGACGTGTGCAGTTGGGGCGAATGTCCCACTGGCGGCACAGGCCCGGCCGGTGCTCGACTGGCTGCAGTACGACTCGACGGCGCTGAATGAATACGCCGTCAATCAGGACACTGGCGACAGTGCTCGTCACAGCATCGAGCCGGCCTGGGCTTCGGAATCCCAGCGTCGCTCGGCCAAGCTGGTGATGCTGTTGATTCCGAAGCGTTCGGAGATCGCGTACTCGACATCCGTCAACACCATCCTGCAAGTGTTTCGGCAGCACGGCGTGCCAACGCGCTTTTCGGTCTGGTTCTATGACGAGGACGACGCCGTGGCGCGCGAAGCCCTGGACTGGGCGTATGCGCAACCGGTCGACCTGATCATGTCGGTCGGATCGGTTGCCACAGCCTACCTGCACGAACACCATCGCGGGCACCGCATACCGGCGGTGACCAGTGCGTCCAAGGACCCGGTCGCGTCCGGGCAGGTCGCGGACGCCCAGACAGGAAGCGGGACCAACATCGCCTACACGTCAATCAACGTAGCAACCGACACTCTGGTTGCGTACCTGCGCAGGCTGGTTCCGGGCCTGACGACGATCGGCGTCATGTACTCGCGCGACAACACCAGCGCCTTGCGAACGCAGGTCCAGCCGCTGCATGACGCGGCCAGCGTTCTGGGCCTCACCGTCGTCGACATCTCGGTACAGGACGAGGCGACCGCGGCGGTCGAGCTGGATAGCGCGGTGCCGTCCGGGTTGGACGCCATGCGTCGCAGCGACGTCGATCTGAAGCGCAGTGTCCTGCTGGTCACCGGTTCGACACCGGTGTACGAGCGCATCGACCAGGTCAACCGCCATGCCGGTCGGGTTCCGGTGGTATCGATGCTGCCGGACGTCGTGCGACCCGGACTGGATTCCGCGCTGCTGTCGATTGGTGTCAACCTGTCCAGCGCGGTGGCCCTGGCGGCGGTCTATGCCAAGGACGTGCTGCTGGGGCAGGCGAATCCGGCATCCTTGCCGGTCGGAATGGTCACGCCGCCGGATCTTGCGATCAATTTTCAGGTCGCGGAGCGGATTGGAATTGCGATTCCCTTCTCGTTCTTCGAGTCGGCGACCTTTGTCTACGATCCCACCGGACGGGCCGTTATCGAGTTCGGGCAGCGCGTTGGCGGATAGTTCGCAGGATTCGCCGAACTGATGGTTTCATCGGCTTAAGTTCACCGACCTGATGGGGTAGTCTCAGGTGTCGATGGGTCATGGTCACCGGACCGCTACTGGCGGGCGACCGGATGGGCCGGGGGAGAGCGAGCATGTTTGACGGGTTTCTGTCGTTGCCGGTATTGGCTGTGGGAGCGTTCTTCGCGGTTTCGTACTTCGTGAATCCTGCGACGATCATTATCGAGGACATCTCGGTTCCCCACCATCTTTCGGACCTGGGAGTGACCCACGAGGTCGCCGCCGGAATGCTCACCGAGAAGATGGCCAAGATCGCCGACGCGGCAGGCAGCAGCCGCGGTACCCTGACCACCGAACTGACGGCTCAGGGGCGTTCGGTCGAGGCGCTGAGCGACTGGTTCGGGCTGGCGAGCCCGATACGATCGACACAGGTCGCTCTGGGTTTTCTACCCTACACCTTCGAGGGAGAGATCATCGAGAAGGGCGACGACCTGGTGCTGGCGATCAAGGGCAAGTCGCCGAAGTACTGGCACTTCTCGATCGAGGAGCACGGGCCCGCCGATGACGTCGAGGGGTTGATCCAGAAGGTTGCGCTCCGGCTGATGCAGGAGATCGATCCCTATCTGGTCGCCGTCTATCACTTCCGTGAAGAGTCGGCGAAGCGTGAGTTCCCGTTGACCAAGGAGGCGATCGACTTCGCGCTCGTCCATGCGGACCGGCGGCAGTTGCCGTGGACATATGCCTTGCTCGGCGATGCGCTGCGCCGCGAGGGGAACTATGAGCAAGCTATCGTCAAGTTCCGCCAGGCGATGATCCTGGACCCAAGCTTCCCGCGACCGATGATGCGCTGGGGCAACGCGTTGGCTGACCAGGGTCGGTATGACGAGGCCATCGGTCGGTACAAGAAGACCTTGGAGATCGCACCGCAGTACCCCGAAGCCCTGATCGCCTGGGGCGAGGCGCTGACCGCGCTTGGTCAGCACGACGAGGCTCGCCGCAAGTACGAGGAAGCGGTTGCGATGGATCCGCATTTCCCGCGAATCCTGTTTGCCTATGGCAAATACCTCGCGGACAATGGCGACAAGGCGGGAGGTGCCGAGTACCTGCGCCAAGCCCTCCGTCTCGAAGGCGGCCATAACCAGACCTACGTGGCGACGCTCCGCAAGGTGCAGCGCGAGGTAGATCCCGTTCTCGAAGAAGCGGTGCCGCTGGCCAAGGGCATGCGTTCCCGGTGATGACGGGCGGATGTACCTGGGGCGATTGCTCCAGGGATGATCCGGAATTGCGTCCACCAGAGTGGGTGCCGGCTTACTCGGGCGAAGCGGAAGTGACATGAAGGCGATTGCACGCGTTTTGCCGAGCGCGGCACTGACGGCCCTCAGCCTGCTGCTGTTCGCCTACGTCGGCTATGGCGAGGCGACCCGGGTCTACGTTCAGATCCGCCTGGAGCGCCTTGAGCAGCTGGGCGCGACGCTCCAGACCGTTGTCGATCAGTTTGCCAAGTCAGGCCTGCCGCTCGATCAGTTCGGAGGCTTCGATCGGCGCGGCGCCCAGCTTCGCGAGGTCGATCCGGCTATCCTGTCGACCGCCATTGTCGACGTGAACGGCAAGCCGATCGCCTGCGAAGCGGAGTTGGCGGTTCAGGACCGTCTTTGCCATCGCGAGGCGCTTGGCGAACAGACCCATGACGGTACCCCGAGTTCACCGTTCGGACGGTCTGCAACCGACGTCCGTTTGGAGCTGCCGGTACGCGACAAATTCGGCACGGTCGGTGCGGTGGTTCTCCACGTCGATCGAGACCGCATCGAGGCGGTGGTCGATGCCGCGTTCCGACCTGTCATCATGCTGTCCGCGGGTCTGTTCGTTCTGTTCACCATGATCCAGTTGGTTCTGGTGTCGCGGGGCGAGGACACGCTGCAGCGCTGGTTGACCCGCCTCTTCATGGGGGTCGTCGCGATCAATCTGGTGGTGCTGGTCGCCGTCATGTTCGATCTGTACCGCAAGGGGACCGAGGGCCAGGCCGAGGCGCTTGCCCGGTCGATGGCGATGCGACTGTCGGCCGCCACCGAACTCGGGATTCCGCTGTCCGCGTTCTCGGGCATCGCGGAGGCATTGGAGGAGTATCGCCGTATCAACCCGAACATCGCGGCGATCTCGCTGGTTCGGGAAGGCCAGGTTCTTTACAGCGTGGACAGCGAGCAGGGATCCGGCGCGTTGTCTGCGATCGACTTGCGACGGTTGACCTTCGACCTGCCGATTCGCAATGGCTCCGGGCAGGATCTGCTGCTGTCGGTCGAACTGCCGTTGTCGGTGGTTCTTGCGGCTTTGGGGGCCGGCGCCCGGAACTTTGTCGCACTGTTCTTCGGTTGCGCGGTGTTTGCATTGGTGTTCCTCAGGGCCGTGCGCGAAGGGCAGGGAGCTGGTACCGGCTCTGGCAGTGTGGCGGTGGCAGCCACCGCCGACAGCCGTCTGGCGCTGCTTCGGCCGGCATACTTCCTGGGCATTTTCGCCGACGCCCTGTCGTTGTCGCTGCTGCCGGAGATCGCCCATGAAACGGTGGTTGCCGAGGGATTGCCGTCGGGATGGGTGTCGCTGCCGTTCACGCTATTCTTCGTGGGCCTGACCGCCGCACTTCTACCGGCATCCTATGTAACCGGGCGGATGGAACTGCGCCGGCTGTTCATGATCGGCGCGGCGGCGGTGGGTGGCGGCTTGTTCCTGGTATCGCTGGTACCGGAGTTCTGGGCCTTGTGCGTCGGACGTGCGCTCGGTGGTGCCGGTCAGGGCACATTGCTGGTCGCCGTCCAGGCCTATGCGTTCGAAGTGGTGGGCCCGAGTCAGCGCACGCGCGCCGCTGCAGTCCAGGTTCTCGGCTACAACGGCGGGCTGATCGTCGGAACGGGACTCGGCGGGCTGCTGGCAGTCTTCAACCCGGACCACGACGTTCTGTTTGTTGGCGGAGTCGTCGCGGTGGCTGCTGCGATCTATATCCGTTTCGTTCTGCCTCCGCTGGTTCGCCGCGAGGAAGACTCGGTCGGGTTGCTGAGCGGTGTCGGACGGTTAGCCCGAGCGCCCGACTTTATGGCGGTGCTGGGGTTTGTCGGGATCACATCGAAGTTTGCATTGGCCGGAATCGCGATGTTCGCGGTGCCGTTGGTGCTGCACGGCAGCGGATACGACGATGACGAGGTTGGGCAGGCGATGATGGTGTTCGCGGTCGTCACCTATCTGGTGACGGTTGGAGCGCCTCGGCTGGTAGCGCGACTGCGGTCGATCGACGGGGTGTTGACCATCGGGATGCTGATGCTTGGCCTCGGAACGGTCCTGCTGGGGCTTCTGGTGGTACCGGGCGTCAATGCCACTGTTCCGACCTTCATCCCTGGATGGGCGGTGGGTGCCGCCGCCGCCGTTCAGTCGGTGGTCGCATCGAGTGCCGTCCCGGCTGCTGCCGGAATTGCAATCGCACTGTCGATTGCGGCGCTGGGTGTTGGGCAGGGGCTGATTGCGGCACCGGTGATAGCGCGGGTGGCGGACAGCCATGCCGCGCACAGTGTCGGCCGGGACCGAACCCTGGCGATTTATCGCTTGGCCGAGCGCTTCGGCCACATCCTGGGGCCGACACTGGTCGGTCCCCTGTTGTTGGCGGCCCACGGAAATGCATCGGCGCTGATCGTGTTCGGAGCGGTGTTCGCCGGGTTGGGAATTCTGTACGCCGGAAGCACGATGATCATGCGTACGCCGCCGCCACAATGATCGCCGTCAATGCGGCCGAGCGGTTGCCAAGGCGGCGACGTCGGTCAGAATCCGGTCGACATCGTCGAGCGACAGAGCGTTTTCGTCAGCGGCATTCTTAACCCGGGATGTGGCTTCCTTCAGGTCGGCCAATGCGAGCCGCAGGCCCAAGGCGTCGGCGCGCACCCGAACGGCGTTCCATCCGGTGAGGCGATGGCTGATCGAGATCTCGCGGGTCAGGCCGAAATCGGAGGGATCCATCGCCTCGTACGAGCGTGGGTCGTTGTGGACGGCCTTGGTATGCATCCCGGCCTTGTGGCTGAACGCCGTGTCACCGACCAGTACCTGATTGAAGGGGACAGCGACCCCGGCCAACTCCGCCACTCGCCGGCACAGAGCCGGGAGTTCGCTCAACCGGAATCGGGCTACCGTACTTACACGGTCGGCCGCGTACATCACGGCGATCAGGCCCTCGAGCGGGGTAATACCGTTGCGCTCACCCAGCCCAAGGACCGTGGTGTTGATGTGCGTCGCACCGTTCACCGCAGCCGCGTGAGCGTTAGCGATGGCACAGCCGATGTCATTGTGACCGTGAAACTCGATCGGTGTGGCCGTCAGGCGGCCGAGCAGATTCACAACCTCGGCCACTCGGTCGGGCGTGGCGGCGCCGGTCGTATCGGCCAGCCCGAACCGGTCGAACAGCCGAAGTTCCGACAAGGGCAGGTAGACGTTCATCAGATCGTTCAACGGGCATCGGAAGGCGTCCTCGCTGGAGAAGCGCAGCTCGATGTTCGGCGCGCGGCTCCGGACGAACTCGCCGACCTCGGCGGCGATCCTGACCACCTCGGCAATTGCTTTGCCGTGACTGGCCGCTCGCAGGATCGGTGACGTGGCCATGACCATGTGCAGGGCGCCGACCCCGGTGTCGATGGCAATCGCGGCATCGTCCTTGTGGCAACGGATGTGGGCCGCGACCGTCGCAGGCAATCCCGCGTTCGCGATGGTCGCCGCGTCGGTCCGGGACCGCCGGCTGGCGGCCGGCGAGGTGACTTCCAGATAAGCGACGCCGAAGGACGTCAGTGCCCGGGCGATCTCCAGTTTCGCATCGCTGGAAAAATCGGCGAGAACGAACTGCTCACCCTCCCGCAATGTGGAGTCGACGACGACTACGTCCGACAGCGGCACGACAACACCCCTCTATTGCGCAACCGCAAGAAACACGCTTGGACTGATCGCGGTCTCGCCGACGAACGGGTAGGCAAGATGCAGCACCACGATCAAATGCATCACCAGGAAGCTTATCAGAATTGCCGACATCAAGCCTTGAATTGCGACGTTGGCCGATCCCAGAAACCAGGGAAACACGATAGCCAGGACCGTACCCATGCCGAGCAGCACCCAGACCAGGGAAACCAGACTGCGCGACACGGTGGTCAGCCGGAAGCTCCGACTCTCGTTAACCTGGCGAACCCATTCCACCGTGTTCTGCTGAAGGGCCTGCTGGGCGTTCGTGATCGGTTCGACCTTCAGAAAGGCATCGGATAGCTGCCTGAACCGGTGGGTTACTTCGAAGCTCGGAATCCCGACGCTCATGGTACGCCATTCTTTCTCGACGACGGCGCGAGCGTATTCCCGTACGGCGGACGCCATGCGGATCCGGTCGTCAGTCTGATCGGGCAGATCGTAGACCTCCGCGGCGCGGTCCAGCATCACCAGAGCCGCCACTTCCTTCTGCACCGTGGTCTGGGCATCGGTGTAGCGGTCGAAGGCGCCGATCAGGGCGAGCGCCAGGGTTACGGCATAGACTTCGCCCAGAAAGCCGTACTTGATCCCGCCGATAGCGTTGTTCGGTTCCAACTGGAACGGGGTGTAGATCGTATTGACGATCCAGGTGCCCAGTACCGAGACCAGCACCGCGATGCCGATCAGCAGCGGCACCGCTATGTCGAGTGGTATGCGGGCAAGAAGGACGGCGAGTTCGTAGGTCATCGGCTAGCTATATCGCAATCCGTCCCTGCGCGAAGATCATTTCGGGTGAACATCGGCCTTGCCGGTATGGGTCTTGCCGGCGACCACGAGACGCAACACCAGATCCAAGTGATCGCTCGGTGACGTTGCAAAGCCTAAGGCGCCCTCCAGACGGTCGTCGACGAGCGATAGAGACACCTTCTTGCTGGCTCCCGAAACGACGAAGATGGCGTCGCCCTTGCTGGCCTTCTTGCTGATGTCTTTGCCATGCTCGTCGTAGACGTAAGCAACGATCTTGCCGTCGGCGATAACGATCTCGACATCGTACGATCCGACTTCAGCGACGGTGCCGCCGTGCTTCGCGACGGCCTCGTGATCGTGTTTGTGCTCGTGCTTCTTGTCCGATGCGGCAAAGCCGACACTCGCCGTACTGAATGGCATGGACACGACAGCCATGACGGCGGCGGCGCGAACGAAGGTTTTGATCATGAGGTAGTTCTCCGTTTAGTCGCTCGGAAAGGCGAGGGCATGTAAGGTTAGTAGGCTTCCTTCAGGCCGGCACGGCCGGCGTTGTCTTCGGTCAGGTTGATCAGCGCGCTCTTGCCGAACATCTTGAACAGCACTGGGGTCAGCAGCGTGTCCAGGGTCAGGGTGCTGATCAGGCCGCCGAAGATTACCACGGCGATCGGGTGGAGGATTTCCTTGCCGGGATCGTCACCACCGAACAGCAGCGGGATCAAGGCCAGACCGGCTGCCAGCGTGGTCATCAACACAGGAGCGAGCCGTTCCTCGCTGCCGCGCAGCAGTAGATGGTCGCCGAAGGTCTCGCCCTCGTGAAGCACCAGGTTGATATAATGGCTGACCTTCAGGATGCCGTTGCGGGCAGTGATACCGGCCAGCGTGACGAAGCCGAACAGGCTGGCGATCGACAGAGGAAGATTGGCAATCCACAGGGCGCCGACGCCGCCGATCATCGCCATCGGAACGATCGCCATGATCATCAGCGTCAAGGAAACGTGTCGGTAGCGGCTGTACAGCACCACGAAGATCATCGCCAGCGAGATGGCGGACAGCACCATGATCGATCGCGAGGCTTCCTCCTGGGCCCGGAACGTACCGTCCAGGTCGGTGAAGTAGCCGGGAGGCATCTCGGTCTCGGCCACGATACCGCGGATCTCTTCCACGACCCGGCTCATATCGCCACTGTCAGCGTTCGCCCGGACCACGATGCGCCGGCGCGTGTTCTCGCGTTGCACATTGTTCGGCCCGTCGGTCTCCCGGATCTCTGCGAAGGTCGACAGCGGGATGCGACCGCGTGGCGTTTCGACCAGTAGTCCAGCAAGCCCTTCGGTCGTCCGATCTGCATCGTGCATCCGGATGACGAGATCGAAACGCCGCTCGCCATCGAGGATCTCGGATACGGTTTCGCCCATGGTCAGGCTTTGCAGCGCCTCGGTGATCGTGCTCGGAGCCACGCCGTAGCTGGCTGCGCGGTCGTAGTCGACCGCAATCTCGATCTGTGGGATCCGTGCCTGGGTAGCGACAGCGACGTCGCCGATGCCGGAAACGACCTTCAGCTTCTGTTCAAACGTACCGGCGATCGACCGGAGTGTATCGAGATCATCGCCGTAGATCTTCAATGCGATCTTCGCCCGGACTCCGGAGATCATGTGATCAATGCGGTGCGACAGCGGTTCGTCCAGCAGGATGCGCACCGGCAGGGAGGAGAGGCGTTGACGGATGTCTTGTCGGATTTCCTCGTCGGTTCGATCGGCGCGCAGCAGTCTGACATTGACCTCGGAGACGTTGATGCCCTCCGCATGCTCGTCCAGTTCTGCGCGCCCGGTCCGCCGGCCCACCGTAATCACCTCCGGGACCTGCATGATGAGACGCTCGACCATACGCCCGATGCGGTTCGACGCTTCCAGGGAAATTCCAGGGCTCAATTCGGCCAGAACCACAATCGAACCTTCGTTCATGGTCGGCATGAAGACCCGCGGGATCCAGATCAGGCTCATCCCGACGACGACCACGGCAGACAACGCACCGATTGCCACGGTGCGCGTGCGGACAATGGCCCAGCCGACCACGCGTCGGTTGACGCGTTTCAGGAAGCGCAGGACCGCTCCATCCTCGTTCTCCAAAACCTTGGAGTTCGACAGCAGAAAGTAGCAGAGCACCGGCGTGACCGAGATCGCGGTCACCAGGCTCGCCAGGATCGCCATGACATAGGCGGTGGCGAACGGCGCGAACATCCGACCTTCAATCCCGGACAGCGCGTACAGCGGCAGCAACACCACGACGATGATGATGGTGGCGATCAGGATGCCGGATCGAACCTCCATCGACGCTTCGGCGACGACGCGTACCGCGGGGCGGGGATTCGGCAGCAACGCGTTCTGACGCAGCCGCCGGAACACGTTCTCGACGCCGACGACCGCATCGTCCACCAACTCACCGATCGCGATGGCAAGGCCGCCGAGCGTCATGGTGTTGATCGACTGGCCCATGAAACTGAGTACCAGAATCGCGGCGCACGCCGAGATCGGGATGGCGGTCAGTGAAATGATCGTGGTTCGGGCATTCATCAGGAAGATGAACAGGACGATCGTAACCACCACCGATGCTTCGACCAGAACGCGCTCGACGTTCTCGACCGAAGTCGTGATGAAGTCTCCCTGATCGTAAATGATGTCGCGGAACTTCACGTCGCGGGGGAAGTTCTGGCTGAGCCCGGCCATCGCCTGCTTCACGGACGCCACCAGCGACGTGCTGTCCGCCCCCGGTTGCTTCATGACCGATACGATGACGGCCGGCTCGGCCATGTAACCGGCGTCGCCGCGTTTGACGCGCGGCTCGAACTCAACGTCCGCAATCTGGCTCAAGGCGATGGAGATGCCGCTTCGCTCGGCGACGATCAGCTTGCGCAGGTCATCCAGCGCCCGAGTCCGACTGACGTTGCGGATCACGTATTCCCGGTCGTGCTGATTGACGAAGCCACCGCCGGTGTTGGCGCCAAACTTATGCAGTGCGTCGGACAAGTTCTCCAGGCTGACGTCCAGCGACATCATCTGACTGGGGTTCGGCTTGACCCGGTACTGACGTACTTCACCGCCAATCGGGATGACCTGGGCAACCCCTGGAATGGCAAGCAGTCGCGGACGAATCACCCAGTCGACCATCTCCCGCAGATTCATCGCGGAAGTCTCGGTGGAGGTGAACGCCATCAGCATGATCTCGCCCATCACCGATGACATCGGCGCCATGAACGGCACTAACCCGGGCGGCAGGCTGTTTGAGATCTGCCCCAGTCGCTCGACTACGAACTGCCGGTCAATGTAGACGTCGGTGTCCCAGTCAAACTCCAGATAGACCACTGACAGGCCGGCACCGGACGTGCTTCGGACTCGCTGCATGCCCGGCAGTCCGCTCATCGCGGCTTCGATCGGATAGGTGACGAGGGACTCGACCTCTTCCGGTGACAAGCCCTCAGCCTCGGTGATTAGCGTCACCATCGGCCGCGTCAGGTCCGGCAGCACGTCGATCGGCATCGCCCTGAGCGATATCAGCCCGTAAATCACCAGACCGAGCGCCACGATCAGGACGAACAGGCGATGGCGCAGGCTCTGCTCAACGGTGTAGGCAAACATAGGGCGGCTCTCCGCTCGGCTCGTTTCACTCGCCGACCGGCGAGCGCCGGATCAGACCAGACCAGTGGCCGCGATCATCGTGACGATGCCAACACCGGTGACCCCCAAACCAATCCACCGACGGCGACCGGTGCCGCGCAGGCCGGCCACCGCCCCGAACAGCGCGATAAGCCCGGCAGCAGCGGGAAGTACGAACGGTCGGACGCCATCCCAGAGCGCGACCCGCTCACCGGTCGGCTTGCCAGTGGTCGGGCCATGGTCGTGGCCCTCGTGGTCCCCCTCGGCGGTACCCGACATGCGGGCAAGCAGGACTTCCTCCCGGTCGCCGGACACCACCGTGGCGATAAGCTCGACGGATTCGGCGTCTTCAATCGACAGACCCTCGGGCGGCCACGGGGACACGACGTACAATCCGGGGGCCGTTTCCTCGGCGGTTACCAGTGCATCTCCGGCAAATATCTCGATACGCGCGTCTTTGGCGGGAGCATTGGTCTCGGTATTGTCGAGAAATATCACCAACTGGCCGGCCTTTGGCATCGCGACGAACTGGAAGTTTGCACCGACCGTCGACGCCCGAGCCGCAAGGTCCTCGAAGCTGACCGCCGGACCCTCCGGGGCACCGTGATTGTGGCCTTCACTCGCAAAAGCGTTGACAGGCAACGACAGGCCGAACGCGAGCAACAATGCGGCTTTCGTCAGATTGCGTAGCCCTGCCATCACCGAACCTCCGACAGCAAGGTGGCGCCGCTGACGACGACCCGCGCGCCTTCCGGCAACCCGGCCTCGATGGCGACAACCGACCCGTCAACCGGTTTCCATCGGACACGGAAGGTCTCGAAGCGTTCGGCCGAGGTCGCGGCCCACAAACCGGTCTCGCCGTTTCCGCCGCGCACCAGCGCGCTGCGCGGGACCAGTACACCCTCGGCGGAGACCGGTTCGTGTACCAAGACCGTCACGCGTTCACCTATTCTCAGCCCAGAGACGGGCTGCTGGATACGGAACTGCAGCGGCGCGGACTGCTGCGTCAACGTCCAACCAGCCCCCTCGTAGCTGAGCGCTAGGGATGCGCCGCTGGATCGTCGTGCCGTCGCTCCCTTGATCTGCGTTGGCGGTTCGCTGCCGAACCAGTCGGCCTCGACCCACAACCGCTGCTCGTCCACGATCTCCCAGAGCAGATGCTGGGCCTCCACCACTTGACCGACACGAGCGTCGGCGCGCGCAACCACACCGCTGGCCGAGGCGAGGATCGGTTCGCGACCCTCAAGTCCTTCGAGAAGCGCATCCCGGTGACGGCGCAACTTGTCCAGTTCCAGGCGGATCGAAAGAATACGCCCCTGCCGGAACGGGAGCAGCGGCAACTCACGGGAGCGCGCCAACTCCAGTTCCTTTTCGGCAACCTCGCCGCGCAACGTCGCGATCTCGGCTTCCATCGACGCCCGGTCGCGGTTCGACCAGATCGGTCGGAGATATCCGAGAACCTCGCCCTCCGTGACCCGCTGGCCGAGGCGCGGCAGGCCCCAGTCCACAGCCTCAATCCGTCCGTCCTGGCTCGCCTGGACGAGGCCCGATGCCGTCGGATCGGCGATCACATGGCCGATCAGTGTCCGGCTGGACGTAACGCCGCCTTTGCACGGGTATCCGGTTCGGATCTGCAGCAACCGTTGGGCGACCTTAGGCAGGAACACCGCGCCGTCGGGCAACCGAACGGCCGGCTCGGACATCAACCCCAACTCGGTGAGCTTGGCGAGTGTTGCGGACTCCGTCTCGCGAGCCTCTTTCAGCGCCAGAGCTGGCCAAGTGCACACGACATCGGTTTCCGTCCCCGCGACGTTGCTCTCACCTTGTCGCTGCACTGCCGCCGCACTGATGGAGGCGTTCTCGAGCCGAACGGCGGTCTCGGGTGTCTTGGTCGCCACTTTGGTGCCGGCAGAGGCGGGAACTCTCAATTGAGCGTCGGGCTTGCTGAAGCCGGTTTCGGCCATTGCCGTTGCTTTGGACGGACCATCGAGCGATGGCGTCAGGTTGGCTTGCCCGGTTCCGGTCCAGGCGCCGATCCTGGCGTTTTCCGCGGTGCTGGCTGCTTGCGCCGCCGCGGGTCCCTGGGGTGAGGCCGGCGTCGGTTCGGTTTGGACCGGCACGATACCGAGTGAGGTCACGATATGCGTTCCAACGATGCCGCTGGTCTGCAGCAACTCGCCGCCGAGATAGTATGCGCCAAGCGCAAGCTGCCAACTGGTGGCCGAAATGGTATCGGCAGCGGCGAGTGCTGTTGCGCCGGTGGACTCGACCAATGATAGAGGGTTTGATTCAGGCGTTTGGGTGGTTCTTGGCTCGGCGTCCGTCGGCACTGCGGCGACCGGCTCAGCGACCGCGGCTGGCATCGACGGATTGCCAAGGTTCGACCGGTCCAACGCGGATCCGACCGACACATAGACGCCCATGACAAAGATGGCTGCAGTAGCGGCCGCCGCCCCGATCGTTCCGCGTCGCATGGACGCCCCTCCCACTCCTGATGCCCGTTCTGGGTACCGAACCCCAACTTAACTCCACCCGAGATGCCTCTTCAATAACTTAGACGCGGATCTGGGGTGTTTCGGCAAGGCCAGCGATGCCACGGCCGTCCAATTGTCTGCAAGCCTCGATCGGTTGACCTGGTCTCTCGATATCTGGCAAGCATGATTCAGGCCAAAGTACGGGACCTCGGACATGCGACGGGTGACAGCCGACCAACTTGCAATTGCACGCGAGCCGTCATTGGGACTGCGCCTGTCGGACGTGACATTGCTGATCCTGGTTGGCCTGACCGGCGCGGGGAAGTCTACGGCCGTTGAGCGACTGGCCGCTGATCTGGCGTTTGCCGCGCTGCTACCCGACCGGCGGGCGCTTACAGACGCGCTGATTCTTCCCATGATGACCGGAGACCGGACACTCGTGTCGGATCGTGTCACCCGGTTCCGGTTGACGGCGGCGTTCAAGGACCAGCACCCCGGCGGCATGGGCGATGTCCTGCAGTGGTTGACGCTGCCCGGAGATCTGCCGGCGGGCGTCATCCTGTTCGACGGGTTGCGGGGCGAGGCGGAGGTTACGGCGGCTGCAAGGCTGCCGAACGCACGGTTCCTGGTGCTGGAATGTTCACCGCAGGAACGGCTGTGGCGCCTGTGCGGGCGGAACGATCCGTTCGATGGCACCCATGGTCGTGAATGTGCAGCGACCGGCGCGGGTAGAGAGATGATCCAGGCAAGGCTGACCGATCAGAAGTTCGATACCCTCGTGCCCGGAGACGTGCTCGACCGGCTCGCCCGGTCGTTGACCGATCTGGCCGTCGATCCGGATGCCGTGTCGCGCGGTGCCGCGATTATCGTGGAGGAGTCCCGGCATTACGATCCTGAGGCGGCGACCGCTGCGCTGCGACGTTCGGCCCCGAGCCGGACCCTGGTGGTCGACACGGCGACCACGCGGCCGGTTGACGTTGCGGCCGCGGTCGCGTCGAACTGGCCGGACATTGTGAGGGTTTAGTCGGCGCGTGCCTCGTCGGAGGTCGTTGCGGTATCCGCGGTGCATTCGACGATCAGTTCCAGGACTTCGCTCCCGGCCTGGTGTCGGAGCGGGACATGGTGCCGGGCGGGCGGAGTGGATCACCGCCGGAATGGTTTAACCTGCATTCGAAGCGGTGGACGTCGACGTTGCCGAACCGCCGGCCCGATCGGCCGCCACACGATGTTAGCCGACGAGCGGACAAGGAGGTCAACGATGGCGGATGGGGCGATTTATCCAAGCCTCCAGGATCGGGTCGTGCTGGTGACGGGCGGCGCGTCGGGGATCGGGGCCTCGATCGTCGAGCACTTCTGCCGGCAGCGGGCGCAGGTGGGCTTCGTTGACCGTGACATCGAAGCAGCCGATGGGCTGATCGCCCGGCTGTCGGGCGCCGGGCATTCCACACCCGTGTTCAAGGCATGCGACCTGTGCAACATCGATGAGCTGCGCGCCGCGATCGATGCGATCCGCATTGAGCTTGGACCGATCACCGTACTGATCAACAACGCCGCCCACGATGAGCGTCACACCATTGATTCCGTGACGCCGGAGTATTGGGACGACCGTATGGCGGTCAACCTGCGCCATCAGTTCTTCGCGGTGCAGGCGGTTTGGCACGGCATGGCCGAAGCCGGCGGCGGTGCCATCGTGAACCTTGGGTCGGTCAGCTGGATGATCGGACAGGGTGGGATGCCCGGCTACTCCGCGGCAAAGTCGGCGGTAGTCGGGTTGACGCGGTCCCTGGCCCGCGATCTCGGCGTCCACAACATCCGGGTCAACTCGGTGCTGCCGGGCTGGATCATGACCAAGCGGCAGATCGACAAGTGGCTGACACCGGAAGGCGAGGCCGATCTGATGAAGAACCAGTGCCTGAAGCGGAAGCTCGAGCCTGCCGATGTCGCCCGCGTGGTGGTGTTCTTTGCCTCCGACGAGGCCGCGGCCTGCACCAACCAGAACTACATCGTTGATGGCGGCTGGGTGTAGGTCGCCGGGCCGAGATCAGACCCGGGCGACCGCCTCGTCGCGGTTGGCGCAGACGGTCAGCACGTTGATGAAGCCGCTGATCTCGAACACTTCGCGGACGTGATCGGTAAGCGAGTGCAGCACCAGGCCGCCGCCGGCCGCCTTGACCCGCTTGGCAACCACCAGGAACACGCGCAGCCCGGCGCTCGACAGGTAGTCCAGCGCCGAGGCGTCCACCACGACCCGCTTTTGCCCGGCTTCGATCTGCACCACGATCTTGGCTTCAGTGTCCGCTGCGTTGGTGCTGTCCAGCCGTCCGGTCAGGACGACGATGGCCAGGCCGTCCTGGCTCTCGATGGTCATCGTCATGGCGCTGCTACCTCTGTCTGCATGCTTAAACGTTCTTCGTCAGGGTCAGGTGGTTGCCACCTTGGCGGCGAACGTAGCTCAGGCCGTCCAGTAGAGTCTTGGCGAAATGGACACCAAGACCGCCGATCGGCCGGTCTTCCAGCGGCGCGTCGAGCTCCGGCGCCTTGGCCTCGGCCGTCGGATCGAACGGCGTGCCCGGGTAACTGATCTCCATGATCATCTGCTGCGTTTCCAGCCGGAGCGACACGGTTATCTGAAGGTCAGGCGGTGGCGGGTTGTGCTCGATCGCGTTGGTAATCAATTCGTCGGCGGCCAGAGTTAGGTGATGAGCCGCGTTCCCCTGGACGCCGTGGCGCGCCGCGAACGCCTCGACCGCCAGCGCCAGTCGCCGAATCTCCGCAGTCTGGCCAGCAAGACGCAGGGTTTCTGTCGGTACCATCGCATCTGGAAGCAGAGGGCTGGACGCCGGCCCGCTTACCTTCGAGCCCAGCGACACGATCAATAGGATTGTATATAGATTCGATGGTCTCAACGCTAGGTGATCCAAGCGCCGGACCCGACACTGCAGCGACCGGGCAAAGACGTGAACAAGGCAGATCGGACACGGGCGTCCATGGACGCAATCGACCGACGGATCCTGTCGATCGGACAGGGTGCCGAAGCGTTGCCTACCGTGTCTCTGGGCCAGATGATCACGATGCTCGGCGCTCATGGGCGGGCCGTCAGAGACGCTCGTGCGGACCAACTGATGATCCGCGGTCCGGTCTGGCAGTCGGTCGAGACGATCTCCAGGCATTTGCAAACATGTTTCTGTCCTTTGGTGCTTGACCGATTCGACCGTCTGCTGCCGACGAGTGACTTGACCTTCGCGCGACGTGGCGCCGATGAGGCCTCGCTGATCGACTATGCGGAAGCCGTTGCGGCGGTCTCTGCATGGGAGATGGCGGTCGGAAAGCATGCGCTGCTGCGGGCCGAAATTCGCAAACGCTTGCTGTCGGTGTCGACCGCCTGCCTGGCCCGGATCGATGCGCACCTGTCGATCGCCGACGAAGCCGACATTCCGGACTTCCGACAACTCGCCCGGGAGATCCTGCGGGCTGAGGTGGCCGAGTGGGTGTTCAGTCTGGCGGGAGCGCCCGAGCACTCTACCAAGATCCTGCAGCGGGCGAGCCGGGCTGCGCGCCAGTCCGTCGCGTGGGCGGGACGGGTGTTCGAGCGCTTTCGGGCCGAGCCCGACGAGTTCAGCCATTTCGATGCAGTCGCGACCCTAGCGGCTGTCGATGAGCTGCTGGTCGTCATCCTGCGTGTTCACGACAGCGACCGGATGGAGCGCGCATCCGGCAGCCACCCGTTCGTGCTGACGATCGGCGAGCAGGCGCTCCAGGAGTTCGTGACCGGGCTGGAGCACATGACCGCACGATACCTGGAGATAGCGGAGGATCATCTTCTGGCCGGCGGTGCGGCGGGAGCGTTTGTTCTATCGGTGTTGCAGGTGCTGCAACGCATCGTGCGACTCGACCACGTCCTGCTCCCGGTCGTGAGCACGCTGGGGGTCAAATTGAGCCATCAGGCAACCGTCCTGCGCATGCAGGAGATGCAAGGCAGGCTCCAGGCTTCGCTCGGAACCCACAACGCGCCGCCGGACGCCATGAAGAGGCTGGGAATCCTGGACACTGCGCTCGCATCGTTCGAAAAGTAGGTTGACGATACCGTAGAGGCGACCTGAAGACCGCGAAGGGCGGCAGGCTCCAGAGGGGAGAGGTGTGACGGACGCAGATCGTCGTCGGACAACGTTGGAAGCGCTCGAGCGTCAGATCCTGTCGTTGAACCAGGACTTGCCCAGGATGTCCGGTAGTACCCTGGCTGGCTTTGCCGCCGCGCTGGAGGTACATGCTCGCGAAGTCCGGGCGGGCCTTTCGGGCTCGCTGGCGCTCCGCGGCGTGGCGTCCGGCTCGGTGGCCGCAGTCGCTCAGCACGCGGTGACGCAGACCTGCCCGCTCATCCTCGCGCGCTTCGCGGCCTTGCTGCCAATACCGGCCGGTGACCGTCCGGAAGCCCGCGACGCCGATGAGGGAACGGCGGCCGAGTATGCGCAGGCGATCGCAGCCATGGCGGCGTGGGAGACGGCCGTGGGCCCGGACACCCGGTTGCGGTCGGCGATCCACCGGTGCCTGTCGACGATCGTTCAAGCGTGCCGAAGCTGTATCGAAGGGCACCTGAACGCCCGCAGCGACTCAGACATCCCTGACGTCCGGCAGTTGGCGGGCGATATCCTGCGGGTCGAGGCGATCGAGTGGGTGATCGGGATTGCGGGAGGCTCCGGCCAGTCAGAGCAGGTCCGGGCGCTGGCGCATCGAGCCGCCCGACAATCGGTGGTCTGGGCGGGCATGGTGTTCGAGCAGTTCAAGTCCCGGCCGGACGAAATGAGCCATTTCGACGCGGTGGCAACACTGTCGGCCGTCGACGATCTCCTGGTGATCATCCTGCAGGTGCTGGAGAGCGATCGTGACGAACGGCGATCCGGCAGTCACCCCTTCGTTCTGACGATCGGCGAGCAGGCGATGCAGGATTTCGTGAACGGACTTCAGCACATGACCGACCGCTATCTTAGGATTGCCGAGAAGCATCTGCGGACCGTCGGCCCGGCGGGTGACTTCGCCCAGTCGGTTCTGTCGGTGTTGCACCGGATCCTCTTGCTCGGTCACGCGCTGCGGGCGTCAGTTGAACTCGTGGGCATCCGCTTGAATCATGAAACGGCATTGACGCGGATGGTGGCAATGCGCGCAAAGCTGCGGGCATCCGTCAACGTGCCGGGGGCGCCGGAGTGCCATTTCACGCGTCTACGAGCACTGGACATCGCCCTGACGGAGGTCGGAGCGTGACGTCCGGATTGACTTGCCAAGGCGATCAACGCTGGTCCGCGAGCGCCGATATGCACGGAAGTTGCAGCGGCGGAGGGCGACACCTGTTAACAACACAGGGACAGCCGGACAGGATTGGCCGCAAGACAAGACGAGATGCCGTCCCTGATGAGTGACTCTGATATCCTGGCGCTGACCCGTCTCAAACCAGTACGCTGTGACGTCGACCTGCACCATCTCACGCCGCGATCGTTTGATCGATTTGAGTTGATCGGTGGAGCACCGGGGATTCATCTTGGCCTGGATGCCAGCGGCTTTCCCGGCGTGCGGAAACTGTATGAACGCCACCACCGTTCGGTCTTCACGGAGTTGATCTGCCGCCTGGATGTCGACGGTCTCTTCGTCCCTGCGATTGATCTGCGGCACTGGTCATCCGCTGCGCTGTACCAGATCGCGTCGCGGGCTGGAGCGGTTTCTGACTCGGCTTGGCAATCCGTTGAAGCCGACATGGTATCCGCGCTCTGCGACAATCACTCTTGGAGCACGTTGCGCGACATTTTGGAACTCGACGGCGCTCCGGTCCGCGACGACGAACGCGACGCCGCCGAGGAACTCAAGGCCGACTGGAACGGTCGCGGCTGGCTGGATGCCCTGTATGACCGCGACAAGCCTGCATTGAGCGAGATGCTTCGCGGCCTGCGTGAGGCCTGTCCGCTGCTGTCGGCCCAGATGGATCTGTTCTTTCTGCCGCTCGAGTTTCTCGAGTCGGTTCGGCGTGACCTGAGCGAGCGACTGATGTCGGCGGGCCTTTCCGGTTTCGCCTTCAAAGACGCTTACGGGAATGGCGAGGCAATCCTGGTTGTCGACCCATCGGCGGTTCGTATCGTGTCGCGCCAGCCTCTGACCGACGCCGGCGCCGGTTCCTAGGCCTTCTACCCAATCCGGAGAATCCGCTTAAGATCGCCGTACCCATTTTTATCGCGCCCGCGCGTATGTTGCGGCGTGGATTTGGCCCTACCAGAGGAAACGACTATGAAGACGCATCGCATCGCAAGCATTCCCGGTGATGGCATCGGCCCCGAGGTGATATCGGCGGGAGTTGAGGTGCTCAAGGCGGTGGCGCAGCGCGACGGCGGCTTTGCGTTGGAGGTCGAGACCTTTCCATGGGGCGCCGACTACTACCGGGCACACGGCGTCATGATGCCGGAGGACGGGGTTGATACCCTCCGAGCTTTCGACGCGATCTATTTCGGCTCGGCCGGCGATCCACACCTGCCGGACCACATCACCTTGTGGGGCCTGCGGCTCAAGATCTGCCAGACCCTGGACCAGTACGCCAACGTGCGGCCGTCACGGCTGTTGCCGGGTATCGACGGGCCGCTGAAAGGTGTTGGTCCGGACCGGCTCGATTGGGTGATCGTGCGGGAGAACTCCGAAGGCGAGTACGCCGGAGCCGGCGGACGGGTCCATCAGGGGCTGCCCGAAGAGGTCGGGCTGGACGTATCGGTGTTCACCCGGGTCGGGGTCGAACGGATCCAGCGCTTCGCCTTCGAACTGGCCCGCAGCCGGCCGCGCAAGCTGCTGACCCTGGTGACCAAGTCGAATGCGCAACGCCACGGCATGGTGTTCTGGGACGCGGTGTTCGACGGCATCAAGGGCGACTATCCCGATGTCCGGACCGACAAGATGCTGGTCGACGCCATGACGACCCGAATGGTCCTGAAGCCGGAGAGTCTCGATACGGTGGTCGCCACCAATCTGCACGCCGACGTGCTGTCGGATCTGGCGGCGGCCCTCTCCGGTTCGCTCGGCATCGCTCCCACCGGGAACCTTCGGCCGGAGCGTGACGGTCCTTCGATGTTCGAGCCAATCCACGGCTCGGCGTTTGACATCATGGGCCAGGGCATCGCCAACCCGATCGGGTCGTTCTGGAGTGCCGCCATGATGCTGGAGCACATCGGAGAGCCGCAGGCGGCGGCCCGTTTGATGACCGCGGTTGAACGGGTCACCGCCGCCGGCAAGACAATGCCGCGTGATCTGGGCGGTACCGCAACGACCCGCCAGGTCACCGACGCCGTGCTTGAGGCGCTGCGCGGCGACAACGTCTGACCGCAGGCAGCCATACCGCGGAACCATCACGGCTCCTTGTGAGTTTGCCCGTCATGTCCATGGAGGATATGGAGGGATCGGGTGAATCGTCGGTGGTTGATCATCTGCACCGCTCTCGTTCTCGCAGTGGTGGCTGGCGGTGTGGCGGCAGGCGTTCCGTTGTGGCTGGCGAAGATGGAAGCGAGCCAACCGATGTATCGAGCGCCGTCGTCGGATCTGGAACAGTCGCGGCAGGCGGTTCTGGAGGCGATGGACCGGACGCTGTCGGACATTTCGCAGCGCGCTGAGTCACTCGATGCGCTCGGTGGCCTGCTGGTCGATGCGGGCCAACGACGGGAGCGCTCGCCGCTGGTTCCCGCGTCACAGAACAGTGGTCGAGCGCGATAAAATTGTGCACCGCCTACGTCGATGCCTAAATCAACGACATTGTGCATCGCAATATTATCAGCGCTCTATGAACACTGGTCCAATATAATAATAAATAATTTCAATGAGATAACGTGAAGTCACTTCCAAGGCACACCTCTTGCACCGCATCACTCATCGCGGGCGAGGGGGCTCCCCGTGAAACAACATGAGGAGGCGGGGAGTGAAAGCACACTTCCGGACAAATTTGGTAGCCGCGGCGGCGCTCGCAGCAGGAACCCTGTTCGGTGCCCATACCGCGTCGGCGGCAGAGGACACCATCAAGGTCGGTATCCTGCATTCACTGTCGGGCACCATGGCGATCAGCGAGACCACGCTGAAGGACGTCATGCTGATGCTGATCGAACAACAGAACGCCAAGGGCGGCCTGCTGGGCAAGAAGCTCGAGGCGGTGGTTGTCGATCCGGCGTCGAACTGGCCGCTGTTCGCCGAAAAAGCGCGCGAACTGATCGCCGGCCAGAAGGTGTCGGCGGTCTTCGGCTGCTGGACCAGCGTGTCGCGCAAGTCGGTTCTGCCGGTGTTCGAGGAACTGAACAGCGTGCTGTTCTATCCGGTGCAGTACGAGGGTGAGGAGAGCCAGCGCAACGTGTTCTACACGGGGGCGGCACCGAACCAGCAGGCTATTCCGGCGGTCGACTATCTGCGCGACGTCGAAGGCGTGAAGCGTTGGGTGCTCGCCGGCACCGACTATGTCTACCCGCGGACCACCAACAAGGTGCTTGAGACCTATCTCAAGGACAGCGGCGTTCCGGCCGAAGACATCATGATCAACTACACGCCGTTCGGTCATTCCGATTGGCAAACCATCGTCGCCGAGATCAAGAAGTTCGGCTCGGCGGGCAAGAAGACCGCGGTGGTGTCGACCATCAACGGCGACGCCAACGTGCCGTTCTACAAGGAACTGGCCAACCAGGGCATCAAGGCCCAGGACATTCCGGTCGTGGCCTTCTCGGTCGGTGAAGAGGAACTCGCCGGCATCGACACCGGCCCGCTGGTCGGACATCTGGCGGCGTGGAACTACTTCATGTCGGTCCCGGCACCGGAGAATGCCGAGTTCATCAAGTCCTGGCAGGCGTTCACCAAGAACGACAAGCGGGTCAGCAACGATCCCATGGAAGCCCACTACATCGGCTTCAACATGTGGGTGAAGGCGGTCGAGAAGGCCGGTACCGTGGCTCCCGATGCGGTCATCGACGCGCTCGTCGGTGTCGCCGTGCCGAACCTGACCGGCGGCTACTCGGCGATGATGCCGAACCACCACATCACCAAGCCGGTCCTGATCGGCGAGATCCAGGACAATGGCCAGTTCGACGTGGTGTGGAAGACCTCAGGTCTGGTTCCGGGTGACGCCTGGTCGGACTTCCTGCCGGACTCCAAGGACCTGATCGCGGATTGGCGGAAGCCGATGTCGTGCGGGAACTTCAACGTCGCGACCGGCAAGTGCGGCGGCAAGGGCAGCTGACGCCCGACACCGTGTGATCTGGACGTGCCCCGGGACGCAGAGAGCGCTGTCCCGGGGGCGGCCTGATCCCCCCATCTCCGAACGGGCTCAGCCCCGGGAGACCCAGTTCATGCCCTTCGGAACCATCGTCCGGCGGACCGTGCTTGCGGTCGCCCTGTTGATCGCCGGAGCGGCCGGCGTCAAGGCCGACTCCGACACGTTGCGGGGCCGGATCGGCGCGCTGGCGACCGCGGATTTCGCGGCCAAGGAAGCAATCATCAACGAACTGGCCGCGGCCGGTGATGCGTCGGCGGTTCCCGCCCTGACCGCGTTGGGCAATGGCGACCTGCAGCTTCGCAAGTCGGACGGCAAGGTCGTCATCGCCGTGCGCGACGGCAACTCCTACAGGGCGGTCGACCCGATCACGGCCGAAGACTTCGGCTCTGTTGAGCGGTCGACCCTCGACAGGATCCGGGTGAACAACAACCTGCGCCGGGTGATCAGCGCGGTGGTCGGGTCGCTTACCCTGCGCAGCAGGGATCCGTCGGTGCGCCGCGCGGCGGCCGATGCGGTGTTCAAGAGCCGTGACGCCAGCGCGCTGGACGTCCTGGATGAGGCGATCGCCGCGGAAACCGATGACGGCATCCGGCGTCGAATGGTCCTGGCGAGGGCCGCCGCGATCCTGCAGACCGGCCGGCCCGAAGCCGAAAAGCTGGCGGCGATCGCGGTGGTGGCCGAGCACGGCAACCAGGATGCCAAGGACCTGCTGTCGTCGGTTGCCGCTTCCGCCGACGGCGAGGTCAAGCGCAAGGCGGCGGCGGCCATTGCCCTGATCGAGCAGTCGCTGGCGATGTGGTCGGTTGGCCAGAACATCTGGTACGGCCTGTCGCTGGGATCGGTGCTGCTGCTCGCGGCCATCGGGCTTGCCATCACCTTCGGGGTGATGGGCGTGATCAACATGGCGCACGGCGAGATGGTCATGATCGGCGCCTATGTCACCTTCATGGTGCAGGAGGTGATCCGTACCTCGGCGCCGGCGCTGTTCGACGTGTCGCTGCTGATTGCGCTGCCATTGGCGTTCCTGACGGCGGGCGCGGTCGGCGTGGTGATCGAGCGTGGGATCATCCGTTGGCTCTATGGCCGGCCGCTTGAGACGTTGCTGGCGACCTGGGGATTGTCGCTGGTGCTGCAACAGGCCGTGCGATCGATCTTCGGCCCCACCAACCGTGAGGTCGGCGCACCGAGCTGGATGAGCGGGGCATTCGAGCTGGGCGGGCTGACCCTGACCTACGGGCGGGTGTGGATCATCGTGTTCGCGATCGCGGTGTTCATTCTCCTGCTGGTGGTACTGAAGCGGACCGCCTTCGGGTTGCAGATGCGCGCGGTTACACAGAACCGTCGGATGGCCAGTTCGATGGGCATCCGCACAACCTGGGTCGACGCGCTGACCTTCGGCCTCGGCTCCGGTGTCGCCGGCATTGCCGGGGTGGCGCTGTCGCAGATCGACAACGTCAGCCCGAATCTCGGGCAGTCCTACATTATCGATAGCTTCATGGTGGTGGTGTTCGGCGGGGTCGGGAACCTCTGGGGAACCCTGGTCGGCGCGTTCACCCTCGGGGTCGTCAACAAGTTCCTGGAGCCCTATGCCGGCGCGGTTCTCGGCAAGATCCTGGTGCTGGTCTTCATCATCCTGTTCATCCAGAAGCGGCCGCGCGGCATGTTCGCCCTGAAGGGCCGGGCGGTGGAATCATGAGAGCCGCGGCAATGCCCCTGGGCCTCAGCCGGGTCGGCGTTGCGTTCCTGGTGTCGCTTGGCGTGGCGGCGGTTCTGGTACCGGTTCTGAACCTGTCGGTCGCCTCGGACTCGGCATGGCACGTGTCGACCACCAACGTGGTGCTGTTCGGCAAATACCTCTGCTATGCCTTGCTGGCGCTGTCGATCGACCTGGTCTGGGGATACTGCGGCATCCTCAGCCTTGGGCATGGCGCCTTCTTCGCCCTCGGCGGGTACGCGATGGGCATGCACCTGATGCGCGAGATCGGCAGCCGTGGCGTCTACGGCAACCCGGTCCTGCCGGACTTCATGGTGTTTCTGAACTGGAAGGAGTTGCCCTGGTATTGGCACGGCTTCGACCAGTTCTGGTTCGCCGCCGTGATGGTGGTGGTGGCGCCCGGTGCGCTCGCCTTCGTCTTTGGGGCATTCGCCTTCCGCTCGCGGGTCACCGGGGTGTATCTCTCGATCATCACCCAGGCGATGACGTTCGCCCTGCTGCTGGCGTTCTTCCGCAACGACATGGGGTTCGGCGGCAACAACGGTCTGACCGACTTCAAGGACGTGCTGGGCTTCGATCTGCAGCAGAATACGACGCGCTGCGGTCTTTTCGCCCTGTCGGCGGTTGCGCTCGCCGGTGGCTTCCTGGTGTGCCGCGCCATCGTTTCCAGCAAGCTCGGCAAGGTGCTGGTGGCGGTCCGTGACGCCGAGAGCCGGACACGTTTCATCGGCTACCGGGTGGAGCACTACAAGCTGTTCGTTTTCACCGTGTCGGCAATGATGGCCGGTATCGCCGGGGCGCTCTACGTGCCGCAGGTCGGGATCATCAATCCCGGCGAATTCGCGCCTGCCAACTCGATCGAGGCGGTGATCTGGGTCGCGGTTGGCGGGCGGGGGACGCTGGTCGGTGCGGCACTCGGGGCGCTGGTCGTCAACGTCGGCAAGAGCTGGTTCACCGGTGCTCTGCCGGAACTGTGGCTGTTCGCGCTGGGCGGTCTGTTCATCGTCGTGACGCTGTTCCTGCCGAAGGGCCTGCTGGGCCTGGTCCGATCCCGGCGGCCGGTGCCTGCCGGACCGACAGAGGCGCCGGAGGCCAAGATGAATACCATCGACCGGCAGGCGGCGGAGTAGGGCGATGACCGAGCTTTCCAAATCCCTGCTGTACCTTGACGGTGTCACTGTGAGTTTCGATGGGTTCCGTGCGTTGAACAATCTGTCGCTGGTGGTTGGCCGCGGCGAGATGCGTGCGATCATCGGCCCGAACGGTGCCGGCAAGACCACGATGATGGACGTGATCACCGGCAAGACCCGTCCGGACAAGGGCGACGTGCTGTTCAACGGCGAGCGCGACCTGAC
This sequence comes from Thalassobaculum sp., assembly GCF_040219215.1. GTDB lineage: Bacteria > Pseudomonadota > Alphaproteobacteria > Thalassobaculales > Thalassobaculaceae > Thalassobaculum_A. The sequence goes on from NZ_JAVJSX010000044.1 coordinate 141,208, forward strand.
CAAGCTGGACGAGGCGGCGATCGCCGAGTTGGGCATCGGCCGGAAGTTCCAGCGCCCGACGGTGTTCGAGAGCCATAGCGTGCTCGACAACATCGTGCTGGCCCTGGAGGGGCCGCGTGGCGTGTTCTCCAGTCTGTTCGCCCGCCTGACCGGACGGGAACGCGACCGTGTCGATGAGGTGCTGGCCACCATTCGTCTGACGGACCGCCGCGACGCGTTGGCGGGTAGCCTGTCGCACGGCCAGAAGCAATGGCTGGAGATCGGCATGCTGTTAGCCCAGGATCCGGCCCTGCTGCTGGTCGACGAGCCGGCCGCGGGCATGACCGATGCCGAAACGGCCGAGACCGCGGCGTTGCTGCGGCGGATCGCCGAAACCCATTCCGTGGTCGTGGTCGAGCACGACATGACATTCGTGCGCGACCTCGGCGTTCGGGTGACCGTGCTGCACGAAGGCTCGGTCCTGGCCGAGGGGTCGTTGGATCAGGTCAGCGCCGACGAGCGTGTCATCGAAGTTTACCTGGGGCGATAAGGCGATGCTGGAAGTCGAGCGGATCGACCTGCACTACGGTGCGGCCCAGGCGTTGTGGGACGTCAGCCTGACGGTCGAGACCGGCAAGGTTACCTGCGTGCTTGGCCGCAACGGTGTGGGCAAGAGCAGCCTGTTGCGCGGTATCGCCGGTCATCATCCGATCAGCCGCGGCACCCTGAAATGGGAGGGCGAGGTGCTGGGCAACCTGCCGCCGTTCGAGCGCGCCCGCCGCGGCATTGCGTATGTCCCGCAGGGCCGCGAGATCTTCCCGTTGCTGACCGTGCGCGAGAACCTGCAGAGCGGGTTTGCCACCCTGCCGCGCGCGCAGCGGACCTTGTCCGATACGCTGTTCGAGCTGTTTCCGGTGCTCGACGCCATGATGGACCGGCGTGGCGGCGACCTCTCAGGCGGGCAGCAGCAGCAGTTGGCGATCGCCCGGGCGCTGGTCACGCGGCCGCGCCTGCTGATTCTGGATGAGCCGACGGAAGGCATCCAGCCATCGATCATCAAGGACATCGGCAACGCCATCCGGTTTCTGCGCTCGACCGGCGAAATGGCAATCCTGCTGGTCGAGCAGTACCTGGAGTTCGCGCGGGAACTGGCCGACACGGTCTCGGTCCTCGACCGTGGCCGGGTGGTGGCATCGGGCGACCCGAAGGGCGCGCTGGGCGCCGAACTGGAACGCCACATGTCGGTGTGATGCCTACAGGCTGCGCCGCATGATCGGACGGGTGTCGGAGCGCCGAGCGACTTCCCGGAAACCGGCACGAAGGAACACCTTCTCATAGCCAGTCCAGGCATACGTGTCGGGGTACGACGCCTTCAATGGCGCCACCGGGTAGCCTTCCACCACGGTGGCGCCGTGCTGGCTGGCAAATCGGCAGGCCGCATCGAGCAGGTCGACCGCCAGCCTGCGCCCCCGGTGCGTCTTTGCAATCAGGAAGCACGACACCGACCACACCGGTTGGTCGTCAACCGGCTGCATCACCCTCGATGTTTCCAGTCTTGGGAACGCCGCGCGCGGGGCGATCGAGATCCAGCCGACCGCCCGGTCGCCGTCATAAGCCAGCAATCCCGGCGGCGGACCCGTATCAACGACTGCCCGGATCGCATCCCGGTTGGCTTCACCCTTCATGGCATCGAAGTCCCGCTTGCGCAGCCGCCACAGCATGCACCAGCACCCGCCGCAACCGCCCTTCGGTCCTATCAGCGTCTCGAAGTCGGGCCATCGCTCAGGTGATAGCGGATGGATGTCGGCTTCCGGCCAGGCAATCGACATGGAAAGTCCTTGAGAGGGTCGCGTGGGCTAAGCGGCTCACCGGCCCCGTACCTGATCGTATGTCGAGCCGGGACTCTACCGACCGGCTCTTGGCCTATCAACCACGGCGCACTATCGTCTCGTTGTGCTGTTCGTCCGCGCCCTCTGTGTTGTTCTGTTCGTCGTGATCTACAAGATCGGCGGATTCACGGTGTTGCTCGTTGCTTCCGTCTTGGCTGTCGGGTTGTACATGCTGCAGTTGCGCCGAGGCCGCCATCGGCACCGCGAGCCTTGGCAGGAAGCCGACCTGGCCGACGTGGTGCTTCGAGCGAGCCCGTCAGCATCGCCTTCTTCTCCAGAGCAGCCGCGGGATGACCGCCGATCTCCATGAAACGGCGAAACCGCAGACGCGGAGGCGCTGGTTGACAGGGCGTCACCGCACCGGATGATCGGGGCACGCCACCCGTCCGGAGACATGATGACCCCCACGGCAACGCCATCGGTAACGCTCTGGGCGATGCCCACGGTCGGACTTGCGGAAGTGGATGTTGCGCGCTGGACCGCGGTTCTGGACGACACCGAGCGGGCCCGTGTGGCCCGGCTGGCGATTCCGCGCACCAGGATCGAGTATGTCGCGGCACATGCTTTGACGCGATCGTTGCTAAGCGCAGCGACAGGAGAGAAGCCGACGGCGTTCCGGTACGAGGCCGGCTTCAAGGGCAAGCCCAGCGCGTTCATCGGCGACCGACCGTTGGATCTGCATTTCAATGTCTCGCACACCGACGGGTTGGTGGCGGTAGCCGCGTCGCATCACTTCGAACTCGGCATTGACGTCGAAGCGGTCGACCGCGGCGTCGATCTGGCGGTAGCCGACCGGTACTTCTTCGGTTCCGAGGCCGATTGGTTGGCCAGACAGCCCTCAGACCGGCAACTGGAATGCTTCCTGCGGCTGTGGACTTTGAAGGAGGCTTATATCAAGGCGACCGGTCGTGGCCTGTCGCAGCCGCTGAACGAGTTCTGGTTCGACGTTGACCCGCCGCGCATCCGGTTCACATCAGCGATCGATGACGACGAACAGGCTTGGCGGTTCCATCAGTGGGTGCTGGCCGATCGGTTCCTGGTGTCGGCCGGATGGCGAAACGCCGGTAACACGGATCCGGTACTGACGATCGAGATGAAACGGCCGGCTGAACTGCGGTTCTAACGGGCTCGCCCCGTTTGTTCTGGCCCTGTAGTGTCGCGCCGGATTCGAACGCCAAGGGAGGGTGCTCTGACCCCGGAAATTCTGGTCGCCGATGGCTGGGCCGACTATTCCCTGCTCGACAGCGGCGACGGCCGCAAGCTCGAGAGGTTCGGCCGGCACGTCCTGGACCGGCCCGATACCCAGGCGATCTGGCGCCCCAGCTTGTCATCGGTTCGGTGGTCGACCGCCGATGCCCGCTTTCTCGCGGGCCGCGAAGAGGAAGGGGCCGGCCGCTGGGAGGCAACGGGCAGGAAGGCGCCCGAGCCTTGGCCGATCGCCTATGGCCCGGTGCGGATCGAGGCGCAGCTTACGGCGTTCCGCCATCTCGGCCTGTTCCCGGAACATCAGGTCCACTGGGACCGGGTTGTGGAGATTGTGGGACGGCGTGCCGGAACCGGAAGCGAACCGCCGACGGTGCTGAACCTGTTCGGCTATACCGGCATGGCCTCGCTGCTGCCGGCTGCCGCCGGTGCGAAGGTCACCCATGTCGACGCGTCGAAGAAGGCCATCGCGTGGGCACGTGCCAACCAGGAAATGTCGGGGCTATCGGCGGCACCGATCCGTTGGATCTGCGACGATGCTGCGCGCTTCGCGGCCCGTGAGGTTCGCCGCGGCAGCCGGTACGACATCATCGTGCTCGATCCACCGAAGTACGGACGCGGCCCGAAGGGCGAGGTCTGGCGGCTGGAGGAGCAGCTGCCGCAGCTGCTGACTGATTGCCGCGCGCTGCTCGACCAGCGGTCGTCGATGTTGATCCTGACGGCCTATGCCACCCATCTGTCGATGCTGACGCTGTGGCGGCTGGTAGGAGACGCATTCGCTGATCTCGACGGCACGATCACTGCTGGTGAGATGGCGTTGCGCGAGGAGGCGACCGGGCGGCCGTTGCCGACGTCACTGTATGTCCGCTGGAGCCGTGATGCCTGACCAGAACCCCACCGTCATTCGCAGCGCCGCCAATCAGGAGATCAAGGCACTGCGGGCGCTTGAGACCAAGAAGGGTCGCAGCCAGCAGAACGCCTTCGTTTCCGAAGGCCTGCGTCACGTGGTCGAGGCGGTCCGACGGGGTTGGCGGGTCAACCGGCTGGTGCTGTCGGAGAGTGCGTCCCCCGGTGAGCTGCTGCGCGAGGCGATCCACGGCTGCGAAGCTGGTGGAGGTCGCGTCCTGACCGTGACCGACGAACTGATGACCCGCATCGCCCGACGCGACAATGCGCAGAGCGTGATCGCGGTGATCGAGCAGCGCTGGGGAAAGCTGGAGAGCGTGGTCGCGGCACCGGGGGGCACCTGGCTGGCGCTGGAGGGCATTCGCGATCCGGGAAATCTCGGATCGATCGTACGCAGCTCCGACGCCTTTGCGGTTGCAGGTGTCCTGCTGATCGGCAACACGGTGGATCCGTTCTCGACCGAGGCGGTTCGCGCGTCCATGGGGTCGATCGTGAACGTCCCGCTGATCCGTCTCGACGAAACAGCGTATCTCGATTGGCATCGCAGTTGGACGGGGCGCACGGTCGGGACCCATCTGAGGGCAAGCCTGCAACCCGAGTCGGTGGGCCGCGGACCGGCAACCCTGCTGGTAATGGGCAACGAACAGAGCGGCCTCCCGGCCCGGATCGCCGCTACCTGCACTCGACTGGTCCGGATCCCGATGCGGGACGGCGCCGACTCATTGAACCTTGCGGCGGCTACGGCCATCATGCTGTATGCGGTCACGGCCTCGGCCGGGGCGCAACGCTGATCCGGCCGTCGGTTGGATAATGGAGCGGCAGTCCGACAAGCCCCGCGGCCAAAGGGAGCATGTTGGCTGTTGCGGGCCGGTCCCGGTCATTCGCGACGGGAACGCCACGGTGCGCCACAGGAGGATGGCCGAGTGCCTTTGTCTGGTACTGACTTGGTCACGTCGGACCCTGGCGCAATCCTGTTGAGGCTCGTCAACCGCGCTCAGTCGATGGCTGTCGGACCCAGCATGGCCGCGGCAATTCGCGGCGCTGTCCTCGATCTGCCGTTCGTCGCGAATGCGGAAGTATTGCTCGCCGACACAGCCTTCGACCACGGCGCATTGGACAACTGGACACACGAATATGAGATCGGCTCCGGCGCGGATCGTCTGGGCAAAGTGCGCGTTGGCGCGAGCGATACAGCCGGCTTCAAGCCACTGGAACCGATGTTACGCGATGCCTGCAGTCTCCTTGGGCTGAGTATTGCGCATCGGCGGGCTCAGATGCGGTTCGAGACCCAGGCCCTGGCGCAGAGCGAGCAGCTGGAGGAGGGGCGCGAGGAGCTCGAACGGCACATTGCGGAGAATGCCCGGCTTGCCGAGGTGGTCCGGCACAGCGCCAATCCGACATATGTCATGGACCTGGAGTTCCGGTTGGTGTGGATGAACGCGGCGTTCCTCGACACCTTCGGTGTGCTCTGGACGGATGCGATCGGACGTCGACCCAGCGACGTGCTCTACGGTGATCAGGGGGAACCCGCACTGGTTGCCGAAGTGCGGTCGGCACTGACGGCAACTGGCCACTATGCCGGCGAGATCACGAACCGTGACCGGCTCGGTCAGGAACGGGTCTTCGCCTTGCAACTGGATCGGTTTCGCTCCGTCGACGGCCGGCATGAAGGCTATGTGGCCATCCGGGAGGACATTACCGAGCGTAAACGGGCGGAGCGCGCCCTGGCCGAAAGCGAAGCGCGGTTTCGCGACCTGACGGAAACGGCCTCCGACTGGTTTTGGGAGACCGATGCCAACCATTGTTTCCTGTCGCTGTCCGGTGCTTGGCCTCGGCCGCAAGGCACGGACAGTGATCTGGTCGGCACCAAGCGCTGGGACTTCGCAGCCGGGGATACGCTTTCGCAGCACTGGCGCCAGCATCTCGACGATTTGCAGAACCATCGTTCGTTCCGGGACTTCCGCTACATTCTTCACCGCTCCGGTAACGCGTTGGTCCACGTATCCATCAGCGGACGCCCGGTATTCAGCACACACGGCCGTTTTGTCGGGTACCGAGGAACGGGCCGGGACATCACCGAGGAGGTGACGGCGCGCGAAACCGTTGACCGTCTGGTCCGTGCGCTCGACTCGATCGAAGACGTGGTGGCGTTGTTCGACGCTGATGAGCGGCTGGTTTTCGCCAACCGGCCGTATCGCGCGCTTCATCCGCAGTTTGAAGGGATCCTGGTTCCCGGCAAGCGATTGGGGGAGATCCTCAATGATTTTGCGTTGTGGGGCATCATCGGCAACCCAGAAACCGAAGTTCCGAAACGTCTGCAGCAGTTCCGGAATCCATCCGGTCCGACAGACATCAATCGGTTCGGTCGGTGGTTCAGGGTCAAGGACCAGAAGCTCGAAGACGGTGGCACGCTGCTGATCGCCACCGACGTGACCCACAGCAAGGACGCCGAGCTGGAACTGCGCAAGGCCGTCGATACCGCCGAAGAGGCGAACGCTGCCAAGTCGGGCTTCCTGGCACGGATGAGCCATGAACTGCGCACACCGTTGAACGCCATACTCGGGCTGTCCGAGACCCTGATGCTCATGGAGGATCGGCTGTCACCGGGCAAACGGCGTGAGTATCTGGGCGACGTCATGCAGGCCGGACGCATCCTGCTGTCCCACATCGACGACATCCTGAACTTTACTCGGCTGGACGCGGACGGGTTTGCCGTTGCACCGCAGCCGACCGACCCGCGCCGATCAGTAGCCGAAGTTGTCCGGCTGATGCGCGCGGTGGCGCGGTCCCGCTCGGTTCGACTGGAAGCGGCATTGGCCAGGAATCTGCCGAACGTCCTGGCCGATCCGCGATCGGTTCGCCAGATCCTGATCAATCTCTTGAGCAACGCGGTCAAGTTTTCGCCCAAGCACGGGGTCGTCCAACTGATGGTCATTCAGGACGGCTCCCGGTTGCGGTTCTCAGTCAGCGATCACGGGATCGGTATTCCAGCCGATCAGATTGACCGGATTTTTGAACCGTTCCATCAGGTCGGCAATCCATCGCTGGCGGTGCCCGACAGTGGTACGGGGCTTGGCCTGTCGATTGTCAAATCACTGGTGGACCGGAATGCTGGGGCGGTAGCGGTCGACAGCAAGCCGGGTCGGGGAACCACGATCTCGGTATGGTTTCCACTCACGCTCGATCCGGCCGAGCAACCGTAACCCCACATCCAACGGGCGTGACGGGCACGCTCTCGGTCTGTATGACCGGCCGGTACTCTCGATGCCGTTGGAAACGAGCCTGCCATGTCCCGTCGCACACATCCTTCGGAGGCCCGTCGCCGAGACCGCTTCGTCGGGCGCGTGGCCGGGGTCTGGGGCGTGCGTCCCGAGGACGTTGTTCGACGTTTGAGTGGCGAGCGCCGCTCCAGCGTGCGGATCAATCCACTCGCAGGCCGGCCGGTCGAAGACATCCGACGCGACATCCAGGCGTTGACTGACCTGACGCCGATCGCATGGTGTCCGGATGCATTCCACATCACCGGAGACAAGCGGGCAATTACGGCCAGCGCGCCGCATGCGGCCGGCGAGGTCTACGTGATGAACGCCTCGTCGCTGGTGCCGGCGCTGGCCCTCGACCCGCATCCGGACCAGGACATTCTGGATGTGTGCTCGGCACCCGGTGGCAAGGCGGCCCATGTCGGGGCGCTGACCGCCAACCGGGCTCGGTTGTGGGTCAACGACGGCATCAAGTCTCGTCTCAGGAAGCTCAGGGAGGTTATCGAACTACTAAACGTAAAGATAACCGATATGACCGAGCATCCTGGCCAGTACCTGGACAAGTTCATCGGACACACCTTCGATCGGATCCTGCTGGATGCGCAGTGCTCAGGCGAGGGAATGGCCGATCTGTCGCGCTCCGATGCGTTGCGGTTCTGGACGCCGGAGCGGGTCGAGCAGATGAGCCGCCTGCAGCAGCGCATGCTGGTGGCGTCGTTCAAGCAGCTGCGGCCGGGTGGTATCCTGGTCTACTCGACCTGCACCATCTCGCCGGAAGAGAACGAGGCGCCGATCGATCATCTGATACGCCACAACCCTGACGCCGTGATCGAGCCGATAGACTTGGCAATCCCCGAGGCGGTTCCGGGTCTGACGCGGTGGGAAAAGCGCGACTACCATCCGAGCCTGGCGAACGCGCTGCGGGTCGTGGCCGGACCGTACATGGAGGCATTCTTCGTGTGCCGAATCCGCAAGGTCGAGCAGGAGGCAGCGGCGTGATCGAACTGGTGGCGACGCCGATCGGCAATCTTGAGGACCTCAGTCCTCGCGCCCGCGCGGCGTTCGAAGCGGCTGATGTGGTGGCCTGCGAGGACACCCGGCGGACCGGCCGGCTGCTGTCCGCCGCCGGCATCAAGACCCGGATGGTCGCCTATCACGAGCACAATGAGCGTCCGATGGCCGAGACGCTGGTGCGCTGGTCGATTGAGGGCAAGCGTATCGCAGTAGCGACCGACGGGGGCACGCCCGGGGTCAGCGACCCGGGCTTCTCGCTGGTTCGCGCAGCGGCCCGCGCCGGGGTGCCGGTGACCATGATGCCGGGGCCGGCGGCATTCGTGATGGCAGCGGTGCTGTCAGGCCTGCCGGTTCATGGGATCACGTTCCGGGGGTTTCCCCCAAAGAAGGGCGGGCCGCGCCGGCGCTTTATCGAGGTTGATGCCGCTTCCCCGCATACCCTGGTGTTCTATGAGAGTCCGTACCGGGTCGGCAAACTGATCGAAGACGCGATCGCGGTCCTGGGTGATCGCCCGGCGGCCTTTGCCCGTGAACTCACCAAGCTTCACGAAGAGGTGGTGAGGGGACGGCTATCGGAACTGGCGGCGGTGCTGGAAGCCCGAGGAGGCCAACTGATCGGGGAGTGCTGCGTCGTCGTCGCCGGCGCTGACGTGCCGGGGGATTGGTTCGAGGCGGAGGAATGACGGGCGCCTACTGATCAATTGGTCTTCTGAACGATCACCGCCCTGAGATCGACCACCTTGTGGTTCACGGTCTCAGATACCGCCAAGTCGTATGTGGAAATCGGCAGGGTCTCGATCACCTGATGGACGCCGTAGCGTCCGTTCCCCCATGAGTTGAGGAGTCTCACGAGATCGTCGATCGAGGCGCCGAACGGATCGACGGGGTTGACCGTGGACGGAAGATGTCTGGATGAGTGTTCCAGGATCATGAGTCCGCCGGGCTTCAGGCATTTTACCCATTGATCAAAACAATAACGTGGTTCGTAGGAATGATCCCACGAGTTGCTGTAGATAAAATCTGTTTCCGATATCCATTCGTCTTTTACATTATGGAAATCCCATTGGATGGTATTCGGGAATTGTACTGCTGTATCAGATATTTCAGTTCCAATAACGGTGCAGTTTAGAAATTCGCTGAACCATTGTTGTTCGAGTCCCCGTCGTGTTCCATGGCAGAGACCGAATGTGCAGGGCCCGCGGATCTCCAGCACGCGCTCTGCGAGGTAACCGATGTTGTCCTTGATCGCAAAGACCGCATCCAGCTTGGCCTTGTTCGCCGCTATCTGGGTGGCCCTATAGCGGTCGTAGTCAAACGATCCGTCGTCTCTACGGAATTTGTACAGCTTCGCCATTGGATCCTCGGCGCACACCGGTTGGGTGCATGGAATACATCCGAACCGGGCACGATGGTAGCCTGCCACTGGGAGCATGGCACGGTTCTCCGGACGCCACGTGGTGATGGATCGTGCAAGGCTCGATTCCTCGGTGACGCTGTCATGTTTGATTGCCATGGCAGCGTTGCCGGCTCGAGTGGTTTCGCCCCGCCTGCACCCGCCGTAGACTCAGATCATGTCCCGCTTCCAGCCCTCCGCGGGCGGACTCGCCGCCCTTGGTGTGCTCGCCTTTTGCTTCGTCCTGAACGCGCTCGCCCGCGGCGCTGGCGAGACGTACGCGGTTTTCCTGCTTCCGATAGGAGAGGAGACCGGCTGGCACCGCGGTGACCTGACGTCGGTGTACTCCCTATACATGGCGGCGAACGGCCTCGCATCGCCGTTCGTCGGGCTGGCTTTCGATCGTTTTGGGCCGCGGGTTCTCTATGTCTTCGGGCTCGTATCGCTCGGCGGGGGGTTCATGCTCGCCGGCTCCATGGCGAGCCTGTGGGAGATGTACCTGAGCGTCGGGCTCATGGGTGGGCTCGGCATTGCCTCGCTGGGCATGATCCCGGCATCGGCGCTCATCAGCCGGTGGTTCGACCGGCGTCTGGCCACTGCAATGGCGGTCGCTTCGACTGGTCTGGGGACCGGGACACTGGTGCTGGTGCCGCTTGCCCAGGTGCTGATTGACGCTGAAGGATGGCGCACAGCCTATCTCTGGATCGGCGCAGTCATCGCGGCGGTGGCCGTACCGATCGCGTTGTTGCCCTGGGGTAGGATCACAAGCGGCGCGGTGGCCGAACGGCCGGCGGCTGAAAAGGTGCCGGCCGCTCACCCCGGCGTGCTGCGGGCTGTGCGGGGGCGGCCGTTCTGGGCGCTGTTCTTCGTGTTCTTCCTGACGGCGGTCGCCATCTACTCAGTGAGCCTGCAGTCGGTGGCCTATCTGGTCGATCAGGGGTTCTCGCCGCTGGAAGCTGCCGGAGCGTTCGGCTTTACCGGGGTGCTGTCGATTGCGGGAATGCTGGTGACCGGGATTGCGGCCGACCGGTATGGAAATCGTGTCACGGCGACCGTCAGCTATGCCTGCAGTTTCGTCGGCGTCGTCGCACTGTTCGCAATGCAGGCCGTGCCGTCGTTCGCGCTGGTTGTGGTGTTCGTGATCTTCTTCGGGGTCAGCATGGGCGCGCGCGGGCCGATCGTATCGACCGTCGCGGCCACGCTGTTCGCTGGACGGGGGCTCGGGACGATCTATGGAACGATCACCACCGGTCAGGGGTTGGGAGCCGCAGTCGGGTCCTGGATCGCCGGCTTCCTGCATGACCTTACCGGCGGGTACGATGCCGGATTCCTGATGTCGTCGGTGTTCATTGGATTGGCGGTCGTCCTGTTCTGGACGGTGCCGGAACTTGTGGCCCGACGTTCAAGGCCCGCGTAGTGGAGTGCGACAGGTGCTACCGCAATGTCCCCATGGTTGTAGAAAATCATTTTTAGCGTTTATCGTGAGGCGATGACATGCTCGCATGTTGATCGCTCAGCAATCGCGAGGCGTGCTCTCGCGGAGCTTCAAGACGCGAGGAGTTCCATGCCCGACATCGCATTTCTCTCCGCGACGCAATTGGCGGCCCAGATCCGGGAACGGCAGATCGGTTGCCGGGAGTTGCTCGACCACATTCTGGACCGGGTCGAACGCTACAATCCGTCGATGAACGCCATTGTCGTGCTGGACGTGGAACGTGCCCGGACTCGAGCCGATGCCGCCGACGCGGCGCTTGCTCGCGGTGACGTTTGGGGACCGCTGCACGGCGTTCCGATGACGATCAAGGAAAGCTACGACGTAGAGGGCCTGCCGACGACCTGGGGCCTGCCGGCGCTGGCCGACAACCGGGCCGAGCGCGACTCAACGGTGGTCCGACGGATGCGCGACGCCGGGGTGGTCTTGTTTGGAAAAACGAACGTGCCGGTCCTGCTTGCCGACTGGCAAAGCTACAATCCGGTGTATGGCAGTACCGGAAACCCATGGGACCTTTCCCGGACGCCGGGCGGCTCGTCGGGCGGCAGCGCTGCCGCCTTGGCCGCCGGGCTGACGGGTATCGATGCGGGCTCGGACATCGGTGCGTCCATCCGGAATCCGGCGCATTACTGCGGTGTGTACGGTCACAAGCCGACCTACGGGATTGTGTCGCCTCGCGGGCACGCGACACCGGGCGTGCTTTCCCAGGCAGACATTTCGGTCGTCGGGCCACTGGCGCGGTCTGCCGAGGACCTTGAGACGGCACTGGATGTCATGGCCGGCGCCGATGGCCTGGACAGCGAGTGTTGGCGCCTGAGTCTTCCGAAAGAGACTCGCACGCAGCCTCGCGAATTCCGGGCAGCGGTCATGCTGACCGATCCGAACTGCGCCCAGGACGACGCTCTGACAACCAAGCTTCAGGAAACCGTTGACGCCCTGGCGCGGATCGGCGTCTCCGTTTCGGACACCGCCCTTCCGGCTATCGACACGATGGAATCGCACCGACTCTACATTCACCTGCTGCGGGCGGCGACTTCCGCCCGGATGCCCGATGCGGACTACGCAGAACAGCTGTCGTTTGCCGAGTCCGCCGAGGCCGATGACTTTGGCTACCTGCCGATGGTGGCGCGTGCGGTAACTCAGCCGCACCGCGATTGGCTGCGTGCCCACGAGCGTCGGACCCATCTTCGGGAGGCCTGGGCGCGGTATTTTCAGGAATGGGACGTTCTGCTCTGTCCGACGGCGGCGTCGACGGCGTTTCCCCATCAACAGGATGGCCAGCGGCACGAGCGGACGATTCTGATCAATGGCCGTCCCCAGCCGACGGTCGACCAGTTGTTCTGGGCCGGCCTGTCCTCGGTGGTCTATCTGCCGAGCACGGTCGCCCCGGTGGGTCTGGCCAAGGACGGCCTGCCGTGTGGACTCCAGATCATCGCGGGGCATGGGCGGGACAAGACCGCTTTGGCGTTTGCCAGAATGATCGAGCGGGAACTCGGCGGATTCGTTCCGCCGGCCGGATATGACTGACGATCGTCAATCCTCCCTTAACGAGTATCCTCTAAGGGTGGGCGTGGTGAAGTAGCAGGGTCTTTGTATGACGAGTGCGAGCGCGGCATCGCCCGATGGTCCAGCTGTTCCTGACAGCAAGGCCGTTGCGACGGCGATCAAGCTTCACGATCGATACGTCAAGCGCCTGCCGGGCGGCCGACGCGCCCAGCTTGCTCACTTGCGTCTGGACGGCATCAATCTGAGTGGACGAAGGCTGGACGAGATTGACTTCACCGGGTCGTCGCTGGTTGACGCCCGGCTTGAGAAGTCGGTCCTGTGCTTCGCGAACTTCTTCGGTGCCGACCTGACACGGGCGCGCCTCAACGGCGCCGATCTGACGAGGGCCGACCTTCGCGGAGCGTGCTTTCGCGGTGCCGACCTGTCGGGGGCGAACATGGCCCAGGCTGATATTCGCGAAGCGGTTCTGGTACGCGCGCGATCGGGCGGGGTTTCGGATTCCGAGTACTCCCAGGACGCTGCGAAGAACGGGTCGGACCTGTCGGGACTTCGAGCGCACGGCGCTGACATGACGGCTGCACGCATCGGAAACTCGTTTGCGGTTCGGGCGGACTTCACCGGTGCGCAGATGCGTAGCGTCTCGTTCCAGGGGGCCGACCTGCGGACCGCGGTGTTCCGGAACGCCAATCTTGAAGGCGCGCGGTTTGCCGGCTGCAAGGCGGCGAATGCCGACTTTCGAGGCGCCATCCTGACCGATGTCTATCTGGAGGACTCCGATTTTGCCGGTGCCGATCTGACCGGCGCCATCATCGACATTGCGCTTCTCGACCATCCGGCGCTGCACAACGCCACCAAGCCGATGACCGAGCAGGAAGCCGGACTGGATCTTCCGGCCCTCCTCGCCGAGCACAAGGTGTGGGTGGAGACCAACGCGGCAGGCGGTTCGCGTCTGGTGCTAACCGGAATGATGCTGCTCAGGCAGGATTGGGCCGGAAGCTCTCTGGCGGCGGCATCATTGCGGAACATGGTCCTGTTCTCATCGAACCTGGCCGGCGCGTCGATGGCACTGACCGACCTGACCGGAAGTGATCTGCGCCAGTCGAACCTGCGATCGGCCGATCTGCGCGGCGCGACGTTGAACGACGCGCACCTGAACGATGCCGACCTGCGTGGTGCCAATCTGGGGCCTTTGGCGGTCAGCGGACGTGGCCGGGAGATCGGGGCGAATGCGATTGCGGCCTCGCTGGTCGGCGCCCAGCTTGAAGGCGCGAAGCTCATGGGCATGAACTTCAGCAGTGCGGACTTGCGGCGGGTGGACCTGACGGACGCCGATCTGACCGGAGCGGTGTTGCGGGGCGCCATGCTGGAGGGGGCTCGCCTGCAAGGCGCGATCCTTGACGGCGTCGATCTCGACGGTGCCCGAGGACTCTGACGGTGGTCCAGGGAGCCAACATCGCGCCACCGCTGGATGACCGGACGACCGTTGCCGGCGGTGGGGTGTCGATCGAGGCGTTGCCGGCAGCGGTTGTCGTGTTGAGTGACGACCGTATCGTCGACGTCAACGCCAATGGGCTTTGTCTGGCTGGTGTCGTCGATCGGGCGGAGCTGGTGGGTCGGCCGTTCGCCGAGGTGGTGGTCGTCGGCGACCCGGTGTCCGCTGATCACGGGGGCGCCGGATCCTCGGACGGCGGCGGGATTCGGTGGAGACATGCGCTGATCCGGCCCGTTGCCGGAGCCGCTGCAGCTATCCTGGTATCGCAGGGCCCAGACTGGATCGTCGACGGCCAGACCACTCGTCTGGTTCTTCTTGTTCCGTCGGTGGCGAATGGCGACGAGGCATTGGATGCCGACGCCCGGCATGAGGCTCGCGGCAGGATCGCGGACGTCTTCGCCAACTTGGCACACGAGATGCGCACCCCGCTCAACGCGGTCATCGGGTTCGGGGAAATACTGGTCGGCGAGCACTTCGGCCCGCTGGCCGCGCGCTACAAGGACTATTCCCGCGACATCGTGGGGGCCGGCTACCATCTGCTTGCCCTGGTGAACGGTGCCCTGGACCTTGGCAGGGCGAGTGCCGGCCCGGACACCCTGGACGAACGTCCGGTGGAATTGCGTGCGGTCCTGACGTCGACCATTGCGATGCTGCAGCATTCGGCGACCCTCAAGTCGATTACAGTCGAGATCGTCGATCTGACCGGGTTGCCGTTGATCTACGCCGACGAAACCCGGATGCGGCAGCTCTTCGTCAACCTGATCAGCAATGCGATCAAGTACTCGCCCGTTGGACGGGGGGTGACGATCAAGCATTGGATCGAAGACGACGGGCGGGTGTGCATCGATGTCATTGATGGCGGCGTCGGCATGTCGCGGGAGGAGGTAGCAATCGCGCTGCTGCCGTTCGGCCGAACCGACTCCGCCATGCGAACCGGCGAGGCGGGGACCGGCCTTGGGTTGCCGATCTGCAAGGCGATCGTCGAGGCGCATGGCGGTCGTCTGACAATCGACAGCGCGCCGAGGCGTGGCACCACCATCTCGGTCATCCTCCCGGCGAACCGCCTGGTCGCGGCACCTGGGCACGGCGGCCTGCTGAACCTCCTTTAGAGTCGGAAGCCGACCCTCGGTCATTGTCGCTCCACCGGTCGGCGGGCATGATCGTGTCCGCGTGCCCCCTCGGAGGATGATATGACCCGGATCACTCGCGTTGAGGTTCACGAGTTCGGCTTTGATGCGGTGAACCTCGGCCGTGTCGCCGAAGGTGGCAGCATCGGCTCGCTGAGCTATCGCAAGGGTGCGACGTCACGGATCTCCAAGTATGCCGTTCGGATCCAGACCGAGGACGGGTGCCGTGGCGAGTACGTGACCCATTGGGTGGCTTCACCCTCGGCGTTGGGGCAGACCCTGATGCTGGCCCCGCTGCTGATCGGACGGCATGCCGAACAGCGCGAGGGAATATGGGACGATCTGAAGCGAGAGGCTCGGCAGTTCGATCATATGGGACATGGGCCGATCGACATTGCCTTGTGGGACTGGACCGGCAAGCACTTGGGATGCTCGATTTCGACGCTGCTGGGTGCGCATCGTCAACGCCTACCGGCGTACGCCTCGACCTATCATGGCGACCGCGACGGTGGCCTGGACAGCCCGGAGGCGTTCGGCGAGTTCGCGCTGCAGTGCCGGCAGATGGGCTACCGGGCGTTCAAGGTGCATGGCTGGCATGAAGGGGATCGTCGGGAGGAAGCGGCCAACGTGCTGAAGGTCCGGGAGATGGTCGGCGACACCATGACGCTGATGCTCGACCCCGCATGTGAACTGCGGACGTTTGCCGATGCCTTGTACGTCGGGCGCGCCTGCGACGACGCCGACTACTTCTGGTACGAGGACCCGTTTCGGGACTCCGGCGTTTCCGCCTTTGCGCATAAGCGGCTGCGCGAGATGATCAGGACTCCGATCCTGCAGACCGAGCACATCCGCGGCGTCGAGCCGAAGGCGGATTTCCTGATCGCCGGTGGAACGGACTTCCTGCGGTCCGACCCCGAGTATGACATGGGCATCACCGGGGCTATGAAGATCCACCACCTGGCCGAGGCGTTCGGCATCGATGTCGAGGTGCACGCCGCCGGACCAGCGCATCGCCACGTGATGGCGGCAACCCGGAACAGCAACTACTACGAAGTTGCCCTGGTCGGTCCCGACTGCCCGAATGCGGTACCGCCGGTCTACACCTGTGGCTATACCGACCAGCTCGATTGTGTCGATACCGATGGCTGCGTTCCGGTTCCGACCGGTCCGGGTCTGGGCGTGGTCTACGACTGGGATTTCATCGAGGCGAACCGCACTCGGTACGAAGTGTTCGAGAACCGGTGATTGCCGAGGCGTCCATCCGATGCATGGCAGCACCGCTGAGCCGTCCGATCTGACCGGAGTATCTGACACGATGACAAGAATCGAATCCGTCGACGCGCGTCTCTTCCGGGTTCCACTGGCCGAGGTCCTGAGCGATGCCAAGCATGGTGACCATTCGCACTTCGAACTGGTGACAGTCACGATCAGGTTCGAGGATGGAATAGAGGGTACCGGCTACACTTACACAGGCGGCCGGGGTGGGCAGGCCATCCTTGCCATGATCAACCACGACCTGACGCCCTTCCTGATCGGCCGGGATGCCGCCGCGGTGGAAACGCTCCATGACGACATGCAATGGCACGTGCACTACGTCGGACGCGGCGGCATCGCATCTTTTGCCATCTCGGCGGTCGACATCGCGCTGTGGGATGGGCGAGGCAAGCGGAGCGGAGAGCCGCTGTGGAAGATGGCTGGCGGGTCTGGACAGACCAGCAAGGCGTATTGCGGCGGCATCGATCTCAACTTCCCGCTCGAGAAGCTGCTGGTCACCGTGCAGGGCTATCTCGATCGAGGGTTCAACGGGGTGAAGATCAAGGTCGGCAAGGCGGATCTGGCCGAGGATGTGGCACGGGTGCGGGCGGTCCGCGAGTTGATCGGACCTGATGTCGCCTTCATGGTCGACGCCAACTATTCATTGAGCGTGGACGAGGCGATCCGCGCCGCCAGAGCGTTCAAGCCATACGATCTGGTGTGGTTCGAGGAGCCGATCATCCCGGACGACTATACCGGCTATGCCCGCGTTGCAGACGAGACCGGTGTGCCGATCGCGATGGGTGAGAACCTGCACACGATTCATGAGTTCGAGCATGCGTTCGCCCAATCGAAACTCGCGTATATTCAACCCGATGCGTCGAACTGCGGCGGAATCACCGGCTGGCTGCGCGTCGCGGGGTTGTCACGTCGGCACGGCCTGCCTGTGTGCAGCCACGGGATGCAGGAGCTGCACGTAAGCCTGATGGCCGGGCAGCCGAACGCGGGTTGGATGGAGGTTCACTCCTTCCCGATCGACGCCTACACGATGCTTCCACTCGTTGTGAAAAACCAGGTGGCAGTGGCGCCGGATACTCCCGGATCAGGGGTCGTTTTCGACTGGCACAAGCTCGAGTCGGCGCACGATGCACACGTGTAGGAGCAGGCTGCGGTTTACGGAGGCGGATACCATTGGGTGTTAAAAGTATTACCGACTTGTTCGGATAATCCGCACACTTTCGTTATACCGAACAGGGTAAATGCTCTGTTAAGGATCTATTTTCATTCATTATTTGCACAAATGAGGTATCCTCCGCGGGCGTTTGGAGCGGAGGGGCGAAAGATGGTTCGGCATTCCAGGGCCGTGGTTGTCGTAGTAGGAAGCATTGCGGCGTCGACCTCGGTTGGGCACGCGGCGCTGCCGGACTACGCGGACCTTTCCCTCGAGCAGTTGATGAAGATCGAGGTGACCTCGGCGGCCAAGCGACCGGAGTCGATCCTCAACACCCCTGCCGCGGTGTTCGTCCTGACCAACGAGGACATCCGGCGGATGGGAGCCCGGTCGGTGCCCGAGGCACTGCGGATGGTGCCGGGCCTGAATGTTGCCCAGATCACCGCCAGCACCTGGGCAATCTCGGCCCGCGGCTTCAACGGCAGGTTCGCGAACAAGCTGCTGGTGCTGGTCGATGGCCGGACGGTCTACACGCCCCTGTTCTCCGGGGTGTACTGGGACCGCCAGGACACCGTCCTGGAGGATATCGAGCGGATCGAGGTGATCCGTGGTCCGGGCGCGGCGCTGTGGGGCGCCAATGCCGTCAACGGCGTGATCAACATCATCACCAAGAATGCGCGAGACACCCAGGGTGGGTATGCGCAGGCCGGTGCCGGGTCCGACGATCAGGCGCGCGGCGAGGTCCGTTACGGTGGAACGCTGGGTGAATACGGTCATTACCGGGTCTTCGGGAAGACCTTTACCGAGGGCAACCGGCCCGAGGCGAGCGGTGCCGACGGCGCCGATGACTGGCGGTCGGGCAGGGCGGGCTTTCGCGCTGACCTGACCGACAAGTCGGGCGATACTTGGCACTTCCAGGGCGGTTCGTTCGCGAGCGTCGTCGGCGACGCGTACTCATCGCCGTCCCTGTCTGCGCCATACAACCAGCGTCTCGCCACCGATTCAGATGCATCCGGCAGCTATCTGCTGGGGAGCTGGGGCCGCGATCTGGCGGCCAGCAACCGGCTTGAGGTTCGCGCCTTCTATCAGCAGGAGTCGTTCAGCGACCCGCGGATCTCCGAGGATCGAAGCACCGTTGATGTGGAGGCATCGCACCGGTTTCTGATCGGCGACCGGCATAATTTCGTCTGGGGCGTGGGTGGGCGATACAGCCAGGACGACATTCAGGATGGCTTCCAGTTCGGGTTCGAGCCCGACAGCGACGAACAGTACCTGGTAAACGCATTCGCCCAGGATACGATCGCCCTGTGGGACGGTGCCGTTGAACTGACGCTCGGAACCAAGCTCGAATACAACAACTACACCGGCGTCGAAGTTCAGCCGAACGCGCGGGCGCTTTGGCATATCGATGAGCGCAACTCTGTTTGGACGGCGGCATCCCGCGCTGTTCGAACACCGTCGCGCGCGGAGAACGACATCACGGCGTCTCCGCTGGTGATTCCACCTTCAGCCGCAACCGGTGGGCTTCCGACGGTCGTCCAGTACAATGGTAGGCGCACCCTCGTATCGGAGGAACTGCTGGCCCTTGAGGCCGGGTACCGGTGGCAGACCAGCGACTATCTGTCGTTCGACCTTGCGACTTTCTACAATTTCTACGACCGCTTGGTCTCGGCATCCACGGGTACATCCTATGTCACAACGACGAACGGAACTCCGCACATCGTCGTGCCGCTCAACACCAATAACAACGGCGAAGCCGACGTGTATGGCTTCGAGCTGGTCGGCAACTGGCAGCCCAGGAACGATTTGAGGCTGCAGGGATGGTACGCGTTTGCCAAGAGCGACGATGATTCTCAGAATCAGGTCGGACTACGCTCACTCTACAACGTGACCCCTACCGTCACGCTGGACGCGACCGCGCGCTATGTCAGCGAGATCGAGAGTGCCGACATCGATGCCTATGCCGAGCTCGGCGTCCGATTGGCATGGCGCCCCGTACCGAACGTGGAACTGGCGATCGTCGGCCAGAACGTGCTGCACGACGAACGGCTGGAGTTCAACAGCGATCCGCTGGCCGGAAGCCAGGCGACAAAGGTTGAACGCTCGATCTTCGGGTCTGTGAGCCTGAAGTTCTGACAATGATGCGCTGTTCACCAGCCAAAGCCAGATCGATGGCCGGTACGCTGCTGCGGACCTGCCACGGCATTGCCGTGATGTGCTTGGTATTGCTGGTCGGCTTTGGCAGCGCAACGGCCCACAGTCGTTCGACCGACGATTTCAAGACGGCGGCGATCAAGGTGGCGTTCGTCTATAACTTCGCCAAGTTCACGACCTGGCCGCCGGACCGGTTTCGGTCACCGTCGGAGCCAATGCGGTTTTGCGTGCAACGCGGCGATCTTGACCCTGAAGCGTTGCGCGCCTTGGAGCAGAAGCAGGTCGGCGATCGGCTGGTTCGGATTGAGACAGTGGATCCCGGCGCGGCGATTGGCACCTGTCATATTTTGTTCGCCAGCGCCTTTCAGTCCGAGCCGTCGTTAAGAGCGCTGCTGGTCGCGGCGACCTTGAATGGAGTCCTTGTAGTCTCCGACATGCCGGGATTCGCCGTTCTCGGCGGACACATCGGCTTGGTCGAGGACAGCAATCGATTGCGGTTTCAGGTGAACCTGGAGGCTGCTCTTAAAACCGGGTTGAAGTTGAGTTCGAAGTTTCTGCAACTTGCGGAGATTGTCGGGCCGGTGACGCAATAATGCCCAACTGGTTCTCAAATCTGTCGCTTCGCGCCAAGTTCGTGGCCGTCACCATGCTGGTGGGCATGGTCGTGACGGCGTTCGCGACGGTCAGTTTTCTGATCTATGCCAACTCGGCGACACGCTCGAACCTTGTTCGAGAGATGACTGCGCTTGCCCAGGTCCTGGCCGAGAACAGCAGCGCGGCGCTGGTGTTCAACGATCCGGCCGCTGCAGCCCAGACGCTTACGGCGCTGCGGGTCAAGACCGATGTGATCGGCGCGCGCGTGGTCATGGCGTCCGGCGACGTGTTCGCACAGTTTGGACAGATGCTGCCGGATACCGGGCCGGTTGCGACGATCGGCAGCCTGGGAGCGCAGTTCGGCGAGAACCACCTGCTGGTCAAATGGCCAATCCTGCTGGACGGAGAGAGGCTTGGTGCGGTCGAACTTCTCGTTTCGCTGGATGTCCTGCGCAACGAGCGGAACGCGCTTATTCTGATCGCTGGCGCGATCGTCGTCTTCTCCACGCTGATCGCGTTCGCTCTGTCCACGACCCTTCAAAGGGCGTTGATCCGCCCGATCACGCACCTGGCCGGCGTGATGCATCAGGTCAGCTCGGAGAAGGCCTATTCCCACCGGGCTGAACGCGACACCAACGACGAACTCGGCGACTTGATCACCGGCTTCAACCACATGCTCGAGCAGATCGAGACCCAGCACCGGGAACTGACGGTCTATCGCGAACAGTTGGAACGTCTGGTCGATGACCGAACCATCCAGCTCCAGGATGCTAACGTCCGGTTGCATCAAACAGTGTCTGATCTTCAGGAATCGAAGTCCGAGCTCGAGACCGCCAACCGGTTCAAGTCCGAATTCCTCGCCAACATGAGCCACGAGCTTCGAACCCCGCTGAACGCGATCATCGGGTTCTCGGACATCATGGTGAACCGACTTTTCGGCAAGCTCGGTGATGCCCGATATGAAGATTACGCCAAGGACATCCACTACAGCGCCAATCACCTGATCGAGATCATCGGGGACATTCTGGACACGACCCGGATCGAGTTTGGAAAGCTCGAGCTCCAGGAGTCGACGGTTTCCATCGATGGGCTCCTTGAAGATGCCTTGCGAATCATCTCGCCGTCGATACACGCCAAGTGCATCAAGCTGGAGCGGCAAGCATTACCGATGCCGGCTCCCAAGCTGCGATGCGATCCGATACGGGTGCGCCAGATCCTGATCAACCTGCTATCGAACGCGGTCAAGTTTACGGACTCAGGCGGGGTCATTTCGATCGATGTCAGGATCCGGGAGGGCCTGGAAATCACGATCACTGACACGGGCATCGGAATTGACGAGGCGGACCTCGAGCGGGTGGTGACCCCATTCGCACAGGTCGAGCACGCATTTGCCCGCAAGTATCAAGGAACGGGGCTCGGCTTGTCGCTGAGCAAGACGCTCATGGAGTGCCATCAGGGCAGGTTGACACTCAGCAGCCGCCTGGGTGAAGGCACGGCGGTGACGATCCACTTCCCGGCGTTCCGGATGATGGCGCCGGACACGGACACGGTGCAGATCGACACGGCGATCGGCGAAACCGGTTAATCCGCAGGATCTGTGACCCCCATCTTTCCGACACCTCGGCCGGCTCAGCAGCGGCTGGGCTGGCTGTACTCGCGCGCTTCCAGGAAACGGGGATTGGATTGCTTGAGGCGCTCCTCGACGAGAACGCGGAGCACTTCGTAGACCGGACCGAGCAGGGCATCGTCGTAGTCCCCGTCGCGGAGTTCCCGGGCCAGATCTCCCATCAGGCTCTGCGCGCGCTGAACGGCGTCGCTGCCCGCGCGATGCACATTATCCTGACCGTAGAACTCGGCGAAGGCATCCAGGACCCGTCGGGCGGGTTCGTGGCCGGCTTCGATCTCGCGCCGTGCCATGGCGATGGCGCTGGCGACCATCAGGGCGGCGTACTTGGTCGTTCCGTCCAACGTCGGCAGAACTTCGGCGTTGAGCGTCGCTTCGGCGGCCTTCAGCAGGTCGAGACGATCCGGACGGTCGAGCATCAGATGGCCTCCTCGATGGTTCGTATCTGGGCGAGGAGGTCGTACTCCATCTCAGCCACCTTTCGGGCCGTCAGGGCGAGTTCCATCGAGAACTCGCGTCCGGACAGGTGGCGTTCACCCTGGTGCAGGGCAATGATGGCCCAGCGGACGGTAGCGAGCACCTCCCAGTACGGGAGTTCGGCCCAGTCAAGTGTCGGTCCCGCTCCCGCCTCGTAGCCGCGTCGGAAGTCCTCTAGCTCGCCGATGCCGCCGACAGTCCGAGCATCGGACCCGAAGCGCCAGCATCGCGCGCACAGCCAGCCGATGTCCTCAAGCGGATCCGACCAGCCGGCGAACTCCCAATCGAGCACGGCTGTCACCTGTGGTCCCTCCGTCGGATCGACCATCAGATTGCCGCAGCGAAAGTCGCCGTGCCCGAGGACCGACGCCGGCCGCTCTGGCGCGTTCCGCTGCAGCCACCGGATCGCCCACTCCAGAACCGGGTAGGGGTGAGGCAAGGCATCAAGCTGTTCGAGGAACTCCATGATGCGGCGACCGGCAGGTGGGCTCAGGTCGGCGCCGAGAAACTTCAGTTCGGCCCGTGGCGGCTGAATGGCGTGGATCCGCGCCAGTTCGCGTCCGAGCCGCTCGGTGATCGCCGGCCGATACGGATCGAGTGCTGGGTCACGGGCCAGAGTGCGGGGATTGGCGGTGCCGGGGGCACGCCGCATCAGGTAGCTGGGCTTGCCGATCACGCTTCCGTCCGGATCCACGGCCAACGGTTCGGGAACCGTCACGCCGGCCGAAAAAGCGACGCTCAGCAAGGCGTGCTCCTCGGCCCGGGTCCGGCTCAGGGAAACCCCAGACGGAGCGTCGGTGCGCAGCACCAGGCCGAGGCTCCCTGCATGCGGCCCGTCGATGACCAAGGCGTCGAACGTCCAGTTCTCCTGTATCGCACCGCCAGACATCTTGGCGGGCTCGCCCAGGCGTACCTCCGATGCTTTCAGCACGGAGGCAACCCAACGACCGAGTGCCTGAACATTTTCCGGCGTCATGCTCAGACACCCCAGGACCAGAAATCGTTGCGCTCCTGCTGGTAGAACCGCGAAAGCACCATCTTGTGTACCTCGGACGCGCCGTCGACCAGCCGGGCCTGACGCGCATAGCGATAGATCCACTCCAGCGGCGTGTCCTTGGAGTAGCCGCGTGCGCCGTTGATCTGGATCGCGGTGTCGACCGCTTCGTGCAGGGTGTCGGCGACGTGGATCTTCGCCATCGACACTTCCTTGCGGGCGAAGTCGCCGGCTGCGAGCTTCCAGGCGGCCTTCATGGTCAGCAGCCGGCCGATCTCGATCTTGTAGGCGAGGTCTCCGAGCATTGTCTGGATGGTCTCGCGGTCAGACAGCCGAACGCCGAATCCCTCGCGGCGTTCGGCGTATTCGATGGCAATCTCCATGGACCGCTTGGCCAGCCCCAGCCAGCGCATGCAGTGGGTGAGACGGGCGGTTCCGAGCCTGATCTGGGTGAGCTTCAGGCCGTCGCCGACCTCCATCAGCCGATCGCGGTCGTCGATCTCCAGGTTGTCGAACTCGATCTCGCAGTGACCGCCGTGTTCCTCGGGTCCCATGATCGGGATCCTCCGGACGATCCGCCAGCCCGGCTGGTCCTTGTGGAACATGAACGCAGTCAACCCTTTACGGGAATCGTCAGAGGTCTTGGCCATCAGGATGAAATGGGTCGCCTCCTCGGCGCCGGTGATGAACCACTTGCGGCCGTTCACCCGCCAGCGGGCGTTCCCGACCGGCTCGGCGCGGGTCAGCATCATGCTCGGGTCGGAGCCCGACCCCGGCGACGGCTCGGTCATCACGAAGGCCGAGCGAACGCTGCCGTCGACGATTGGCTGCAGCCAACGCTGCTTTTGGTCCGGTGTGCCGATCCGGTTCAGGATGTACATGTTGCCGTCATCGGGCGCAGCGCAGTTGAAGCACACCGGGCCGAAGATGGAACGGTTCATCTCCTCATAGGCCGGCGCGATGCCGACCTGATCGAAGCCTAGGCCGCCGAGTTCCTTGGGCATCTGCGGCGCCCACAAGCCTGCTGCCTTCACCTTGGCGCGCAATTCCGCCAAGCGATCGAGGCGGATGTTGTCGTGCTCGTCATAGGCGCTGCGGTCGGCCTCGATCGGAATGATGTGTTCGGCAACGAAGGCACGGACCGCGACCCGGTAGGCCTCGATGTCGGGGGCAAGATTGAAGTCCATCGGGGCTCGCTCGGCTGGTTTCGACCGGGCTAAGATACCCGCGCTGCGCTCTCGCGCAACGCATCGAACCCCCAATGCAACAGGGATATCTTCTCATGACCATCAAACGCTTCCAGACGGCGGCCCGGATGAGCCAGGCCGTGGTCCATGGCGGTACCGTCTATCTCGCCGGCCAGGTTGCCCAGGACGCTCCGGGCGCCAGCGTCGCCGAGCAGACCAAGAACATCCTGGCGCGCATCGACGCCCTGCTGGCAGAAGCCGGCAGCGACAAGTCCCAGGCGCTGTCCGCCACCATCTGGCTGAACTCGATGGACGACTTCGCCGAGATGAACGGTGTGTGGGACGCCTGGGTTTCGCCGGGCAACACCCCGGCCCGCGCCTGCGTGGAGTCGCCGAAGCTGGCGTCGCCGAAGTTCACTGTAGAGATCGGCATTATCGCGGCTGTGAAGTAAGCACCTCGACCGGGGCCGCCATCGGTGACGGCGGCGGTCCCGCTCGAAGCGCTGCCAGCGTTACCCGCTGACCGAGATCTGCCGCAACCAGGCTTCCTGATCGGCGGTCTCGATGGCGCCCGGGCGGGCCGATCGGACAGCGCCGATCGCGTCGTCCGGCGCAAGACCGCCGGCGATCAGCAGGGCGGCGACGATCGTACCGCTGCGCCCGCGGCCGGCCCGGCAATGCACCAGTACTTTTCCCCCGCCGTTGAGTCGACCGAGCAGGCAGTCCCGCAAGGCCGGCCACGCCTGGTTGAAGCGATCGTCCGGCGCGGCGAAATCGTCGATCGGAGCGTTGCGCCACGCCAATCCGGCCGTAGCAAGATGACCGGCCAGATCCGGCATGCCGAGGCTTGCTGGTTCGTCCGGCTTGGTGAGGCCTATGACTTTGTCCGCTCCCCACGCGGCGATCGCCGACGGGTCGCCCTCACCGATCGGGACGGGGCCGAGCGCCAGTCGCCCCGGCCACGGCCCGCCGTTGACGGCGGCGATTGGGTATCCGGTCAGGAGACATCCCGAATGAAGCGGCCGATGACGGGCGCGATGTTCTCGCGCCACTTGCGGCCATTGAAGATGCCGTAGTGGCCGACCGCTTTCTCCAGATGGTCACGGCGGCGGGCATCGGGAATGTTCGGCGTCAAACGATGCGCGCCGAGTGTCTGACCGGGGGCGGAGATGTCGTCGAGTTCACCTTCCACGGTAAGCAGGGCGGTTTTCCGGATTGCTTCCGGCCGCACCGGCATCCCACACCACTCCATCGTGCCGAGTGGCAGTTGGCGTTCCTTGAACACCCGCTGGACAGTCTCAAGGTAGTACTCGGCCGGGACGTCCATTACCGACAGATATTCGTTGTAGAACCGCTGCTTGCCTTCGGCCGATTCTCCGTCACCTTCCACCAGATGTCGGAACATCTCCATGTGAGCCGTCACATGCCGGTCGGGGTTCATCGCGATGAATGCGCCGATCTGCAGAAAGCCCGGATAGACCCGGCGATGCGCGCCTGGATAGTAAGCCGGCACCGTGGTGATGCACCGGGTCTCGAACCAACTCATGTCGCGGGCATCGGCGAGTTGGGTAACCACCGTCGGGGCGCCGTCCGGATCGATCGGGCCGCCCATCAAGGTCATCGACGCGGGTTGCGCCGGGTCGTCCTGGTCAGCGAGCAGGGCGACCGCCGCAAGCGTGATCGGCGCCGGCTGACAAACCGCGATGACGTGGAGATCGGGCGCCAGATGACGCATGAAGTCCATCAGCAAAGTCATGTAGTCGTCGAGGTGGAAGAACCCCTGGCTCAGCGGAATGCCACGCGCGTCGGTCCAGTCCGTGATGTACACGTCGTGATCGGCGATCAGGGCTTGTACTGTTCCGCGCAGCAGCGTTGCGTAGTGACCGGAGACCGGGGCGATCAACAGCACCTTCGGATCCTGGCGCGTGGTATCGCGCCGGACATGGACCAGATCGCAGAATGGCGTCGACAGAACCGAGTCGAATGACACGGCGACCGGTCCATCGGGGGTCTGGGCGGTGTCGATCTCCCAGTCGGGCTTGCCGCGGTACTTGATCACGCTGTCCAGCACCTCGACTCCGGCTTCGAGGGCCCGACCGAAGGCAACGTAGGACAACGGTGCCAGCGGGTGGCCATTCATCGCCATGGTCGTCTGGGTGAACAGCCGGACCGGCGCCATCAGGGCCCGCTGGGTCTCGTACAGGGAGTAGAGCAAGACGGGGTTCTCCGTTCCGGAATGGAACTGTTCGAACAAAAGTCCGCTATCAGACTCCCCGTATCATGAAAGATCAAGGTTGACGGTCCGTTAACGGACCCGGGAGCCGGAACACAGCAGGTCTCGCAGATGTCCGGGTGCCGTGGAGTTCTGCGGTGAACGGCCGCTGGCCGCCCCTTCTGCCTGCTCGAATGAGAGACGGCGCCACCCGGTCGGGGGCGGCGCCGTGTCGGGTTCTGATTAGGCCAGAATCAGTGCCTCGAGGTTTTCGATCAGGAATGCGACGCCGATTCCGGCGATCAGCGCACCGGCGAGTCGGGGTTGGATTGCCGCCGGACCGGCTGAGTTCCAGATCCTTAGAGTCACGTAGCCCGCGGCCAATGCCAGCGCGTACTGAACCGCGGCAAACCCGGCCAGATAGGCCAGAAGTGGCGCGGGTTCGGCACCCACGATGCTTTCCCCGTACGCCCAGCCATGGAACAGGCCGGCAACCGCGAACAGGCCGATCAGAATGAAGCTACCCCTCGCACGACCTGACAACACCAGCGTACCGAGCGCGACGATCGAGGCGGCGATGACCGTTTCTGCGATCGGCAACGCCGTTCCGGCAACTTGAACCAAACAGCCGGCGATTGTGGCTGCGATGAAGGCCAATGGTGTCAGGAAGCGTCTGCTGGTGAATGCGGCGGCGAGCCCGACAGCGATCACGAAAGCCAGATGATCGATCCCGATGATGGGATGGCCGAGTCCGGAGAGCAGGCCGGTCGCAACGGTTTGTGGCGTTGCGCCACCCATCGGGTGGTGAGCGAACGCCGGATTCGCCGAGATGGCGAGGAAAGTTGGAGCGAGCGCCGTCACGGCAGCCGCCCACAGATGTCGTGTCATCATGGAACATTCTCCCCGGTCGTCCACCCGACGACCGTCTCAGGTTTCAGGGTGGTGGCAGGTCTCCTGGCTCGCGCGTCACAGCGTCTCATCCAGCCTTCCCAGCAGTGCCAGTGGCCGTGTGGATGACGCTCAGCGCTCACAGTTGCGGGGGCAGCCACGGATTCGCTCCCTGATGGGTACGCTTCACCGTGTTCCCTATTATGCCGTCGTCGCGATCGCTCCGGCGGCACCACCGGTCGGGAGTGTTGCCGCCGGAGCGATCGGCATCAAGGGTCAAATTCCTCGGCCCCGTCGACGTCGGGTTCATGGCCGGTTGCGGCGCGTCCGTGGTAAGATTCGCACCCGTTGACCGGAATGGTTGCCCGAATCATGGATGCGTCATCCGTCTCCCGCGCCCCTCTCGATCCACCGTTGCTGTGCGATGACGCGGAGTCCGTGGTGGCCGCGCTCGACCGGCTGTACCGAACGCAGATCGAGTTCCTGCAAGCCGGCTTTCAGGCGTTCAGGGCCGGAGAACTGCAAGGACGGGTCCGGGCGGTCTATCCGATGGCGCGCCTGGTGGTTGACGAGGACCACGCGCCGATTCCGGCGGCCACGTTCGGCTTCGCCGATCAGCCGGGGGTCTACGAAGGCAGCTTTACCCGGATCGACCTGTTTCGAGGGCACCTGTCCAAGCAGTTCGCCCAGATCATCGAGAACCATGCCCAGCCGATCGAGGTCGGGTTGTCGGAAACGCCGATCCCGCTGCCGTTCGCGTTTCCCGACGGGATGAACGTGGGCGACGGCTTCGATGCGGCGGCGATGACCCGGCTGAAGCGGCATTTCGATATGCCGGCACTGGCGCTGATGGACGACCGGATCGTCAACGGCGACATCAGGTCCAACCCGGGCGATCCGCTGCCGCTTGGCCTGTTCACCGCGCCACGCGTCGACTACTCGCTGCACCGGCTGCGGCACTATTGCGGGACTGCACCGGAGTACTTCCAGAATTTCGTGCTGTTCACCAACTATCAGGTCTATGTCGACGGCTTCGTGCAGCGCGCCGAGGCGCTGGTCCGCGATCCCGGCAGCGGGTACACGGCGTTCGTTGAGCCGGGAGGCCGGATCCTGCGCAAGGATGGCACCGCGATCGGCGTGCCTGCCCAAAGATCACCGCAGATGCCGGCCTATCACCTGGTCCGCGAGGGCCACCAGGGCGTGACGATGATCAACATCGGGGTCGGGCCCTCCAACGCCAAGACCATCACCGATCATGTGGCGGTGCTGCGCCCGAACGCCTGGATCATGCTTGGACATTGTGCCGGTTTGCGGAACACCCAGCGGCTTGGCGATTACGTCCTGGCCCATGCCTATCACCGCGACGACCACGTGCTGGACGACGACCTGCCGGTTTGGGTCCCGATCCCGGCTCTCGCCGAGGTTCAGCAGGCGCTGGAGAAGGCGGTAGCCGACGTCACCGGCCTGGACGCGGTCGGGGTCAAGCGGATCATGCGCACCGGCACCGTGGCGTCGACCGACAACCGGAACTGGGAACTGCGCGAGCAGCATGAGCCGGACCGCGCCCTGTCCCTGTCGCGGGCCATCGCGCTCGACATGGAGAGTGCGACGGTGGCCGCCAACGGTTTCCGATTCCGGGTGCCCTACGGAACGCTGCTGTGCGTGTCGGACAAGCCGCTTCACGGCGAACTCAAGCTGCCGGGAATGGCCGACGACTTCTATCGCCGGCAGGTCGCCCAGCATCTCGATATCGGCTTCCGGACCATGGAACTGCTGCGCGCCTTGCCGCCGGAGCAACTGCAGTCGCGCAAGCTGCGCAGTTTCAACGAGGTGCCGCTGCAATAGCTCCGATCAGTAGTAGACCTTTCGGGATTTGGATATCTGCAGGCCGTCTGGGTCGAAGATCGTTATGATGGCCCCTTTGATAGTGATGGTGCCGTCTGCGATCTCGACCTCCAAGTTCGATCCCTTGGCGGGGCGCAACTTCATGCCCATGTGGCAAGGCGCGTTCGGCTTTCCGGCTTCCGGTGCAAAAAACTCCCGGATCGCTCGACCAACACGTCGTAGGGGTGCTGCGGTCACCTGACCGTCGGCGGGCAATGTCATTTGTGAAAGACAATGAGTACCGCACATCATTCACTCCCCAGCTTTGCATGTGTTCCAACGCTGTATCGGGGTGTGCGGGATTGGGCATTGATTCAGCGCAAATAAGGCAACCTATGCTGCCCGTAAGCGTGCTTCTGCCCGACGATCAGCGGCCAAAGATGTTGGAATTCGATCGCGATCCGACAACTCGAAGATCTCGGTCAGCGTGTCGTGAATGCGACCGACATGGGCGAAGGCGGCCTGCCGATCGTAGGGTCGGCCAGTTCGAGTCGACTCGTAGGCGACATGGATGATGCCGCCCGCGTTGATGGCGTAGTCCGGCGCATAGAGGATGCCCCGATCGAAAAGTGCGTCGCCATGGCGGGCTTCGGCGAGTTGGTTGTTGGCGGAACCGGCCACCACCGGTGCGCGCAGCTCCGGGATCGTCGCGTCGTTCAGGGTGGCGCCCAGAGCGCACGGCGAAAAGACCTCCGCTTCCTCAGCATGGATGTTCGCAGGGTCGGCTGATCTGGCGTCGAACTCCCGGACCGCCGAGGCGACGCGCACCGGATCGATATCGGCGACGATCAGTTTCGCGCCGGCTTCGGCGAGAAGGCCGGCGAGCCCGATCCCGACGTGGCCGAGACCCTGGATGGCCACCCGCAGGCCGTTGACGTCCGACACGCCGAGACGATGCCGCAGTGCAGCTTTGATCCCGACGAACACCCCTAAGGCGGTGGCCGGTGAGGGATCGCCCGCGCCGCCTTCGGCGATACCCGCCACATGAGCGGTCGTGTGCCGTACGACTTCCAGATCGGCCACCGACGTGCCGACATCCTCGGCAGTGACATAGGCGCCACCAAGGCTCTCAATCGCGCATCCGAACGCCTCCCACAGGGCATCGGTCTTATCGCGCGATGGGTCGCCGAGAATGACCGCCTTGCCGCCGCCGAAGGGTAGATCGGCAAGCGCAGACTTGTACGTCATGCCTCGTGACAGCCGCAGCGCATCGGCAATGGCGTCATTCTCGTGCGGGTACTGCCACATACGGCATCCGCCGAGGGCGGGTCCCCGTGTGGTGTCGTGAACCGCGATGATGGCGCGCAGTCCAGACGCTGGATCGGATGCGAATACAACCTGCTCGTGGTCCGCGAAATCCGGAGCGGTGAAGACGGACATGACCTTCCTCCCACGGTGTTGCGCTATGAAGGAAAGCTTGGGTAGCCGAAGCGGTTCCGCAACCGGAACGGCCGGAAAAGACCGAACCGGTCCTTTTCGCCGTGACTTGGTGGCCCCGCGTTGCCGGATGGATCCGGGCAGCGACAGAAAGCTGCCCGGTTATTCGCCAGGTTGAACGCGTGGCGGGGTGACGCGCGCGGTGAAGGATTCGATGGCTTTGCCGAGCACGCCACGGGGCATGTAGATGATGAAAAGGATCAGCATCAACCCGTAGATCGTCACGTCGAGGCCATGGAACTCGTTGCCGAACCCGAGGCGCAGGCCTTCGCCAAGCAGGATCGTGATGACCGCGCCGACCGTCGGGCCGAGCTGCACGAACATGCCACCGGCGATCACCGCAAAGACGATCTGCAGTGAGATCGCGATGCCCGACACGGTCTCGGGGTTGATGTACTGCTGGTATTGGCCATAGACGGCGCCACCGAAGGCGGTCATCGCCGCCGAGATGACGGTGACCGTCAGCTTGGTCCGGGTGACGTTGATGCCGACGGAGGCGGAGGCGTCCTCCTCCTGGCTGATCGCCTCCATGGCGTAGCGCAGCATCGACCGGTCGACCGCCCGCCAGATCAGCAGCCCGACCAGCCAGACGCCGACAATGATGTAGAACCACACCGACTTGGAGGCGAACTGCAAAGCGTAGAACGACACCGGATTCTCCGGCGACACCATGCCGGCCGGGGTTACGCCGAGCGAACCACCGGTGTGATCGCGCAGGGCGACAATGAGAAGCCGGGCCACCTCGGTCAATGCCAGCGTCACCAGCGCGAAATAGTGGCCGGTGATCTTGAAGCGGAAGCAGGGCAGGCCGATCAGCAGGCCCAGAACCGCCGACAGCAGAATCGAGATCGGAATGCCGACCCAAGGGGTCAGCCCGAAATGGTTCCACAGCATGGTGGTGCCGTAGGCGCCGACGCCGAGAAACGCGCCGTGCCCAAGCGAGACCAGCCCGAACCGACCCATGACCGACCAACTGGTGTAGATGAACGCCCACAGCAGGATCGAGATGGCGATGTGCAGCACATAGTCGCTGAAGCCCAGCAGCGGCAGGGTCAGCAGGGCGGCCAGCAGGATGCCCTTGAAGGCGTTGGTTCCAGTGAGGAAGCTCGAGGAGCCCATCAGTCGATCTCCCTCAATTCCGCGATCCGAGGATGCCCTGGGGGCGGATGAACATCATGACGATGAAGAACACGAAGGCCAGCACGTAGCCCCACTCGACCTCGGCGTAGAAGCCACCCAGCGCGATGAACTCGGCGAAGATGAAGGCGGCGATGAACCCGCCGATCATGTTGCCGAGCCCGCCCAGCACGCAGACCATGAAGGTGATCGGCCCGAAGGTCAGGCCGATCGCCGGATGGATGTCGTACAGCAGCACCAGCAGGCATGCGCCAAGCCCGGCGAGCCCGCCGCCAAGGGCGGAGGTCACCAGATAGATCTTGCGCGGGCTGACGCCCATGAGCGGCATCACGTCCCGGTCCTGGCTGATCGCCCGGATGGCGGTACCGAGGTAGGTCTTCTTCAGGAACAGCCACAGCCCGAGCACCGCGACCAGCGAGACGGCGAACGCGATGATCCGCGAGACCGGGAAGAACATGTTGCCGGCCTCGAAGCTGCCGAACGACACGCCGAGATTCCGGAACTCGACGGAGAACATCATGGTCGCCAGACCCTGCAGGAAGAACAGCACACCGCCGGTGACCAGCAACTGGTTGATCGGCTCGGTATGCAGGATCGGCCTGATGACCAGGTGGTGAAGGATGGCGCCAAGGATGGCGACCACCACCACGCCGGCGGCGAACGCCAGAGGCAGCGGCACGCCGTACTCGGTGTACATGAAGAAGATCGTGTACATGCCGAGCATGATCAACTCGGCGTAGCAAATCCACACCACGTCGATCACGCCGAAGATGATGTTCAGCCCGAGCGACAGCAGCGCCAGGACCCCGCCGAACAGCAGGCCCTGGATCACCGTTTCCCAGAGGAATGGATCGGTCAGCGAGAATTCCATGACAGACCCTCCCTTTACAGGCCGATATAGGCGCGACGGACTTCGTCGTTCGCCAGGAGATCAGCAGCAGGTCCGCTCATCTTGATGCGGCCGACTTCGAGCAGGTACGCGCGGTCGACCACCTTCAGGACCTGCTGGATGTTCTGCTCGACGATCAGCACGGTGTAGCCCTCCTCGCGGATCCTCCGCACCAGGTCGAAGACCTGCTGCACGATCACCGGCGCCAAGCCGGCGGATGGCTCGTCGAGCAGCAGCAGTTTCGGACCCGACATCAGGCCGCGTCCGATTGCGCACATCTGCTGTTCGCCGCCCGACAGGGTGCCGGCCAGCTGGTGGCAGCGCTCCTTCATGCGGGGGAACAGCTCGTAGACGAAATCGAGGCGCTCGTCGTAGTGACTGCGCGCGCTGGCGACGAAGGCACCCATGCGCAGGTTCTCTTCGACCGTCAGTCGGGGGAACAGCCGTCGGTGCTCCGGGACATGCGCGATGCCAAGTTCGATGATCTGGTGGCTCGGCACCTCGTCGACCGAACGGCCTTCCATGGCGATATGACCGCCGGTCATGGCAATGACCTTGGAGATCACCCGCAGCAGCGAGGTCTTGCCGGCGCCGTTCGGGCCGATCACCGCAACCGCTTCACCGGCGCGCACTTCGAGGCTGACGCCGAACAGGGCCTGGAAGGTCCCATAGCCGGCCGACACATTCTCAAGGGTCAGCATACGGCGGCCTCCGGGCCGGTCGGGGAACCGGCGCGGCGGCCGGCGACCTGGGTCTGAATGGTCTCGGCGTCGCTGCCGAGATACACCTCGACCACCTTCGGGTCGTGGGCGACGTCATGCGGCAGGCCGCTGGCGATCACTTCGCCGTGGTCGAGAACGACGCACCGGTCCACCACCCGCATCAGCACGCCCATGATGTGCTCGACCCAGATGATGGTGATGCCCTTCTCGCGACGAATGTCGCTCAGCATGTCGGCCGCCTGGTCCATCTCTTGCTCGTCGAGGCCACCCAGGCTCTCGTCGGCCAGCAGCAGGCGCGGCTGCGTGGCCAGCGCCCGGGCCAGTTCCAGCTTCTTCAGGCCGGCGGCACCCAGCCCGTCGACCCGTACGCCTGGGTCGTTCGGCAGGCGGGTGAGGGCCAGCGCTTCCTCGGCGCGGCGCCAGGCTTCGGAGCGCGATATCAGGCTGTTGGCTCCGTAGTACGCCGCCACCGCGACGTTCTCCAGGACCGTCAGTTTGCGGAACGGCCGGGGGATCTGGTAGGTCCGGGCGATGCCCATGTGACAGACCTCGGTCGGGGATTTCCCGCCGATCTCCCGGCCATCCAATACGATCGAACCGCCCGACGGCGTCAGGGCGCCGGCGATGAGGTTGAAGGTGGTGCTTTTCCCCGAACCGTTCGGCCCGATCAGGCCGAGGATCTCGCCCTCGTCCAGATCGAAGCCGATGCGGTCGACGGCGGTAAAGCCGCCAAACCGCTTCGTCAGGTCACGCACCTGCAACATGCTTCCCATCGCCGGTCCCCGCGTCGACGTCAGAACAAACGGATCAAGTCGTGGATGTCAGCGAGCGTAGGAATGCCCGCTCGGCAACGGCAGCACCGGATCCATCGTCTTGATTGCGGTCGGCCAGACGATCTTGGTCTCGCCGTTCACGTACTGCATGACGACCGGCGACGACCGGGCGTTCTGGCCGGCCATCTCGTCGCCCGGCGGGTTGAATTTCACGCCGTAGCCCTGGATCGTGCCGCCGACCGGGATGTCGGTGTCGAGTGCCGCCTTGCGCAGCGCTTCGGGGTCATAGCCGCCGTAGGTCTTGATGGCGCGCGGCAGCACGTCGGTGAAGAACACCCAGGATTGGTTGAAGCCCATGGAGGTGTGTGGCGGCACCTGGGCAGCGTTCGTCTGGGCTTTATAGCGCTTGATCATTTCAGCGGTCAGATCGCCGAGACCGGGAGCCAGGGTCTTCGGGTCGAGCAACTGTGCCGCGACCGGGTCGACGTTGTAGATGTAGTCGGCATCCTTGCCGAAGGTGTCCTTCAGTTTGTCGATCTGGCCGTAGCCGGCGCCATGACCGATCAGAGCCGCCCACTTCAGGCCTTGCTCCTTCGCCTGGCGCAGGAACAGCGTGATGTCCGGATTGTAGCCGGTATGCAGGATCACGTCCGGCCGGGCCCGACGCAGCTTGGTGACAAGGCTGGACAGGTCGGGAGCCGTCGCGGCATAGCCCTCCTTGAGGACCACCGTCATGCCGTTCTTCTTGCAGGTCTCGTCATTGCCGGCAGCCACGCCGGCACCATATGGGCCGTCCTCATGGATGATCGCGACCTTGAGGTCGGCCGGCTTGATACCGAGCTTCTTCTCGGCGTTCTCGTTCAGGAAGGTGCAGGAGGCCCAGCCGAACTGGTCGGTGTGGACCTGACCGCGGAACACGTAGCTCAGGTTCTTGCCCTTGAACACCGCGGAGGCCGTGCAGACGTTCGCCCACATGAACTTCTTCTGCGCGTCGATCTTCTGCGCCATCGGGACGCAGTGCGCCGACGAGTAGACGCCCATGATCAGGTCGACCTTCTCCTGGTCGAGCAGGCGGCTGGTCTCGTTGATCGCGACCTCGGCCTTAGACTGGGCGTCGGCGGTGATCGCCTCGATCTTGTGGCCCTCGACGCCGCCCTTCTCGTTGATCATGTCGATGGCGATCTGGGTACCGATGGCGGCGGCCTGTGATCCGCCGGCGGCGAACGGGCCGGTGAAGTCGTAGATCACGCCGATGCGGATCGGGTCGGCCGCCTGGGCAGCGGTGAGTGGCAGCGCAGCAGCCGCGACCCCCAGCATACCCCATGCGGCGCGACGCACGGATGTCGTGAACGTCATGACGCTTCCTCCTGAATGATGATGCCGGCCGGTGGCCCCGGCTCTGGAACGATGGCGCGGGCAGTGTCCGTGGCAAAACGCCACGGAGTCAACCGGCTGGCATATGAGATGGCGGTAAAGAAATTTGTTGACGCGGCGCCACCAATGGACCGGGACGGATGCTGTCCGCATGTGTCCCGGCGGGATATCCCGGTGCGCGGCCGTCAGAACAGGGGGGCTGTCCACCGGGACTCAGTTGAACGTCTCCAGCGCGTCCACCGCCGCCCTGTCGTACCCGAGAGAGGCTTTCAGAAGTTGGCGCGTATAGGGATGCGACGGCTCGGAGCGGCGGAGCTGGTCGACGGTCATCTCCTCGACCACCCGGCCGGCGTTCATCACCGCCATCCGGTCGCACATGTGGGCGATCACCGACAGGTCGTGGCTGACCAGAACGTAGGTCAGCTTGTGCTCGGCCTTCAGGCGCTGCAGCAGGTTCAGGATCTCGGCCTGAACGGACACGTCGAGCGCCGAGGTCGGCTCGTCCAGCAGCAGGATCTTCGGCTCCAGCATCAGCGCGCGGGCGATCGCCACCCGCTGGCGCTGGCCGCCTGACAGCTGATGCGGGTAACGGAAGCGGAACTCGGGACCGAGGCCAACATCGCGCAGGATCTCGTTGACCCGCTGGTCGATGTTCGCGACCTCATGGATCCGGCCCGGCTCGCTCAGTGTCCGGTCGACGGTGTGGCGCGGGTGCAGGGAGCCGTAGGGATCCTGGAACACCATCTGGACGGTTTCGTAGAACGCCTTGGTGCGCTTTGGTCCCAGGTCGCTGCCGTCGACGGAAATGCGACCGGTCCAGTTGCGGGCCAGCCCGGCGATGGCGCGCAGCACCGTCGACTTGCCCGAACCCGATTCGCCGACGAGGCCGAAGCTCTCGCCACGCCGGACGGTCAGGGAGACGTCGCGGACCGCATGAACTTCGTCCTCGTACTTGCCGAACCGGACATCCAGATGCTCGATCACCAAGGCGTTGTCAGAGGATGCGGGCATCGACACCGGGCTCCGTCTTCCAGGCTTCGTCGCGTGTCAGGGTCGACAGGCGCGGGATCGGCTGGTCGACCCGGGGTAGCGAGGCAAGCAGCCCGCGGGTGTAGGGATGCTGCGCCTTGTGCAGTTCCGATGCCTTGCAGGTCTCGACAATCTGCCCGGCATACATGATCACCACCCGGTCGCAGAACGACGCCACAAGGTTGAGGTCGTGGGACACGAACATCAGCCCCATGCCACGCTGGCTGACCAGGTCGTCGACGATCGCCAGGACCTGCATCTGCACGGTCACGTCGAGCGCCGAGGTCGGTTCGTCGGCGATCAGCAGGTCGGGATCCGGAATCAGCATCATGGCAATCATGATGCGCTGGCCCATGCCGCCTGACACTTCGTGCGGGTAGGCGCCGAACACCCGTTCAGGGTCGCGGATCCGAACTGCCTTAAGCATGTCCAGGGTGCGCAGCCGGGCCTCCGAGCGCGACGCGGCGGTGTGCACCTGATAGGCCTCGGCGATCTGCCGGCCGACCGTCATCACCGGATTCAGTGAGAATTTCGGGTCCTGCATCACCATGGCGATCCTGTTGCCGCGGACCGAGCGGTACTCCCGCTCGGACAGCGCCAGCAGGTCGGTGCCGTCGAAGTGCATCTTGCGCGCCTCGACGATTCCCGGCGGCCGGATCAGCCCAAGCACGGCGCGGCCGGTCATGGTCTTTCCCGAGCCGGATTCCCCGACGATGCCGACCTTCTCCCGGCCGACCGAGAAGCTGATGTTGCGCACCGCCTCGACCACCCGGTTGCGGGTCGGAAATCGGACGCTGAGGCCTTCGACCTCCAGCAGCGGCGTGCTCATCGGCCGGACCTCGGGTCGAGGGCGTCGCGCAGGCCGTCGCCCAGCAGGTTGAAGCCGAGGCTGACGATGAAGATCGCGAGGCCCGGCATGGCGGCAACCCACCACTGGTCGAGGATGAACAGCCGGCCGGTGGAGATCATGGCTCCCCATTCCGGCAGCGGCGGCTGCGCGCCGAGACCGAGGAAGCCGAGGCCCGCTGCGGTGAGGATGATACCGGCCATGTCCAGGGTGACCCGCACGATCACGCTCGATACGCACAAGGGCATGACGTGGCCGATCACGATGCGCAGCGGCGAGGCACCCTGCAGGCGGATGGCCGCGATGAAGTCGGAGTTGCGGATGGTCAGGGTTTCGGCCCGCGCAATACGGGCGTAGGGCGGCCACGAGGTGAGCGCGATCGCCAGCACCGCGTTGCCGATGCCCGGTCCGAGAGCGGCCACGAAGGCGAGCGCCAGCACCAGGCGCGGGAACGCCAGGAACACGTCGGTCATCCGCATCAGGACGACGTCGACCCAGCCGCCGGCATAGCCGGCCACTGTGCCGACGATCAGCCCGGCAACCGGCGCCGTGAACACCACCAGGGCGACCACGTACAGGGTGATGCGGGCGCCATAGAGTAGGCGGCTCAGGATATCGCGGCCGAGTTCGTCGGTGCCGAGCAGGTTGCCGTCGGTACCGGGCGGCAGCAACCGACGCCCGAGATCTTGGGCCAGCGGATCGTGCGGGGCCAGCAGCGGCGCGAAGATCGCGGCAAGGATGAGGGTGACGACGATGGCTAGGCCGAGCATGGCGAGCGGGTTGCGCGCCAGCCCGAGCCAGCCGAGGAACCACTGAACGCAGCGGGCCTGCATCCGGCTGCTCGGCGTCTCGCTGGTCAGCCAGGCAAACAGGGCGCTGCGGCGTCCGTGGGAGATGGCGTGATCGGTCATGCCGGCCTCCTCAACGGGCGCGTGGGTCGAAGACCCGGTACAGCAGGTCGGACAGCAGGTTCAGTCCGACGAACACGATCCCGACCATGACGGTTCCGCCCAGCACGGCGTTCATGTCGGCCGACAGCAGGGCGTTCGTGATGTAGAAGCCGATGCCCGGCCAGGCGAAGACGATTTCGGTCAACACCGACCCCTCGAGCAGGTTGGCGTAGCTGAGCGCGATCACCGTGATTAGCGGGACCATGACGTTGCCCAGCGCGTGGCGCCAGATCACCATCCACTCGGACAACCCCTTCACGCGCGCGGTCGTCACGTATTCCTGGGCGAGCTGCTCCAGCATGAAGCTGCGGGTCATCCGGCTGATGTAGGCAAGCGAGTAGTAGCCGAGCACGGAGGCCGGCAGGATGATGTGCGACAGCGCGTTGGCGAACACCTCGGTGTTACCGGCCAGCAGGCTGTCGATCAGGATGACGCCGGTGACCTGGGGCACCACGTCGTCGAAGAAGATGTCGAGGCGTCCGGGACCCGCGACCCAGTCGAGCTTGCCGTAGAAAATCATTAGGCCCATCAGGCCAAGCCAGAACACCGGCATCGAATAGCCGAACAGGCCGAGCAGACGGACCAGGTGGTCGGGCCAACGCCCGGCGTTGACCGCTGCGATCACCCCGGCCGGAATACCGATGAACACGCCAAACAGGGTCGCGACCGAGGCCAACTCCAGCGTGGCGGGAAACACCCGAGCGATGTCGTCGATCACCGGGCGCGAGGTCAGCAGCGAGTTCCCGAAGTTGCCGGTCAGGACTTCGCCGATGTAGTTCAGGAACTGAACGATCAGCGGATCGTCGAGGCCCATCGACGCCCGGGTCGCGTCATAGACCTCCTTGGTTGCGCGTTCGCCGACCACCGCCAGGACGGGATCGATCGGCATGACGCGACCGATCAGGAAGGTGATCAGCAACAGGCCGAGCAAGGTCACCGCCAGCGAGATCAGCAGGCGGCCACCCTTCAAAACGCCGGAACGGGAGGAGAGCCATGCTCTCCTCCCGCCCGAGGTGGAACCGGTGAGGCTCATCGGTTCTGGTTACTTCGTCACGGTCCAGTAGTAGACCGACGAGATCGCGCTGCCGGTCACTAGACCTTCCACGCCCTTGCGGACGCCGGTCTGCTCGATCTTCTGGAACAGCATCACGAACGGGCTGGTCTTCTGGTGCTCGGCCTGGATGGCGCGATACATCTCGGCCCGCTTGGCGGTCTCGGCCTCCTCAACGGCGGCTTCGGTCGCCTTCGACATCTGCGGGATGTCCCAGGCGTTGCGCCAGGCCAGCTTCCCGGTCAGCTTCGCTTCGTCGGTGTTGTTCGGGTTGTGCGCGAAGGTATCGGCGTTGGTGTGGGGATCCGGATAGTCCGGGCCCCAGGCGCCGAGGTAGATGTCGTGCTCACGTGCGCGGTACTCGCCCAGCGACTGCTTGCCGGTCATCGCGGTCAACTCGACCTTGACGCCCGCCTGGGTCAGCGTGCCCTGGATCGCCTGGGCGATCGCCATGGTCTGCGGGTCGTTGCGGTGGTTGATCTTCACCGCGAGGTCGCTGGCATGGCCGGCTTCCGCCAGCAGCGCCTTGGCCTTCGCAATATCGAGCTTGTACGGCTTGTCCTTCAGCTCGCCGAGGTAGGTCAGCGGCAGGAAGGCCTGATGGACGGTGTACTGACCCTTCAGGATCGTGTCGGTCATGCCCTTGTAGTCGACCGCCCACTTGAAGGCCTCGATGACCTTGGGGTCATTGAGCGGTGCCTTCTTCTGGTTCAGGGCCATGTACATGATGCGGCCGCGCAGATCCTCGGCGACCTTGATGTCGGCGTTGCTGGAGACCGCCGCGATGTCCTCGGGGCTCAGGTTGCGGGCAACGTCGATGTCGCCCTTCTCCAGCAGCAGGCGCTGGCTGGCCGACTCGGAGATGTGGCGGACGAACACCCGCTTCATCGCCGGCTTGGCGCGCCAGTAGCTCTCGTTGGCCTCAAGGACATAGGACTCGTTCGGCTTCCAGGCCTTCAGCGAATAGGCGCCGGTGCCGGCCGTGTTGGTCTTCAGCCACTCGTAGCCGAAATCGCCGTCCTTCTCGTGCTCGAGAGCGGTCTTCTTGTCGACGATCGAGCCGATGGTGGCGCTCAGGCAGTTCAGCACGAAGGACTGCGCATACTTCTTGTCGGTGACGATGACCAGGGTGCTGGCATCGGTCGCCTTGATCGTCTCGTTGACGTTGTCCTTGTTGAAGCCGAACTGCGTCAGGATGAACGACGGGGTCTTCTGCAGAAGGACGGCACGGCGCAGCGTGAACTCGGCGTCGGCTGCCGTGAACGGATTGCCGGACTGGAACTTCACGCCCTCGCGCATCTTCAGGGTGAAGGTCTTGCCGTCCTCGCTGACCGTCCACGAGGTCGCCAGGCCCGGCTGGTAGCCGGCGCTGAGGTTCTTCGGGTCGAACTCGACGAGATGGTCGTAGGTGTTCTGCAGCAGGTCGCCGCCGGAAAACTCGAACGCCTCAGCCGGGTCGAGCGACACGATGTCGTCGATGCTGGTGGCGATCACGAGCGTGTCTTTGGGCGTGGCCGCGAGCGCTGCCGTCGAGGTCATGGCGACCGCGGCAAGCATGCCCGCCGCGAACGCGGACGTGAACTTGGTCATCTGTGAAGCCTCCTGTTCGGGTCGGTGGCCGATGTCTGCCCCGAACCCGCCTTCCATGGACGGGGGATTGTTACAGCTTTGACCGTTGCGAGAGAAACTGATTCCGCTTGAATTCAATATGGTAGCGAGCTCGCCTGAAAGGCGGCCGTCGCGTGGTCAGGTCAGCTTCCAGCCACCGGCCACGTCGATGACCTGCCCGGTGACGAAATGGCCGGCCTCGGAGGTCAGGAACAGCGCGGATTCAGCCACATCACCGGGCGTGCCGAGGCGGCGCATCGGGGTGTCGAGCACGATCGCCTCGTTCACCGCCGGGTCGACGCCGCGCATCAGCGGTGTGTCGATCCGCCCGGGCGCCAGGGCGTTGACGTTGATGCCCGATGGGCCGAGTTCGCCCGCCAGATGCTTGGTGAAGCCGACCAGCCCGGCCTTGGTCGCCGGATAGTGGGCGCCGACGAATCCGACATGGGTCTTGGCCGCAACCGACGACTGGTTGACAATCGAGCCCCAGCCGCGCCGCGCCATGTCGGCGCCGAACACCCGCACCCCGTGGAACGCGCCGGTCAGGTTCACGCCCAGCACCCGCTGCCACTCCGCCGGATCCATGGTCAGGACCGAAGCCGGCTGCCCCTGGTGCTTCGGCGAGATCCCTGCG
Organism: Thalassobaculum sp.; assembly: GCF_040219215.1. Taxonomy (GTDB): domain Bacteria; phylum Pseudomonadota; class Alphaproteobacteria; order Thalassobaculales; family Thalassobaculaceae; genus Thalassobaculum_A. The sequence goes on from NZ_JAVJSX010000044.1 coordinate 183,359, forward strand.
TTGTTGACCAGGATATCGACCGGGCCGAGTGCTGCCTCGATCTCCCGCCCGGCCGACTCGACCGCTTGGAACACCGCGACGTCGCAGGTCAGCGCCATGGCCTTGCCGCCGGCACCGGCGATCATCCCCGCGGTATCCTCTGCGGCGTTGCCGTTGGCATCCAGGATCGCAACGGCCGCACCCGCCCCGGCCAAGGCTTGGGCGATCGCCCGGCCGATCCCGGAGCCGCCGCCGGTGACGACGGCGACGCGGTTGGCGTGGGTCTTGCTCATCGGGATTCCTCCACCGGCGCGTCGAGCGCCCGGATCGCGTACCGGACAGGATCTGGGATCGCCACCTTTTCGCCGGTGGCGTTGATCATCAGCACCAGGACCGCCGCGCAGGTGCAGGCGCAGCCGTTTTCGCTCCAGGCGGCGTACTCCATCACGAACGAGGTCCGGCGCATCGACTTGACCCGGGCGGTGACGAATACCGGATCGTGATAGGCCAGCGGCCGAAGGTAGCGCGTTTCCAGGTTCATCATCACCGGCCCCGGCGCGTCGACCGAATGGCGGGGCAGGCCTGCGGCTTCCAGGTACAGGTTCCGCGCCGACTCGAACCACAACAGGAAGCTGGTGTGGTTGGCGTGCCGGAACGCGTCGACGTCGCGCCATTCGACCAGCCTGGACTGGCCGAAAGCCCAGCCCGGCTCGATCCCGAACCGGGCACGATCGGCTTCGGTGACACGCAGTTGCGCGAACGAGGGGACCGCGAGGTCGGCGGCGGGAGAGGGGATGTCGTTCATGGCACAGGGGGCGGTTGAGGTTTCGCGGCATCTTTGACGACGGAGTGCCGGCCCGCAACCGCGGTTCATCGGCTACGGTCGATTGCTCGCGTTGACCGGCGGTCGGCAGTCGACTAGGGATTCGAACGCGGGCGGGTGTTATGCTGCTGCCCGGCAGATCAATGAACGGCCATGGAGACCGGCATGACCACACAGGCTTTGAAGCAGGGCGCCGCCCGGGTGACCCGCCGCGAGGCGATGGTCGCCGCGTTCTTCGCGCTGTTCCTGGGCAGCGTGCTGACCTTCGGTACCGGGTTGGCGGGGGCGAGCGCGATGCACAACGCCGCCCATGACTGGCGCCATTCGATGGGCTTCCCCTGCCACTGACCGGCCGAGGATCGGCTCGATGATCCGCCAGGTACTGTTCTCCGCGGTGTTGGCCGGCCTGCTGGCAGGGTTGCTGACCTCCGCGCTGCAGGCGGTCACCACCACGCCGCTGATCCTGCACGCCGAGACGTTCGAGGCAGGCGAGGCGCCGGCGGCCCACGACCATGGTACCGCCGCGGCTGCCGGTCACAGCCACAGCCACGGCGAGGATGCCTGGGCGCCGGGCGACGGGATCGAGCGGACCGTCTACACCACGATGGCGAACATCGTCGGCGCCACCGGATTCGCGCTGTTGCTCACGGCCGGTTTCGTGCTGCGCGGCGATGCCGTCGACGGCCGGCGTGGCGTGTTGTGGGGCCTTGCCGGATTCGCCGCGATGACGCTGTCGCCGTCGCTGGGCCTGCCGCCGGAGGTTCCAGGCAGTGTCGCCGCCGAACTGTCGGCTCGACAGGTCTGGTGGATCTCGGCGGTGGTGACCGCGTCGGTCGGCCTGTGGTTGCTGGCATTCGGGCGTTCGGCGCTGTGGAAGATCGCTGGTGTGGCGGTTCTCGCCGTGCCGCACATTGTCGGGGCACCCCATCCGCACGGCGGTGAGGTGGGTGCGGCGCCGCCGGAACTGGCGGCCCAGTTCGCCGCGACCTCGATCGTCGTGTCGGCGGTTTCCTGGGCGCTGATCGGCTGGCTTGCCGGCACGTTCTTCGAGCGGTTCGGCCGGCCGCGGCTGGCGACCGCCACCGCCTGACACCGGGTCCTTTCGGGGACCGATCTCCCTCGCTACACTTCCTCGACTTCCGACGCGCCCACCGGTGCGTTCGTCCACAATGACGTTCGAGGATGCGCCATGCCTGAGACCTTCGCCGTTGCCGGCGCCGGCCTGATCGGTCGTGCCTGGGCCATCGTCTTCGCCCGTGCCGGCGGTCGGGTTCGGCTGTGGGACGGCGTGCCGGCCGCGCTGGACGCCGCAATGCCCTTGCTGCGCGCCAACCTGGACGACCTGGAGGCGCAGGGCCTGATCAACAGCGCGGCCGAAGTGGCCGGCCGGATCGAGACCGTGCCCAGCCTTGGCGACGCGCTGCGCGGTGCGGCATGGCTGCAGGAATGTATTGCCGAGCAGGTCGAGCCAAAGGCGACTCTGTTCGAGGAGGCCGATCGACTAGCCGAGCCCGAGGCGATCCTGGCGTCCTCGTCGTCGGCGATCACTGCGTCGCGTTTCACCGAAGCGCTGCCGGGCCGGCTGCGCTGCCTGGTCGCCCATCCGGTCAACCCGCCCTATCTGGTGCCGCTGGTCGAGCTGTGTCCGTCGCCGTGGACCGATCCAGCCGTGCTGACCCGGGCGCGGGCGGTGATGGAGGGGGTCGGCATGGTGCCGGTCGCGGTCAACCGCGAGGTCGACGGCTTCGTCCTGAATCGCCTGCAAGGCGCGCTGCTGGCCGAGGCGTTCAAGCTGGTCGCCGACGGGGTCATCTCGGCCGACGACCTGGACAAGACGGTCAAGGACGGGCTGGGCCTGCGCTGGTCGTTCATGGGGCCGTTCGAGACCATTGACCTCAACGCTCCCGCCGGGGTGGCCGACTACTGCGCGCGCTACGGCCCGTTCTACGAGCGGCTGCAGGCCGAGCAGGCGCCGGTCCTGGCGTGGGACGAAGGCCTGGTGAAACGGATCGAGGCCGAACGACGCAAGCAGTTGCCGGCGGACGGGCTGGCGCAGCGCCAGGTGTGGCGGGATCGCCGGCTGATGGCGCTGCTGCTCCACAAGCAACAGTCGGACGAGGACCACGGCGGATAGGTTCCGGCGTCACCGCTCGACCAGATCGTCCAACCGGTCGATCCGCCGGATTCCGGGGAACAGCCGCCACCACAGCGCGGTGATTCCGACCGTCACCACCCCGCCGACCAGGACCGCCGCCACCGTGCCGATGCCGCCGGCCATGACGCCGGCCCGGAAGTCACCCAGTTCGTTGGAGGCGTTGATCGACACCGAGTTCACCGCGCTGACTCGGCCGCGCATGCCGTCTGGCGTGGCGATCTGCACCAGGGTCTGGCGTATGTAGACGCTGACCATGTCGGCCGCGCCGTAGATCCCGAGGAACAGCAGCGACAGCCAGAACGTCTCCGACAGGCTGAACCCGACGATCGACAGGCCGAACACCGCCAGGGATGCGAAGAACATCGGCCCCATGTGGCGCGGTGCGGCCACCTGGGTCAGCGCCAGCCCGATGACCAGGGAGCCGACCGCCGGCATGGCGCGCAGCAGGCCAAGTCCGTCCGGGCCGACATGCAGGATGTCGCTGGCGAACACCGGCAGAAGCCCCATCACGCCGCCGAATAGCACTGCCATCAGGTCAATCGAGATCGCACCCAGCACCAGCTTGTTGGCCCAGACATAGGTGAAGCCGCCGAGCACGGTGGCGAGGCTGAACGGTTCGCGGGCCTGGACCTTCAGGCGGGCCGAGATGGCGGCGGCGCAGACGCCGGCGGTCGCGAACAAGGCAAGGGTCGTCCAGTACACGCCGTTGCCGGTCCAGGCGATCAGCAGGCCGCCCAACGCCGGTCCCAGCAGCTGCGCCGCCTTGCTGGCCGAGGACGAGTAGGCGATGGCGCTCGGGAACAGCGTCCGCGGCACCAGGTTCGGCAGAATCGCCTGACTGGCGGTGTGGTAGAACGAACGGGCGGCCCCGTGCAGCACCAGCACCGCCAGGATCGGCGCGACGGCCGCCGCGTCGGTCCACAGGATCGCCAGCAGCAGGCCGACGACGATCGCGTGCACCAGGTTGCAGGCCATCAGGATGCTGCGCCGGTCGAACCGGTCGGAGGCAAGCCCGGCCACCAGGAACAGCGCCAGCGCCGGTGCGAACTGCGCCAGCCCGACCAGACCGAGGTCCACCGGATCGTGGCTGATCTGGTAGACGTGCCAGCCCACCGCGACGGTCAGCGCCTGCACCGCAATGGTGTTGCTGCTGCGACCGGCCACAAACAGCAGGAAATCGCGGTTGCGCAGGAGCGGTGTCGGTGGAGAATCGTCGGTCATGGCTGCGTTGGTCCGAGGCGGGGCCGCAACTATACGGGTGATGCGGGACTTCGTCCTCCCGCAGCGTTAGGCTCCGTGCGATTACCCAAATCGAACACTGCAAGAGAGTGGTTTAATGCTGCGTCTTGGTTTGATCGGTGCGGGCGCGATCGGCGCGCATGTCATCGAGCTTGTGGCCCGCGACCTTTCGGATCGCGTGATGATTCCGGCGGTGCTGGTGCGTCGGCCGCGGCCGGTTGGTCCGGGGCCGAAGATGCTGGCTGACCCGGAGGCGTTCCACGCCGAGGCATTCGACGTGGTGCTCGAAGGGGCTGGCCATCAGGCGGTGCGCGACCACGTGCCCCGGCTGCTGGAGCGCGGGGTCGACGTGGTAATGACCTCGATCGGCTCGCTGACCGACGACGCATTGCATGCCCGCTGCCGGGCGGCGGCCGAGCAGGGTGGGGCGACCCTGACCCTGGCATCGGCCGGGATCGGCGCGCTCGACATCCTGTCGGGGGCGGCGATGGGTGGCCTGGATTCGGTTGAGATGGTGGTGCGCAAGGACCCGAGCGCCTGGTTCGGCACCGCGGCCGAAGGCGTCTACGACCTCGCCGGGATGCGCGAGCCGACGGTGATCTTCGAGGGCAGCGCCCGGGAAGGCGCCGCCACCTACCCGCAGAACGTCAACATCTCGGCCGCCGTGGCGCTTGCCGGCATCGGCCTGGACCGCACCCGGCTGACCATAGTCGCCGATCCGACCATCGACACTCACGTGATTGAGGTGCGGGCCCGCGGCGCCTTCGGTTCGTTCAGCTTCGTGGAGGACGTCGCGGTTGCCGAGGAGAACCGCAAGACCGGCAAGATCGTGGCCATGGCCGTGGCGAAGACCATCCGGCAGCTGGTGTCTCCAATACGAATTGGCGGTTAATCAATAAGATGTGATTTCAAGTTAATCTGATTTAGGAAACGTGACCGCTTCGATCTTGTTGCCGTTCGGATCGTGGATGAACGCACCATAGTAAGTGGTGACCGCGGCCTGCCGTGGGCCGGGGGCGCCGGAATCGGTGCCGCCGAACTCCAGCGCGGCAGCGTGAAACGCCCGCACGGCGTCTTCGTCTGGTGCGCGCAGGCAGACGTGGCTGCCGGTATCCGCCGCGACCGGTGTCATGCCTTCGCGCAGGTTCAGCCAGAACTCGGGATAGCGCTTGCCGAAGCCGACGGTGCGCTCGCGCTCGACCATCCGGACCAGCCCGAGCGGGGCCAGCACCCGGTCGTAGAACGCGGCCGACGCCGTCAGGTCGCGCACGGCGATGGAAACATGATCGATCACGGGCTGCCTCGCTTGCGTTCCAACTCGTCGATGGTCTTTGGCCAATCGGATTTGAGCACCTGGGACAGCGCTCGGTCCGCCAGCAGCTTGCCGCCGGTCTGGCAGCGCGGGCAGTAGTTGGTCTCACTGACGGCGTGAACGATGCGCTGGATCCGGGTGGCGCAGACCGGGCAGGGCTTGCCGTACTTGCCGTGGGCGGCCATCGCCGGGCGGAACGCCGTTGCCTTGGTCGGCCAGCCATTGCCGACTTCTTTGCGCCCGCGCTCGATCCAGGCCAGCAGGGTTCCTCGGGTCGCCTCGAACAGCCGGGTGACCTCGTCTTCGTCCAGGCGTTGCGACAAAGCGATCGGCGACAGCTTGGCTGCGTGCAGGATCTCGTCGGAATAGGCGTTGCCGATTCCGGAAAACAAATGCGGGTCGGTCAGTGCGCGCTTCAGCGTGTGGTTCTCCGCCCGCAGGGCCGCGGCGAATCCGTCACGGTCAACCTCCAGCGGCTCGACCCCGCCGGGATCATGGTCGGCCAGCGCCGCCGCGCCGCGCACCAGATGCAGGCTCGCCCGCTTCTTCGACCCCATCTCGGTCAGGATCAGCGTGCCGGTGTCGAAATCGAACGCCGCCAGCCCCTTCCTGCCCGGCAGGACGGCTGCCGGTGCGGCCCATTGCAGACGTCCGGCAATCATCAGGTGCAGCACCAGGAACAGGTCGTCGTTCAGCGCGATCACGATGCGCTTGCCGAGCCGGCGCAGGCTCTCGACCCGGTGCCCGATGGCGGATCTGATCGGCGGATCGACGCTGCGGACCAGGAACGGGCTGGCGACCCGCAGCCCGGTGATTTCGGCGCCGAGGATGCGGCGCTCCAGCGCCTCCAGGTAGATCGCGATGTCCGGCAGTTCCGGCATGGCATGAGTGTCGTCCGCCCGCCGGTCGCGGGCAAGCGGCCGACGGGCTTTTCCCGCACCGCCCGGCGGGCTACGTAAGGGACCGCAGTTTCAAGGGAGACGATCATGGCCGACCTGCCCGCGACAATGACCGCCATCGAGATCACCGAACCCGGCGCGCCCGAGGTGCTGAAGGCCGGGACCCGGCCGGTACCGGCGCCGGGCGACGGTGAGGTGCTGGTCAAGGTGGCGTTCGCCGGGATCAACCGACCGGACTGCCTGCAGCGTGCCGGCGGCTACCCGCCGCCGCCGGGCGCGTCGGACATTCCGGGGCTGGAGATCGCCGGGACCGTCGCGTCGGTCGGCAAGGGCGTGTCGCGCTGGAAGGTGGGCGATCAGGTCTGCGCCCTGGTGGCGGGCGGCGGTTACGCCGAGTACTGCGCGGCCCCGGCCGACACCTGCTCGCCGGTGCCGGCAGGGTACACGCTCGCCGAGGCGGCGGCCCTGCCGGAGAACTACTACACGGTCTGGACCAACGTGTTCGAGCGCGGCCGCCTGCAGAAGGGCGAGACCATCCTGATCCACGGCGGGTCGTCCGGCATCGGCACCACCGCGATACAACTGGCTCACGCGTTCGGCGCCCGGGTTATCGCGACCGCCGGCTCGGCCGACAAGGTCAAGGTTTGCGAGCAGTTGGGAGCCGAGCGCGGCATCAACTACCGCGACGAGGACTTCGTGGCGGTGATGAAGGAACTGGGCGGTGCCGACGTCATTCTCGACATGGTCGGCGGCCCCTACATCCAGCGCAACATCGACTGCCTGAAGCTGGAAGGCCGGCTGGTACAGATCGCCTTCCTGCAGCCGCCGGTGGTCAAGGAGTTCAACTTCCTGAAGGTCATGCTGCAGCGCCTGACCATCACCGGCTCGACCCTGCGGCCGCGCACCGTCGCCCAGAAGGCGGCGATCGCCCGGCAACTCGAGGAAAAGGTCTGGCCGCTGCTGGAAGCCCGCACGGTGAAGCCGCTCATCCACTCGACCTTCCCGCTCGACGATGCCGCCGGCGCCCACGCCCTGATGGAATCGAGCCAGCACATCGGCAAGATCCTGCTGGAGGTCTAAGGAGGCCGAATCCGCAGTGGCGTCCCGGCACCGCGCCGGGACGCCAGCATAGGCGGGTGCGGCTCAATGCGTCGCGTCGGCCGGGATCGGCTTGTCGAAGCCCATGATCGGCGCTGCCGCTTCCGGGTCGATCACCGCGTTGATCACGTAGGGACCGGGGCAGGCGAGACCACGGGCCAGGGCGCCGGCCAGGTCGGCCGGGTTGGACACGCTCTCGCCCGAGCATTTCAGGGCGCGCGCCACCTCGGAATAGTCGACCTCCATGAAGTCGCACTCGATGTAGCTGCCCATCGCCAGTTCTTCCCAGTGGCGCTGGAAGCCGAGGGTTGAGTTGTTGAACACCACCACCAGCACCTTCACCCCATAGCGCGCGGCGGTTTCCAACTCGTTCATCACATAGCCGAAGCCGCCGTCACCGGACACGCAGATGACGCTGCGCGCCGGGTCGGCGAGCTTGGCCCCCATGGCGGCCGGCAGGCTCCAGCCGATGCCGGCGGTGCCGCGCGGCGACAGGATGAAGCGCCCCGCGGTGGTGGTGTCGAGCTGGCTCATCGCCCAGCCGGTGACGTAGCTGGCGTCGGTGACGATCAATGTCGAAGCGTCGGACACGCGCCCGATCTCGGCGAACACCCGCTCCGGGCGCATCGGCTGGCGGTCGGAGGTGGCGACCGGGGCGATCTCGCGCGCCCAGGCTTCCTTCAACTCGGCCATCCGCCCGCCGTTGCCGCGGTCGGTGCGCTCCAGCCCGGCGGCACGGCAATGCGCCAGCAGGTCGCGCAGGGTGTCGCGCACGTCGCCGATCATCGGCAGGTCGGTGTGGAAGTTGCGGCCGACCTCGACCGGGTCGACGTCCAGGTGGATCAGCGTGGTGCCGGGTTTCGGCAGGGTCCAGTTGCTGTAGCAGATCTGCCCGGTGCGCGAGCCGAGCACCATCACCACGTCGGCCTCGGTTAGCAGGGCGTTCGACACCTTGCCGCGGCCGTACAGCCCGCCGGTGGTGGTGCCGAGCACGCCGGCCGAGAGCGGGTGGTCGTCGGCGATGGCTCCCTTGCCGGTCATGGTGGTGGCGACCGGGGCGGCAAACCGCTCGGCCAACTCAGCGATCTCGGCGAACGCGCCCGACGCAACGCTGCCGCCGCCGGCGACGATCAGCGGTCGCTCGGCCTTGGCCAGCAGTTCGGCGGCACGGGCCACCGAAGCGGCGTCGGCGCGCGACCGGATTGCGGGGAAATGCGCGTAGGCGGCGTCGGCGTGCGGATCGCCGTCGGTCTCGGTTGCCATCACGTCGCTCGGGCAGATCAGTGCCACCGGTCCTGGCCGACCGGTGGTGGCGATGCGGAACGCCGAGCGCACCAATTCGGCGGTGCGTTCGGGGTAGTCGATGCGGATCACCGCCTTCACGAACGGCGTCAGGGCGGCGGCGTGGTCGAGCGCGCTGCCGGCGTGCCGGCCTTTCAGCTTCAACGGGTGGTCCTGGACCAGCGCGATCACGGGCACCGAGGATTGCAGCGCTTCCAGCAGCCCGGTGATCAGGTTGGTCGCCCCCGGCCCGGAGGTCGACGCGCATACCCCCGGCCGGCCGGTCGCCTGGGCGTAGCCGTGCGCCATGATCGCTCCGTGCTTCTCGTCGCGTACCGTCACCACCTTGGTGACCGCCCGGTCGACCGCGTGGAACACGTGGATCGGATCCTCCATGCCGAACAGGCAGGTGACGCCATGGGCTTTCAGGGTTTCGTACAGGATGCGGCCGGCGGTGGCGTGCATGGGGGACTCCGGGGAATGCGTATGGGGATGGGGAGGAGGTTCGACAACTCTCCCCAACCTCACGGCGAATGGGAAGAGCAAACACGGCCGGCACGGTTCGTTCAGTCGGGAGATGTAGATTGGACTGCACCGGTAGCCCCAACTCCACCGCGCCGGTTCGCGGTGCGCTGTGGGTTCAAGGTACAGCCTGACGAAATCAGCCGTATCGACAGGACTAGCCGGAGGTGCCGCCCATAACTTCAGCTATCCGCCCCACAGCCTCATTGGCCGGGAAGTTCAATTCGACCTTCACGCCGTTCGGGTCGAGCAGGAACAGCTGATAGGCGGTGACCAGGTCGGCACGGCGTTCGGTGAAGGCCACGCCCTTGTCCTTCAGATGCGCAATGGTGGCGTCCAGGCCGGTGGCCCCGAAGGCCACGTGGTCGACCACCCCGGTCCCCTCGACCGCCTGGGACTGCTGCCCGACGTACTGCCGGCGCTGCGCGCTGACGGCGGCACCGCCCTCGGTCAGGTGCAGCACGTCCTTGCCGCCGAGATACAGCCAGCGAACAGGAAATCCGAAGTCCGGATGCGGACCCTCCTCCAGCCCGAGCACATCGACGTACCAGTCGACGGTGGCGTCCAGGTCAGCCACCTGGATCAGCAGGTGCTGGAGGTCGGTTAGCGGCATGGATCCCTCCTGGGGGCATCGGTCAAGTGATGACGCAATGCAGTCTAGCGACCGATCGGCAACAGGTGGCGAGGAATTGTTGGCGCTGTGTGCGGAGTGGGTCGCAGGCCTTGAAGGTTGGCGGTGCTTTGGCAAGATCGCGATGAACTTCGCAACGGAGGGAAACGGTGATCGAGGCTTCCTGCCACTGTGGTGATGTTCGGCTGACGTGCGAGAGCGCTCCAATCGACGTGACGGAGTGCAACTGCTCGATCTGCCGGCGCTTAGGGGTCCTCTGGGCTTACTACTCACCCGGCATGGTGCATTTGGCACCAGCCGACGCCGCTACCGATGTATACATGTGGGACGACCGGTCAATCCGATTTCATCGGTGCCGGACCTGCGGCTGCGTGACCCACTGGTCGGCCGTCGACAGCCGCGTTGACCGGATGGGCGTGAACGCCCGGCTGATGCCGCCGGACGCAATCGTCCGTGCCCGGGTCCGCCGTCTCGACGGCGCGGTGACTGAACGCTACCTGGACGAACCGTGACTGAGCCGATCAACCGCCGCACGGACCGATTGACAGCCGCCGCGCGCTCCCAGACAGTTCCGCCATGTGCATGTGTCGCTACAGCTTCGTCCTGAAAGCCAAACCGCTCCTCCACACGGGGAACGGTCTCCTTCGCACGTCCTGAGCGCACCGCGCATCACCTGAGCGAACGACTACCACCATCCCCGGCCGGTTCGGACGGGGATTTTCGCATGCGCTCCCACGCTCCACCGGCCCGTCCCCGAAGGAGCACGCACCATGCATTCCACTTCCCACTCCACGATGGCCGGTGTCTGGCTGCCGCTGGTCACGCCGTTCCGCGACGGCGAACTGGACGTCGCCTCGGTCCGCCGGCTGATCGATCACTACGCCGAACTGCCGGTCGACGGGCTGATCCTGGCGGCTACGACCGGCGAGGGCCTGACCCTCGACACGGACGAGACCGAGCGCCTGGTGGCGGTCGCCGCCGAGGTTGCACACGGTCGGCTGCCGATCTGGCTCGGCCTGTCGGGCAGCGACACGCGGCGAATGGCGGATACGGTGTCGCGCACCAGTGCCTGGCCGATCGACGGCTATCTGATCGCCTGCCCTTACTACTCGCGACCGACCCAGGACGGCATCATCGCTCACTTCACAGCTTTGGCCGGGCGCACTGCCAGGCCGGTCGCCCTGTACAATATCCCGTACCGCACCGGGGTGAACATGACCAACGACACCCTGCGGCAGCTGGCAGAGGTCGCGAACATCGTCGGCCTGAAGGATTGCTGTGCCGATGCGGCCCAGTCCTTCGATCTGCTGACCCGGCGTCCCGACGGCTTCTCGGTGATGACCGGCGAGGACGCGTTGTTCTACAGCGCGCTGGTGCATGGCGCCGACGGCGGCATCCTGGCCTCGGCCCATGTCGAGACCGCGGCGTTCGCCGGGATCCGCGCGCTGCTGCGTGACGGCGACCAGGGCGATGCTTTGGCGCGCTGGAGCGACCTGGCCGAGGTGCCGAAGCTGCTGTTCGCCGAGCCGAGTCCGTCGCCGATCAAGCACTGGCTGTGGCGCGCCGGCCTGATCGCCAGTCCGGAAGTACGGCTGCCGATGATGAGCGTCAGTGATGGGTTGGCGAAGCGGATCGACGCCGAGATGCTGCGGCGCGGTGCGCTGGGAGCGGAATCGGCGGTGGCATAGCGCTGCCGTTCGTCGTCATGGAGGTCCCGGATGCGTTCCGCCTGTCGGCGGTCCGCTCCGGGAGGTCACCGGTGAGGCATAGAGCGTTCCGGCATCTGAAGTCTTAAGGGCGGGGATCTTGCCGAGCGGGTTCAGGGGCCGGAGCGCCGCTTCATCGGCAGGGTTGGTGAAAACCTCTCGAACGTGATCAACGAGCCCGGTTTCGGCCAGGGAGATCTCTTGACCTTACGGACGTAGGGCGAGGGGTATGAAGAGTGTCGGCGCATTGGTCTTGCGCTAAACCAGCCGATAGCCGAACTCGGCGGCGGCTTCGCACAGGCTTTCATGCAGGCTCTGGGCAAAGCCGCGCATGGCGTGGATGTCGAAGGTGCCGGTGCCGCGGCGCCGGTCGATGGTGACCGACAGGTGGAACAGCCCGGTCTGGGCGGCCGCGTTCTCGGCAAAGGCGCGCGGGTGCAGGTCGATGCCGGTGCCCTTGGCCAGTGTTTCGCGCACCCGTGGTCCGCTCAGCCGCAGGATGGCGCGGCCATGACCCTGGTCGACCAGGCTGCCGCCGGCCGGCTCGACCGCCGCACGCAGCCTTGCCTCAAGTTCGGTGCCGTCGCCGCCGAGCAACATCCATCGCTCCGGTCCGATCCAGATCGCCCGGAACTCGCCGCCCGAGCTGGCATGCCCGGGATCGGGCAGGGCGATGCCGAGGCTGTCGGACACGGCGCGGGCGACCGCGGCAGCGGTGTCGCGCCGGGAGTCGAGCTGGATCGCGATCAGGCCCAGGCGGCGGGTGAAGGTGACACCCGGCCCACTCGGTCCGGGGATGCCGTAGTCGCCGGGGATCCAAACGGCGTCGAGGGCAGAGCGGCGCGGCGGCAGTGTCGTGATCTCAGCCATGGAGCTTCTTGCCCTCCGGGTCGACGAAGCAGGTTTCGGTCACCCGCGCCCGGACACGGATGCCCCGCAGGGGAAACACCGCCCAGATCTCCTGGCCGATGCGCTCTCGCCCCCGGGCGAGCAGGCCGAGCGAAATCGGATGACCGACCGTCGGCGAGAGATAGGCGCTGGAAGTGACGTGCCCGAGCTTCGGCATCGGGGTGGCTGCGTCCGGATCGTCGACCAGGATCGATCCGGCGCGGATCCGCGAGACCCCGTCTACCGGCACCAGCCCGACCAGCTTCGGTCGGTCCGGATCGGTTAAGGCCGGCTTGTCGAGCATGCCGCGACCGACGAACCACTTCTTGGTGCTGGCCATGCGTCCCAGGCCGAGATCGTCGGGGGTGGTGCGGCCGTCGAGTTCCGGTCCTGCCACATGGCCCTTCTCGATCCGCATGATCCCCATGGCCTCCAGCCCGTAGGGGCGGATGCCGTACTCGGCCCCGGCGTCCATCAGGGCTTCCCACACCGCGATCCCCCAGTCGGCCGGTGCGTTGATCTCGTAGCCGAGCTCGCCGGAGAAGCTGATTCGGAAGATCCGCACCGGCACGCCCCGGATGGTCGCGGCGACGGTGACGCCGAGATAGGGCAGGGCTTCGTTGGAGACATCGGTGCCGGGATCGACGGCGGCAGCCAGCACCTCGCGCGCCTTCGGCCCGGCCAGCGCCATGCCGGCCCACTGCTCGGTCACCGACGATACCCGGACGTCCAGGTCCGGCCAGACCACCTGGAGATACCACTCCAGGTCGGCCAGCACCTTGGCGGCATGCACCGTGGTGGTGGTCGTCAGGAAGTGGGTGTCGGACAGACGCGAGGTGGTGCCGTCGTCGTCGACCAGCCCGTCTTCGCGCAGCATCAGACCGTAGCGTGCCTTGCCGACAGGCAGCGCGGCGAAGCCGTTGCTGTACACCCGGTTCAGGAACTCCGCCGCGTCCGGTCCCTGGACGTCGATCTTGCCGAGGCTGGAGACGTCGGAGATCCCGACCTTGGTTCGGGTGGTCACCACCTCGTCGGTGATCGCCCGGTCCATCGTCTCCTTCGACGCTGTCTCGCCCGGCTGCAGATAGTATTGCGGACGCAGCCACGGCCCGGCTTCGACGAACACCACGCCATTGGCGGCGTGCCAGTCGTGCAGGGCGGTACGGCGGATCGGTGCCAGGTGGCGGCCGGTCGTGCGGCCGGCAAACGCGCCCATCGCGACCGGGGTGTAGGGCGGACGGAAGGTGGTGGTGCCGACCGTCGGGATCGACTGCCCGCGCGCCGCCGCCATCAGGGCATGGCCGTTGATGTTGGAAGTCTTGCCCTGGTCGGTGCCCATGCCCAGCGTGGTGTAGCGCTTCAGGTGCTCGACCGACACGAAGCCCTCCCGGTGGGCCAGTTCGATATCCTCCACCGTGACGTCGTCCTGGTGATCGACGAAGCGCTTCACCTTCTTGCCGGGGCTGCCCGGAACCGACCAGATTGCCTGCAACGGGGCGGTCGGCGCTTCGTCGGTCATGGGCACATCCGGTGCGGTGCCCGTGCCAAATCCGCACGCCGCCGCCGCCTCGGCGCCGGCCGTAAAGCCGTCGGACAGGCAGTCGGACAGCGCGAACCGGCCGCGCGCGGCACCGATCGTTACGATCCCGCCACGCACCGCTCCCGGCAGGAACGCTGCGATCTGGTCGTTCCATTCGGCCTTGCCACCGGCGTGGCTGTGCAGGTGGATCGACGGTGTCCAGCCGCCGGAATGGGCGATCAGGTCGCACGGCACGAACCGGCTGTTGCCGACCGTCCCGCCCTGGCCGTCCAGCCGGGCGACGTCGCAGCCGACCAATCCCATGCGGCCATACGCATTGGTAACGGCGCTGCCTTCTGCGACGTCGAATCCGGTGGAGAGCGCCCGCTCTCGCCAGGTGCCGTGACCGCCGCTTCGGGTATCGAGGATCTGCGTCACGTCGATGCCGGCCGCAGCCAGATCGAACGCTGTGCGGTAGCCGTCGTCGTTGTTGGCGACCACAACGGCGCGACGGCCCGGGGTCACGGCGAAACGGTTGAGGTACGTGCGCACGGCACCGGCCAGCATGACGCCGGGCCGATCATTGCCGCCGAACACCAGCGGCCGCTCGATCGCCCCTGCCGCGACGATTACCCGCTGCGGGCGGATGTGCCACAATCGCTGCCGCGCCACATGGGCCGGCGGAACCGGCATGTGGTCGGCCAGCCGCTCGACCGCGCCCACCAGATTGTTGTCATAGACGCCGAAGGCCGTGGTGCGGGTCAGAACCCGGACCTCGGGCAAGTCGGCCAACTCGGCCGCCACCGACGCCGCCCAGGTCATCGCCGGCTTGCCGTCCAGGGTGTCCCGCTCGCCGCGCAGCCGGCCGCCCAGTCCGTCGGTCTCGTCCACCAGGATTACCCGCGCACCGGTACGTCCGGCGGCCAGGGCAGCGGCCAGTCCGGCCGGCCCTGCGCCGACCACCAGCACGTCGCAATGGGCGTTCATGGTCTCGTAACCGTCAGGATCGTGCTCAATCGTGCCGGCCCCCATGCCGGCGGCGGCCCGGATGCGCTTCTCCCAGAAATGCCAGCCGGGGAAGCCCATGAAGGTCTTGTAGTAGAAGCCGGCGACCAGGAATCGCGACAGCAGGTCGTTCACTTCCATGGCGTCGAAGTGCAGGCACGGCCAGCGGTTCTGGCTGGTCGCGGTCAACCCGTGGAACAGCTCGACCATGGTGGCGCGGGTGTTCGGTTCGCGCCGCGCGCAGGTGCGCAGCTCGACCAGCGCGTTCGGCTCCTCCGGTCCGGCCGACATGACGCCGCGCGGGCGGTGATACTTGAAGCTGCGGCCCACCACCGTCACGCCGTTGGCCAGCAGGGCCGAGGCCAGGGTGTCGCCCGCGTAGCCGCGATAGCTGCGCCCGTCGAAGGTGAAGGACAGCGGCTTCAAACGGTCGATCGCGCCTCCGGTCGGCAGGCGATGGCTCTGCTCTGTGGCCAGGCGTCCGAAGATCATCGCGCGGCCTCCAACGTGTCGTCCGGCCGGCCGGCAGCCAGGACCTCATGGGTGGCGGTGTCACGCAGAACCTTCAGGTAGGAGCGGCAACCCTGGACATGGTGCCAGTATTCAAGATGGGCGCCACGTGGGTTGTCACGCAGGTAGACGTAGCGATGCCAGTCCTCGGGGCTGGCCGCGGACGGGTCGGCCGGCCGGACCTTGGTGGCGTCGCCGACATAGCTGAACTCGTCGTGGTCGCGCGGGCCGCAGTGCGGGCAGGGGATGCGGATCATCGTGGGTCCTCGGCGTGGGCGTCGTCGGGCGGGAGGTCAGTGCAGCTTCGGGGTCGGCCCCTTGCCGCCCTCGTCCAGCAGATGACCGGTGGCGAAACGCTCCAGCGACAGCGCCTCGTTGAACCGGTGCGGCTTGTCCTCGGCGATTGTGTGGGCGAACACCCAGCCGGAGCCCGGTGTCGCCTTGAAACCGCCGTAGCACCAGCCGGCGTTCAGGTAGAGGTTGTCGATCGGCGTCTTGGAGATGATCGGGCTGCCGTCCATCGACATGTCCATCACCCCGCCCCAACTGCGCAGAATCCGCACCCGGCGGATGTTCGGCATCATCGCGCAACCGAGCGCCATGACGTTCTCGACGGTCGGCAGATTCCCGCGCTGGGCGTAGGAATTGTAGAAGTCCAGGTCGCCGCCAAGGACCAGCCCGCCCTTGTCGGACTGGCTGATGTAGAAGTGCCCGGCGCCGAAGGTCACCACGCCGTCGATGAGTTTCTTCAGCGGCTCCGACACGAACGCCTGCAGAACGTGACTTTCGATTGGCAGTTCCAGGCCGACCATCTGGGCCACCCGCGAGGTGTTGCCGGCGACGGCCATGCCGACCCGGCCGCACCCGATGGTGCCACGGCTGGTCTTGACTGCGGTGACCCGGTCGCCGTCGCGCTCGAACCCGATGACCTCGCAATTCTGAATGATGTCGACGCCGAGCCGGTCGGCGCCGCGGGCGAACCCCCAGGCCACCGCGTCGTGGCGGGCAGTACCGCCGCGCGGTTGCAAAAGGCCGCCATAGATCGGGAATCGGGCGTTGTCCGAGAAGTCGAGATACGGGTACAGCTTCTGGACATCGCGGCGATCGAGCAGTTCGGAATCGACCCCGTTCAGGCGCATGGCGTTGCCACGCCGGGCGTGAGCATCCATCTGTCCGTCGGAATGCGCGAGGTTCAGGACCCCTCGCTGGCTGAACATGACGTTGTAGTTGAGGTCGGCGCTCAGCCCTTCCCAGAGCTTCAGGGAGTGTTCGTAGAAATGATTGTTGCCGTCGAGCAGGTAGTTGGAGCGCACGATGGTGGTGTTGCGACCGACGTTGCCGCCGCCGATATAGCCCTTCTCGAGAATCGCGACGTTGGTGATGCCGTGGTTTCGGGCCAGGTAGTAGGCGGTCGCCAGCCCGTGGCCGCCACCGCCAATGATGATCACGTCGTAGGTTTTCTTGGGCTCCGGGTCGCGCCAGGCGCGTATCCAACCTTTGTGGCCACCGAGCGCTTGGCGCACCAGACTGAAGACGGAATATTCGGCCATCGGACCCTCCCTGCGGTGCCACTCTGCCGCAAGCCGGCGCGGGTGGCGAGAGTCGCGTCGGACGCTTATTGTCCAAAAGACGACCGACGGAGGATCAACACTTGAACCAGCGGCAGCGTCTTCCGACAGGGCTCGGAGCACGGCCCGATCGACGGGCGTTTCTGGCCGGTGCCAGCGGTTTGGTATTGCTCGGCTCCACGTCTCCGGCCTGGGCCACACTGGGGGCACCGGCGCTCGACGGCTCCGACCGGATCATCCCTTCCGAAGCCCGCTACGGAATGGTGGCCAGCCGGGAGGCGATCGCGGCGCGGGTCGGCGTGGACGTATTGTCTGCAGGAGGCAACGCGGTCGATGCTGCGGTGGCCACGGCGTTCGCCCTGGCAGTGACCTTGCCGCAAGCCGGCAACCTCGGCGGCGGCGGCTTCATGCTGGTCCGGCCCGCCGGTGGAATGCCGCCGGTGGCATTGGACTTCCGGGAGACCGCACCTGGCAAGGCCACGCGGGAACTGTTCCTGGGAGCGAACGGCGAGGTCGACAACCAGCTGGCGCGGTACTCCCACCGGTCCGTCGGCGTGCCGGGTTCCGTCGCGGGCTACGCCGATGCGTTGGCGCGATGGGGGACATGGCCACTGGACCGTGCGATCGAGCCGGCGATCCGGCTGGCACGAGACGGATTCCCGATGACCCGATCGCTGTCGCGCGATATCGCCCGGTCGTTCGATCGACTGTATCGCTGGCCACAGTCTCGGGGGATCGTGGCCAAGGAGGACGGCAGTCCGTACGAGCCAGGTGAGATCTTTCGGCAGCCGGATCTGGCGAACACCCTGTCGCTGATCGCGCGTGACGGGCCCGACGGGTTCTATCGGGGGCCGATCGCGGTGGCGATTGCCGATGAGATGCGGCGCAATAACGGCCTGATCAGCGAGGCCGACCTGGACGGTTACCGGACGGTTGTTCGGGAGCCGGTGCGCGGCACCTATCGGGGGGTGGAGATCGTGTCGATGCCGCCGCCCAGCTCGGGCGGCGCGTTGCTGATCCAGATGCTGAACGTCTTGGAGGGATGGCCGATCGGCGACCTCGGATTCGGGTCGGCCGAAACTATCCACCGGATGACCGAGGTGATGCGGCGCGCCTACGCCGATCGCTTCAAGCACTTCGCCGACCCGGCGTTTCATCAGGTACCGCTGACCGGGCTGATCTCCAAGGATTACGCAGAGGCGCGGCGGGTCAGCATCGACCTCGCGAATGCCACCGCGTCCGCGACGCTCGGACCCGGACAGCCGAACGTGTACGAGAGCAACAACACCACGCACCTGTCGGTGATGGACCGCGAGGGCTGTGCCGTAGCCCTCACGACCACCCTGAATTTTGCGTTCGGTACCGGGATCGTAGCCGAGGGCACCGGGATCTTTCTGAACAACGAGATGGACGATTTCACGGCGCTGCCCGGCGCCTCCAACGGCTTCGGGCTGGTCCAGGGCGAGGAGAACGCGATCGAACCCAACAAGCGGCCGCTGTCCTCGATGTCGCCGACCCTGGTGCTGGACGGTCCCAACACGGCGATCGCCACCGGTGGCCAGGGCGGCAGTCGGATCATCACTGCGGTCCTGCAGACCCTGATGAACACGCTGGACCATGGGATGAACCTCGCCGAGGCGACGCTGGCACCGCGGATCCATCATCAATGGCTGCCCGACGAGTTGGCGGTCGAAGAGGGGTTCTCGCCGGATACCCTGGCCCTTCTTGGGCGAATGGGGCATCGGGTCGTGGTGAAACGGCCACTGTCGACCGTCCAGAGCGTGCGCCGGGTCATCGAGGGGTACCGGGGAATGTCGGATCCACGCCGGCCGGAGGGACTGGCTGCCGGACCGGACTGACCGGGGTCAGCCACGCCGCGCGCGCTCGTCCAGGCGAAGGGTGATCGATGCCGCGATCGATGCGGCTTCGGCCGCCATTGCGTCGACCAGGGTTCGGGACAAATACCCGCCCAGGTAGCCCCGAAGCCGCTCTTCGATCGTCCGGCCCGGTGAACTGTCGGACGCGGAAGCCCGGTCTACAAGTTCGACAAGCCGTCGCTCGACCAACTGCAGGCGTAGCGGATTCGCCGCGAGCCAACGCGGTGCGTGCCGGCGTACCGACTCGATCGAAGGGTCCTCGGCGACGAATCGGCGCGTCATGGAGCCGTCGCGATCCGGTCCGAGGCGGGCGATCAGTTCCACGGACACCCACGCGAACCACCAGCGCCACGGGTCGGCGCGAAGGGTGCCGTCATCGTAAACGTCCTGCATGTAGTGCAGCGTCACCATGGGGGCATCGGACTTCAGGCGAACGATCTGCGGTGGCAGCGCCGTCACCGTAAGAACCCGCAGATGCTTGTCGATCGGCGCTTTGGCGCCCGGCGTGGGCAGGATTCCGACCGAGCGTTGCAAGGCTTCCAGGTCTCGGATGTCGAACCAATGGCGCACCGCCATTGCCACGCCACGGATCTGGTCATTCAGGTCCAGATCGTCCGCCAATTCCGACTCCAATTTGAAGCAGACGGTCCATCTGCGGTAACTGCCTTGCCTATGATAGCGGCGAAAGCTAACTTTCGCCTGCACGTGGGAGAGACGTAGCGGGGGATCGGGCGGGCAGGTCCGACCTAAACGACGTAATCGACGGGGGAAGGCCGTATGACAGACGACGCCAGGGGATGGGCGCCTCGCCTGAAGGGCGTTGTTCGTCGTGTGGTTCCTGAACGGCAGGTCATTCTTCGCACCGACGGCGAGACCCGGTATGTCCGACTGACGACCGGTGTTCAACTCGCGGTCATTGCCGGATGGCTGGCGGTGGCCGGCTGGGTTGGCTTTGCGACTGTCGGCTACTACACACAAGGGACCATGATCCTTGCCAAGAATCAGGCAATCGATCGGTCGCGCCATGCCTACCGCAAGCTGCTCGACCAGGTGTCGGACTATCAGCTGTCGATCGTCGGCATCACGCGGGACCTGAAGGAAACCGAAGCGCATCTGCGCCGCCTGTTCAGCCAGAACGAGGCGTTGAAGCAGGACCTGACCTCGACGGCCGTGGCCTTGCGGACGTCGGAGGTCGAGCGTTCGCGCATCGCGTCGTCACGTGTCGCTCTCGGCGACCAGTTGGAGTTGCTCGGTTCCGAACTACGTCAGATTACCGGCAAGAACAACGCGCTCGAGGCGCATATAGGCACGCTGCGCCGTCACCTGGAGACGATCGAGGCCGAAAAGGCGGAGATCGCGGCTGAACGCGCGGCACTCGACGATCGCATGTGGGCGCTCCACAACGATCTCGAAGCGTCGAACTCAAAGGTTGCGCTGCTTCAGAACAATGTCCGGGCGCTCAAGGGCGATCTGCGCACGGTGATCCTGGAGCGCAGCGCGATCGCTTCCGACAATGACGGCTTGCACGGCCAACTGTCGGCCCTGCAGCGGACGCTGGAGGAGGAGCGGGACCTGCATCGCACCGAGCTGCGGCGCATTGCGGACCGAGCGCAGCAGAACATTCGGACGGTCGAGGAGGTCATCCGTCGGACCGGCCTGAAACTCGATACGATCGTTCCGCTGCCGGACAAGGAACTGATGGGGCAGGGCGGGCCGTTCGTACCCTACCACCCTGACATGCGGACAGATGACGAAGACGACGACACGCTTCGCGGCTCGCTGAACCAGCGCCTGGAGCGGTGGTCGAAGCTTCAGGGGGTGTTCGTCGCGTTGCCGCTGGTCTCGCCGCTCACCGACTACCGGATCACCAGCCGCTACGGCCCGCGGGTCGATCCGTTCAACGGCCGCACGGCCATGCATGATGGCCTGGATATGGCGGGACCCTACAAGCAGCCGGTGACGAGCACTGCGGATGGAGAAGTGGTGTTCGCCGGCCGGCGCAGCCGTTACGGGCGGGTGGTCGAGATCGACCATGGACACGGCTTGATGACGCGATACGCCCATCTCGCTAAGGTTACCGTTCGTCGCGGTGAGACGGTCAAGATCGGTCGCACGATTGGGCTTCTTGGGTCGAGCGGACGGAGTTCCGGGCCGCATGTCCACTATGAGGTCCGCTATCACGGCAAGGCTCTGAATCCGGCCAAATTTTTGAAGGCGGGCAGTTATGTTCAGTCAAAAGAAATCAACTAAGCCGGAGGCTGTGGCGTTGAAGCCCGCGGCCCCTTCGATCATCAGTTCCGATCTCTCGATCAATGGAAATTTGAACAGCGGCGGCGACATTCAGGTCGACGGCACGGTTGAGGGCGACATCGTCTCCAAGAAGTTGACGGTCAGCAGTTCAGCGGTGGTTCGTGGCGCGATCGAAGCCGAGACAGTGGTGATCGCCGGATCGGTCACTGGTCAGATCAAGGCCAGACATGTCACGCTGATCAAGACCGCCCGCGTGATCGCCGACGTGGTGCAGGAGCGGCTGTCGATCGAGCCGGGTGCGTTCTTCGAGGGCAACTGCCGACACTTCCCGCCCGAGGGCGAGAAGAAGGTCCTGTCGCGGCTGGAACCGATCAAGCCGGCAGTGCGGCGCGACGGCGAGGCGCTGGTCGCCACGGCCGAACCCGTCACCTGACGCAGGTTTTCCGGTCAGCCACTCAGGACCTGGCGAAACATCGCGGGGTCCACGTTGCCACCCGATGCAACAGCGACGATCGTCTGACCGGCGGTTGGGAATTTTCCCGATAGCGCGGCGGCGATCGCTACCGCCCCTCCGGGCTCGACCACCAGCTTGAAATGTTCGAACGAGGCGCGCATGGCGTTTCGCGCGTCATCGTCGCTGACAGCGAGGCCGCCCGCGAGAAGGCGTCGATTGAGTTCGAACGTCAGGATACCGGGGGTCGGCGACAGCAGGGCGTCGCAGATCGACCGCGCGTCCGACGGATTGGCCTGTCGGCGACCCGCTTGGAGGGAGCGGCGGGTGTCGTCGAACTGTTCCGGTTCCACACACCAGACCGGCACGCCCGGCAGTGTTTCGGCCAGTGCAAGGGCGGTACCGGACACCAATCCGCCGCCGCCACAGCACACCAGAACCGCGTCAGGGCGCACGCCGAGCGCCTTCACCTGCTCGGCAATTTCGAGGCCGACCGTTCCTTGCCCTGCAATGATCCCGGGATCGTCGTATGGCCGCACGACGGTCGCACCGGCGCGGTTGGCAATCTCGGCGCCGATGGCGTCGCGATCGTCGCGATGCCGGTCGTACAGCACCACCTTGGCGCCCAGGGCCTCGGTGTTCGCGCGCTTGATGGCTGGTGCGTCCGACGGCATCACCACCGTGGCGGGCAAACCCATGATCCCGGCGGCGGCGGCCACTCCCTGAGCGTGATTTCCGGATGAGAATGCGACGACGCCGTTGCTCCGTGCGGCTTGGGGGATCAACGAAATACGATTGTATGCGCCGCGGAACTTGAACGAGCCGGTTCGCTGCAGCGGCTCCGCCTTGATCAGCAGACGGCCACCGATCTGTGCGTTCAAGAGCGGCGCTTCGAGCAGCGGCGTGCGAACCGCAACGCCTAACAGCCGTTCGGCTGCGGCACGGATATCAAGGACAGTGGGGAGGTCAGACGTTGGCGAGGAAGTCATCGAGTGCCTTCGTAAGGGGCGGTTCACCAAGTGTCGGGGCATGCCCGACACCGTCCAGGGTCACCTGTCGTATGCACGGATGAACCCGTCCCATCTGCTCGAATGTGTCGGCGGACAGCAGCATCGAGACCGATCCGCGGAATGCAAGGACGGGAATCGGGCGCAGCGCAAGGAACAGCGGCCAAAGATCGGTCGCGCGCGCCGTACCGTGCTGCAGCGGCTTGACGACGGCCGGATCCCAGTCGACGTGGAGCAGGCCGTCGTCGCCCCGTCGGAACGTGTTCTCCGCGAACGCTAGCCACTCCTCGTCGGTGCGCAGCGAGAGGTCCGGAATCATCCGCCGAAGTTCGGCAACGGCGGCCGGCCAGTCCGGTTGCGGGCGGTCACGCCCCATATAGTCGATCAGGTAGTTCGCTCCGTTCGGTACGGCTGCAGGCCCGACGTCGTTCAGGACCACTCCGGCAAGCGCACCGGGCATGACGACGGCCAACGCCATGGCCAGGATTCCGCCGAGCGATGTGCCTATGGCAATGAAACGGTGAAGGCCGGTGGCGATCGCCACATGCTGGATGTCGGCGACGAGTGTGCGTGGGTCATAGGCGCGCCAGTCGCTCTCGCGCTCCGAACGGCCGCGCCCGCGATAGTCCAGCGAGACCAGGCGGCGCGGTGCCAGGCGATCCGCGATGTGCGCAAAATCCCTGGAGGTCCGTGCAAAGCCCGGCAGCCCGAGCAGCGGCAGCCTGGGGTCGAGAGGGTCGCCCCAGTCGGCGACGAACATGCGCCGACCCGTCCGGTTGGTGACGAAGCGCTCACGCGGCGCGGCGGGCATGGGGCAACCCTCAGAGGCCGACCAAGCCGGGAAGCGTCGTCAGGCTGGTAACCTCGATATCGGGCGATCCCGGAAGCCGCTCGCGGGCTTGTCCGAACCGGTTGCACCAAACCACCTTGAACCCGTAGGCGGACGCGGCGGCGGCGTCCCAGGCGTTTGACGACTGGAAGCTGACGGCTGCAGGACGTGAGAGGCCGAGCCGGTCCACCGCGAGCTGGTAGACGCTTGGGTGTGGCTTGAAGACGCCGACTTCCTCAACGGACAGCACGGCATCCAGGACCGAGTCGAGGCCGTTGTGGGCACACACCTTCTCCAGCATCATCGGCGATCCGTTGGACAGGATCGCGGTCTTCATCCCGCCTGCCTTCAGTTCCTTCAGCACACTAGGCACTTCCGGGTAGCTGTGGAGAGTCAGGTAGCTGTCCATCAACGCCCGCTGCAGGCCGGAGGGCGCCTTGCCGGCTCCGAACGCGGTGTCGAGGGCGAAAGCAAGGGCGTCTTCGGTCACCTGCCAGAAGTCGACATGGTGGCCCATCAGCGAGCGCAGCCATGTGTACTGGAGCTGGCGGGTTCGCCAGGCGTCGGACATGGCTTGTGCTGGTGCAGCGGCGAGTTCGAACCGGTCGCGGCACTGGGCTACGGCTGAATGGACATCGAACAGGGTTCCGTAGGCATCGAACACGCAGGCCTCGATGCCCGACAGTCGGTCCGTCATTGCTTCTTCTCCTTCGTCAACGCCGCCTGTTGACGGTCGAGCAGCACGCCACAGCTGTAGACGCACCATACAGCCTGCGGTCGCCAGTCCGCCGGCAACGCATCGACAGCCGGGTCTTGGGGCAGCTTGCCCCGGTACACATGCAGACCCTCCAGGACCCGCTGGACGTAGTTCCTTGTTTCGGAGAAGGGGATCTTCTCGATCCAGTCGATAACGTCGATGTCAGGGGAGGCAGGATGCCCGTGACGGGCAATCCATTGGTCGACCCGATGTGGTCCGGCGTTGTACGCGGCGATCGCAAGCACGTAATGCCCACCGAACCGCTGGATCACTTCGTTCAGATACGCGCGTCCCAGCACGATGTTGTAGTCGGGATCGGTGACCAGCGACCCTAGGTCGTAGCTGACGCCGACCGCCCGTGCCGTCTGCTTGGCGGTGCCGGGCATGAGCTGCATCAGACCACGGGCACCGGCGCGGCTGACGACGTCGACGTCGAAGCCGCTCTCCTGCCGGATGATCGCATGGACCAGCGCCGATTCCGGGGGGGAATCGGGAACCGGATTGAGCAGGGGATAACCAAGATCGATCAGCGTTGCGCCGCTGCGAGCCGCCCGACGAGCGGCGTACACGGAGGCTGAGATATATCCGCGCCGCGCTGCCATCTCGGTGATCATCAGCGACTCATCCTCGTCGCTCGCCCGGTACGCCAAGGTGCGCAGGAACCGTTCCGCCAGCTTGCGCCGGTCAACGCGGATCAAGGCCTCGGTCGCCTTGACGAGGCTGCGGGAACGGAAATTCTTCACCTTGAGCGGATCGACCGGCGGGGTCGGTATCAATGCGATCTCGGTCGCGCCCAACCGGGCCGCCGCCAACTGTCCGTAGAACGTCGTCGCGTGTTCGGCACCACGAGCGTACCACTGCCGGGCGTCGGCCTCGGCCAGTAGGGCGTCCGCCGCCCGGCCGGCCCAATATCCGGCGCGACTTCGGCTGATCGGCGTCGACACGTTCTCGTACAACGTCTGGAAATGCTTGAGCGCGTCGCTTGGCTGGTCCAGGAACCGTAGCGCCAGCCATCCGGCCAGCCATTCGGCTTCGGCAAACGCGACACCGCCGCGCTGGATATGCGACGCCGCCAGCAGATACGCGTCCTTCGGATTGCCCTGGTCCAGCGCCTCGCGAATGTGCCAGGAACGCTCCCGCCACCACAGCGCCTCGAATTCCTGGTTCCGCGGGGCGTCGAACAGCAGTTCGCGCGCACCCGTCGTCAGGCCTTTCTGCCGCCGCCAGCGAATGCGCTCGTACAACAGGCCGGGATCGTTGCGCAGGGACTCGGGGACCGCATTGACCGCTTCGTCCACCCCGGCTCGGGAGAAACGCAGGCGCAATCTGGCGGTCGCAAGCCTGCGCCAGCCCTCCGGCACGAGGGGCATCATCCGGTCCACGTCATCGGACTGGCCGCGCCACAGCATTTCGTCCATCCGCTCCTGGTGGTCGATCGGGCGCAGGTGATTGCCGAAGCGGATCAGAAAATCCTTCTGGGACTTCTCGCCCAGTTCCAGTTCACGCCACGCCTTGCGGATCTCGGCGACGAACGCGTCGGACGGGCCGACTTCACGTAGCGCTTCGAGGTAGGCGAGGCGGGCGGTCCCGGTTCGCGGCCGGTGGGCTTGAAACCAAACGACCTGCGTCGATGCCGGAAGGTTGGCCGGCATCAGGCGTTCGGCCAGCAGTTCGAGCTGGGTCTCGCCGGGCCAACCCGGGTGCTGCGTCAGGAATTCGGCGACGGTGGCGAAATCGGTCGGACGTTTCGTGTCCAGCAGGCTGAGCCAGTTGAGGACGGCCGACAGTTCAGGGTCCTTCGGTCGGCCGGGCACCGCCAGGGCCAATGACCAATCCTCCGACTCGGCGTAGGCAAGCGCCGTGCGCCAGGCCGAGTCGCCAGGGGGAAGCCGGCCCGGTGCGTGTGCCGGCCGGGGCGTTGGTCGGGGTGGGACGACGGTCTGATGGGCGGCCTTGGCCGGCGCCTTCGCCACCTGGCTGGGGACAGCGGCCGCCTTGAGCGGAGGTCGAGGCGCCGGGCGCTGCACCTTGGCTTCCGCTGAAGCCGACTGGTTGCCGAGCAACAGGACGCTGACCGATACAGCGAGCCCGTATCGGAAGAACGTGTGCAACAGGGAGGATGATGGTCGGCGCTGGGGCCAGGTCATTTTGAGTTCGCCGCTTCGTTCATTCGAATGCCGCAATGCACAAGACCATACTGCGTTCCGGGCATCAGTGGGAGGGGCACCGAGCCTTGCCCCTCAGGAATCGGCGGCGTAAGGTCCGGCTCCGCGACATGTGATGTCGTTGCTTCGGGAGAGAGCCGATGAGTTATGCGTTCGGAGAGCCTATGTTCAAGGGGTCCCTGGTTGCCCTGATCACGCCATTCAAGGACGGTGCGGTCGACGAGAAGGCATTCCGAAAACTTGTCGACTTTCAGATCTCGAACGGCACGCACGGCCTGATCCCGGTCGGCACGACCGGTGAAAGCCCGACGCTCGACCACGCCGAGCACAAGAAAGTGGTCGAGCTCTGCGTCGATCAGGCGAACGGCCGGGTCCCGGTGATAGCGGGTGCAGGTTCGAACTCGACGGCCGAGGCCGTGGACTTCACCCGGCACGCCAAGGAGGCCGGCGCGCAGGGCGTGCTTCATGTCACGCCCTACTACAACAAGCCGACCCAGGAAGGCCTGTACCAGCATTTCAAGGCGATACACGACAGCGCCGACATTCCGGTGATCATCTACAACATCCCGGGCCGGTCGGTGGTGGACATGACGGTCGAGACGATGGCGCGTCTGGCAGAGCTGCCACGCGTGACCGGAGTGAAGGACGCGACCGCAGATCTGGTGCGGCCGATCAAGACGCGAATGGCGATCGGCGCCGACTTCACCCAGTTGACCGGTGAGGACGCATCGGTCGTGCCGTTCCTGGCCCACGGCGGCCACGGCTGCATTTCGGTGACGGCCAACGTCGCGCCGAAGCCGTTGTCCGACTTGCATACGGCGTGGCAACGCCGCGACCTGGACACGGTGTTCAGCATCAACGAGCGGCTGCAGCCGTTGCATTCGGCGTTGTTTTGTGAGACGAGCCCCGGCCCGGTGAAGTACGCGGCCAAGTTGCTTGGCTTGTGTGACGGGTCGACCCGACTGCCGATCTGCGAGATCGCCGATTCGAGCAAGCGTCGGGTCGAAGACGCGATGCGGCATGCCGGATTGCTGAACTGACGGATGAAGTGAGGGCGTGATGGCGGGCAGCCAAGGCGCCCGCCGGGAAGTCGCACGGAACCGGCGGGCGCGTTTCGACTACATGATCGAGGATACCGTCGAGGCCGGCCTGATGCTGACCGGCTCCGAGGTGAAGTCGCTGCGCGAAGGACGCGCGTCGATCGGTGAATCCTATGCCGGCGAGGATCGGGGCGCGCTGGCGCTGATCAACGCCCACATTCCGGAATACAAGCCTGCCGCGCCGTTCAATCATGAGCCGCGACGGATTCGCCGTCTGCTGGTGCATCGCCGCGAGCTTGACCGGTTGCTCGGCATGATCCGGCGCGACGGGTACACGCTGGTCCCCATGTCGCTGTACTTCAACGATCGCGGCATCGCGAAGCTGGAGATCGGCCTCGCCCGAGGCAAGAAGATGGCCGACAAGCGCGAAGACACCAAGAAGCGGGATTGGGAGCGCCAGAAGGCCCGGATCATGCGGGAGAAGGCGTGAGCGGCGGATCGCTGCACCGCAAGCCCGACGCTCCGCTCAACGGTGATCTTCAGGCGCGCCGCCGCAAACGGGTGCGGTTACTGGTTGCCGGGCTCGCTTCATTGGCGCCTGTGTTTTGGCTGACCGCGTCGAACATCGCCGGCTTGGTATCGGCTCTGCTTGATCCATCAAGCACCTGCTGGAGCAGGGTGTCCGACGCACAGTGGATCTTTCCCTTCGAACTCTCGCTCGTCCTGCTCTGGTCGTCTCTGGAGATCTGGGGGCCGATCATCCTGCTGGCCGTCTTCATGTTCACGTTCTTCGAGTGGCTGCGGCTTCGTGACGTGGCCGTCATTGTTGCGGTGTATGGGGCCGGGTTCTATCTGCTGGCCTACCAGACCGGCTGGATCGCACGGATCTACATGCAGCAGTACCAGATCGGCTGTACCTAGCGGGGCAGGGTCCTGCGAATGTCCTGAAACACCGCGTTGAACATGTCCTCGGTGAGGACACCGGTGTTCGTGTTGTAGCGCGAACAGTGGTACGAGCTGATCAGGGTGCGCCCGTCGGGAAGTACCGCCTTGGCGCCATGGCCAAACTTGTAGGCCGACTTCTTGAGGCCGAGCGCCGCCAATGTGGCGCCGTGGGCCAGCGAGCCCAGCGTCAGGATCACCCGAAGCGCCGTCATCTCGGCGATCGTCGCGATCAGGAACGAGCGGCAGGCATTCACCTCCGCGCCGACCGGCTTGTTCTGAGGAGGCACGCACCGAACCGCGTTGGTGATGCGGCAGTCGGTCAACTCCAGGCCATCGTCGGAACGCCGGTCATAGTCACCTCGGGCGAAACCGTGCCGGATCAGGGTCGCGTACAGCAGGTCTCCGGCGTAGTCGCCGGTGAATGGCCGTCCGGTCCGGTTTGCCCCCTTCAGGCCGGGCGCCATGCCGACGATCAGCAGGCGTGCGTCCGCGGCTCCAAAGCTGGGAACCGGTGCGTTGAAGAAGTCCGAGAACGCGGCCTGATTGTCCCGTCTGAACTGCACCAGACGCGGGCAAAGCGGACAGTCAGCCGGCGGGTCGGACAGGGCCCCGCCGCGAGCAGCGGACACGGTCAGACCCGGGGCGTGCGGCGCGTAACAACCGCCGGCATTTCGTCCTCGTAGTCTTCCTCGTCCTCGTCGGGCGCTGTCTCGGAGGATTGCGGCGCCGGTCGGTCGCGCCGTGGCGGCCGGTCGGAGTGCACGCGCTCGATGTCGCCCGCAAGTTGGTCGAGATCGATGAACTGGTCGGCCTGCCGCCGAAGTTCGTCGGCGATCATCGGGGGCGAGGACCGGATGGTGGAAACCACCGTCGCCCGCACACCCTTGCGCTGGACCGCCTCGATCAGCGAGCGAAAGTCACCGTCGCCTGAAAACAGCACAACATGATCCAGGCGGTCGACCATCTCCATCATGTCGACCGCGAGTTCGATGTCCATGTTCCCCTTGATCCGACGACGACCCTGTGAGTCCGTGAACTCCTTGGCCGGCTTGGTGACCAGGCTGTAGCCATTGTAGTCGAGCCAATCCACCAGTGGCCGGATCGGGGAATATTCCTGATCTTCCAGCAGGGCGGTGTAGTAGAACGCCCGGATCAGATTGGCCTTGCTGCCGAACAGCACCAGCAAGCGCTTGTAGTCGATGTCGAAACCAAGGGCGCGGGCGGCGGAGTATAAATTGGCCCCGTCAATGAACAGCGCAACTTTCTCGTGTGGATAGAACAGCATAGTGAAACCTTTCAAATAATCATCGATGGACGATCAAATTTAAGACGTAATAGCGTGTCTCAAAGCTGAGGCAGAGGCAGCCGGCGACTGCCTGTATAGTATTCAACACATCGTACCTGTGTACAGGTGAAAGACCGGTTTTCAAAGCATCTGATGCGAGTTGCCCGATGATAGTGATCGCGGTTGGCGCAAATCTGCCGGCTGATGGATACGCCACCCCCCTTGCCACCTGCGAGGCGGCGGTCAAGCGGCTGGCCGAAGACAACCTGATAAGGGTTGTTGCTGAATCGCCGTGGTATGAGTCCGAGCCGGTCCCGCCATCCGATCAACCCTGGTACGTGAACGGTGTTGTGTTGGTGGAGAGCGCCCTCCGTCCGAAACAGTTGTTGGCGCGGCTGCATGAAATCGAAGCGGAGTTCGGACGGGTCCGACGGACTCAGAACGAAGCACGGCCACTGGATTTGGATCTGATCGACTATGGCGGTGCGGTCCGCGACGGCGAGGATGGCGGGCCGGTGCTGCCGCATCCGCG
Source organism: Thalassobaculum sp. (assembly GCF_040219215.1). GTDB lineage: Bacteria > Pseudomonadota > Alphaproteobacteria > Thalassobaculales > Thalassobaculaceae > Thalassobaculum_A. The sequence continues at coordinate 213,632 of NZ_JAVJSX010000044.1, forward strand.
TGCCCGCCAGCGTGCCTTTGTCCTGTTGCCGCTTGCCGACGTCGCCCCGTACTGGCGCGACCCGGTCGGGGGAATCAGCGTGGCCGAGTTGATTGACAGCCTGGCAGCGCATGGTTCGACCATACGAAAGATCGGCCCACGCTAAGGAGCGAGGTTATCCCTTGTTTCGCAAGGTCGGCATCGTTATATTCCGCGGCTTGCCGACTTCCCCGGATTGTTTCGAGAGGCTACCATGGCGCGGGTTACCGTCGAGGACTGTATTGTCCAGATCCCGAACCGCTTCGACTTGGTGATGGCTGCGGCCCAGCGGGCACGCGACATTTCGGCCGGGTCGGCGATCACTGTCGACCGCGACAATGACAAGGACCCGGTGGTCTCCCTGCGTGAGATCGCCGACCAGACCGTCAACGCCGCGGTTTTGCAGGAAAGCCTGATCAAGGGCCTCCAGAAGCACGTCGAAGTTGACGAGCCGGAGGATGACGATCTCGAGCGCCTGATCGGCAGCGAAGGCCTGGGCGGCGGTGCGGCCGGCCTGGACGGGCGGCTCGCCGACGGCGAGACTTTGGGTGAGGATGCAGCGTCGGGCCTCGGTATGGACGTTGAGCAGGACGGCGAGAAAAGCGGTGGCTTTGAAGACGTGGACGACTCAATGCTCAGCGACGAGGACTGACTCGCCCGTCTCAAAAACGCATGCCCGCCTTCCCACTTCAATGAAGTGGTTCGGAGGTAGGGCATGATCCGGCAGTACGAACTGGTCGAAACGGTTCGCGCCTACGATCCGACAGCGGATGAGGCGGCGCTGGACCGCGCGTATGTCTATGCGATGAAGATGCATGGCACCCAGACGCGTGCGTCCGGTGATCCATATTTCTCCCATCCGCTTGAGGTCGCCGGGATTCTGACCCGGATGAAGCTCGACCACGCGACCATCATCACGGCGTTGCTGCACGACGTCATCGAGGACACCGACGCATCCCTCGAGGATATCCGCCGGCTGTTCGGCGACGACATCGCCCGTCTGGTCGACGGCGTGACCAAGCTGACGCGGATCGAACTGCAGTCGGATCGCACCAAGCAGGCCGAGAATCTTCGCAAGCTGGTCCTGGCAATGAGCCAGGACATCCGGGTGCTGCTGGTCAAGCTCGCCGATCGGCTGCACAACATGCGCACCCTGCATTTCATCGATAACCCGGACAAGCGCCGGCGGATCGCCGCCGAGACGATGGACATATACGCGCCGCTGGCGGCTCGGATCGGCATCAACGACATCAAGGACGAGCTTGAGGATTTGGCGTTCGCGGAGATCAATCCGGACGCCCGTACTTCGATCAAGGCCCGGCTCGACTTCATGCGTGCCGAGGGTGGCGGGCTGGTCGAGCGGATCATCGAGGAACTGCGTGCCACGCTTGCCGAGGGCGGGGTCGAGGCGCTGGTCGCCGGCCGGACCAAGACGCCGTACTCGGTCTGGCAGAAGATGCAGCGCAAGAATGTCGGCGTCGAGCAGTTGTCGGACATCATGGCGTTTCGGCTGGCGGTCGCGGATGTCGCGGCCTGCTACCATGCACTTGGCCTGATCCACGCCCGCTATCCCGTGGTGCCGGGCCGTTTCAAGGACTACATCTCGACGCCCAAGCCGAACGGCTATCGGTCCCTGCATACGGGTGTATTCGGGCCGCAGCGCCAGCGCATCGAGATCCAGATCCGAACGGCTGACATGCACCGGGTCGCCGAACTGGGTGTTGCGGCGCACTGGTCCTACAAGCAGGGAGCAGGCGCCAGCGAAGGTCGGCAGTATCGATGGATTCGCGAACTGCTGGACATCCTGGAGCAGGCGGCCGGACCTGAGGAGTTCCTCGAGCACACCAAACTCGAGATGTATCTGGATCAGGTGTTCTGCTTTACGCCAAAGGGCGATCTGATCGCGCTGCCCCAAGGGTCGGTCCCGATCGACTTCGCCTATGCCGTGCACTCCGAGATCGGGGATACCTGTGTCGGCGCGAAGATCAACGGCCGCCTGGTCCCGTTGCAAACCCAGTTGAAGAACGGCGACCAGGTGGAGGTGGCAACCTCCAAGAACTCGACCCCGTCGCCGACCTGGGAGCAGTTTGTCGTCACCGGCAAGGCCAAGGCGCGGATCCGCCGGTTCGTGCGCCTGAAGCGTCGCCAGCAGTTCTCGGACCTCGGCAAGGCGATGCTGCAGAAGGCGTTCCGGCAGGAAGGCCACCCGTTCAGCGAGAAGACCGTGGCCCCACTGTCGGAGAAGTTTCGCGCGGAGAGCGTCGAGGATCTCTACGCCGGCGTGGGCGAAGGGCTGACCAGCGCAATGGAGGTTGTGCACGCCGCCTACCCACCGGCGCGGCCGGTCGAGAAGCCGGCCAACGTGGTGCCGATCTCCCGTGCGCGGGCGAAACCCCGAAAGGCGAGCCGCGACGCGATCCCGATCACCGGACTGATCGACGGCATGGCGGTGCACTTCGCCCGTTGCTGCCATCCGCTGCCGGGTGAGCGGATCGTCGGGATCGTGACGACCGGGAAGGGGGTCACGATCCATACGATCGACTGCGAGACCCTTGAGAACTATCACCACGAGCCGGAGCGGTGGCTTGATATCGGCTGGGACGCGGAGCGGTCGTCCGCCCATGTCGGGCGTCTGGACGTGGTGATCGCCAACGAGCCCGGCAGTCTCGGCTCGTTGTCCACGGTGATCGGCAAGAACAGCGGCAACATCATCAACCTCAAGATCGTCACCCGGTCGGTCGACTTTTTTGAGATCCTGATCGACGTCGAGGTCGGTGACGTTCGCCATCTGACGACTATCATTGCCGCGCTGCGTGCGACACCGGTCATCAATTCGGTGGAGCGCGCGCGCGGATGAAGAGGGTGTCAGGTGCGCTTATCTGGCGCAGGTTCTTGCCCCGGCTCCGGAAATTCGTCATACCGGGCTCAACCGAGCTACCGGTTCCAGTTCTCCGATGCGAGTGAGACACCAGCACATGGCGGCCAGAAAGTCGGGCGGCTTCGGCGAGATGATCCGCACGATCCTGATCGCCGTCGGCATTGCTCTGTTCATCAGAACCTTTGCCTACGAACCGTTCAACATTCCATCCGGGTCGATGATCCCGACGTTGCTGGTGGGCGACTACCTGTTCGTGTCGAAGATGTCCTACGGCTACAGCCGTCACTCGCTGCCGTTGTCGCTGCCGTTGATCCCGGGGCGCATCCTGTTCTCCGAACCGGAGCGCGGCGATGTCGTGGTGTTCAAGCTGCCGACCGACAACAAGACCGACTACATCAAGCGGGTCGTCGGGTTGCCGGGCGATACCATCCAGGTCAGGGACGGCATTCTCCACATCAACGGCGAGGCGGTTGCGCGTCGGCAGGTTGAAAACTTCCGCGACGAGGACCGCTTCGGGCGACCGGCCGACGTCAAGCAGTACATCGAGACCCTGCCGAACGGTCGCGAGCACCCGATCCTGGAGATCGGCGACGATCTGCCGAACGACAACACCGGCGTGTACCGGGTTCCGGAAGGCCACTATTTCGCCATGGGCGACAACCGCGACAACTCGGTCGACAGCAGGTTCGCCAAGGTCGGGTTCATTCCACGAGACAACCTCGTGGGCCGTGCCGAGGTGATCTTCTACTCCACCAGCGCCACGTCGGACGTCTGGGAGGTCTGGAAGTGGCTGCCGGCGACCCGTTTCGGGCGGCTGTTGGACGGGATCGTATGAGCGAGCCCGACAGGGATCTGAGCCATCTGGCCGAGACGCTCGGCCACACCTTCAACCACCCCGACATCCTGCGTCGTGCGGTCACTCACGCCAGTGCCGAGCCAAGGGCCTGGAACGCCTATGAGCGGTTGGAGTTTCTGGGCGACCGTGTGCTGGCCCTGGCGGTTGCGGAGCAGTTGCTCGATCGGTTTCCGCACGAACGCGAGGGGGCGATCGCCAAGCGCCACGTCAGTCTGGTGCGCCGCGAGACGCTCGCCGATGTGGCCCACACCATCGATCTCGGCCGCTATCTGATCGTGTCGCGTGGCGAGGACGATGCCGGAGCGCGCGCCAGCGATACCATCCTGTCGGACGCCATGGAGGCGGTCATCGCCGCGCTTTATCTGGACGGCGGGCTGGCGGCGGCGCAGAAGTTCATTCTCAAGCACTGGAATCCGCTGCTGGAGATGGACCACCGACCACCCCAGGATCCCAAGACCGGGCTCCAGGAGTGGGCACAGGGCCGGCGTCTTCCTCTGCCGGTCTACACGACGGTGGAGCAGACCGGGCCGGCGCACGCCCCGGAGTTCACGGTCGAGGTCGTGGTCGAAGGTCTGGCACCGCAGCGCGCCAGTGGAAAATCGAAGCGGTTGGCCGAGCAGTTGGCTGCGGCCGCCATGTTGGAGGCTATTCCGAAATGACCGCGTCACCCACCGACAGCCCGGAGGGGCCGACCCGCTGCGGCTTCGTGGCGCTCGTCGGGGCTCCGAACGCCGGCAAGTCGACCCTGACGAACAGTCTCGTCGGGGCCAAGGTGTCGATCGTGACCCATAAGGCCCAGACCACCCGGTCCCGGATCCGCGGGATCGTGATGGCGGGTGCGACCCAACTGATCCTGGTCGACACGCCGGGCATCTTCAAACCGCGCCGCCGGTTGGACCGGGCGATGGTGCACGCCGCGTGGGCGGGTGCCGGCGATGCAGACATCATCGTTCTGGTGGCCGACGCGGCCCGGGGCCGGATCGAGGAGGATACCCAGCGAATCATCGACGGACTGAAGGCCAACGGCCAGCGCGCGGTTCTGGCGCTCAACAAGGTCGACGGGATGAAGCGCGAACGGCTGTTGCCGATCGTCCAGGCCTATTCCGAGGCTTTCGATTTCGAGTCGGTGTTCTTGATCTCCGCACTGACCGGGGATGGTTGTGACGACCTGACCCGATACCTGGCGGAGCGTATGCCGCCGGGACCGTGGCACTACCCCGAGGACGAACTGTCGGATGTTCCGATGCGCCTGCTGGCGGCCGAAGTCACCCGAGAGCAGGTGTTCCTGAAGCTGCATGACGAACTGCCGTACGAGACGACCGTTGAGACCGAGATCTGGACCGAACGCGACGACGGGTCGGTGAAGATCGATCAGACGATCTACGTCGAGCGCGAGAGCCAGCGCATGATCGTGCTCGGCAAAGGTGGCCAGAAGATTCGCGAGGTCGGCCAACTCGCCCGCGCACAGCTTGAAGAGATGATGGAGCGCCGGGTTCACCTGTTCCTGTTCGTGAAAGTGCGCGAGGACTGGCAGGAAGATCGCGAACGTCTCACCACCTGGGGGTTGGAGTGGGACGTTTGACAACGGCGGCCGGCGCATCCGTGAGAACAGATGGCTGACCCATGGTCGACTGGACCGACGAAGGGATTGTCCTGGCGGCCAAGGCGCACGGCGAGGGCTCGGCGGTTGTCGTTCTGCTCACCCGGGATCACGGCCGGCACGCCGGATTGGTGCGCGGAGCGTTTTCCGGCCGCGCTCGCGGGGTCTACCAGCCGGGCAACCGGGTGACTGCTGAGTGGCGGGCACGGCTCGCCGATCATCTTGGCAACTACACGTGTGAACTGGGGCACGGTCACGCCGCGGCGGTGCTTGACGATCCACTGAAGCTGGCAGGGTTAAGTGCTGCCTGCGCGGTAGCCGAGGCGTCGTTGCCGGAGCGGGAGCCGCATCCGCGGGTCCATGACGGGCTGGTGGCCCTGCTCGACGCAATGGCCCAGCCGGATCTGGGTGACGCCTGGATCGCGGTGTATGTGCGTTGGGAGATCGGAGTGCTGGCGGATCTCGGCTACGGCCTGGACCTGGAGAGCTGTGCTGCGACCGGCGCGAACGACGATCTGGCCTACGTCAGTCCTCGCACCGGGCGTGCCGTGTCGCTGGCTGCCGGCGAGCCATTCCGTGACCGACTGTTGTCTCTGCCCCGATTCCTGATCGGGCGCGGCGGCGGCGATCCGGACGACCTGTTTCGCGGATTGGCGTTGTCGGGATTCTTCATGGAACGCCATGTGTTTGCGACCCACGGCCGGCAGCCACCGCCGGCCCGCACGCGTTTCGTTGAACGGTTCGCGCGGGACGCTACAGTATCTGGTGGAGGTTTGAGTACATGACTACGACATCTGTGGAAGATCCGCCGCCGATCCACGACACGTGGCTGGCCGACGCGCTGAGCCAGCGCTATCTCGCCTATGCGCTGTCGACCATCATGTCGCGGTCGCTGCCGGATGTTCGTGACGGCCTGAAGCCGGTGCATCGGCGGTTGCTGTTCGCCATGCGCCAGCTTCGCCTCGATCCCGGCTCCGGTTTCAAGAAGTCGGCGCGCGTGGTCGGCGACGTGATGGGCAAGTTCCATCCGCACGGCGACTCGTCGATCTACGACGCCCTGGTTCGATTGGCGCAGGATTTTGCGGTTCGTTACCCGTTGGTCGACGGGCAGGGCAATTTCGGCAACGTCGACGGCGATAACGCCGCGGCCATGCGCTACACCGAGGCGCGGCTCACCGAGATCGCGGCCTTGCTGCTCGACGGCATCGACGAGGACACCGTCGATTTCCGCCAGACCTACGACGGCGAAGGCGAGGAGCCGGTTGTCCTGCCGGCCGCTTTCCCGAATCTGCTGGCCAACGGTGCCCAAGGCATTGCAGTGGGCATGGCGACGTCGATTCCGCCGCACAACGTCGATGAGCTGTGCGCCGCGCTGCAGCACCTGATCAAGCATCCCGAGGCGCGCGACGAGACATTGGTCGACCTCGTCCCGGGCCCGGACCTGCCGACCGGCGGGGTGTTGGTCGAGTCGCGCGAGTCGGTTCTGGAAGCCTATCGCACCGGCAGGGGCAGTTTCCGGGTTCGGGCGAAGTGGGAGGTCGAGCCGCTCAAGAACGGCACCTGGCAGATCGTCGTCACCGAGATTCCGTATCAGGTCCAGAAGTCGCGTCTGGTCGAACGGATGGCCGAGCTGTTGCAGAACCGCAAGCTGACGCTGCTCGACGACATTCGCGACGAGTCGGCGATGGACATCCGGCTGGTTCTTGAGCCGAAGAGCCGCAACGTCGACCCCGACGTCCTGATGGAGAGCCTGTTCCGGCAGACTGACCTGGAAAGCCGGATCTCGCTCAACCTGAACGTTCTCGACAAGGACAACGTCCCGCGGGTGATGAATCTGCGCGAGGCGTTGCAGGCATTCCTCGACCATCGCCAGGACGTGCTCGTCCGTCGCACCAGGCACCGCCTGGAGAAGATCGCCCATCGGCTCGAAGTCTTGGGCGGTTACCTGATCGCCTACCTGAATCTTGACGAGATCATCCGCATCATCCGCGAGGAGGACGAGCCGAAGGCCGTGATGATGCGGACCTTCGAGCTGTCGGACGTGCAGGCCGAAGCGATCCTCAACATGCGGCTGCGGGCGCTTCGCCGCCTGGAGGAAATCGAGATCCGCAAGGAATTCGAGAACCTGTCGGCCGAGCGCGACGATCTGAACGCGTTGCTCGGTGACGAGGAGCGGCAGTGGCGGGTCGTGAGTGATCAACTCGGCGAGATTCGCCGGGGCTTCGGCAAGGCAACGGAGATCGGCCGGCGCCGCACGGTGATCGGATCGACTCCGAACCCCGTCATCGTGCCGACCGAGGCCCTGGTCGAGCGCGAGCCGATCACGGTGATCTGTTCGGAGAAGGGCTGGATACGGGCGCTAAAAGGGCACATCGGGCTCGACCAGGAGGTCAAGTACAAGGAAGGCGACGGCGAGCGGTTCCGACTGCACGCCGAAACCACCGACAAGATCCTGGTGTTTGCGACCGACGGGCGGTTCTACACCATCGGCGGCGACAAGCTGCCGTCAGGCCGAGGACACGGCGAACCGCTCCGCCTGATGATCGACCTGGCCAATGACGAGGACGTGGTGGCGATCCGGCCCTACCGGACCGGTGACCGCTTGCTGGTAGCTTCCAGCGAAGGCCGTGGCTTCGTGGTGCCGGTGGACGATGTGGTTGCCCAAACCCGTGCCGGAAAGCAGGTGCTGGTGGTCGACAGCGGCGCCAGGGCGAACATTTGCGTCACGGTGGCCGGCGATACGGTTGCGGTTGTCGGAACCAACCGAAAGCTGCTGGTGTTCGATGCCGCGGACATTCCGGAAATGGTGCGCGGCAAGGGCGTCATCCTGCAGAAGTACAAGCCGGGCGGCCATCTTGCGGATGCTGTGGTGTTCAACGCGGCAGACGGGTTGTCGTGGGTACTGCAGGGAGGTCGTCGCCGCACCGAGTCCGATCTTGGCATCTGGCGGGGTAAGCGGGCTGGCGCGGGGAAGAACCCGCCTACCGGGTTCCCGAGGCCACCTCGGTTTACGTAAGTCCGGCTACTGCTTTAACCGCAAGACCTCGGCGATCTGGTCGACCGATCCGGATTTGTGTTCCTGTCCGTCGATCCAATGAGATTTTGACGCAGAAGCCACGAACCGGCGGGATTCAGTTTCGTAGACATCCCGGAATGGATAGTCGTCGAGCGCGACTTCGCCGTCGTGGTACGGGGTCAGTCTGTTGACGTGATAGATTGATCGAACCCCAAGCTGATGCAATGCGGTACCGTAGAAGGCTAGATTGTCCGCCTGCATGTGCTGGAATGACAAGAAGTTGCAGCACGCGTCGATCGAGTAGGGAATATCGGCAAGTCGCCAGGGTGGGACAATGGTAATGCGCGCCGTGTCGGGGATCGGCGTGTTGTCCCATGCGAGGTGGACGTCTCCCGGAAACACCCTGGTCAGGTAACGAGCCGCAAGCAGCAGATTGAACGGCAGGTCGCAGTAGGTGATGCGTGTGCCAGGGGCGAGTTTCAGCACGTCCCTGACAAAGCGCCCGTGCCCACCGCCGATCTCCAGAACCGACGATGGTACGCCTTTAAGTGCCGCCCTCATCATGAGCGCTCGTGGCGCAACCCGGATTGTGTGGCTGCTCACCAGCAGGGGCTGCCCGTCGATCGTCAAGGTCAGCAGCAGTCCGCCTACGACATTGTCGGCGGTGATCAGCGGCAGCCAGGTTTTGGGAGCCACGCCTGCGGCGTTGAAGGCGGACCACATTGATCGAAACAGATCGGAAAGCGTCTGCAGGTGCTGGCTGCGCTGCTCGTCCGAGAGTTCAGGCCTGCGGAGAATGGCGCCTTCGGTCGACGGCATGAGGCCGAAGAAATCGTTTCGGACCTCGAACCCGATACCGCCGAAAATATAGTCGGCAAACCGATCGATAATCTCGGCCGTGAGCGGGAAACGGCGCTTCTGCCCATCTTCCCGAAACGATCGCCAGCCAAGATCAGCGTTCCGGTCGGCCTCCGCGCAGAGGTCTGAATAGCGATGAATTAGGTACGCTGAGTCCATAAACCGTGCCAGGCCTGTCCGTTATCGATCCGTCTGAGGAATCGCGCATCCAATCGCCTCGCTCACCCGAACACGATTTTTGGCAGCCAGGTCGCCAGCGACGGGAACATCGCGAGCATGCCCAGCGCGCCGATCTGGATCAGCACGAACGGGATGATGCCGCGGTAGATGTGCATCGTCGTGACCTCCGGCGGCGCCACCCCACGCAGGTAGAACAGGGCAAATCCGAACGGCGGCGTCAGGAATGACGTCTGAAGGTTCATCGCCATCAGCACGCCGAGCCAGACCGGCGACATCTCCGGGTCGAGCAGGAACAGCGCCGGCGCGACGATTGGAACCACCACGAACACGATCTCGATGAAGTCCAGGAAGAAGCCCAGGACGAACATCACCAGCATGACCACCAGGATCCCGCCCCAGACACCGCCGGGCAGGGAGTGAAGCATGTCCTTCACGTACTGGTCGCCGCCGAGGCCCTTGAACACCAGGCCGAAGAGTGCGGCGCCGATCAGGATGACGAAGACCATCGACGAGACCTTGAGCGTCGCACGGTTGACGTCGACCAGGATGCCTTGCTGATAGGTGCGGGACAGGCAGACGAGGATACCCCAGATCAGCACGAGGCACGCACCGGCCGCCGCCACCACCGCGACCATGTCCGTAGCCGGGATCACGTCTCTATTGATCCGCAGGTCGAACGTCGACGACAGGACGAGCATCAGGACCAGGGACAGGGCCGACAGGTAGATCGGCCAGCCATGGCTTTCATCAAGGCGAATGCCGGCAAGCATCAGCGAGCCGACGGCGCCAACTGCCGCGGCTTCCGTGGGAGTTGCCACCCCAGCCAGGATCGAGCCGAGCACGGCGACGATCAGGACGATCGGCGGTACGAACGCGTGGAACACGTTGCCCCAGAACTTGGGATCGTCGGCGTCTTCAAGGTCGACGATCGCCGGGGCAGCCTTCGGACGCACGATCGCGACGATCGTCACATAGAGCATATACATGCCGACGAGCATCAGGCCGGGCAACAGCGCGCCGGCGAACAAGTCGCCGACCGAGACGGGTTCGGGAGACCAGTTGCCGGCTTCCCGCTGGGCATCCGTGTAGGCGTTGGATATCTGGTCACCGAGCAGGACGAGAACGATCGACGGCGGAATGATCTGGCCGAGCGTGCCGGACGCGCAGATGACGCCGCAGGACAACTCGGTGTTGTACCCGCGCTTCAGCATGGTCGGCAGCGACAGCAGGCCCATGGTGACGACGGTGGCGCCGACGATCCCGGTAGACGCCGCCAGCAGCGCACCGACCACGCAGACCGCGATACCCAGCCCGCCACGCAGCTTGCCGAACAGCTTGCCCATGGTCTCGAGCAACTCCTCGGCAACCTTGGAGCGTTCGAGCATGACGCCCATGAACACGAAGAGCGGCACCGCCAGCAGCACGTCGTTGGTCATGGTGCCGAACACGCGCTGCGGGATGAAGAAGAAGAACGAGGCATCGAAATGGCCGAGGCCCAGAGCCAGCAGGCCGAACAGCAAAGCGCTGCCGCCGAGCGACAGAGCCACCGGAAATCCGCACAGCAGGACCCCGCATGCACAGACAAACATAATGATCGAGAGGAGGGCCGCTTCGTTATCCATGGGGCACACTCCGGTCGTCGTGATGCGCGATCGGCGTTCCGCCCATCACGGTAATCAGGCTGCGGATGAACAGCGACACGCCTTGCAGTCCCAGCAGAACGCAGAACACAAGGATGATTGATTTCAGCAGGTAGACCGCCGGGATGCCGCTGGTCTCCACCGAGCCTTCCATGCTGGCCCAGGCCTGTACGACATAGGGATAGGAGGCGATGAAGATCAGGATGATGACCGGGAACAGCAGCAGCAGTGAGCCGAACAGATCGACAAGCGCTTTGGTGCGGTCTTTGGCATCACGGTAGAAAATATCGACACGGACGTGTCCGTCGTGCAGCAGGGTGTAGCCTGCGCCGATCATGAAGAGGATGCCGTGCATGTAGGTAACCGACTCCTGCATCATGATGGAGCCGATACCGAAGACATACCGCATGACCACCACGATGAACTGGACGACGACCATCGTGATCGCGATCCAAGCGGTCGCTCGTCCTATGCAGTCGTTCATCCGGTCCACTGCGGCGGCGACTTTGCCGAGTTCGTGCACGAGACACCCCTTTCACGACCAGTGACCGACCCTACAGGTCGGTATCTTGCCGGGCCTTATAGCGCAAACCGTCCGGTCCGGCGCTTTCAATCCGTCAGCCAGAATGACGGGACCCCGCGGCTGATGTCGCGGGGTCCCGATCTAAGCGTACAGGGCGGCAGCCGCCCTGTCGGGATCAGCCGTACTTGAAGTTCAGACGGCGGGCCGCGAAGTAGGACTCTTCCGCCAGCTTCGACCAGCCGATCGAGTTCTTGCGGCTCGCCAGGAAGCTCTCATAGACCTCCTTGGTCGCGGCATCGCCCTGGCCGGTTTCGGCCATGACTTCACCGGAGGCCGTGCCGAACGCGTTCAGAACGTCGTCGGAGAACTTCTTGAGCTTCACGCCGTGCTTGGTGAGGAGCGTCTGGAGCGCATCGCCGTTCTTGGCATTGAACTCGGCGAGCGACCGGTTGGCCTCGGCCATGCAGGCGGTCTGCACGATCGTCTTCTGGGTCGCGGTGAAGCTTTCCCACACATCGGTGTTGATGCCGAGGCTGTTCGACGTGCCCGGCTCGTGGAAGCCCGGGTAGTAGTAGAACTTGGCGACCTTGTAGAAACCGAACGCCAGATCGTTCCACGGGCCCACCCACTCGGTGCCGTCGATGGCACCCGACTGCAGCGCCGGGAAGATTTCGCCGCCGGGAAGATTGACGATGGCAACGCCGAGGCGCCGCATAACTTCGCCGCCGAGGCCGGGCATGCGGAACTTGAGGCCCTTGAGGTCCTCAATGGTGTTGATTTCCTTGTTGTACCAGCCGCCCATCTGGACACCGGTATTCCCGGACAGGAAGGCCTTGATCTTGAACGGGGCCGCAACCTTGTCCCACACTTCCTGACCGCCGCCCCAGTAGATCCAGGCGTGCAGTTCGTCGGCGGTCATGCCGTACGGCACCGCGGCGAAGAAGTTGAACGCCTTGCTCTTGCCCTGCCAGTAGTACTCGGCGCCGTGGTACATGTCGGCAGTGCCGCTCGATACCGCGTCGAAGCTCTGGAACGGTGGAACAAGCTCGCCGGCGGCGAAGAGCTTGATGGTCAGCTGACCGTCGGTCATCGCCGTGATGTTGTCGGCCAGACGCTGGGCAGCGGTGCCAAGCCCCGGGAAGTTCTTGGGCCAGGTCGTGACGAGCTTGAGCTCGCGCTTGCCCTGCGCGATTGCCGGTGTGGCAAGCGAAGCAGCGGCGAGGCCGGCTACGCTTGCTCCGGCAAGAAATGAACGACGCTTCATGGTGTTCTCCCATCCGTGTTGCCGTCCGGCGCCTTGGCGCTCGGATTTTCCCCCATTCTGCCATCCGATCAGCGACCGAGCGGCACGTGGCCCTGAACCACGCAGGTTGCGCGGATTATAGTGAAGGGGCTTCGCGGTGCAACAAGCGACCGGCGGTCGATCACCGTCACCGGAAAGTGCCGGTGTTGAACCCGCGGTGGCGCTCCTACACAGTGCGCCGTCGCCAAACAACCCTGAGCGGGTAGCGTCATGCGGATCGATCTGTGCTGTGTTGGAAGCCGCTTCAACATGTACCGCAACGCGATTGCGCTGCTCTATCACGGGCTCGTCGGGGCCGGGCACGACGTCACCGTTTCGCAGAACCAGATCGGGAACGCGGCGCTGACGATCATCGTACCTCCAATGGCGTTCCGAGTTCCTGGCCTGGTCGAGGAACTGCGCCGCCGCCGGCAACCCTATGTCGTTCTGGGCATTGAGACGTTCGATGGCTTCTCCCACGGACAGTCGGCCGATGCGGCGGACGACGTCGGCGCGTTCCGGGCGTTCTTCGAATCGGCAAGTGCCGTGCTGTGCCTGTTCAAGCAGGATGTCGAGCGCTACCGCGCGATCTCACCGCAGCCGCTCTGGCTACGGTACGGGGTTCACCCTCAGCTGGAGGAGGTAGCGGATCTACCGGACCGGCCGGTCGACGTGTTCTTCTTCGGTGATGTCGAACCCTATCCGGAACGCCGGCGCACCCTTCAGGCGTTGCGCTCGGCCGGTCTGGTGACCGACGTGCTGGACGGTTCGTCCCAGGCGCCGCACGAACTGATCCGCAACGCTCGAATCGCACGCGCCAAGATCAACCTGAACCTGGCGCATGCCGACCATGTGAGCCCGCAGCGTGTGGTCTACCTTGCCAACAACCGGCTCTGCTGTGTCTCGAACACCGTGCCGGACGCGGACGGCTATCTCACGGCGGCACACCCGGTCATCTCTACCGATAGGATGGTCGAGGCCTGCAAGGCTATCGTGGCCGACGGAAGCTGGCGGCGGCTCGGCAATGAGGCGTATGACCGGGTCAGCGGTTGGACGATGGTCGAGACCCTATCGGCCGCGATCGATCAGGCGCTCGTGCGATAGCCGATCGTCAGGCGGCGTCGCTGTCCAATTCCGTCCAGCCGTCCCCGGACAGGCATTCAACGGGCTGGTAGCTGGTCTTGTAGGCCATCTTGCGACTGCCACCGACCCAGTAACCCAGATACACGTATGGCAGTCCCTGCGCTGCCGTGTGGCGTACCAGATCGAGGATCATGAAGCGGCCCAGCGCGCGCTTGTCGGCCCCGGGCTCGAAGAAGCTGTACACGGCGGACAAGCCGTCATCCTGCCGGTCGATCAGCATGGCGGCCCACAGATTGTCCCGGGCATCGCGATACTCGAGCAAGCCGGTCTCGATCGGCGAGCGTTCGACCATCGCGGCATAGTCCGGATAGTCCATCAGTGCCATCTCGCCGTCGCCATGACGGCCGACCTGGTAGCGTTCGAACAACTCGAACTGCTCGCGGGTCGCCTCGTTCGGAACGACCTCGCAACGCAGATCGGCGTTTGCCTTGAGCACCCGGCGGTGTCCACGGGTCCAGCGAAAGTCGGTGGTCCGCAGGCGGACGGGTACGCAGGCCGAGCAACTGGCGCAGGCCGGGCGGTAGGCGAGGTGCTGGGTGCGCCGGAACCCGGCCTTCGCCAACTGGTCGTGGGCATGGCGTCCGCGGCGGGTCGACAGATCGCACACCAGCCGGCGCTCCTGCAGCCCCGGCAGATACGGACACGGCATCGGCAAGGTGTGGAAGAACGTCAGCGGTGGGGCGAGAGTGGCGTCAAGCATGAGTGCCGGCGCCTCAATCTGCGTCGGAGTCTGGGACGACACCGCAGAATTCCTGCCGCACTGCCGCCGTGATCGCGATGAGCTGCCGTTGCAGATAGTCGGAGAACTCATGAAGGCCGAACTGCACGACGCTGTCCTGGTTGTGTCCGGCCAAGGCCGCACGGGCTTCGTCCAGCAGTTCCATCGAGACGTTCCCGGCCCGCAGACCGAACCCAGCCTTCAAATGGTGCAGATGGCCGTCGATCTCGGACAGGCACAAGGCGATGGATCGCGGGAAGCTCATGTTGAACAGCAGGAAGGTCGCCACCTGTTTGGGAGACATGCCGCGCGGATGGACACGCCGGAATGCGTGATAGCCTGCCACCGACCGTAGAAGCGCATTCCATTGGCTGACGTCGACCGGGCTGCCGACGCGTTGGTCGGCGGGCAGCAGCAGATGGTATTTGATGTCGAGCAGGCGGGTGGTCTGGTCGGCCCGCTCGACCTGCCGGCCGATCAGGTAGAAGAACCAGGACTGATCCCGAAAGAACGTGCCCTCGGTGATTCCAGTGTGGGTCTGACACTCCTCTTTGATGAATGCGCACACCCGTGACAGCTCGCTCGGCTTCAGGTCGTCCGGCGTCAGGGCGTTCATCAGATTGTTGAAGACGTTGAGGTGGCTCCACATCTCCGTTGAAATCATCGGGCGGAGCGACCGGGCGTTTTCCTTGGCGGCCCGGATGGCCGAGATGATGGACGTCGGGTTGTCGCGATCCAGGGCATAGAAATGAACGACGTTGGCGTAGGACGCGACGTCATACGCCTTGTCGAACCTCTCCTCGTCGGCATTGAGCTGGACGATGGACCGCCAGTTCTGGCTGCCACGCGAGTCCCGGGAGAAGTGAAGGTTGACGTCCAGAATTCGAGCCAGACTTTCGGCGCGCTCGACGTAGCGGCCCAGCCAGAAGGCGCAGTCGGCGTAGCGGGCGAGCAGGAGGTTCGTTCCGATCGTCATGGCTCAAGCACCCAAGTATCCTTGGAACCGCCGCCTTGGCTTGAGTTCACCACCAGGGATCCGCGGCGCAGGGCAACCCGCGTCAGGCCGCCGGGGAGCACCCAGCAGGACTGCCCGGTCACCACGAAAGGCCGCAGGTCGACATGGCGCGGCTCGATCATGCCGTCGATCAAGGTCGGGCAGACCGAGAGGTCGATCATCGGCTGGCTGATGAAGTTGGCGGGATTGGCCTCGAGCTTGACCCGGATGTCGTCGATCTCCTCCTTGGTGGCGCGCGGGCCGATCACGATGCCGTACCCGCCGGATTCCCCGACAGGCTTGACCACGAGATTCTCGAGATTTGACAACGTGTAGGCCAGACCCTCGCGTTCCCGGCAGATGTGCGTGTCGACGTTGTCGAGGATCGGATCCTCATCCAGGTAGTAGCGGATGATGCGCGGCATGTAGGCGTAGACAGCCTTGTCGTCGGCACAACCGGTGCCGACGGCGTTCGCCAGACCGACATTGCCTTTTGCGTAGGCGCCGAACAGGCCCGGAACACCCAGCATGCTCTCTGGATTGAACACATCGGGGTCGAGGAACGCATCGTCGAGCCGGCGGTAGATCGAATGGACCGGCGCCTTTCCGGCGGTCGTTCGCATCCATACGCGATCGTCCTCGACCAGCAGATCGGAGCCCTCGACCAGCGGCACGCCCATTTCCCGGGCCAGGAACACGTGCTCGAAATAGGCCGAGTTGAATACGCCCGGCGACAGCAGAACGACCTGCGGATCCGGAACTGCGCTCGGTGCGAGGTCGGCAACCGCCTCAAGCAGCTTCTGGCCGTAGTCGCTGACCGGCCTGATGCCGATCTCGGCCATGAGGTCCGGGAATGTCCGCTGCATCATGTGGCGGTTCTCGACGACGTAGGACACGCCGGACGGCGTACGGGCGTTGTCCTCCAGGACCTTGAACTGCCCGAACTGGTCTCGCACCAGATCGACACCGCACACGTTCACGTAAGATCCGTGCTGAACGGCAATGCCGCGCATTTGTTCGCGGTAGTAGGCGTTGCCGTAGATCAGTTCGGCCGGCACCGTGCCGTCCTTGAGGATGTGCGCCTCGTGATAGACGTCGTGCAGGAACAGGTTGATGGCATTGACGCGTTGTTTTGATCCGCGCTCGATGATGTCCCAGTCGCGCGGTGAGATGATGCGCGGAATGACGTCGAACGGCAGGATGCGATCGATGACGTCGCGCTCGGAGTACACCGTGAAGGTGATCCCCAGGTTGTAAAGCTCGCGTTCAGCGATGTCCGAGCGCCGGACGAGGTCGGATAGGGTCACGCCACCGAGGCGATCCCGGACCATCGACGCATGCTCGGCCGGCGCACCGTCGCCACCGAACATTTCGCACCAGTGACCCTGTCGGTCATAGGCCGTAAGCAGATCGACGCCGTCGTTCATGGTCTCCCCGTGTCAGCCAACCGATGATGCGCTGCAGGCACCGGAATGCCGCTCATTCGCCTCAAGGCTAAGTGCAAAGGCATCCGATCACAACGGGCCGGCCGTTCGAAGTATCGAGAACCGGACAAATGGTTCAACCGCCGGCGCGTGCCGGAACCGCGGGACCGCCGCGGTCCTCGGCACGGGGAACGTTCGGACGGGCCGGTGCAGCGGGCCCACCACGATCATCCTGCTGAGCGCCAGGAGCGGGCGTGCCGGTCGGCGCGCCGGCCGCCTGGCCCGCGCGCTTCCGGGCTTCAGCCTCGGCGGCTTTCATGGCCCCGGTGTCGCTGGACGACAGATGCTTCAGGATGATGCTGATGCGACGGTTGGTCGGATCGGATGGATCCTCGGCCACCAGTGGATCGCGATCGGCCTTGCCGACCACTTCATCGATGCGATTCTCGTCGATGCCGTTGGCCACCATGACCCGTCGGGATGCGTTGGCGCGATCGGATGACAAATCCCAGTTGGTATAGGTCGATCCCGGCGAGAACTGCTTTGAATCGGTGTGCCCGGTGATCTCGATCTTGTTGGGGAGGGCGGCAACCACTTCCGCGACCTTGACCAGCAGCTTGCGGGTCTGCTCGTACATCGACGCGCTGCCGTTGGGGAACAGTGCGATCCGTTCCTGATCGATCAGCTGGATGCGCAGGCCTTCGGGCGTGGCGTCGACCTTGATGGACTCCGCGACATCCGAAAGCTCTGGAGACTTCTCGATCGCCTCCTTGATCGCCGCTTCGGCTTCCTCGAACTGCTGCTGCTCGCGTTCGCGCATCAACTGCTCGACGACTTCCTGGTTGACCGTGCCCTCTTCGTCCTCTCGCGAGCCGAGACGGGACTCGATGTTCTCGGGGTCGTCAGAATCAGGATCGAGGGATTCAGTGCGCTCAGCCTGCGGCCGCGCCACCTGGGGAGTGGAGATCTGCGGCGGCGAACTGGGTGACTTCAACGCACCGGGTACCGTGATCGACGTGCCGCCCAGGAGGCCGCCGGAGCCCGAACGTGTAGAGCGCGATATCGCCGTCGGATCGAAGTAGTTCGAGATACCCATCTTTTGCTCCTCCGTCGTGGCGTTGAGCAGCCACAACAGGAGGAAGAAGGCCATCATTGCAGTCACGAAGTCGGCATAGGCGACTTTCCAGGCGCCACCGTGGTGGCCGCCATGACCACCTTTCTTGACCTTCTTGATTACGATTGTCGCGTGGTTGTCCACCGACCGGCACCTTCTTCAAGTCTGTAATCGCCGACGACCATGCAAGGCCGGGGCCATGATCGGGCGCGCGAGCCGCCCGAACCGGATCAGACCGGCGGCAGCGCCGCCACCGCTTCTTCCACCTCGAAGAACGACGGGCGGTCCTTGGACATCAGGGCCTTGCGGGCGAATTCGACTGACACCGCCGGCGCGTAGCCGGATACATGGGCCAGAAGTCCAGCTCGGATGCAGCCGAGATACTTGGCGTCGGCGGTGAACACCGCGCCCATGGTCGCGGACAACGGGCTCACGAAACCGTATGCCAGCAGAATTCCAAGGAACGTACCGACGAGCGCGCCACCGATCAGCTTGCCCAGCACCTCCGGCGGTTCGGTAATCGAGCTCATGGTCTTGATGATACCAAGCACCGCCGCAACGATTCCCAAGGCCGGGAAACCGTCACCCATTGTCTGGTAGGCGCTCTGGACCTGCGCGTCCTCGGCGTGGTGCGTCTCGAGCTCCTCGTCCAAAAGGTCCGCAAGCTCATGCGGATTGTCGGTGCCCAGAGTCATCATCCGGAGGTAGTCACACAGGAAGTCCATCGCGTGATGGTCCGCAGAGAACTTCGGAAACGCCTGGAACAGACTGCTTTCCTCAGGCCTCTCGATATGCGCTTCGATCGCCAACATTCCCTTGGTCTTGGCGAGCTTGAAGATCGCATAGAGCAGGGACAGCAGTTCCAGATAGTCTTCCTTGCTGTACTTCGGGCCTTTCAGCGCCGCCTTGAAGCCGTAGCCGGCCTTGCTCAGGATGTATTTGGGATTGGCGACAATGAACGCGCCGACCCCGGCGCCGCCGATGATCACGAGCTCAAAAGGCTGCCACAGCGGCCCGAGCTTGCCGCCCATCGCCATATAGCCGCCGAGCACCGAAACCGTCACGACGACCCAGCCGATGATCACGAACATGATCGGCTCCTGTATCCGATTTCCCGTGGGGCATCTTCCCCGCGACGTATTGATAATTCGCTAACTTAGCTGATTTGCCAAGATGAAGCGGCAAACCATTGGACATTCGTATCAATTCGAATGGTGTGTATAGCACATCGAGTCCCGTGGATTTGAATCGAAGCAGGGCACGCGATATGTAGAGCGGGCATCGTCCGCCATTCGGGGCCCAGCATGTCCATTGATCCGACCGCGTTTCGGGCCGTCCTGGGGCGCTACGCGACGGGAGTCGCGATCGTAACCACGCGCGGCCCCGACGGGTATCCGGTCGGCCTGACAGTAAACAGTTTCACCTCGGTCTCGCTCGATCCGCCCCTGGTGCTGTTCTGCCTGGATCGGCAGGCGGGAAGCGGACCGGCATTTGCAGCGACGGACTGTTTCGCCGTCAACATCCTCGGCAACGACCATGCCCCGGTGTCCAATCGCTTCGCCGACCCGGCGGCTGAGCGGTTCGTGGAGGACCAGACGGTTGAATGGGAAACCGGCGCTCCGGTTCTGGCCCACGCCTTGGCGGCGCTCGATTGCCGGCTTCACGCGCGTCACGATGGCGGCGACCACGTCATCCTGGTCGGGCGTGTGCTGCGGGCAGAGGTCATCGTCGACTCGCCGCCACTGGTCTACTGGCGGGGCGGCTACCGCGGCTTGACGTGATCGCCCTGTCCGGCGGCGGTCAGATCACGGCACCGTCGATCGCACTGGTTCCGAGCAGCCTCGCCGGCATGCCGAGTTCGGCGAACCGAGCCAGGATCTCGCGTACGTGGTCGGCATTGCGGGTCTCGATGACGGCGTCGAGATCGGCCTGCTTGACCGGAACGTCCTGAAACAGCCGCTGGTGGTAGATCTCAACGATATTGCCGCCGGTTTCGCCGATGACCTGCGCGACCGTGGCCAAAACCCCGGGTTCGTCGGAGATCTCGATCCGCAGCCTCACCAGGCGGCCGTCGCGCACCAGGCCACGCATCATCACCGAGGCCAGGATACGGGAGTCGATGTTGCCGCCGCAGATAACCGTCGCGACCCGCTGTCCGGCGAACCGTTCGGGCTCATGGATCAACGCAGCGATGCCCGCCGCACCCGCCCCTTCGACCACCAGCCTCTGCTCCTCGATCAGGAGTTGTACCGCGCGCTCGATCGCGCGTTCCGGGACCACGACGATGTGATCGACCAACTCGGATACGATCGCCTGGGTCAGCCCGCCGGGATGCTTGACCGCGATGCCCTCGGCCAGGGTCGAGCCACCGGAAGTCGGAGGGAGCCCGCCCAGCGCCTCGACCATGGATGGGAAGCTGTCAACCTGCACTCCGACGATGGTGATTGCGGGTTTCAAGGCTTTGGCTGCTATCGCAATGCCGCTGATGAGGCCGCCGCCGCCGATCGGGACCAGAAGCGTGTCGACATCCGGTACGGCGTCGAGAACCTCCAGCCCGATTGTCCCCTGGCCCCGGATGATGTCCGGGTCGTCGTAGGGATGAACCAGAACGAACCCCTTCTCGGCGACCAATCGTTCCGTCTCAGCTCGGCAGTCCGCCAGGGTCCGGCCGCGCAGAACGACCTGCGCGCCATGCGCGCGCGTGCGTTCGACCTTCGAGAAGGGCGTGGTTTCCGGCATGACGATGGTGGCCGGAATACCCAGGCGTGCCGCGTGGTAGGCCACGCCTTGGGCGTGGTTGCCGGCCGACATGGCGATCACGCCTCGGCGGCGCTCGTCTGCGTCGAGGCCCGACAGCTTCACCAGAGCGCCACGCTCCTTGAAGGAACTGGTGTGCTGCTGGGTCTCCAGTTTCAGCGAAAGGCGGCAGCCGAACATCCGGGAAAGGGTGGGACTGGCCACGGTGGGCGTGTGGACCACGGAACCGCGAATGAGGCTGGCGGCACTCTGGATCGCGTGCAGATCGACCGGAAACGGCATTGCTCATTCTCACGTCTATGTTTCAGCAACGAACAATTTGTCCGCCGCTCGAAAGGATTCATTAGGAAGACGGCCGTAGTCTATCCCGTGAAGACCTTGACTCACGTTGGCATTCGACACCGCTCGTGATACATCTTGATCGGGAGGGTGGGGAAAGTGACGCATGGCAGCGCACCCGGCTTCCCGGTCGCCGCCGTGACGCGGAGGGCGGCGAAGTGGCTGCATCGGCCCAACGACCAGTATCTGCTGCGCTTTCGGCTGCTTTGGCGGTTGCCGCTGTGGTGTGTTTCGCCGGGACGTCCTTTGCCGACGAAGCCAAACCGCCCGCCGGAGATTGGTATGTCGTGGGCGGAACCGACGACAGCCCCAAGACCCTTCGCGACTACCTCACATTTGATCCGAGAGCAGGCCGCGTCGATTTCGGCGTCGTGTTTTCCCAGATATCCGGCAATGAGATGATGGCCTTCACGTCCGGGCCGACGTCGCCGCGAACCGAGCGCTTGGACGATCGCGCCTTGATGGTGTCGGGAACCTACGACTTCCAGACCGGTACCCTGGTGACACCGCGAATCGTCGGTGGTGTGGGCGTCAGTTATCTCGGAATCGATGGTGCACCGGGTGCGGCGGGAACCGTCGACCCAAGCGTCCGGGACGAGATGGCGGCAACCGCGCACATCGGCTTTGGCGCCGATTTCGATCTCGGTGACACGTGGGCGGTGTCGGCGGCATATCAGGCGCTGTATGTCGGCGAGAACGATCGGGAAGGGCGGCTCGGTGAGAGCCGGCTCGATCAGAAGTTCGTGGTCGGTGCGAAGGTACGATTCTAGCGCTCTACGGCTCCAACCGCAGGATGGCGTGCGGGGTTTCCGGTTGCTCGGGTATCTCGAACAGCCGACCGGAAGTCCAGTCGGGCTGCCAGGTTGAATAGAATGGTGAGAATGGGTTCCCCGACGGGCCGAGCGCCGCTACGAACCCCGAACGATCCAGATCCGACAGATCGTAGACCACCCGCAGCGACGCACCGTGAGCGTGCTTGAACGCCGGCTTGTCAGCGCGCGACCAACTGCCCCGGCTGACGGTGTAGTCGCCGCCACCGGTCTCCGAGCGTCGCTGAAGAAGGCGATCGAGAACCGGGACCCGGCTCCAGACCCGGTGTTCGAATTCCGCGTGATGGGCATCGCCCCAGCGCCACTTTGCAACGTCGCCGCCGAACTGGCGTGTCATGGTCGCCATTGCCTCCGACAGCGCACCGGCGGCGATGTCCGAGCAGCTCTCCACCGCTTCGGTGCGCTGGTCGTCGCACCAGCGCCGCTCTGCCGTCAGTACCTTCAACATGGTTTCGGCTCGGATCCGACTGTACTGAGGCATGAGCGGGCCGAGATCGTCGGCGAACAGCCGTTGGTGCAGGACATCGATCCAGGCCGCAAAGACGACCGGTTCGGGTCGATCCAGTGCCATGTCGCCGTCCCAGGTGCGCAGCAGGTCGATTGCCGCCTTTGTGACGGAGTCGGGTGCGGTGTGTCCGATCGTTTGCAACAGCACGGGCACAAGGTCGCGGGCAAACAGCGACACCGTGTCGGACTGGATCGACGACATCGCAATGACCGAGCCGTCAGTGTCGCGAAGGCGTTCGATGATCCGTTCGGCGCGGTAGGGGGCGTCGAACTCGCGGCCCAGGTATAGTCCGGGATCGATACCAATCACGCGGTTGTTGGCATTCACCAGCGCGCCGCCCGCCGGATCGACGGTCGCAGGCAAGGCATGGAACGGCGCCCACCCCATCCAGTCCTGCTCGCCGGTCCAACCGGCCGACGGCAGGAAACCGTTGCCGGATCGCCGAATTGGAACCCGGCCGGCTGAGATCAGGCCGATGCGGCCATCGGAATCGGCAAACGCAACGTTCTGCTGGGGCGCGTGGAAGCCGTGAAGAGCGCTGATGAACTCAGAGGCGTTCGTCGACGCCGCCATCCGGAACAGCGCCTCGGCGGTATCGTCGTCCTCACGGAGTACTGGAGAAGCCAGCGCCAGAACCGCGCCGTTCGGTGTGGCAGCGCCTGCAGTCGCCATCGCGTCTGAGACGACCGGCCCGTGCCGGGTCGAGCGCACGGTCTGCTCGACCATCGTGTCACCGGCGCGAATTCTCTCGATGCGGGTCTCGAAAGCCGCTGTGCCATCGGGCGTGAGATAGCGCGCAGGGTCTGCCGGATCGATCTTCTCCACGAACAGGTCCTGGGTGTCGGACGGGGTGGTGGTCATCGACCAGGCGACGCGTCCGTTGTGGCCGATGACCAGGAACGGCACGCTGGGCACGAACGCACCGACCCGCCGATAGCCGGGCGCCTCGATGCGAGCCAGGGTCCAATGAACTGGATCGGTCAGCGCCAGGTGCGGATCGCCGGCCAGCACGGGCTTGCCGGTCGGCGTGCGCGATCCGGACAGGGCCCAGACGTTCGAGGCGAGGCGGGGCGCAACTTCAGACGGCAGGGCATCGGCTAGGCCGGCCAACTTGATCGCATCGACGGCCTCGGTTCCCGCCAGTGATGGCGCGGTCGGAGCCGAGGTCTCGTCGGATCCGGCTGCCCAGAGGATCTCAAGATCGGCCAGCGTGAGCCCGGCTTTCAGCATCCGTGCCCGCAGGATCTCTCCAAACCAGTTTCCGGCAAGCTGGAGTGACATCAGCCGGCCCCACACCAGGCTGTCGGCCGGGCGCCACGGTTCCGGATTGAAGCCCAGCGCGATGAACTCAAGGGGCAGGGCGCCGGTCCGGCTGTCGAGGTAGGCGTTCACGCCCGCCGCATAGGCATCGACATGGGCGCGCGGTTCCGGTGACAGGCGCTGCAGATTGACCTCTGCCAAGCGGTGCAGGCCGAGCGTTCGGATCATCCGGTCGACGTTGAGTCCGGGTTCCCCGACGATCTCCGCAAGCCGCCCCATGCCGATCCGGCGGGTCAACTCCATCTGCCAGAGGCGGTCCTGGGCGTGCGCGAAACCGAGCGCATAGCTTGCGTCGGTCGGTGTACCTGCCTTGATGTAGAGGACTCCGCGGGAGTCGCGGGTCACCTCGACCGGACCGTCGAGCCCGGCGAGACCGTCGATTCGGCCGTCGATCGTCGGAACAGAGGTCTGCAGCCACCACACCCCGCCGGCTGCCAGCGCGTTAAGCGCCAGCACTACCAGGACCAAGCCGACGACCAGCCGACGGCGGAGGGACCAGCGTCCTTTCGGAGAACTGGTCCCGCCGTTCGTCGGGGGACGCGACGGTGCCGTCACGCGTCAGGTCTTGTTGAAGATGATCGTCTTCTTGTGGGTGAAGTGCTCCAGCATCGACTCCAGCGTGGCTTCCTTGCCGAGGCCGGAGTTCTTGACGCCGCCATAGCTGAGGCCGGGCTGGACGACCAGGTTCTGGTTCACCTGGACGAAACCGGCTTCCAGTCGCTCGGTGAAGCTCAGCGCCGCCTTCAGGTCGTTGGTCCAGACCGTGGCGGCCAGGCCGTACTCGGTGTCGTTGGCCGCGGCCAGCACCTGCTCCTGGTCGGACCAGCGGAAGATGCAGGTCACCGGACCGAAGATCTCCTCGCGGGCCAGTCGGCTGTCGTGACCGATCTCGGTGAACACCACCGGGCGGACGAACAGACCGTCCTTAAAGGCAGGGTCGGTCGGCATGGCGGAGCATTCGATCGGCTTGGCGCCGGGCTCCTTCCTGCCGTGATCGATGTAGCCCTGGACCTTCTTGAACTGCTCCGGCGAGATGATGGTGCCGATGTCGGTCTTCTCGTCCAGCGGATCGCCCATCACCATTGCGTCGACCTTGCCGCGCAGCTTCTTGACGAACTCGTCATAGACCTTGTCGTGCACGAAGATCCGACTGGCCGCCGTGCAGGACTGGCCCTGACGGGTGAAGCGCATGCCGATCACCGCGCCATCGACCGCCTTGTCCACGTTGGCGTCCGGGAACACGATCATCGGCGACTTGCCGCCGAGCTCCAGGGTCACGGGGATCAGTTTGTCGGCGGCGGTCTTGTAGACGATCTTGCCGGTCTCCACGGAGCCGGTGAAGGTGATCTTGCCGACCTTCGGGTGCGCGACCAGCGGCGCGCCGCACTCAGGGCCGAAGCCCGAGAGCATGTTGAAGATGCCGGCCGGCAGCACTGAGTTGAGGATCTGGCAGACCCGCAGCACGGTCAGCGGCGCTTCCTCGGCCGATTTCACGATGACCGCGTTTCCGGCGAGGATCGCCGGGGCGATCTTCAGAGCCATCAGCAGCAGCGGCACGTTCCACGGGATGATCGCCCCGACCACGCCTACAGGCTCGCGCACGGTGATGGTCAGCATGTCCGGGTGGTGCGGAACCGTCTCGCCCTTCAACTCGGAGCCGAGGCCGGCGTGGAAGTAGAACGCGTCGGCCAAGATCGAGGCTTCGACCCGGCTTTCGGTACGCAGTGCCTTCCCGGTCTCCAGCGCGATCAGCCGGCCGAGTTCCTCGACATGCTTCTCCAGCGCTTCGGCACACCGATAGAGCAGCTTGCCACGGTCGCGGGCGCGGGTCTTGGCCCAGGCCGTCTGCGCCTCGGTCGACGACTTCACGGCCCGGTCGACATCTTCGGAGTCACCGGCGGCACCGAACCCGATCACCGCACCGGTCGCCGGATAGATCACCTCGAAGGTCTTGCCGGAGGCCGCGGGTACCAGCTTGCCGCCGATCAGGTGTCGGCCGGACAGTGACTTGGCCAGGGCATAGGGGTCCAGGTTCGGCTCGATGGACGGCGACTGGCCGTAGTCGAGATCGCTTACCATCAGGTTCATCGTCCGATCTCCTTCAGAATGGTTGCGCGGTCCTGGTCCAGATTCGGGGCCGGAGCGCGGGTGGTGGGGTCGGCAAAGCCGGAAATCTTGATCGGGTTGCCGATCACCTTCATCGGGCCGGTGATTGGATCGTCGACATCGACGATCATGTTCCTGGCGGCGGCCTGGGGATAGTTGACCGCCTGGCCGATGTTGTTGATCGGGCCGGCCGGTACGCCCGCGACATCCAGGACCGACATCCAATGCTCGGTGGTGTCGGCTTTCAGGACGGCCTCGATCTCGACCTTCAGTGTCTCAACGTTCTCAGCCCGTAGAGGGTTGCTGACGAAACGCGGATCGTCCTTCCAGTCCGGCCGGCCCAGCCCGTCGGCCATCTTGCGGAACAGACTGTCGTTGCCGGCGGCGATGATGATGTAGCCGTCTGCCGTCTCGAACGCCTCGAACGGGGTGATCGACGGGTGACGTGCGCCAAGCGGTCCGGGCGCGACGCCCGAGGTGAAGTACCGCATTGCGGCGTTCTCCAGCAGGGCAAGCTGGCAGTCGAACATGCCGATGTCGACCTTCGTGGCCTCGCCGGTCATGGTCCGGTGATAGAGCGCCGACAGCAGGCCGACAGCGGTGTACAGGCCGGATCCAATGTCGCCGATCGACATGCCGATGCGTGTCGGCGGCGTGCCGGGATGCCCGGTCACGCTCATGATCCCGCCCATGCCCTGGACCACCATGTCATACGCTGGTCGGGTCATGTCCGGGCCGGAGTGTCCGAAGCCCGAGGCCGCCGCGTAGATCAGCTTGGGGTATTTCGGGTGCAGGGTGTCCCAGCCGTAGCCCAACTTCTCCATCGTACCAGGCCGGAAGTTCTCGACCACCACATCGGCGGTCGCCAGCAGGTCGTCGAAGATCGCGCGGTCATCGTCCTGCTTGAGATTGAGGGCGATGCTTTCCTTGCCGCGATTGATCGACTGGAAATACGCCGACTTGCCGTTCACGAACGGTCCGTAGTGGCGGGCGTCGTCTCCGGTCTCCGGGGTCTCGACCTTGATCACCCGGGCGCCAAGTTCGGCGAGCATCAAGGTGCAGTAGGGCCCGGCAAGGATCCGGCTGACATCGACGACGGTGATCCCCGAGAGCGGACCGGTACGGACGGATTGGCCGTCAGCGGCCATGAGCGTGCCTCCCTACTGCGTGCATTGGTTTCCGGCGGTTTTAGACCACAGCCGGAGGCTCGACAAGGCAACGGAGACGGCACGCACGCTGCGGGTGGCCAGGGATGGACGAATCGCCTTATAGAGCCGTTTGAATCGCTTCATGACAGTGAGGGTGGGGGTATGTCTCGTACTATGATTGCTGCCGGGCTGGCTGTGGTGCTGGCCGGTTGCACGGCAACGCCGCAGAACGGTGAGAAACTGGTGGATGACGTCCGTCTGCAGCCCGTGGCGCTCAGTTCGGATGGCGGATCGGCGCGCTGCTCCGCGCATCCTGTCCTGATGCACCGATCGCGGGCGCGGTCGGACTGGAGCGCAACGACGGACGTGCCGGGCACGCTGTACGTGCCCCGAAATGCCCGGGTGGTCGAACTGGTCTGTACCCCGGTTGCCGGCGGCTCGCCGACGACCCGCTACCTGGCGTCGGAGGAGACTGCCGAGGGCAAGCGTGCCGTCGCCGCGACCGGTGCCATGTTCCTGCTCTTGGGCGGCCTTCCTGCGCTTGCCACTGGTGCCGCGCAACGCACCGACGTGTACGCGTTCTCGGATGCGGTCAAGGTCGACTTGCCGCCGCGAGCGTCAGCTTCGGCCACCGACCGCTCGGCATACGTGACCCGGCGAGCGACAGAGGTCGGCCACGATACCGACGAATGGCACCGGCTGCGGTGGGAGATGTGCAAGGATGAGAAGTCACCTGGCGAGAAGGCACTGGACGACCACTGCGAGAAAGACCTGAACGAGATCAAGAAACGCCGGGAACAACTGCTGGCCGATCTGAAGGCCGGTTAGACCGCACGAGAAACCGTGACGGCCGGCCCGTCGGGCCGGTCGTCGCCTATTCCGCGGCCTTCGATTCGGCGGAACGGATTCCGGCGCGAATGAAGTCGAGCGCCTCTTCGGTGTCGCCCCAGCCCTTCACCTTCACCCACTTGTTGGCCTCCAGGTCCTTGTAGTGGGTGAAGAAGTGCTGGATCTGGTCGATCAGGATCTTCGGCAGATCGCGCCACGAGCCGATGTCGGCGTAGTACGGGTGCAACTTGTCCACCGGAACAGCCAGGATCTTCTCGTCTTGGCCGGCCTCGTCTTCCATGATCAGGACGCCGACCGGGCGGACCCGTACGACCGACTTCGGCAGGATCGGCACCTGGCCCGCGACCATGACGTCGACCGGATCGCCGTCGTCCGACAGGGTGTGCGGCACGAACCCGTAGTTCACCGGATAGCTCATCGCGGTGTGCAGGAACCGGTCGACGAACAGGGCACCGGACTCCTTGTCCAACTCGTACTTCACCGGGTCCGATCCCAGGCCGACCTCGATGATCACGTTGATGTCGTAGGGCGGGTTGTGGCCGATGGCGATCTTGTCGAGTCTCATGTCCTGGTCCTCGTGACCTCAAAATGCTGCGGCGCAACATACCCAGTGAGACGACGCGATCAAGAGACTAAATGCCGCGCGACCGTGCAAATCATGTGACGGCCTGTGTCTCTTCGCGCACTCGACGGCGCATGCGGGTCTCCGGAACGCAAAAGGCCGGCCCCGAGAGGCCGGCCCATTGTCTGGATGAGACGGCCCGTCAGCCGGCGGCGGCAACCGCCCGCTTGGCCATGACCGTGATAAGATGGGCGCGGTAGTCGGCGCTGGCATGGATGTCGGCATTCAAGGTGCCCGCGTCGACCTTCAGGCCGGCGACCGCATCAGCCGACCAATTGGTCGACAACGCCTTCTCCATTTCCGGAACCCGGAACACGCCGTTCTGCCCGGCGCCGGTCACCGCGACCTTGGCACCGCCGCCCGCCTTGGCCACGAACACGCCGACCAGGGCGTAGCGCGATGCCGGGTTGTCGAACTTCATGTACGCGGCCTTCTCGGCGGTCGGGAACGACACCGAGACGATGACCTCGTCTTCGGCCAGACCGGTTTCGAACAGGCCGGTGAAGAAGTCGTCGGCCTTCACCTCGCGCTTGTCGGTCTTGATGGTCGCCCCGAGCGCGAGGCAGGCGGCCGGATAGTCGGCAGCCGGGTCGTTGTTGGCGATCGAGCCGCCGATGGTGCCGCGGTTGCGGACCTGCGGGTCGCCGATGCCGCCGGCCAGGGCCGCCAGCGCCGGGATTGCCTTGGCGACCTCGGCCGACTTGGCGACCGCGGCGTGGGTAGTCATGGCACCGATCGTCACCGTGTTGCCTGAGACGGTGATTCCGACCAGTTCCTTGACCCCGCCGAGATCGATCAGGTCGGAAGGTTGTGCCAGGCGCTGTTTCAGCGTCGGTATCAGGGTCATGCCGCCGGCCACGAACTTGCCGTCTTCCGCCCCTTTCAGGGCGGCGATGGCGTCCGCCACGGACGACGGTTTGTGATAATCGAATGCGTACATCGTCGGTCTCCTAGTTCTCGTCCGTGGTCATTCAGCCGCAGCCGCTGGCCGGGCGCTGTTGATGGCCGCCCACACGACCTGCGGGCTTGCCGGCATGGTCATGTCGCGGATGCCCAGATGCCAGAGCGCGTCGACGACGGCGTTGATGACCGCCGGCGGCGAGCCGATCGCACCGACCTCGCCGCAGCCCTTCACGCCCAGCGAGTTGTGCTGGCACAGGGTGCTCTCGGTGCCGACCGAGAACGACGGCAGGTTGTCGGCGCGCGGCATGGTGTAGTCCATGTACGAGCCGGTCACGAGCTGGCCGTCATCGTCATAGACGCAGCCCTCCAGCAGGGCCTGGCCGATACCCTGGGCCAGGCCGCCGTGGATCTGGCCGGCGACGATCATCGGGTTGATGACCCGGCCGACATCGTCGACCGCCGTCATCCGCTCGACCTTGACCACGCCGGTGTCCGGGTCGATCTCGACCTCGCAGATGTGGCAACCACCCGGGAAGGTGAAGTTCAACGGGTCATAGAACGCCTTCTCGTCCAGGCCGGGCTCGAGCTCCTGGTGCGGGAAGTTGTGCGGGACATACGCCGTCAGCGCGACCTGTCCGAACGGCAGGGTCTTGTCGGTGCCGGCGACCGTGAAGACGCCGTCCTTGAACTCGATGTCGGAGTCCGAGGCCTCCATGATGTGCGCGGCGATCTTCTTGGCCTTGGCGATCACCTTGTCGAGCGCCTTGACGATCGCCTCGCCGCCCACGGCCAGCGAACGCGAGCCGTAGGTGCCCATGCCGAACTGCACCTTGTTGGTGTCGCCGTGGCTGATCTCGATGTTCTCCATCGGAAGCCCGAGCTTTTCGGACACCAGCTGGGCGAAGGTCGTCTCGTGGCCCTGGCCGTGGCTGTGCGAACCGGTGAACACTGTGACCGACCCAGTCGGATGGACCCGAACCTCGGCCGACTCGTAAAGGCCGGCGCGGGCGCCGAGCGAACCGACAACCGCCGACGGCGCGATGCCACAGGCTTCGAGATAGGTGGAGTAGCCGAGGCCGCGATGCTTGCCCTTGGCCGCGGACGCCTTGCGACGGGCCTCGAAACCGTCGACGTCGGCCGCCTTCTGGGCCGCGTCGAGGGTCGCGATGTAGTTCCCGCTGTCGTATTGCAGCGCCACCGGCGTCTGGTAGGGGAAGGCGTCCGGCGGGATGAAGTTTCGCCGGCGGATATCGACCTGACTGATGCCCATCTCGCGGGCGGCACGGTCGACCAGGCGTTCAATGAGATAGGTTGCTTCCGGCCGCCCGGCGCCGCGATAGGCATCGACCGGAACGGTGTTGGTGAAGATAGCCTTCACGTTGCAGTAGATCAGCGGTGTCGTGTAAACGCCGGCCAGCAGGGTGGCGTAAAGATAGGTCGGCACGCAGGTCGCGAAGGTCGACAGATACGCACCCATGTTGGCCTTGGTGTCGACTTTCAGCGCCAGGAACTTGCCTTCGCTGTCCATCGCCAGTTCGGCGTGGGTGATGTGGTCGCGCCCGTGGGCATCGCTGATGAAGGCCTCAGAGCGGTCGGCCGTCCACTTGATCGGCCGGCGCACCCGGCTCGACGCCCAGGTGACGATGGCCTCCTCGGCGTAGTGGTAGATCTTGGATCCGAAGCCGCCGCCGACGTCCGGTGCCACCACCCGCAGCTTGTGCTCGGGGATCGACAGCACGAACGCACCCATCAGCAGGCGGATCACGTGGGGATTCTGGCTGGTGGTGTACAGCGTGTACTCGCCGGTCGCCTGATCGAACTCGCCGATCGCGGCACGCGGTTCCATGGCGTTCGGAACCAGCCGGTTGTTGACGATGTCGATCTTGGTGACGTGGGCGGCCTTGGCGAACGCCGCGTCCGTCTGGGCCGCGTCGCCGATCTCCCAGTCGTAGCAGAGGTTGGTGCCGATCTCGTCGTGCACCAGGGTCTTGCCGCCGAGCGCCTTGTTCATGTCGATGACGGCGGGCAACGGCGAATAGTCGACGACGATCTTCTCGGCTGCGTCCTTGGCCTGGGCGTAGGTGTCGGCGATGACGACCGCGACCTGGTCACCGACGCAACGGACCTTGCCCTGGGCCAGGGGAGGATGCCCGGGCTCGTGCATCGGCGAGCCGTCTTTGGAGTGGATCTGCCAGCCGCAGGGCAGGGATCCGACCTGCATGTCGGCACCGGTAAAGACTGCGGCCACACCCGGCGCCGACGCGGCGGCCGACGTGTCGATGCGGTTGATCTTGGCATGCGCGTGCGGGCTGCGCAGGATGTAGGCGTAGGTCTGACCCGGACGATTGATGTCGTCGGTATAGTTGCCGCGACCGGTCAAGAACCGCTTGTCTTCGACGCGCTTCACGGCCGCGCCGATACCGGTACCTCCATCAGGCATGTCTCGCTCCCCTGTCTGGCCGAATCCCGTTGGTTTTTCTTATAGGTGGGACCGGTCACATCGTCTGTTGCGCGTGCTGAATAGCCTTCACGATGTTGTGGTACCCGGTACAGCGGCAGATGTTGCCCTCAAGCCATTCCCGGATCTCGTGCTCGCTCGCCTTCGGCTTCTTCTTCACCAGGTCGACCGCGCTCATGACCATGCCGGGAGTGCAGAAGCCGCACTGCAGGCCATGGTGCTCCTTGAACGCCGCCTGCATCGGGTGCAACTCGTCGCCGTTGGCGAGACCCTCGATCGTGGTGACCTCGGTGCCCTCCGCCTGAACGGCGAGCATGGAACAGGACTTGGCCGAATCACCATTGATGTGGACGACGCAGGCGCCGCACTGGCTGGTGTCGCAGCCGACATGGGTGCCGGTCAGGTGGAGGTTCTCGCGCAGGAATTGAACGAGCAGGGTACGGGCCTCGACCTCGCCCGATACCTTCTTGCCGTTCACCGTCATGGTAACCGTGGGCATGCCCTGATCTCCCTCGTGAAGCGTGCGGTCAGTTTCGTTTGTCGCCGGGGATTCCGATCTGGCGGCAAAGCGGCCGCCGTCCCCATTCCGGCACAGTCTCTTTCCGCGCCCGTCACAGGTCAAGCGGCGACCGGCGCTTCGTTAACCACAAGCCGGGTCGCCGGGGGGATCGATCGGCGGGTTGATTGCGTGCCTGGACCGCGGCAGCGGAATGGAATGGTCCTCATCGACCACATATGTGGTAGATCTGCCACGCCGAATACCGAAGGGCATCGGGAACCGGCGACGAACACTGGAGAGCACTGAAGGTATGGCTGAGCCGATGCGGGTCCTGCAACGACCGAAATCCTTGACTACGCTGGCCGCGGATCAGATCCGTAGCCGTATCGTGCGTGGCGAACTCGGCCTCGGGACGCCGCTGTCCGAAAACGCGCTGGCCCTGGAGCTTGGCGTCAGCAAGACCCCGATCCGCGAGGCGCTGCTGCAGCTCAAGATGGAGGGGCTGGTGTCGATCCAGCCTCAGCGCGGCAGTTTCGTGTTCGAGATGAGCATGGATGAAATCCAGCAACTCGGCGAACTCCGCGAGACCCTGGAGGTCACGGCGCTGGATCGGGCGATGGCCCGCAACCCGGAGCCGATCGCGACGGCGCTGACCGTCATCGTCGATGCGATGACCGATGCGGTAGCCGCCGACGACTGCGGACGGTATCGGATCCTTGATGCGGACTATCACCGGGTGCTCTGCGACCACTCGGGCAACCGATATCTGGCGGACTGCTATGCCGGGTTTGCGTTCCGCATCCAGGCCCTGCGGGCCAAGCTGGCGACCGATCCGGCGTTGAACGCGATGTCGCTGCGCGATCATCGGGATCTGCGGGACCTCATCAAGGCCGGCGACGCCGCGGGCGCGCGCACCCTGCTGGTCGCGCACATGCGGCGCACGATCGTCGACTACGAGGCCAGCATGGCGGAGTTGGCGGTCGTTGCCTGATGATCCGGGCCGAGCGTGCGTCTTAACAGCTAGGCGGCGTGCTGCTGGTTGATGCCCGCAATCGTTTGATCGACCTCGCTCGACACGCCGGCCATGCGCGATGCAATTTCGGCCGTGGCGAGCCGCTGTTCCTGTGTCGCAGAGCCGGTCTCATCCATCAGCACCACCATCGTGTCGACCTTCTCCGTCACGTCGGTGAACGCGACGCCGACGATGCCGAGCAAGGCCCGCAGTCGGTCGGTGTTGCTGCCGATGGATTCTGCCGCCGTTCGGGCGGCGTTGGCCAACTCCTTTACCTCGCGGGCGACCACGGCGAACCCGCGGCCGGCATCGCCAGCCCGGGCGGCCTCGATCGTCGCGTTCAGGGCCAGCATGTTGGTCTGGCCGGCGATCGACTTGATCGAGCCGAGCAGGGCCAGGATGTCGCTGATCGCCCGTTTGAACTCGTCGATCTGCTGAACCGTGTCGCCGACCGTGCCGGCAATGGTGCGCGCGTGCCCTAGGCTGCGCGAGACGTTCGACTCCACGGTCGCCATGCTGGCCGACAACTCCTCGGAGGCGGCGGCGACCCCGTTTATCGTGGCCCCGACGCTGGTGCCCAGCGAACTGGTCAAATCGGCGATAGTGCGTGCGGATCGGCGGCGCAAGGCCTGATCGAAGGCGGTAGTGGCGATTACCGTCTCGGTGCTCATCAATCGCGAGACCGCAGACACCGCCTTACGGTGACTGTCACCGACCGGGTCATCCGCCAGGATACGGGTGTTGATCTGGTCGGAGAGCTCGGCGAAGAACATGCCGTAGACAGCGGGGTCCAAGCCGGCTTCCAGATCGCCCTCGGCAAAGCCCAGAACACGGTCGTAGTGCTGCTGGTCGACGCCGACCTCGAACACTGCGCGCCAGCGTTCGCCGTGGGCCGCGGTCCACGCCGCCTGATCCTGCCCCCACAGGAAGGACTTCAGGGACGGATGGGCAACGCAGACCTTGTAGGTCGCGGGCAACGCGGCCGGAAGCACTGCCGCCACGTGATCATCCCAGGCGCGGCCCAGCCGTTGGCGGTCTTCCGGCAAGGCAAGGCGGCAGCCTGACAGCAGCGATGCTAGATCCAAATGCGTTCTCCATCGATCGTCGGCGTTACAACTCTCCGAAACGTCAATGCCGGAGCGCGTAACGATGTTACGTCGGTGGAGATGCGGTGGCCGCCGGGTTTGTCCAACCACGCCTGCGTGAGGCGGCGTATCGTCAGTATACGACGACGCTGCGGATCGACTTGCCTTCGTGCATCAGGTGGAAGCCGTCGTTGATCTGATCGAGGGGCATGGTGTGGGTGATCAGGTCGTCAATGTTGATCTTGCCGTCCATGTACCAGTCCACGATCTTCGGCACGTCGGTACGGCCGCGGGCGCCGCCGAACGCGGTGCCCCGCCACGAGCGGCCGGTCACCAGCTGGAACGGACGGGTGGAGATCTCCTGGCCGGCGCCGGCCACGCCAATGATGATGCTCTCACCCCAGCCTTTGTGCGCGCATTCAAGAGCTTGCCGCATCGTGTTAACGTTGCCAATGCACTCGAACGAGTAGTCCGCACCGCCGCCGGTCAACTCCACCAGATGCGCCACCAGGTCGCCCTGAACCTCCTTCGGGTTCACGAAGTGGGTCATGCCGAACTTTGCCCCCAGTTCGCGCCGCGCCGGGTTCAGGTCGACGCCGACAATCATGTCGGCACCGACCAGTCGGGCGCCCTGAAGGACGTTGAGCCCGATGCCGCCCAGCCCGAACACCACCACCTTGGAGCCCGGCTCGACCTTGGCGGTGTTGATCACCGCACCGATCCCGGTGGTAACGCCGCAGCCGATGTAGCAGACCTTGTCGAACGGGGCGTCGGGGCGGATCTTCGCCAGCGCGATCTCCGGCAGGACCGTGTAGTTCGAGAATGTCGAGCAGCCCATGTAGTGGAACAGCGGCTTGCCGTTCATCGAGAACCGCGAGGTACCGTCCGGCATCAGGCCTCTGCCCTGGGTCGTGCGGATCGCCTGGCACAGGTTGGTCTTGGGGTTCAGGCAGTATTCGCACTCCCGGCATTCCGGGGTGTACAGCGGGATCACGTGATCGCCGGCCTTCAGTCCCTTCACACCGGGCCCGACCTCGACGACGACACCGGCGCCCTCGTGCCCCAGGATCGACGGGAAGATGCCCTCCGGATCGCCGCCCGACAGCGTGAACGCATCGGTGTGGCAGATCCCGGTCGCCTTGACCTCGACGAGGACTTCGCCGGCCTGCGGGCCCTCCAGATCGACGTCGGCGATCTCAAGCGGCTTGCCGGCTTCGATGGCGACGGCGGCGCGCACTTTCATGACAATCTCCGTTGTTCTCAGACGGTCCTACAGGCGACGGTCGAGCGGTCAGCTGTGGGCGGAGACCAGGAACAGCACCACGGCGGCGGCGACGGCGCCCCAGCTCACCAGAACGGCCCAGTGCATGCCGGGATAGACATTCTCGTCCGGGATACCCAGGCGCTTCATTTCTTCCTTCATCGGGTTGCTCGATGCCACCGCGGTATCCTCCTTGTGATGGCCGGCCTGGGCCGGCGCAACGGCCGCTCCGGCGGATGCTGTGCTTCCAGCACCCCGGCTTGCCGCAATCTCGCTGAACTTGGCGAAGAAATCGTTGGCGTACTTCTTGGCCGTGGAATCGATCAATCGGGCACCGATCTGGGCCAGCTTGCCGCCAACCGAAGCGGTGACTTCGTAGCTGAGGACCGTGGCGGCCCCACCGTCGGCGTCCTCCAGCTTGACCTTGGCTCCGCCCTTGGCGAAACCGGCGGCGCCACCTTTTCCCTCGCCGGAGATCGTGTAGCCGTTCGGTGGATTGATGTCCGACAGGGTCACCTGACCGCCGAACTTGGCCTTCACCGGCCCTACCTTGACCGAGACCTTGGCGGTGAAACCGGTGTCGCCGGTCTTGTCGATCTCCTCACAGCCCGGAATGCACTCCTTCAGCACATCCGGATCGTTCAGCGCGTCCCAGACGATCTGGCGGGAGGCCGGGATGGTGTGCTGGCCGGTCATATCCATTGCAAGAGACCTTTCGTCGGCGACGCCGTGGATCGGACATCGCTTAACAAATTTGGCGAAGGACCGCCAGAACCCGCAGCAAACCTGGGCATCAGTTTGCCGAGTAACCAACCAGCAGCGTCACCAGCAGCAGCACCGCGACCCAGGCCACACCGTTGCCGACCCGAACCGTGCGTCCGACGATGCCGTACGGGCCGAAGTTTCGTGATGCGGCATCGATCGAGGCAGAGACAATGGCCCGGCCGCCACCGGTCAGGCGGGACCAGACCGTCTCGATGCCCATGCCAAGATTGTGGACGACGCCCGGCAGGATCCGCCGGTAGATCCAGTCGGAGTCGAGGTTGGTCGAGCGCAGCTCCGGCGGATACAGCCCCGTGCGCATCAGGAAGGTGAAGGCGAGGGCGGCGTACAGCAGGAGCTGGAGTTGGGTGATGACGTGGGCGGCTGTATACGGAACATAGTCAACCGGGAACGGCAGCATCGCGTACAGCGGCTCCGGCCAGACGCCGATGCCGATGCAGAGCCCGGCCGTTATCGCCATGGCGAGCAACATGTTCCACGGGGCTTCCTTCGGCCGCAGTCCGCTGTCGTGGGCGAAGAAGGCAAAGAACGGCACCTTGATTCCGGAGTGGTGGAACACGCCCGCCGATGCGAACAGCAAAATCGCCCAGGTGATGAAGTGACCCTCGCCGCCGGCGGCGGTCAGGATCATCGACTTGGAGATGAAGCCGGAGAACAGCGGGAAGGCCGAGATGGACGCTGCACCTACGATGCAGAAGCCGGTCGTCCACGGCATGGTCTTATAAAGGCCGCCGAGTTCGGACCCCTTGCACGTGCCGGTACGGAACAACACGGCGCCCATCGACATGAACAGAAGCGCTTTGTAGAGGATGTGCGAGAACGCGTGCGCCGCAGTGCCGTTCAGAGCCAGCTCGGTCCCGATTCCGACGCCGACGACCATGAAGCCGAGCTGGTTGTTCAGGCTGTAGGCAAGCACTCGACGCAGGTCGTTCTCGATCACCGCATAGAAGATCGGGAAGGCGGTCATGGTCGCGCCGATCCAGATCAGCATGTCGGTCCCGGCATACGACCGGGCCAGCGCGTACACGGCCAGTTTCGTGGTGAAGGCTGACAGGATCACGGTTCCGGTGACCGTCGCTTCCGGATAGGCGTCTTGCAGCCAGTTGTGCAGCAGCGGGAAGGCGCACTTGATGCCGA
Source organism: Thalassobaculum sp. (assembly GCF_040219215.1). GTDB lineage: Bacteria > Pseudomonadota > Alphaproteobacteria > Thalassobaculales > Thalassobaculaceae > Thalassobaculum_A. The sequence continues at coordinate 251,493 of NZ_JAVJSX010000044.1, forward strand.
ACGCCAGCAGAATCAGGGCGCCGCCGACCGACCCCAATCCAATGTGGCCGAACTCAATCGAACCGGTCTCGTGGAAGTGGAACAGGACACCGGCGAGCAGGATGACGCCGGAGCCGATCTGGATGATCAGGTACCGCATGCCCGCGCGGAACGAACGATCGGTACCGGCCGCCCAGACCAGGAAGACCGAGGCGATCGCCGTCAGTTCCCAGAACACGAACAACGAAACCAGGTCACCGACATAGGCGGCGGCAATCGCACTGCCGGCATAGACCTGGGTCGCCGTGCGTTGCAACCGGTCTCGTTCATGCCACGCGTACAGGTTCCCGAGAAACAGGGCGATCAGGAAGATCGTTCCAAACACCGTGCTGAGCTTGTCGACCCGCAAGAGCTGCAGGTCGAGCTCCATGAACGCAAAGGCCGCGTGCTCTCCGTTCGGCAGTCCCAAGACGTAAACGAGCGTCGCCGCGCTGAGCGCCAACACGTAAATCCGTGCGATCCCGGCAGTCAGGAAAGGAACCAGAAGCCCGCCCAGGATGACGATCAGGCCGGGACTGATGGGCATCGCCAGCTCAGCTATCGCGGTCATAGTAGTCCTCGTCGCGCATCAAGATCGTCCGCATCCACTTGGCTGCGAGGACCAGTCCCACTGAACCGATGAAGCCGTAAATGGCATAGAAGCCGAACAGATACTCGACCGCGAAGGTCGGGTGTTTCTCATACAGCACGTCGGACAGGAACAGCAGCGCGCACACCGCGACCAGTGTCCACACGACCTTGGTGACGTTGCGCGGATAGTCGAGCCAGCGCGGCTTTTCGCCAGGAACGGGAGAGGAGGGGTGTTCCGCCATCGTTGCCTCCCAGCGTCAGGACACGATCGGGCGGAGGAGGTCGATCACCTCGTCCGCGTAGAAGAACAGAATGACGCAGCCGGCCGCGGTCAGGCAGGGCGGCAGCACGCACAGCAGCGGCGCCTCCTCCAGTCCGTCCTTCGCCGGAGCGGCCGCTGCGCCGACCGACTGGGGCACCGGATTCGGCGAGGGTCGGAAGAATCCGCGTGCCACCACCGGGATCAGGTAGGCGACGTTCAGCAGCGAACTGATCATGTAGAACGCGACCACCATCCACACGCCGGTCTCGACCGCGCCCATCGCGAGGTACCACTTGCTCCACACTCCGGCGAGCGGCGGCAGCCCGATGATGCTGAGCGAGCCGACCAGGAATGCGGCGTAGGTGAACGGCATCTTTCGGCCGAGACCATCCATCTGGCTGATCTCGGTCTTGTGGGTCGCGACATAGATCGCCCCGGCGCACATGAACAACGTGATCTTGCCCATTGCGTGGGTCGCGATGTGCAGAGCGCCGCCGAGGATGCCGAAGGAGGTCGCCAGGGCCGCACCAAGGACGATGTAGGACAGCTGGCTGATGGTCGAGTAGGCGAGCCGGGCCTTCAGGTTGTCCTTGGTCATGGCGACCAGCGAGGCGGCCAGCATGGTGAAGGCGGCGACCCCGATCAGCCACTGCGACGCTCCGGTTTCGGCAAGCAGGTCGATGCCGAAGATGTACACGATCACCTTCAGGACGGTGAACACCCCGGCCTTGACCACGGCCACCGCGTGCAGCAGGGCGCTGACCGGCGTGGGTGCCACCATCGCCGACGGCAGCCAGCGGTGGAACGGCATCAGCGCCGCCTTGCCGATCCCGAACATGTAGAGTGCCAGCAGGATTGGCAGCAGCGTCGGATCGATCTTGTCGCGCAGGATGCCGCCGACGGTGAAGTCGAGCGTGCCGGCCGCGATCCAGGTCCAGATGATCGCCACCATCTGGAAGCCGATCGAGGTGCCCATCAGCAGGCCGAGATAGACCCGGGCACCGCGCTTCGCCTCGTCGGTGCCCTTGTGGGCGACCAGCGGGTAGGTCGACAGCGTCAGGGTTTCGTAGAAGATGAACAGGGTGAACATGTTGCCGGCAAACGCGATGCCCATCGAGCTGGAAATCGCGATCGCGAAGCAGATGTAGAAACGGGTCTGGTTCTGCTCGCCGTTTCCGCGCATGTAGCCGATCGAGTACAGCGAGTTGATGATCCACAACCCGCTGGCGACACAGGCGAACAGCATGCCGAGCGGCTCGACCTGCAGGTGCAAGGGAAGGCCGGGGGCGACTTCGACCAGGGTGGCCGCCGCCTGACCACCGGCCAGGACGTCCTTCAGCAACGCGAACACAGAGGCCGCCAGCAGTCCGGCCGTCACCAGCGTGACCGCTTCGCGAACATTCGGCCGACCGCCGGTGAGCGCCATGAACACCGCGCCGACCAGCGGCAGCAGCAACGTAACGGCCAGGAGGAACGACGGGTTCATGGCGTGCCTCCCAGCAGGCCAATGGCGGCGGTGCGGGCGACCCCGACCGTGTACTCGGCGCTGATGCCGAAACCAATATTGGCCAACACCAGCACCCAGGTCGGGACCAGCATCGACAGCGGCGCCTCGCGCACCACGCGGCCCGCGGGTGGCTCTTTCAGATAGGCGGCCTCGACGATCTTCCAGACATAGATGATCGCCAGCAGCGAGCTTGCCAGGATGACCACGGCGATCGGCCAGCGCCCATCATCCAGCGCAGCCGTGATCAGGTACCATTTGCTGATGAAGCCGACGGTCAGCGGCACGCCGATCAGGCTGAGGCCGCCGGTGACGAACGCCGCCATGGTCCATGGCATTTGTCGGCCGAGCCCCTGCACGCCCCGCATGGTCACGTCGCCGACCCGCAGCATGATGCAGCCCAGCGCCAGGAACAGCGCGCCCTTCATCAGGGCGTGGTTGAACAGGTGCAGGATGGCCGCGGTCAGGCCCTCGACACTGCCGTATGCGATGCCCAGCACCATGTAGCCGAGTTGTGCCACGCTGGAGTACGCCAGCAGGCGCTTGATGTTGTACTGGTAGATCGCGGCGATGGTGGCCGCGACCATTGCGATCAGCGCGAGGGGCAACAGGACGTAGTCCAGCGTCAGCGCCATGAACCCATAGGACGGCGCGAACACCACGAACAGGAAGCGCAGCAGGACGTAGACGGACACCTTGGTCGAGGTGGCGGCCAGGAAGGCGGTACCGGTCGACGGCGCGTAGGTGTAGGCGTTCGGCAGCCACGTGTGCAGCGGGAACAGTGCCAGCTTCAAGCCCATGCCGACCACGATGAACGCGAACGCTACGTGGACCGTGCGGTTGTCCTGGAGGGCCGGTACCCGCTCGCTCAGGTCGATAATGTTCAGGGTGCCGGTGACCATGTACAGCAGCCCGACGCCGATCACGAAGAACGTCGCGCCGACGGTGCCCAGCACCAGGTAGTTGTACGCGGCGGTCAACGCCCGACGGTCCATCCCGGCGCCGGCCGACACCAGGATGTAGGACGACAGCGAGGTGATCTCCAGGAACACGAAGACGTTGAACGCGTCGCCGGTAATCGTCACGCCGAGGAGGCCGGCAAGGCACAGCAGGTAGGCGGTGTAGTACAGGCCGTGCTGGCTGGCCGGGATCTCCGCCATCACGCTGCGCCGGGCGTACGGCATCACAGCCGCGCCGATGCCGGAGACAATCACCAGCACGATCGCGTTGGTGGCATCGACCACGTACTCGATGCCCCACGGTGCAATCCAGCCGCCCATCGCATAGCGGATCGTGCCGTCGGTCAGCACCGCTTCCAGCAGCATCAGGGACATGGCGAACGCCGCCCAGCTGACGAGGGTCGCAAAGCCCCAGCAGACCGAACCACGGCGCAGCAGGAAGCAGATCGGCGCCGCCAGCAGCGGCACCACCACCTGAAGGGCGGGAAGATGCGGGATGATCCCGGACAGGGTTGGACCGGTCATCGCACGCGTCCTTCGAGATCGCGCGTCATGTCCTGCTGCTCGGCATCGTCGATCTCGTCGTCCTCGATCGAGTCGTAGGCCTCGCGAATCCGCACGACGAAGGCGAGGCCGAGCGCGGTGGTGGCAATGCCGACGACGATGGCCGTCAGGATCAGCACGTGCGGGATCGGGTTGGAAAAGATCTCATCCTTGCCGGTCAGGATCGGCGCGGTGCCGCCCGAGACCTTTCCCAGCGAGATGTACATGATGAACACCGACGTCTGGAACACGTTCAATCCGATGATCTTTTTGACCAGATTGCCGCGTGCCACGACAATATACAGACCGGTCATCATCAGCAGGATGACGATCCAGTAGTTGTACTTGGCTAGGAACAACTCGAGCATCGTCACCAATCTTCGTCGTCGATGTCACGGGTTCGGCCGGCATAGGCCAGGAAGATCAACGTCATGACCGACGCCACGGTGAGGCCGACCCCGAACTCGACGGTGATGATGCCAATGTGCTGACCGGTGGTGTCGTTGGCCGCCAGCCAATCGTAGTCGAGATAGTTGCCGCCCAGAACCATTGACGCGTAGCCGACCAGGGCGAAGACCATCACTCCGAGCGGCGCGATCACGAGCAGGACTTCCGGCTTGAACACCTGCCTGGCCCGTTCGATGCCGAAGATCAGGGCGTACAGGACGATGGCCGCCGCCACGATCACGCCGGCCTGGAAGCCGCCGCCCGGGCTGAAGTCGCCATGGAACTGAACGTACAGCCCGTACAGGATGATGAACGGGATCAGGATCTTGGAAACGACGCGCAGGACCAGGTGATGCCTCATGCGTCACGCTCCGGCCGGCGGGTTCCGGCCTCTTCATCCTCTTCGCGCCGACGCCCCAGCAGCAGCAGCACCCCGACACCGGCGGTGAAGATCACCGCTGTCTCGCCCAGCGTGTCGTAGCCGCGGTAGCTGGCCAGCACCGCCGTGACGATGTTCGGGATCTGGATGTCGTCACGGGTGCCGGCGATGTACTCCGGAACGATGTGCCGCAGGGCCGGCGCGTTGGGATCGCCGAACGCCGGCATGTCGACGGTTCCGTAGACCAGCAGCGCGCCCGTCGCCAGAACCACCAGGAACGGCCCCCAGCGGAAGTCCTTCCGGACTTTCTCGCGACGCCGGGTAAGGGTCAGCGTCCCCAGCATCAGGACGGTCGAGATGCCCGCACCGACGGCGGCCTCGGTGAACGCCACGTCGACCGCGTCCAGGTTCACCAGCAGGGCCGCGGACGTCAGGCTGTAGCCCCCGGCCAGCATCGTGGCGACGAACAGGTGGCGGGTTGTCAGGATGGCGATCGCGGTAATCCCGAGCAGGCCGAGCAGAACGACGTTGATCAGCAGTTCCATCGCTCAGCGCTCCTTCTCGGGAAGGTCTTCCGGCGGGACGCCGAACGGGCGCAGCCCGACGGTGTAGGCGGCATTGGCGACTGCGTGGGTTGCGGTCGGGCTGGTCAGCAGGATCAGCAGAAGCATGAACACCAGCTTGACCGTGACCAGCGTCCAGCCGCCCATGAACATCATGCCGACCAGCATGAGCGACAGGCCCAGCGTGTCGGTGATGCCGGCGGCATGCAGCCGGGTGTAGAAGTCGGGCAACCGCCACAGGCCGAACGAGCCGATCAGCACGAAGACCGCGCCGGCCGCCAGAAACACCCCGGCCAGGATGTCCGCGATAAGGCTCATCGCTGAGTCTCCGCTTTGCGCTCGATCGAGCTGGCGCCGCCCAGATTGCGGTAGCGGAAGAACTTCAGAACAGCCAGCGTCCCAATGAAGTTGACCAGGGCGTAGAGCAGCGCGATGTCGAGAAAATCGGGCCGTCCGGCGAGGAAGCCCATGGCCGCGATCAGCAGGACGATCTTGGTGCCGAAGCTGTTCACGGCCAGAACACGATCGTACAGGCTGGGTCCGGCAATGGCACGGACCAGGGTGATCAGCAAGGCGACCAACAGACCGGCGGTCGCGGCCGCGAGCATCATCAGCGAATAATCCATCAGCGCGCGCCCAGGGCGGTGACCCGGTCGCCCATGTCGCCGCCGGTCAACCCATCGGCCATCTCCTGAGTGATGGCGTGGACGATGAACTCGTCGTCGTCGATGTCGACCGTGACGGTGCCGGGGGTAAGGGTGATCGAGTTGGCGTAGATCACCACACCTACATCGGTGCGCTGGGTCGCCTTGACCCGCACCATTCGCGGGCTCAGCGCCATGGTCGGCGAAAGGATCAGCTTGGCGACATCGATGTTGGCTTTCACGATCTCGATCAGCAGCCAGGTCCAGTAGCGGATGATCGGCAGATCGACACGAAGCGAGACACGCTCGCCGTCGAACTTGTCGGTGCGCAACGCGAGATAGACCGTGACGATCACCGAGATGGCGCCGAGCGACAGCAACAGCGGTTCGGTGAAATACCCGGACAACAGCAGCCAGAACGCGGCCAGACTTGCCCCAAGGACCGATGCGTGAAGCATTCCGCCGTGTTCCCCTCCGAACCTTGCCACGCCGGCATCTTACGCACCGAGCGGACAATTCATGCCACAGGTCCGACGCGGGCGCCAACCCCACGGAATGCAATCTTGAGCATCTGGATCAAATGTCGCGGTGACACCGTGCCCGTGCAAAGGTCTTTGCAAAATTAGGTATGTAATACTGACCTAAAATGCCGCAATGATCCCATGGTGAAACAATCGTTCGTTATCGGAGGGTATCATGAACGGCATACACTTCTATGAGGGCGCCTGGAGCAATGAACCACCACGCGTGGCGGGGCCGACCGACCTCGGCTTCTGGTCATCGAACTCGGTGTTCGACGGAGCCCGAGCGATCCGCGGCTGTGCCCCGGACCTGGACCGGCATTGCGCCCGGCTGATCCGTTCGGCTGAAGCGATCGGCCTGTCACCGGACCGGACGGCTGAAGACGTGCTGACGCTGTGTGTCGAGGGGATCCGGTCGTTGCCAGCCGATGCCGACTACTACGTGCGGCCGATGTTCTTCTGTCGGGGGGGCGACATCCTGCCGGAAACCGGCACGACGCTGTTCGCTCTGTCGATCTACGAGATGCCCATGCCTGCCGAGAACGCCGGACGGGCGACACTGTCGCCGTTCCGCCGAGCTGCGCCGGACCAGGCTCCGACCGACGCCAAGGCCGGGTGTCTGTACCCGAATTCGCAGCGGGCCCGGCGCGACGCGATGAACCGTGGCTTTAAGCTGGCGGTGATGCTCGATCCGGATGGCAACGTCGCCGAGTTCAGCCACGCCAACCTATGGATCGCGAAAGGCGGTGTCGCAATCACGCCGAAGCCGAACGGCACGTTCCTGGACGGGATCACCAAGAATCGGGTGACCGGGTTGCTGGGGAACGCCGGCGTGCGGGTCGAGCAACGGGTGATGACGGTCGCCGACCTCGACACCGCCGACGAAATCTGGATGTCCGGCAACGCCGGAAAGGTTCAGACCGTCACCGGATGGGAAAACCGCGACCTGCAGCCCGGCCCGGTGTTCCGGCAGGCCCGTGCACTCTATCAGGAGTTCGTCGAGACCTGCCGGATCGTCGAGGTGCCGCAGCTTCAGCGGACGGTGATGGCGTAGCTCTCCACCGGCGGGGTGGACTTCACCAACCCGGCGTCCTTCAGGAAGGTGGCCATACGCTCATACCGGCGGACGTCTAGGGCCGCCGGGCGGAGCGCGAAACGCGGCAGCGTGTCGCGCCAGGCCCGGCGGTTCAACTCGTCGTCGACCTCCGGGTGGTTCTTCACGAACAGCGCCCAGGCCTTGTCCGGGTGATTGACCATGAACTGCACGGCCCGTTCGGTCGCATCAAGGAAACGTGCCAGGCGCGGGTCGGACGACAGGTCGCGGTGGGTGACATAGATCAGCTGGTCGAACGGCGGAACCCCGTGCTCCTCGACGTAGAACGCCCGGCCGGGCCGTCCGACGATATCCATCTGGTTCAGCTCGAAATTGCGGTAGGCGCCAATCACCGCATCGACCTGGCCGGAGATCAGCGACGGCGACAGCGAGAAGTTGACGTTGACCAGCTCGACGTCCGCGGTGGTCAGCCCGACGGTCCGCAGCATGGCGTTCAGAGTCGCTTCCTCGGTGCCTGCGACCGAGAACCCGATTTTACGGCCCTTCAGGTCGGCCAGGGACTTGATCGGACCGTCAGCCAGCACGGTGAGGGTATTCAAGGGAGTGGCGACCAAGGTGCCGAACCGGACCAGCGGCAGGCCCTCGGCGACCTGCAGGTGCAGTTGCGGCTGATAGGACACCGCAATCTCGGCCTTGCCGGCGGCCACCAGCTTGGGCGGGTCGTTCGGATCGGCCGGGGCGATCAACTCGACCTCCAGGCCTTGCTGGCCGTACAGGCCAAGTTCCTGTGCGACGATCAGCGGGCCGTGGTCCGGGTTCACGAACCAGTCCAGAAGCACGGTCAGCTTGTCGGCGGCGCGGGTTGGCGACGTGATCAGCAGCATCGCGCAGGCGAGCAGGGTGGTCAGCAGGCGCATCGGGGTCTCCGGTTGGTCAACGGGTGTCGTCCGTCTCACCGGCCTGCCAGGGCATGGCCCGTCGCAAGGCCGCATCGACGGCGGTGTAGAGCGCGACCGAAAGGATCGCGAGGGTAAACAGGGCGGCGAACATCAGGTCGATCTGCATGCGGCCGTTGGCATGCAGCATCAGGTAGCCGAGACCGGCCGAGGACCCGACCCACTCGCCGACGACGGCGCCGATCGGGGCAACCGCTGTAGCGACGCGCAGGCCGGACGCCAGGGCGGGGAGGGCTGCCGGTATGCGGACACGCCGGAACAGGCGCGGCCCCTGGCAGCCCAGCGTGCGGGCAGCGTCGATCCAAAGCGGCTCGACCCGGCGCAGACCGTCGTAGAACGCGGTGGTGACCGGGAAGAAGATGATCAGTGCGGCCATCACCACCTTGCTGGCGATGCCATAGCCCAGCCACAGCACCAGCAGCGGCGCCAGCGCGAACACCGGGATCGCCTGGCTGACCACCAGGACCGGTAGCAGCCAGGGGCGTACCGGCCGGAAGGTGTGCAGCACGGTGGCGGTCGACAGCCCGACGGCGGCTCCGAGCACCAGCCCCAACAGGATCTCGGTGACCGTGATGCCAGCGTGGTGCAGCAGGATCGGGCTGCGCTCGACCCACGCCACAGCGACCCGGGCCGGACCAGGCAGGATGTAGGGCGGCGCGGCGGTGACCCATACCACGATCTGCCACAAGGCGATCAGCCCGACGGCGATCGTCGCGGGCCGCGCAAGGCGGGACAGGTGCGTCATCGCCGGGAACGATGTTCCCGAACGGACGCTGCGTATGGGTCGGACAGGCCTGTTGCGCGATCGCGCATCGCTGCCTCCTTGCTCCCTCCGCCGGCGTGATCCGGATCAGGTTCGTGGGGTCGTCCGGTTTCCCGGACCTCTCAGCCGCCCGATTGCGGCTCCCCCGAAGTGGCGACGCGATCATGCGGCGGGACCACCCCCTTGGCAAGGGCGTTGCGGTGACGCAGGTTTGCGGACCATGGATATCGCCCAGGCCAGCCCCAAACACCTGCCGGATGCGTACCGCGTCGCTCCCGAAGTGACCGCGCGTCGCGACCCGGCGTGGACCCGCTTTGACCCACGACGGCTTCCGGCGCGGTTTCCGACGCAGCCGATCCTGGTCGGAAACGAGATCTACCGGCATTCGGTGTACGGGCAGAACCATCCGCTCTCGATCCAGCGGGTGACGCCTGCCATCGATCTGGCGCGCGCCCTCGGATGGCTGGACGATGCGGCTTATGCCGAGAGTCCCCAGGCCGAACCGGACCAGTTGCATCGCTTCCACGACCCGGACTACGTGGCCGCCGTGGTCGAGGCCGAGCGCACCCGGCACGTGCCGGAGGCGATTCGCGAGCGCTACAACATCGGACGCAACGGCAACCCGGTGTTCGCCGAGATCTTCCGCCGGCCGGCCACGTCGTCCGGCGCGTCGATCTTCGCCGGATCGGCTCTTGCGAAGGTGCAGCGTGGGATCATCCATTCACTGGCGGGCGGTACCCATCACGGGCGCCGCGACATGGCCTGGGGGTTCTGCTTCTTCAACGACCCGGTCCTCGGGATCCTGGCGATGCTGGATCATGGGCTGGAGCGGATCGCCTATGTCGACCTGGACGCCCATCACGGCGACGGGGTTCAGGACGCGTTCCACGACGACGGCCGGGTGCTGACGATCTCCATACACGAGGACATGCGCTGGCCGAAGACCGGTCCGCTGTCCGATCGCGCCGGAGGACTGGCCCGCAACCTGCCGGTTCCGGCGGGTCTCAACGACAGCGAGTTTGCCCTGTTGGTCGCCCAGGCGGTGGTTCCGCTGGTCGACCGGTTTTTCCCCGACGCCTTGGTGGTCCAGACCGGCGCCGACGGGCTGGCCGACGATCCGCAGGCCAAGCTGGACCTGTCGAACCGGGCGCTGTGGGATGCCGTGGCAGCGTTGATTCCGACTGCCCCGCGGGTGCTGGTGGTCGGCGGTGGCGGCTACAATCCGTGGTCGGTGGCGCGGGCCTGGACCGGAATCTGGGCGACCGTGAATGGCCATGACCCGGACGTCGCGCTGACGCCGGAAGCGGAACGGATCCTGCGCGACCTGACCTGGAACCACAGCCGCGGCCGCAATCCGCCGGAACATTGGTTCACCACGCTGGCCGACCGGCGCAACCCGGGGCCGGTGCGAGACGACATCCATCGGATCATCGAGGCGGTATTGAAACCATGAGAGCCCTGTTCCTTGCCCTCTCGCTGCTGTTCTGCACCGATGCAGCGGTCGCCCAGGAGCGTGCTGCGCTGACCATCGAAACGGCATCGGGCAGCCGGCACGTCTTCCAGGTCGAAGTCGCCGATACCGATCAGGAACGCAGCCAGGGCCTGATGTACCGCCAGGAAATGGCCGCCGACCACGGCATGCTGTTCGTGTTCGACCGGCCGAGCCGCATCACCATGTGGATGAAGAACACGCCGCTGCCGCTCGACATGCTGTTCATCGGCACCGACGGCCGAATCGTCGACATCCACCAGCGCGCGGTGCCGTTCTCCGTCGATACCATCGCCTCTGGGCGACGCGCCCTGTATGTGCTGGAGGTCAACGGCGGGACCGTCGACCGGCTCAGGATCACCGTCGGCGACCGGGTGTCGGGTGCCGGTGTCGGCGGATGAGGGCGCCTATCGTGCCGACTGAAGAAGCGTGTTGGTGTCGACCCCCAGCCGCGTCCCGGCCTCGACGATCAGCGCGACGGCCTCGTCGTTGAGCGGAATGCCCTCGCGGCGATTGCGTTCGGCAAATTCGGCTTCCAGATCTCCTGGCAGGTACAGCCGCTCAACCCCGTCGGCGCGCCGGCTGTCTCGATACTGACGGGCGATTCGGTCGACATGCTCGGCGAAGTCGGCGATGTCACGGAACGCCGACACGTTAATCGCCAGGTAGAACTGTCCGTCGGCGCCCGGCGTAGCGCCATCGAGCATGTTTCCCGACTCGGTGCCATAACCGGCGCCCGACAGGACCGAGGCCAGCAGGCCGACCATCACCGCAAGGCCGATGCCCTTGTGTCCGCCGATCGGCTGGATCAACCCCTCCAGCGCCGCCGCCGCGTCGGTGGTCGGTGCGCCGGCCGCATCGAACGCCCAGCCTTCCGGGATCGGCTGTTCCTTCTGGGCATAGACCCGGATCTTGCCATGGGCGGTCGCTCCCAGCGCGACATCAAGCACGATCGGACCGCGTCCGCCGCCTGGCACCGCGATCGAGATCGGGTTCAGCCCGACGATTTTGTCCACCCCGCCCCAGGGCGCCATGGTCGGCAGGGCGTTGCTGCCGGCAACGCCGATCATTCCCTGCATGGCAATTCGCATCGTGTACCAGTCGAGCGCCCCGCTGTGGTTCGAGCCGCGCACGGCAGCGAACGCCACATTTACGGTGCGCGCCCGGTCGATCACGGCGTCCACAGCCAGCGTTCCGGCAATCTGGCCCATGGCGTTGTCGCCGTCGATCACCAGCGCGGCACCGGAATCCGACACGATCCGCGGCCGTCCCCGTGGGTCGACTCCGTCCTCGGTCATCTTCTTCACATAGTCCGGGACCCGAAGGACGCCGTGCGAGTGGATGCCGCGCCGGTCGGCATGGACCAGGGATTCGGCGAGCGTCACGGCGTCGGCCCCGGTCATGCCACAGGCCGCGAACACCTGGGACACGACATCGCGCAGGACAGGCTCGGGATACCGCCGTTCGGTCTCCTCGCCCGGATACCGCGCCATGACGAGTCCTCTCCTAGCGCTTGCGGGCCAGTGTCAGGCCATCGCCGATCGGCAACAGTGCCATGGTGACCCTCTGGTCGCCGTGGATCTTGGTGTTGAGGGTCCGGATAGCCCTGGTGTCGGCGCTCTGGTCGCGATCGTCGACCACGGCTCCGGACCACAGCACGTTGTCGACCGCGATCAAACCGCCGGTCCGCACGAGAACCAGCCCTCGCTCATAGTAGGCGTCGTAGTTCGATTTGTCGGCATCGATGAACATGAAGTCGACGGTTCCGGCCCAGCCGCTGGCGATCAGGCCATCCAGGGTCTCGACCGCCGGCGCGATCCGCAGGTCGATCTTGGAGGCGATCCCGGCCTCCTCCCAGAACGGGCGGCCGATGGATGTCCACTCGTCGCTGACGTCGCAGCATACCAACTGGCCGTCGACCGGCAGGGCCAACGCGGTGCGCAGCGCGGAGTAGCCGGTAAAGGTTCCGACCTCGATCGCCCGGCGCGCGCCGAGCAACTCGACCAGCAAGGCCAGCGCGTTGCCCTGGTCCGGTGCGATCTGCATGCCGGCCGTTGGCATGCCCCGGGTCTTCTCCCGAAGCTTGCGTCCGACTTCCGGCTCCCGACCGCCGACTTCGTTCACGTAGGTGTAGAGAGTGTCATCGAGCGAGAGGGTGCGCGGGGACATGCGGGACTCCAGGTCGGACAAGGCGGTTCGGGGTAGGTTGGGCGGAACGGCGCCCGTCGCAAGCGACTATGGCTCGTTTCAGGCCTTGGGGATCGCCGTCTCTGCCCCGGCGGCCTCGGCTGAGACGTAGCCGGCATAGACTGTCGCGATAGTGTCGGCCGCCAGTTCGGAATCGCTTTCCACCGGGTCGCCATAGGCGACACTGCGGTAGAACGCCTCGATCTCCTGGGGGAAGCCGTTCAGGTGATCCTCATCCGGCGCGGTTGGCGCCCAGCCCTGCTTGGTGCCGAGCTTTTCGACCAGGTAGACGTCCTTGAACACCTCCTCGACCGGATTGTAGGTCTGCATGGCGTTGTTCGGGTTGATGTTGCAGACCGCGCGGTGGTTGTTGGCGATCACTTCGAGCCGGTTCTTGATGCCGCCCATGATGATCTCAGAGGCGAACACCGTCGCCAGCGTGCCGTCCTCGAAGGTCACGTGCAGCATCGCGACATCCTCGATGTCATGGTAGTCGGTGCGCAGATGCCCGGCGTCCTGATAGTCGGGCAGGCGGGTCAGCTCGTGGATGCGGGCGCTGATCGTGGCGGGACGGATCGGCTTGCCGCCGCGAACCCGGCCCTCGACCCGCTTCAGGTAGAGCACCGCGCTGAGCGGATGGCAGCCCTTGCCCACCATCGAGCCGCCGCCGGCGAACTTCCAGTAGCCGTACGCGGGCGAGTGTGAGCCGGAGTGGCCTTGTTCGCCGTGCATCCAAAGGATCTGCGCGCCGGTTTTCTCGATGATGTCGCGCTCCTTCTGGACCGAAGGCGCGTAGACCCAGTTCTCGGAGTACAGGACCTTGGCCGTGGACTTCGCCTCGGCCTCCAGGATCCGCCTGACGCTGCCCATGGCGGCGTCGAGTGCCTTTTGCTTGGGATAGCCGCGGCCGTCGAAGTCCTCAGAACCGTCACCGAAGAACCCCGTGAACGGCTTCTCGACGATCGGCCACACGCCGCGTGCCAGGGCCGCGACCGCCACGGTTTCGTGGGTTACCGGCGGAGTGCAGACATGCACCACGTCGACTCGGTCGAGCAGGGAATCGAGATCGTCGAACACCGTCAGGCCGAGCGGCTTGGCAAACGCCTCGGCGCTGTCGCGGGTGCGCGACACCACGCCGATCACCTCGGGTTCTGTTCCGAACACCCGCTCTATTGCCTGGCAATGGAACTTTGCGGCGAACCGCGACCCGACGATCCCGGCCCGTACCCGCTTCTTCTCTCGTTTCATCGCATCCCCCGGTTTGCACGGCAGCACCGTGCCGCCGGTGGCGGGTTTGGGCAAGGTTCGCTATAGCGTCGTTCGAACTTTCACCGAACGAGCGGTACCGTGCTCATCCATACCGAGCGCTTCGTAATCCGTGATTTCGACGAACGCGACCGGGTGGCGTTCGTCGCCTATCAACGCGATGAACGGTACCGTCGGCTCTATGACCTTCCGGACGATGGCGGGCAACGGGCCGACGAACTGTTCGACCGCTTCGCCGTCTGGAAGCAAGAGTTGCCGCGCCGCAATGTCCAGGTTGGAATTTTCGACCGCGTTTCGGGCCGGCTGTGCGGGTGCTGCGGCCTTCGCCAGAGCGATGTGCCGGATGGCAGCGCTGTCTTTGGTATCGAGCTCGCACCGGACAGTTGGGGGCGGTATCGGTTGGCGATCGACGTCGCCGCCGCGCTGGTCGACTATGGGTTCTCGGTACTGACTCTGGACCGGATCACGGGCGATACCGCGAGCGGCAACCGCCGGGTTGAGCGCCTCGCGCGCTGGTTCGGCGCGACGATCGTGGCCCGGCGCACCGGCCCGGACTGGATGGCCGCTCGAGGCTGGGTGGAGGTCGGTTGGGCCTTGTCGCGCAAGGCGTGGGTCGGCTTGCGAAGAAAACCCAGCGAGGCCGATGCGTCCGACGATACGTCGGATCCAGCCGGAATTACGAACTCAGTGCTTGATTGAGCGTTCTTGGAAGGCTAGGAATTCCGCGACTTTGAAAGGTCTCGGGGTGTAGCGCAGCCTGGTAGCGCATCTGCTTTGGGAGCAGAGGGCCGGCGGTTCGAATCCGTCCACCCCGACCATTTCAATCGGGCCGGGATCGGCGGTCGGCCGACCGGGCAGGCATAGGGGGAGTGGCGATCATGCAGGTGCGTATCTACAAGCCGGCCAAGAACGCCATGCAGTCAGGCCGCGCCAAGACCAAACGCTGGATCCTGGAGTATCGGGCCGAGACCGCCCGTGTCCCCGAACCGCTGATGGGATGGGTGTCTTCGGGCGACACGACCAACCAGGTGCGGATCCCGTTCGATAGCCGCGAGGAGGCCGTGACGTTCGCCAAGCGGCATGGCTTCGCCTATTCGGTGGTCGAACCGCACGAGCGTGCACCGAAACCGAAGGCCTATGCCGACAATTTCGCGTTCAATCGCAAGATCAACTGGACACACTGAAGGCCGTCGCTCCGGCTCTTCATTTGAAACGGGCGCCCATAGCTCAACTGGATAGAGCACCCGCCTTCTAAGCGGGCGGTTCGAGGTTCGAGTCCTCGTGGGCGCGCCACTCCCACCGGGCAGTTCGAGTGCGAATGCCGTCAGTCACGCGCCTTGGCGATGACCTCGATCCATTTGCCATCGAAATCGTGGGTTTCGACGATCTCGAAATCTTTCATGAATGCATACTGCTGCGCGGGCACGACCATCGTGTCGATATCGGGGTCGTCGATATAGACGTTTCGATTGACGTGATACAGGCGGCGGGTACCCAGCGTCCTCATGGCATTGCCGTAGAACAGATGGTTGCGCTCGTCCATGTGTTGAAAGCTCATGGTGTTCAGCGCCAGGTCAACCTTCAACGGTAGCGTACGCAAGCGCCACGGTGGAACGACGGCCGCCCGGTGTCCGGCAGACAGCGTATCGCCGTCCTCCCACAGCCCGGTGACCGCGTCGCCATACAGTGACCTCAGATAGGTGTAGGTGAGTACCATGTTCACCGGAAGGTCGGTGAGAACGTATGTGACATCCGGCCGGATCGCCATCAGGCGCGACGCGACGGAGCCAAAGCCCCCGCCGATCTCCAGCACGACGCCGTTCTTCGGGATCAGAGACATGATCCGACACGCATAGTACGCCGAGTGCAGGCTCTTGCTGGTGATCGTTCCAACTCCCGGAAGTTCCAGGACCCGGGCGCCGAAACGATCGTCGTCGACGACCGCCGCGTCGTACCAGTCGATTCCCGGAGCGCTTTGACGAAACAGTCGGGTGATAAGACCGGCATACTGCCCCCACGCCGACTGGGTAAAGCGGGCCCGCTCGTCGTCACGATACGGTGGGTAGAACCGGTTGAAATCGAGTGGTGGGAAATTACTCGGCCGGTCCGGCGCGGTTTGCGTGCCGCTTGACACCTCCGAGCTTCGAAATCTGGCAAGGCGTTCCGGCGTCAAAGGAAAGCGATACTTGCTGTCTTCGACCCGAGAGGGCGTCCAGCCCTCCCACGACCGCATTTGCATTTCGCTCAGGAGCCAACCATAGCGTGCTTCGGCGGCATCGAGGTCGACCGGGTGATGTGCACGCGGCGGAAGGGGCTTGCGCCGCCGCGGAGTACGGGTGTGTAGCTCGCGCGCCCGGCCGTTGGTCTTCAACAACAGCAGGAAATTGTTCCACATGCGGCGGGAATTCGGCTCGAGCAGGCAGGCTCTCTGGGCAGCTCGAATCGCGGCATCGGGATCGTGATCCATCGTCGCGATCATGGCAGCGTCATAGCCGGCCCACTGCGCCGGTGCCTGTACGATCGAGCGACGGTGGTGATCGGAGGGAACGTCAGGCATCTGGATGGTCATCCGTGCGTTAGGGTGAACGTCTGTCGCACGGCGGACCCACCGGATGCAACGTGCCGGTGGGAAGTCCTACGGTCGCTTCGCAGTGATCTCACGGCGCCAGATGTAGAGACCGCTGCCGATGACGATGGCTGAGCCCAGCCAGATCGAGGGGCCCGGAAGATCGCCCCAAACCAGCGCCCCGAGCAGCAGTGCCCAGACCAGGCTGGTGTACTTGAACGGTCCGACCAGTCCGACTTCGCCGAGGCGAAGGGCCTCGATCATCATGGCCTGAGCGAGGCCGACGAGCACGGCCGTTCCAGCGAACAACCCGGCATCCTCCCAGTTCAGCGCCACCCAGCCGAACGGAAGCGTCATCAGGCCGGCGAGTGCCACCACCGAGGTCGAGACCACCAGGATTGCCAG
The DNA here is from genome assembly GCF_040219215.1 of Thalassobaculum sp. Lineage (GTDB taxonomy): Bacteria > Pseudomonadota > Alphaproteobacteria > Thalassobaculales > Thalassobaculaceae > Thalassobaculum_A. The sequence goes on from NZ_JAVJSX010000044.1 coordinate 268,610, forward strand.
GGTCGACTCGCCACCTGTGCCCATGCGTCGGGTAACCACATCCCGCAAGGCTCCGAGCAGTGCCGCGCCCAGCGGGATAAGGGCGACCAGCCGAACCATCTCGGGGGTCGGGCGCACCATCACGATGACGCCGGCAAAGCCGACTGCGACCGCGGTCCAGCGTCGCCAACCGACACGTTCACCCAGCAGCAACGCCGCCAGCATCGTGCCGAAGATCGGCCCGGCGAACGAAATCGCGATGGCGTCGGCGATCGGCATCAACGAGAGCGATGTCACGAACAGAAACGTCGAGGCCGCCATCAACGCACCGCGGCCCAGATGCGGCCGCCAGTCGTGGACCCGCAGTTCGGCCAAGCGGCCCCGGGCGGCTGCCCAGCCGATCGCCAGCATCACCACCAGCGCGCCGCGAACCGCCAGCACCTCGCCGACCGGCAACCGCTGCGTCAGCCATTTGGCGATGGCGTCGTTGATGGTAAGCACCGCCATCGCTGCGACCATCAGCAGGATTGCGTGCGTCGGCCCGCCAACAATTTTGGCTGGATTTGCATGGTTGCGACGAGAGGTGGTGCCGGAAAGCATCATCCCCTCATACGCGGTGACGATAGGTCAGGGAAGCTGTTGGACGCGTTGATGTCCCGGTGCTATCACCGCCGCCATGCTGTCGATACGCAACATAACCGTCCGTGTGGCGGGCCGAATTCTGCTGGATGATGCCTCGGCGACCATCCCACCGGGACATCATGTCGGGCTGATCGGTCGCAATGGCACCGGAAAGTCGACGCTGCTGCGGGTGATCGGCGGCGAACTGCAGCCGGACCTGGGCTCGTTCGAGCTGTCTGGGGTATTCTCCGGTCCGAACGCCATCGGCTGGGTTCGCCAGGAGGCCCCCGGCGGGATCGAGAGTCCGATCGAGCATGTCCTGGCAGCCGACCGCGAACGGGCGTCGCTGATGGCGGAGGCGGAGACCGCGACCGACCCGCATCGGATCGCCGAGGTCCAGACCCGGTTAGCCGACATCGGCGCGCATGCCGCACCGGCGCGTGCGGCCCGAATTCTTGCCGGACTCGGGTTCGACGAACCGATGCAGAACCGCTCCCTGTCGGAGTATTCCGGCGGCTGGCGGATGCGCGTGGCCCTGGCGGCGGTGCTGTTCCAGGAGCCGGAACTCCTGCTGCTCGACGAACCGACCAACCACCTCGACCTGGAAACCACCGTCTGGCTGGAGGGACATCTGAAGGCCTATCCGAAGACCCTGATCGTGGTCAGCCATGACCGCGACATGCTGAACGAGGTCGTCACTTCGATCCTGCATGTCGAGCAACTGCGGCTGACGCAGTACTCGGGGAACTACGACACCTTCGAGCGAGTGCGCGAGGCGCGGCTGGCGCTGCTGGACGCGCAGCGGGTGAAGCAGGACGCCCAGCGCAAGCATTTGCAATCGTTCGTCGATCGGTTCCGCTACAAGGCCTCCAAGGCGCGACAGGCCCAAAGCCGCATCAAGATGCTGGAGAAGATGGAAGTGCTTCCGGCGGCACTGGCCGATCCGGAGACACGCTTCACCTTTCCGACCCCGGACAGCCTGGCACCGCCGTTGCTGTCGATGGAGAAGACGGCCGTCGGCTACACACCCGGCAAGCCGATCCTGTCACGACTCAATCTGCGCCTGGATCCGGACGACCGGATCGGTCTGCTGGGATCGAACGGTAACGGCAAGACAACGCTGGCCCGCATGATTGCGGACGAACTGGCGTCGGAGGGTGGCGAGGTCCACCGGGCGGCGCGCCTGCGGGTCGGCTATGTTGCCCAGCACCACGCCGACGAACTGGATCCGACCGAAACGGCGGTCGATCTGTTGCGCCGACGATTGCCAACGCTCCAAACGGACCGCGTGCGCGCCCGCCTTGGCGCGGTTGGCCTGACCCAGGACAAGCAGACCACCGCGGTCGGCAAGCTGTCGGGCGGCGAGAAGGCTCGCCTGTCCCTGGCGCTGGTCATGGCGTTCGACCCGCATGTCCTGGTGCTGGACGAGCCGACCAACCACCTGGACATCGACGCTCGTCTGGCGCTGGTCCAGGCGCTGAACGATTTTCCCGGTGCCGTGGTGCTGATCAGCCATGACCGGCGGCTGATGGAGCTGACGGTCGATCGCCTCTGGCTGGTGGCGGACGGCACGGTGAAACCGTTCGATGGCGACATCGCAGCCTACGCGGCGCAGGTCCGCGACGAACGCCGCGGATCGGCTCGCCGCGCCGATTCCGAAGACGGCAGCCGGGTCAACAAGAAGGACCAGCGCCGTCTGGCGGCGGAAGCGCGTCGGCAGAACGTGGAGGCCCGCAAGACCGCGCAGGAAGCCGAGAAGCGGCTGGAGAAACTGACGGCCGAACGCGATGCGCTGGTGACGAAGCTTGGCGATCCCAAAACCTACAGCGGATCGACGGCCGAGATGCACAAGCTCATTCAGAAGAAGGCGGCGCTCGACGCACAGGTCGCCGAAGCCGAGGAACGCTGGCTGGCCGCAGCCGAAGCGCTGGAGTCTGCATCCGCCTGAACCGAGACGGATCTACACCCGGGAGGAAGACCGATGGCCAAGACGATCGACGCGCAAACCCTGCACGCGCGACTGGAGGGGCCGGAGGAGATCGCGCTGATCGACGTCCGGGAGCAGGCCCCCTATGCCGCGTCACATCCAATCCTGGCCGCCAACATTCCGCTCGGCCGGCTTGAGCTCGTGATTGGCGACCGGGTACCGCGCCGATCGACCCCGATCGTCGTCGAGGATGCTGGCGAAGGGCTGGCGCAGGCCGCTGCAGCGAAGCTCGAAGGCTTTGGCTATACCGACATTTCGGTGCTCGAGGGTGGAACACCGGCCTGGGCCGCGGCCGGGCTGGAACTGTTCAGCGGCATGCACGTGCCCTCCAAGGCTTTCGGCGAGTTCGTGGAGCACGCCTATGGCACGCCGTCGGTATCGGCCGATGAACTGAAGGGGATCATGGATTCCGGCCGCAAGCTGGTGGTCCTCGACTCCCGCCCGATGGATGAATTCAAGGTGATGAACATACCGACCGGCATCGACGTGCCGGGGGCGGAACTGGTCTACCGACTGGAGACGGTCGCTCCGGATCCCGACACGCTGGTGGTGGTGAACTGCGCCGGCCGGACCCGCTCGATCATCGGCGCCCAGTCGCTGATCAATGCCGGTGTGCCGAACGAGGTTGTGGCGCTGCGCAACGGCACGATGGGATGGCACCTGTCCGGACACAAGCTGGAACACGGTCAGGCGCGATCGGCGGCGGAACCCGACGCGGCGGCGCTGGAAGCAGCCAAGGCACGGGCAGCCGCGGCCGCCGCGCGTTTCGGAGCCCGCCGCGTCGACGCTGCGACCCTTGAAACGTGGCGTGCCGAGCGTGATCGCCGGACGCTGGCGATCCTGGACGTCCGGACCATCGAGGAGTTCGAGGCATCACGGATCGCCGATTCCCGGCACGCGCCCGGCGGCCAGCTGGTCCAGGGAACCGACCTTTACCTCATGGTGCGCAATTCCCGGGTCGTGCTGGTCGACGACAAGCGGGTTCGGGCCGACATGACGGCCAGCTGGCTGGCCCAGCTCGGTTGGTCTGACGTGTACGTCCTGGACAGTGGGCTGGACGGCCAGAAGCTGGCGTCGGGCGCCTATCAACCGCCGGTTCTGGGCGCCGATGCCTTGCCTCCGGTGGCATCGATCGCGCCGGCGGAAGCCAAGCGGCGCATGGATGCCGGAACGGCGGTGATGCTCGATCTGGCACGCGGCCTGGATTACCGGGACTCGCACCCCGAAGGCGCCTGGTGGGCATCGCGGACGGCCATTGCCGACAACCTGTCGAAGATCCCGTCCGGGGCCGCGCTCATCCTGGCGGCACCCGAGGAGATGTTGGCTCGCCTGACCGCCGCCGATCTCGCGAGCAGTGGCCGCGACGTGCTACTGCTGGAAGGTGGGCGAGGCGCGTGGAGTGCGGCCGGGCTGGCGATGCAGAGTGGAATGACGGCGTTGCTGTCGGAGCCGCAGGACGCCTATCTGCGCCCCTATGATCGTACAAATCGTGCCGAAATCGAGAAGGCGATGAACGCCTATCTGGATTGGGAGGTGGCGCTGGTCGAACAGATCAAGAAGGCCGGCGGACTGGAGTTCAAGCACTATCCGGCTTGAGCAGACGTCAGGTCAGGCGGCGACCGTTGCGCGGGGGTCCGAGCCCACCAGGTCGAGCGCCACTTCGCGGAAGCACCGGTACAGCTTCGGCTCCAGGTGCGGCCCCGCCATGGTGTCCATGATTGCGGTCGCCTGGTGGACTGGCATTGCCGGCTTGTAGTCGCGCCGGTCGGTGAGGGCGGTATAGATGTCCACCACCGCGGTCAACAGCGACAGCTCGTCGATCTGACCGCCTTTCAGTCCGTTGGGATAGCCGGTACCGGCCAACTGCTCGTGGTGATGCCGGACGGCGGCAATCAGGCCGGGGCGATCAGCATAGACATCGGCCAGCATTGATGCGCCGAGATCCGGGTGAGTACGCATGATCGCCATCTCATCATCGGACAGCCTGCCGGGCTTCGCCAGAATATCGATGGGGATCCTCAGTTTACCGACATCGTGGGCCAGCCCGGTCTCGGCCATCAGTGCCACGTGGTCGGTGTCGAGTCCGAGATGGCGTCCGAAGGTCGCCATCAGGATCCCGACGCGCAGGCTGTGGGCAAAGGTATAGGCGTGATGCCCCTGCAGCAGCCCGAGAACGTTCGTGACGGAGCACTCGTCGGCGAACGTCACCACCCGGGTGGCCGTCTCCGACAGCAGGGATCGGGTGTGGCTGTTGATCACACCGTCATCCATGCTGCGAAACAGCCTGCGGCTGTTGTCGAGCAGGACCTTGGCTTCCGGCTCCTCGGCTGCCAGGCGGCGATCGTCCCGGGCGCTGTACAGGTCCCAGAAGCGGTGGAGAACTGAGCCGGCAGATGCGCTGCGAAGGACCCAGCCATCGATTACGCCGGCCTGTCGCGCTTCCTCCACCGCTGAGCTGTCATGGTCGGCGATGACGAGGATGAGAGCGTTCTGGCCGCCCGGCCGCTCGCGGGCACGTTCGCAGATCTTAAGGCCGCGGCCGCCCGGCAGCACGTCCTCGACAACCACGATGTCAGGGCTGGATTCAAGCGCTGCGTCGGCATCCCAGCGATTGTCGACGCAGGACACTTCGAACGAGTCTCGGAACGCGACCAGGATCGCGTTGTATCGTGCCGGGTTGGCAACGCCGAGGAGGAGCCGTTCCAGTGTCATTCCGCGCCCTGTCGTTCCGCCGCTCTTCTTGCTTGTTGGGCGGAGTATGGCGCTGATCGCTTAAGAAGCCATGAACACATACGTGACTTCCACAGGTCAGGCCGGATCACGCCGGCTCATCCTCGGATCCGGGTGGAGGGCCCAGGCTGTGCCGGTCGATGGCGCCGGCCTTGACCAGTGCATAGACAGGGCATCCTTCCTCAAGGCGCAGTGCGGCTGCTGATTTGCGGGTAATGCGGGCCCACAAGTGCTGGCCATCCAACAGCGATATTCGGATGTCAACGTGCGGGCCGTCGGTGGCGGCGATGTTCACGATGGTTCCCGCCAGTGCGTTCAGAACGCTGGTGGCGGATGGTGGCGTCACCGCGATGGCAACGTCGCGGGCTCGAATGCGGACGCGCAGGCCCTGTCCGACAGCGAGGTCGGTCGCGGGGACGGTGAATGTCTGCTGTCCGAGTTCGATTAATGCCAGACCCCATTCCGGCTCGATCGACGCTACCCGGCCGCGCAACACCGCGCCGGCTTCATGCCGTCCGGTCAACGGGCGGAGGTCGATTCGGCTGGTCAGGTCTTCGACCGGGCCGACGGCGGCAATTTGGCCGTCGGAAACCAGAACCAGGGTATCGGCCAGACGGACGACCTCGTCCATCTGATGGCTGACATACACGATCGGTACGCGCCGCAATGCCCTGAGTTCAGCCAGCATCGGCAGGACCTCGGCCTTTCGGGCGCCGTCCAGCGCCGCGAGCGGTTCGTCCATCAGCAGGGCCTGAGGCTTCATCAGCAGTGCCCGGCCGATCGCGACCCGCTGGCGCTCGCCGCCGGACAAGCCCGGGGGGCGCCGGTCGAGCAGCGGGGAGAGCCCAAGCAGCGCTACCACGTCGTCAAATGACGGAGGTTCGGCGGTCAGTGTCGGGTCGCGGGGCGCGCCGTACAGCAGGTTCGCCCGCACGGTTAGATGCGGGAACAGGCGCCCGTCCTGGAACACCACGCCAAGCCGACGTTGCGGAATCGGAACGTCGATCCGTGCCGTGGAATCGAAGAAGGTCACATCGTCGATCGCGATGCGCCCGGCGGTTGGCTGGAGCAGCCCGGCAACCGCATTCAGGATCGAGGTCTTACCCGCACCTGACCGGCCGAACAACGCGGTCACGCCGTCGGTCGGCACGTCGAACGCGGCTTCGAGCGCGAATCTGCCAAGGCGTGCGCGGATGTCGATATGGATCACGACCCGCCCCCGAGGCGTTGACGCAGACGCCGTGCCATCAACTCCGACAGGGCAAGGGCGGCAAAAGCGACCGCCAACGACAATATCATGAGGCGCAGCGCGGCCGGTTCGCCGCCCGGCACCTGGGTGAACGTATAGAGCGCCAACGGCATCGTGCGCGTCTCGCCGGGAATGTTCGACACGAAGGTGATGGTGGCGCCGAACTCGCCCAGTGACCGTGCGAACCCGAGAACCGCTCCTGCCAGGAGGCCGGGAGCGGCGAGAGGCAGCGTGATCGTGGCGAGCACCCGGATCCGGCCGGCACCCAGGGTCCGCGCTGCCGCCTCCAGCCCTGGATCGATTGCTTCGATCGATAGCCGGATGGCCCGAACCATCAGCGGAAACGCCATGACCGTGCTCGCGATGACCGCACCCTGCCAGGTGAACGCCAGAGAGATCCCGAAATGCGCGTCCAGCCAGGCACCGACCGGTCCGCGCCGCCCCAACAGCAGCAGCAGCAGGTAGCCGACGACCACCGGGGGCACCACGAGCGGGATATGAATGAGACCGTCGACCAGCGCCTTGCCTGGAAAGGGAATCCGGGCAAGAAGCCAGGCGGTCGCCACAGCCGCCGGCATGCCAACGGCCACGCTCCAAGCGCCGACCTGAAGGCTGAGGACCAGCGCGCTCCATTCTTCGGGAGAGAGTTCCGGCACGGCCACCTACCGGACCGCCGGCTCGAACCCGTGGCGCGAGAAGGCGGCCAGCCCCCTGTCCGACAGGAAGAGGGCCAGGATCTTCTGGGCGGCCGGCCTCAGTGCTCCGCCGGCCGTGAGTGCGATCGGATACACAATGGGTTGGTGCGACCCGTCCGGAATCATCGAGACCACCGAAACACCGGCGGCGGCTCTGGCGTCGGTCGCGTACACGATACCCAGCGGTGCCTCGCCACGCTCAACCAGGGCCAGCGCGGCCCGGACATCCGCCGACGGTGCCAAACGGGTCGAAACCGCAGTCCACAGGCCGAGCGCGTTCAGCGCCTGTTTGGCGTAGATGCCGGCCGGTACGCTATCGGGCTCGGCAATCGCCAGTCGCCGGCCGGCGAGCGCCGAAGCAAGGTCGGCACTCGCCGACAGCGGATCGGGAATACCGTCGGGCACCGACCCGGCGGGGGCGACCAGCACCAGCCTGTTGCGCATGAGGTCATGGTGTGACGGGACCGAGATGTCTCCAGAGGCAGCGAGGCGGTCCATCCAGTCTGCATTGGCGGACAGGAACAGGTCGGCCGGCGCACCGGCCTGGATCTGCCGGGCAAGCGCGGAACTGCCGGCGAACGATGCCTTCAGGTCGATTCCCGGATCGACTTCAGCGGCGAGTCTGGCGATCGAGAGAACCGCTTCCCGGGTGCTTGCCGCGGCAAAGATCAAGACGGACTCACGGGCGCTGGCTGAAAGCGGCGCCGCGAGGCACGCCACGGCGCACAGGAAGAATGCAGCGACCGACCGTGCCGACCGAACGGACTGGCGTCCTGCGAAAAGCATCATGGGAATGGTGGCCGAACCGTTATGCACGAAGGTATATAGCGCCATCCATGCGACATTTGTCCAGTATGGAACGTGGCATCCGTTCAAGGTTCTCAGAATATCATTATATTCAATAAATCAAACTGCTATGGTGGATTCTTAAGAATCATAGCGAACTGGTCGAGCGCGTCTGACACCGCGGCGTCCGCCTGGGCCTCCATTGCACGATAACGGTCGAGCGCATCCCGCCCCAACTCGGTCAGCATGGCCCCGCCACCGCCGCGTCCACCGGCAACACGCTCGATCAGCGGGGAGCGGAAGTCGCCGTTCATGGCTTGAACCAGCTGCCATGCGCGTCCGTACGACATGCCCATGGATCGAGCCGCCGCGGCGATCGACCCGGTTTGGCCGATCGCCTCCAGCAGACTGGCCTTGCCGGGGCCAAGCGCGACCGCATCTCCGATCAGCAGGCGGATCCGTGGTCGCATCTGAGCTCCCTCAAGCGACGATCAGGCTGCAGCTTGCGCGGCCGCATTCAACCGTTCAAAGCCGGCATCGAGATCGGCAATCAGGTCGGCCACGTCTTCCAGGCCGGCGTGAATCCGCAGGAGCTGTCCCGGGTCGTCCCAGGTGGTGGCGGTTCTCAATGCCTTGGGGTCGCCGGGCAGAATCAGGCTTTCGAAGCCGCCCCAGCTGGCGCCCATTCCATACAGGCCGAGGCCGTCCAGGAACGCGGCGAGAGCCGCTCGCGGCACGGGCTTCAGGACAAACGCAAACAACCCGCAGGCGCCCGTAAAATCGCGCTGCCAGAGAGCGTGATCCGGGTGACTCGGCAGGCCTGGATGCAGGACCTGCGATACTTCCGGCCGGCCTTCGAGCCAACGGGCCAGTTCCAGGCCGTTCGCCTCGTTCTGCTTCAAGCGTACGGCCATGCTGCGCAAACCTCGCTGCGCCAAGTACAGATCGTCCGGCCCGCAGCAATTGCCATGCAGCCTCACCATGTCGCGCACGGTGCCTGCGTACTCCTGCGTGCTGGCGATCATGCCCATCATCACGTCTGAGTGCCCGCAGATGTACTTGGTGACCGCTTCCACCACGATGTCGACGCCCTTGGCGAAAGCGTCGAAATGCAGGGCCGTGCCCCAGGTATTGTCGGTCAGCACGACCGCCCCGTGAGCGTGCGCCGCTTCGGCGATCGCCGGAATGTCCTGCATCTCGAAAGTGAGAGAGCCTGGAGCCTCGGTGTAGACGGCTCGCGTGTTTGGCTTCAGCAGGGCGGATATCCCGGCACCGATTCGCGGGTCGTAGTAAGTGGTCTCGACGCCGTAGCGGGACAGCATCTGGTCGCAGAACTTGCGAGTCGGAAAGTATGTACTGTCGGTCATCAGCACGTGGTCGCCGGCCTTCAACACCGCCATCAGTGCGCAGGCGATCGCGGCCATGCCCGACGACACCGCAACCGCGTCGGCCGCACCGTACAGATCCGCCACGGCTTCCTCGAAGGACCGGCTGGTCGGAGTTCCGGCCCTGCCGTAGCGATAGCCTTGAAAGTCCGGCTTGCGCGACGCCTCCCATACCGCCAGTGACGGCTGAAGGATGGTTGAGGCGTGATAAACGGGCGGGTTGACCACACCGTGATTGTCGTGGGGGTGGCGTCCGGCATGCACCAGGCGGGTGCGTGCCGTCTTGCCCTTCCAGTCGTGCATGACCTCTATTCCTCCGAGACGTCGGCCTCCGAATGACCTCGGAGAGCGACAGCGAGCCTAGCGGCAAATGCTCGTTCTGATCCACACCGGTGGCGGCAAGGCTTGCCATCCGGTCGTGTAGCATGGTGTGATGTCGGTGTTTCGGGCGGTTGTCTGCTTTTGCGGCACTCCGCATCGCACTGCACTCGCGGTAAGCAGGTGCGGACCCGGGGAGGGGGATAAAAGCGCGAAACGTAAGCGATTGTGGTCTGGCAAGGTCCTTGCGAAGGGGACGCACATGACTGCAGCGTTTGGATTTCGTCATAAACGATAACTGGGTGGGTTTCACATGAAGAAGGTCAGCCTTTTCGGTCTGGGCGCGGGGCTTTTGGCCGCCCTGACGTTCACTGCCGAGCCGGTATCTGCGCAGCAGAGCACGCTCGACATCGTTAAGAGCCGCGGGCATCTGCGGTGCCAACTTGGTACGCCGGCGCCGGGCTGGTACATGCTGTCCGACAGCGGCAAGTGGTCGGGCTTCGACTACGAGAACTGCCGCGCGGTTTCGGCTGCGATTTTCGGCGATCCCGACAAGATCGAAGTTCAGTCGGTCACGTCGGCTGTGCGCTTCACGGCGATGGGCAACGGTGAGTCCGACATGCTGTCGCGGACCACGACCTGGACGCTGTTCCGCGACACCCAGTTGGGTCTCGATTTCACCACCGTCAGCTTCTACGACGGCCAGGGCTTCATGGTCCTGAAGGACGCCGGCATCAAGAGCGCGCTTGAGCTCAAGGGTGCGACCGTCTGCGTCGCGACCGGCACCACCACCGAGCTCAACCTGACCGACTACAGCCGGACCAACGGTCTGGACATCAAGCCGGTCGTGTTCGAGGACAGCAACGTCCGCGACAACACGTTCTTTACCGGTGGCTGCGACGCCATCACCAACGACAAGTCGAGCCTGGCCTCGACCCGCGCCAAGGCACCGGACACGACGATCTTCAAGATCCTGCCGGAGACGATCTCCAAGGAGCCGCTCGGCCCGGTCGTTCGCCAGAACGATTCGCAGTGGAAGGACATCGTCCAGTGGTCGGTCTACGCGATGATCGCGGCCGAGGAATACGGACTGTCGTCGTCCAACATCGACAAGGTGCTGGGCGAGACCTCAAATCCTGAGATCAAGCGCATGCTCGGCGCCGAAGGCGACCTGAACAAGGGTCTCGGGCTGGATCCGAAGTGGGCCTACAACATCATCAAGTTGGTGGGCAACTACGGTGAGAACTACGATGAGTTCATGGGCGAGAAGACCGTCATGAACATCCCGCGGGACGGTTCCCCGAACGCCCTGTGGACCAAGGGTGGCCTGCTGTACTCGCCGCCGTTCCGGTGAGCGATTGATTGGCGCAGCGCCCGGTCGAGATGTCGACCGGGCGCTCGCGTTTCAGCACGCGCGTTTCATTGATCCGATTTGACGGCGGAGGGCCCCAACATGGCCGTTCTCGAGAAGGGATCCCCTCGAGGTAGGAGTCGCTCGCTCTCAGAGTGGCTGAACGACGAGCGAGTCCGTTCGGTTCTGTATCAAGCGATCGTGGCGATCGTCGTCATTGCTGTCGCCCGATACCTTTTCACCAATACTTCCGAGAACCTGCAAGCCCGGGGCATGTCGGCGGGGTTCGATTTCCTGACATCGTCGGCCGGCTTTTCGATTGCCTGGTCCGTGCTGCCGTATACAGCCGGTGACTCCTATTTCCATGTCTACCTGGTGGGCATCGGCAACACGCTGATGGTCGCGCTGGTCGCCATTCTGTGCACGACGCTCCTCGGCTTCTTCGTCGGAATCATGCGGCTGTCCAAGAACTGGCTGATCTCGCAGATCGCCGCCTGGTATGTTGAGATTCTGCGCAACACGCCGCTGCTGCTGCAGATACTGTTCTGGTTTCTCGCGGTGTTCTCGCTGCTGCCGAGGCCGAACAAGAGCCTGTCCTTCCTCGACCTGTTCTTCCTGAACAACCGTGGGCTCTACATGCCGGCGCCGGTTCCGGGCGAGGGGTTCAACGTCACCCTGATCGCCGTGCTGGTGGCCATTGCCGCGACCTATGCCCTGGCTGTCTGGGCAAGGAAGCGTCATTTTGCGACCGGGCAACGGTTTCCGGCGTTCTGGACGGGCCTTGGGGTCCTGTTCGGGCTTCCGCTTCTGGTTTTCCTGGTCACGGGTTCACCGCTGTCTTTCGACTATGCGGCGCTCAAGGGCTTCAATTTCCAGGGTGGTGCCAGCGTTCCGCCTGCGTTCTGCGCGTTGCTGCTGGCTCTGGTGATCTATCATTCGGCCTACATGGCGGAAGCCGTTCGGGCCGGCATCATGTCGGTGAGTCACGGTCAGACGGAGGCTGCCTATTCACTGGGCCTGCGCCCTGGAATGACTTTGCGGCTGGTGATCATTCCGCAGGCGATGCGGGCGGTCGTGCCGCCGATGATCAGCAACTGGATGAACGTCGTGAAGAACTCGTCGCTGGCTATCGCCATCGGCTATCCAGATCTGGTTGCGGTCTACATGCAGACCTCGCTGAACCAGTCTGGGCATGCGATCGAGATCGTCGCGATGGTCATGCTGTTCTACATGTCGGTCAGCCTGAGCATTTCGTTCGCGCTGAACTACTACAACAAGATCGTTCAGCTGAAGGAGAGATGAGCCATGGCTGAACTGACGCACACGGACGCCGTCTTCCGCCCGAAGCCGAGCCAGCCGCCTCCGCCGAACACGGTCGGAGCGATCGGCTGGCTGCGCAAGAACCTGTTCGGTGGGCCGTTCGACTCGCTCATGACGATTGTCGGCGCGAGCCTGATTGCCTACTTCGCCTATGCGCTGTTCCAGTACGGCGTGGTCAACGCCGTATGGGAGGCCGACTCCTATCGTGAGTGCCTGGATGCCACCAAGGGCGCCGGGGCCTGCTGGGCCGGTGTCGACAAGTGGATGAACAACTACCTCTACGGCCGATACCCTGATGCCGAGCAGTGGCGCGTCAATCTTGGTGGGCTGATCCTGGCGGTTTGGCTCGCACCATTCTGGTTTCCGAAGGTCACGCACAAGATCATGGTCGGCGTGTCGGCCGTCCTGACGTTCCCGTTCCTGGCAGCGCAGATGTTCCTGGGCGGTGATGCCATTTGGTTCATGCAGGGGATGGTCGCGGTCGCGCTTACCCTGTTCGCGGCGGTCTGGCTGCATGTCATCGCGTGCTACACCGGTTACAAGTCACTGGGCGATGCTCTCGTCCGGTTGACCGGTTTTGCCGATAAGGACGACCGCCTGCACAAGTACGTGTTCCTGGTGGCGTTCGGCGCGGTCTGGTTCGCAGCGTTGATCTTCCAGGCGAACTGGGACCTCAAGCCGGTTCAGACCACGAACTGGGGCGGTTTGTTCCTGACGCTGGTGATCTCAGGCATCGGGATTTCCACTGCGCTGCCAAGCGGCGTCATTCTGGCGCTCGGCCGGCGTTCAAAAATGCCGGTGATCAGGGTGTTCTGCACGGCGTTCATCGAACTGTTCCGTTCGGTGCCGCTGATCACCATCCTGTTCATGGCGGTCACGATGATGCCGCTGTTCCTGCCCGTAACGCTCAATCCGGACAAACTCGTGCTGGTGATCGTAGCGGTGTGCATCTTCGCCGCCGCCTACATGGCAGAGATTGTTCGTGGCGGATTGCAGGCGATCAACAACGGGCAGTACGAAGCGGCGCAGGCCATGGGCCTGAACTACTGGAAGATGATGACGCTGATCGTCATGCCGCAGGCACTCAAGCTCATGATTCCGAACATCGTGGGCAACTTCATCGGCCTGCTCAAGGATACGACGCTGGTCTCGATCATCGGCCTCTATGACATTCTGCTGATGGTTCGGGCATCCGGCCAGGATCCAAAGTGGCTGGGCATGCACACTGAGCCGATGCTGTTTGCGGCAGCGGTGTTCTTCGTAATCTGCTTCGTCATGTCGAAGTACAGCCAGCATCTCGAGCGCACGATCGGTGGCGGCTATGGCCGGCGATAAGCGCGCAGGTATCGAACATCAAAAGGGCATTGGAGACCGGTCATGAGCCTTGAGACTGTCGACTCCGAAGGACAACACATTGCCTCGGCGGTTTCCGATGAGGTGGTGATCAACCTGAGCCAGGTGAACAAGTGGTACGGCGACTTCCATGTCCTCAAGGACATTGATCTCACGGTCTACAAGGGCGAGCGGATTGTGATCTGCGGGCCGTCGGGATCGGGGAAGTCGACATTGATCCGCTGCATCAACCGTCTGGAGGAGCACCAGCGCGGCGACATTCAGGTCAACGGTGTGACGATGGACACCAACCTGAAGAACATCGACGCGATCCGCCGTGACGTCGGGATGGTGTTTCAGCAGTTCAATCTGTTTCCCCACCTGACAGTGCTGGAGAACTGCACCTTGGCACCGATCTGGGTCAAGAACATGGCCAAGTCGGAAGCTGAGAGCGTTGCCATGACCCTGCTGGAACGCGTGCAGATTCCCGAGCAGGCTGCCAAGTATCCGGGACAGCTTTCCGGCGGTCAGCAGCAACGCGTGGCGATCGCCCGGTCGTTGGCCATGAACCCGAACATCATGCTGTTCGATGAGCCGACCTCGGCGCTTGACCCGGAAATGATCTCCGAAGTGCTGGATGTCATGGTGGGGCTCGCCGAATCCGGCATGACGATGCTGGTCGTGACCCACGAAATGGGCTTCGCCAAGCGTGTAGCCGACCGGGTCATCTTCATGGATCAGGGCGAAATCGTCGAGCAGAACACACCCGGCGAGTTCTTCAACAACCCGAAGTCCGACCGCACCAAGCTGTTCTTGAGCCAGATCCTGGCGCACTGACGGGGCTTACGGTTGACCGCACCGCGGGGGCGGGGGGCGGTCCGGGAGAGGCGCGCAGGCTCAGGCCGGCGCGCCTCTCTCTCGTTCTGGAACCCAGTGGCAAGCGCCGCCATTGGCAGCGGCGCCCGCGGCTACGTCACCGGTCGAACGAGCGGGGTGACAGACGCCCCGGACGTTGGCTTGGCATCGCCGGTTGGAGCAGTCCGGTTGGGAAGCGGAAGACCGACGAGCCGTGGATCACCAAGCGTGACGGTATGCTGCCGGAATGGCCGGAAGCCGGCTTTCTGGTACGCTCCGAGCGCCCGCGGATGATCGAGGTTGCAGGTGCGGACCCACAACCGCTCGCACGGCCCGGTCGTCCAGGCGAGGTTGATGACAGCGTCAAGCAGGTAGCGGCCGTATCCCCGACCGATGAACTCCGGCAACAGCCCCAGATAGCTGAGTTCAACCGACTCGGCACCGTTGCGCCGGTCGACCTCACCGTAGCCGGCAGGTACGCCTGCGACGTGAAGGATGTAGATCCCCACCGCCGGATCGGTGATTACCGCCTGCAGGGCGGAATCGGATATCAGGCGTCGGGTGATCCAGGTCGACGACGCCCCGACGCGCTCGTAGAGCCAGCGATAGAACGGCACCGTCGGCGGATTCGCCCGGATCAGGGCGACCGGATGCCCGACAGGTGGATGCAGCGACGGCCGAGACGGACGTTCCAGCATCTCGAGGGACGTCACGGTGGTATCGACCACGCCCAATCCGATTGCCGGAGCATCGTCGAACCGCTTAGCGTGAACCACCACCGGCTCTTCGGTCCAGCCGATGGCTTCGTAGAACCCGCGAACGCCCTCATTGCTCCGACGGATCAACAGTTCGGCCTTGGGTACACCGCGTTGCTTCATCCAGGCTTCGGACTCGGCCATCGCCATCCGGCCCAGGCCTTTGCCACGCCGGTCCGGGTCGGCGGCGACGTAGTAGATCCAGCCGCGGTGCCCATCGTGCCCGACCATGACGCTGGCCACGATCGAACCGTCATCGTCGCCGACAATGACGTCGGCGTTGGTCACCGAGCGGGCGAACGCGATGTCCCGGTGCGGATCGTTCCACGCGACGGTCAGGCCGCAACGCCGCCACAGATCGACCACCGCGTCGACGTCGGCGTCTTGAATGGAGCGAAAGACGACAGCCACGGTGCTGCCCGGAGGCCCTACGCCGGCCCAGTATCGATCGGCGTATCGTCGCGCCCGCCCCAGTCGGACCAGGACCCGTCATAGACGGCCACGCCCGACTGACCCAGGCGATGCGCTGCGAGAGCAATCACGCAGGCCGTCACGCCGGAGCCGCATGAGGCGATCGTCGGCTTCGACAGGTCGAGCCCGGCGGTGTCAAAAGCGGCGCGCAAACTCTCGTTCGGCAGAACCGTCTTGCTGGACGGGTCGAGCAGGTTGGTGAACGGAAGCGATCGGGAGCCCGGAATGTGGCCGGATCGCATGCCCGCCCGTGGCTCGGGATCGACACCGGTGAACCGGCCGGCGGCCCGGGCGTCGACTACCTGCTCGGCGCGCGCAGCGACATTCTTCAAGACGTCGTCGCGGGAACGAACCAGTTCAGGACGGAAGGAAGCAATGAACGTGGCCGGTACAGGGCTGGCAACACCGCTTGCGAGCGGATGATCACCAGCCATCCACCCGGGCAGGCCGCCGTCGAGGACCGCAACGGAATCGTGGCCGAACAACCGGAACATCCACCATGTCCGGGCAGCGCTCTGCAGCCCGTAGACGTCGTAGACGACGACGGTATCGGCGTTGGAGATACCGAGTGCCGAGACCTTCTCGGCAAAACGCTCCGGCGACGGGATCATGTGCGGCAATGGGTCAACGGGATCGCAGACGTCGTCGATATCGAAGCGGACTGCGCCCGGAATGTGCCGCTCGGCGAACTCGGCGTCGGCGTCACGCGGAACCGTCGGCAGGTGATAGGTCCCGTCGAGGATCTTGACCTTCGGATCGTCGAGATGCGCCGCCAACCAAGCGGCAGACACCAAGCCGTCGCGCGCGGGATCGGTCATGCGGCGTCTCCATTGTCGAGCCAGACCGGCACCGGCAGGTCCTTGCTCTTCAGGAATGTGGGATTGAACAGCTTCGACTGGTAGCGGGTACCGCCGTCGCACAGAATGGTCACGATCGTATGTCCCGGGCCAAGCTTCTCCGCCAGCTTGATCGCCCCCATCACGTTGATGCCGGTGGACCCGCCCAGGCAGAGGCCTTCGTTCTTCAACAGATCGAAGATCACCGGCAGCATTTCCTCGTCGGTCACCTGCAGCGGCACGTCGACCGGCGCGCCGTCGAGGTTCTTGGTGACCCGGCCCTGGCCGATGCCTTCGGTGATCGAGTTGCCTTCGGATTTCAGTTCGCCGTTGGCGAAGTGGCTGTAAATGGCCGAGCCCATTGGATCGGCCACGCCGATGACGATGTCACGGTTGCGTTCCTTCAACGCCATGCTGGTGCCCGCGAGGGTGCCGCCGGTGCCGACGGAGCAGATGAAGGCGTCGACCTTGCCGTCGGTCTGCTCCCAGATCTCCGGACCGGTGGTGCGGTAGTGGCCGTCGCGGTTGGCGGTGTTGTCGAACTGGTTGGCCCAGATCGCGCCGTTCGGTTCGGTCTTGGCGAGTTCCTCGGCAGTGCGCTGGGAGACGTGGATGTAGTTGCCAGGGTCGCGGTACGGCAGGGCCGGGACCAGCCGCAGGTCGGCCCCGCACAGCCGCAGCATGTCCTTCTTTTCCTGGCTCTGCGTCTCCGGCATCACGATGACGGTACGATAGCCGCGGGCGTTGCCGACAAGTGCCAGCCCGATGCCCGTATTGCCGGCGGTGCCTTCGACGATGACACCGCCCGGCCGCAGCAACCCCTTCTCCTCGGCATCGGTGATGATGGCGAGGGCAGCGCGGTCCTTCACCGATCCACCCGGGTTCAGGAACTCAGCTTTGCCGAGGATCGTGCAACCGGTGCGTTCGGACGCCGCCAGCAGCTTGATCAGGGGGGTGTTGCCGACGGTGCCGACGAAGCCGTTACGTACGTGCATTTTCGGTCTCCAAGCCTCGCAAGGGGGCATCGTGCGCGGTGCGAGGGCAGGAGACTAACCGGGCCGGTGCCGGGGATAAAGCGCGGTGCCGGGAACGATGCCGTTCCTCCGGCGCGGTTGAAGTGACCGGCCTCAGCGCCGGTAGTCGGGCGGCGGAGCGCCGGCGGCGAGTTCGGCAAGCCGGGGCGACAGGATCCGATAGTAGGTCTTGTCGCTGCGCAACAGTGGACCCATCGCCTCGTAGAATGCCCGCGCCTTCTCGTTCCAGGGGTCGGCTGTCCAGTCCAACTGCCCTATGCCCTGTTCTACGCAGTGCCGGGCCAGTTCCGCCATCATCAGCCGGCCGATGCCGTTGGCGCGCGCCTTGCGGGTGACGAACAGGTCCTGGATGAAAATACTGGTCTGGCAATTCGCCACGGCAAAACTGTGCGAGAATGCCAGGAAACCACGCGGCTGGCCGCGTTCGAGCGCCATCAGGATACGGATGGATGGCGGATCGGTGAACGCCTTTTCGGCGATCACATGGGCCATGTAGGAGCGCTGGTAGCGAACCGGCAGGCCGTAGAAGGCGAGGAGTTCCTGGGACAGCAGCGCCAGCGCTTCGGCATCGGCGGGCGTCGCGTAGCGGATCTCGACCGCGGGCGCCACGGCCGCGGCAGCGTGGTCCTGGACCGCCATGTGCTAGTAACCCGCCCCAACCCGCAAGATCATGAGGTCGACCATGGCTGTGCGCAGTGAAAGTGTCAACTTTACCGGGGCCTTGGGCGATTCGCTCGCCGCCCGGATCGACCGGCCGATCGGGCCGACACGCGGATTCGCGCTGTTCGCCCATTGTTTCACCTGCTCGAAGGATCTGGCCGCGGCGCGTCGTATCTCCGACGGACTGGCCGAACGTGGTATCGCAGTCCTGCGATTCGACTTCACCGGGCTCGGTCACAGTGACGGCGAGTTCGCCAACACGACCTTTGCGTCGAACATCGAGGACCTGGTGGCGGCTGCCGACTGGATGCGCGCCGAGTTGGAGGCACCGACCATCCTGATCGGCCACTCGCTCGGTGGCGCGGCCGTGCTGGCGGCGGCGGAACGGATCCCCGAGGCCAAGGGCGTTGCCACGATCGGAGCGCCGGCTGATCCGGGCCATGTGGTGCATAATTTCGGTGATCGGGTTGCCGAGATCGAGCGCGACGGCGAAGCCGAGGTCGTGCTGGGCGGTCGTCCGTTCCGGGTGCGCAAGGCGTTCCTGGACGCACTGAAGGACCATGGTCTGGAGGCTACGATCGGCCGTCTGCGGCGTGACCTGCTGATCTTCCATGCGCCGCTGGACCAGACGGTGGGGATCGACAACGCGGGCAAGCTGTTCGCGGCCGCCCGACACCCCAAGAGTTTCGTGTCGCTTGACCAGGCCGATCATCTGCTGACCCGGACAGCCGACGCCGCCTATGTGGCGGCCGTGCTGTCCGGCTGGGCGGAACGCTTCCTGCCGACGGCGCGACCCGCTTCGATAGCGGTATCCGAGGGTGAGGTGGCCGTGATTGATGCCGCGGAAGGCGTGTTCCCCCAGTGGGTGGCGGCTGGGTCCCACCGGTTGCGTGCCGACGAGCCGGCATCGGTAGGCGGCGGCGACAGCGGTCCGGCGCCGTACGACTTCCTGCTGGCAGCGCTCGGCGCCTGCACCAACATGACCTTGAAGATGTACGCGAAGCGCAAGGGCTGGCGGATCGAGCAATTGGAGACCCGGCTGCGGCACGACCGGGTGCACGCGGAAGACTGTGCCGATTGTGAAACCAAGGAGGGCATGGTCGACCGTATCGACCGGCGCATCATTATCGAAGGGCCGCTTGACGCCGATCAGCGGGCGCGGCTCGCCGAAATTGCCGACAAGTGCCCGGTGCACCGCACTTTGCACAACGAGATCACGGTGGTGACCGAAATCACCGGAGGAGGTTGAGACAGTGCTGACCCTGCACCTGCTGCGCCACGCCAAATCGAGCTGGGATGACCTCGGCATCCGAGACCATGACCGGCCGCTGACCGCTCGCGGCGAACGGGCAGCAGTCGCCATGGCCGCGTACCTGCGGCAGGAAGGAATCGCTCCCGACCTGGTCCTGTGCTCGACCGCACGGCGGACGGTGGACACGCTTGCCGCGCTTCGGTCCGTGCTGTCGAAGAGCGCGCGCACGAAGATCACCAGGGATCTATACGAGGTCGGATCGGAGGCATTGTTGGATCGGCTGAGAGGTGTCTCGGACGACGTCGATGTCCTGATGGTGGTGGGGCACAATCCCGGGCTTGAAGACTTGGCGAGCCGTTTGGCCGGTGATGGCAGCGATTCCGGTGCCCGCAAAGCGCTCAATCGGAAGTTTCCCACCGGTGCGGTCGCGACTCTGGAGGCCGATGGTTCCTGGGGGTCTCTTGACTGGGGCGGTGCCAGACTCACCCGGTTCGTTACCCCCAAGGAGTTGGTGTAGGGTGCCGCGCTCGGTTCCATGTCATCTGAAGGAAGAGAGCGATGACCGACTGGCTGGAGCGGGTCTATTCCGCCGGCAACGACACCGCAAAACTCGCTGAAGTCTACGACACCTGGGCAGCGGAGTACGATGGCAGCGTCGGAGGATTGGGGTACACCAATCCCTCGGTGGTCTCAGCGCTGTTCGCGCGTCTGATGCCCGACACCGCCGCACCCGTACTGGATGCAGGCTGCGGGACTGGGCTGATCGGCTGGATGCTGAGCGTCGTCGGGTACGAGAACATCTCGGGAATTGATCTGTCTGCCGGAATGTTGCGGCAAGCTGAGAGCCGAGGATGCTACCGGACGCT
Source organism: Thalassobaculum sp. (assembly GCF_040219215.1). Taxonomy (GTDB): domain Bacteria; phylum Pseudomonadota; class Alphaproteobacteria; order Thalassobaculales; family Thalassobaculaceae; genus Thalassobaculum_A. The sequence continues at coordinate 289,092 of NZ_JAVJSX010000044.1, forward strand.
GGCACCTGCGGTTCTTGGTCAACCGCTGGCGTTGCCGGATGCCGCGTTTGCCGGTGTCGTGGCGTCGGGCGTATTCACCGTGGGTCATGCACCGGCGTCCGCATTCAACGAGATTGCACGGGTGCTGCAGCCGGGCGGCGTGTTCGTGGTCTCGATCACCGACCCGGTCTACGAGTCGGGCGGGTTTCGGAATGCGATCGACGCGTTGGTGAAAGTCGGCGAATGGGAGCGGGCGGCGGTCAGCGGTCCGTATACTCCGCTGCCGGGCGCCGACGACGGCCACCGTCATCCCGGCCGAGTGTATGCGATGCGCCGACTGTAGGCCAAAATGCGAACGGCCCACCTCCGGCGAGGCGAGCCGTTTCGAGAATGGCTCCCGGGGAGGGATTCGAACCCCCGACCAAGCGGTTAACAGCCGCTCGCTCTACCACTGAGCTACCCGGGACCAGTAAGGCGGCCTCTATAGCGCTGCCGATGGGCGTCGCGCAACCGCGAATGTCACTTTGCGGTCACGCAGATTGCGCTCGCTGGAGGCCCCGACCGGAATCGAACCGATGTACAAGGATTTGCAGTCCTCTGCATAACCACTCTGCCACGGGGCCGCCGCCGAGCGAGCCGACCTATTAGCGAACCGGGGGGCGAGGGGCAAGCGCCGATGCGGATCGCGTTCTCACGGGCCGCCACGAAAGCTGCTATACGGGTTGAGTCTATACCGCCAGTTGGCGGTGGATGAAGCGAGAAATTACCGAGCCGCTAATTGTGCCCGGCGGCTGCAATGCCTATAAATCCGGTGCTGGCCGGATCGGCTTGACCCGGGTTTGCTGCCGAGGAATGCGATGGACTATGCCCTTGCCCGCCTTAACATGGTGGAGAGCCAGATCCGGACCAACAAGGTTACGGACGCTGGGCTGATCGATGCTTTCGAGAGCGTCCCGCGCGAACAGTTCGTGCCCAAGGCCAAGCGCGGCATCGCCTATATCGACGAAGCGCTGGAGATCGGTCCCGGCCGTTATATGCTTGAGCCGATGGTGCTCGCCCGCCTCCTGCAGGCGGCGCTACCGGGCCCTGAGGATGTGGCGCTCGACGTCGCGTGCGGCAGCGGGTACGCGACGGCGCTCCTGTCGCGGATGGTCTCGACGGTTGTCGGAATTGACGACATTGCCGAGTTGATCGAACTGGGCAACGGCATTTTGTCGGGTTTGGAGATAGACAACGCAGCCCTGGTCGCTGGAGATTTGTCGACCGGCTATCGCAAGCAGGCACCGTACAACGTCATTCTGGTTGAAGGAGCCGTGGAGGTGCTGCCCTCCCAGCTGTTTGATCAACTCGCCGAGGGCGGTCGGCTGGTGGCGATAGAAGGTGGAACCGCAGTCGGTCCCGGCGTCGCCGTGCTCTACGAGAAGCGCGACGGCCATGTCGGCCGGCGGATACTGTTCGATGCGGGTACCCCGGCGCTTCCCGGGTTTCGCCGTGAACCGGGGTTTGTATTTTGACGATCCGTACAGTCGATTGTCGCTGAGTCCATTATCAAAGGTCTTCCAGCCATGCCGATCAAACGTTGCCGATCCGTCATCGTCGCTGCGCTAACTGCCGGGTGGTTGTGCGGAACAGTGCTTGTCCCAGCGCAGGCGATGACCCTCGAAGAGGCATTGGCGCTGACCTACAGCACAAATCCGACGCTGCTCGCCGCCCGGGCCCAGCTGCGGGCAAGCGATGAGAATGTGTCTCAGGCAATGGCGGGATGGCGGCCGACGGTAACGTCATCCTTCAGCGCGGGGGTTTCCGACACTGAGGGCAAGACCAGCGGCGTGAAGACGACGGATGCGACGAAATTTCCGCGCACCGGTCGGGTATCCGTTACTCAGCCGATCTACACGGGCGGTTCGATCAGCGCGACCATTGCTGGATCGGAGGCTGATGTTCAGGCGCAGCGGGCGTCGATGTTCAACAGCGAGCAGACCGTGCTTCTCCAGGGCGTGGTTGCGTACGTCAACGTGCTTCGTGAGGAAGCCACCCTGGAACTTCAGCTCAACAACCTGACCCGCCTGCAGAAGCAACTGGAAGCGACCCGAGACCGTTTTCGCGTGGGCGAGGTGACGCGAACCGATGTGGCACAGGCCGAAGCGCGGGTGTCGCGCGCGCGCGCCGACCGAACCCAGGCTGAGGGCAACCTGGTCACGGCGCGGGTGACGTTTGAGCGGGTTGTCGGACAGGTGCCCGACGGCGTGACGCGGCCTGGCGAGCCGGGCGGGCTGCCGGTCAACCGCTCCGAAGCGGTGGACATCGCGCTGCGGGACAACTTCACGTTGGTTCAGGCCAAGTTCACCGAGCTGTCGGCCCGCCATGCGATCGACGAATCGGAATCGGCCTTGTATCCGAAGGTCAGCCTGGTTGGACAGGCGCAGCGAACCTACGACACCTCCGGTGGCGACAACGAAGGCACGTCGCTGTCTGCCGAACTGCAGTTGACCATCCCGATCTATCAGAAGGGCTCCGAGTATTCGGTGATTCGCCAATCCAAGGAGTCGGCGAACCGGTCACGTTTGCTGGTCGACAGCACCCGGCGGGAGGTGGTCGATTCGGCGGCAAGTGCGTTTGAATCCTACCAGACCGCCCTGGCGCGAATCGATTCGCTGCTCGCCGAGGTGAAGTCGTCAGAGATCGCCCTTGACGGTGTCCAGCAGGAAGCAACCGTGGGCGCACGAACGGTTCTCGATGTCCTCGATGCCGAACAGGAACTGCTCGATGGTCAGGTGTCCCTGGTCCAGGCCCAACGCGATGCAATCGTTGCCAGTTATCAGCTTTTGCAAGCGATGGGGCGCTTGACCGCCCAGGACCTCGGACTGCCGGTCGAAATCTACGACTACGACTCGCACTACCGGGAGGTTTCAGGCAAGCTCTGGGGCACCGAACCAACAGGGCGGATGCCGGGTAATTGACATACCGCGTGACTACTTGCTGGCCTGACAGGGACTTGTCCGGTAATCTTCAGATTCGAAATCGGCCGTTCCGGGCGAGTCGACGGGGCTTTCGAGCATGAGTGACACCGCGCAAGAACCATCCATGGAAGAGATCCTGGCGTCCATTCGCCGGATCATTTCAGAGGATGGTGACGAAGCGGAAGACGACGCCGCTGCGCCAGAGCCGGCGGCGGAGCCCGAGCCGGAACCAGAACCGGAGCCTGAACCCGATCCTGAACCTGAACCTGAACCGGAGGAAGAGCCGGAAGAGGAAGAGGAGGAGGAAGAAGAAGAGGAAGAGGAAGACGTTCTCGATCTGTCGGACATGGACGACGACGAGGACGATGAGGAAGAAGAAGACGCCGAGCCGCTGTTCGATGAGCAGCGCTATAAGATTCCCGAGCCCGATCCCGAGCCGGAGTACGAGCCGGAACCGGCAATGCCTCCCCCGGCCCGTGAACCGGCGCCTGCCCCGGCCTATGCGCCACCGCCTCCGCGACCAGCGCGCCCTGCTGCACCCGAAGGCTTGGTGTCGCCACCGCAGGCCCAGGAGACAGTCCATTCCTTCGCCGAGCTTCAGGCCAAGCTCAACGAGGACTATCAGGAACTGCCACTCGGCAACGGCGCGGTAACCCTGGAGCGTCTGACTCGCGAGTTGATGCGACCGATGCTGAAGGACTGGCTTGACCAGCACCTGCCGTCGATGGTGGAGCGCCTGGTCCGCGAGGAGATCGAGCGGCTGGTCATGCTCTCCCAGCGCCGCGACCGCTGGTAGGCGGCTTCACGATCCAACTGTAGCCTTTCTGGGCGTCATGCCCTAAACAACCGGGCCGTCGTCCGCGGTCGCGCGGGCGTGCGCGAGCTCCGGAAGTCGAGGACGTGGCGTCATGCTGGACAAGACCTATACCCCCGCCGAGGTCGAGGCGAAGCTGTACGATCGCTGGGAGAAGTCCGGCGCGTTCGCTTGCGACGTCGCCTCGAACGCAGCGCCATACACCATCATGATGCCGCCGCCGAACGTGACCGGCAGCCTGCACATGGGTCACGCCCTGACCTTCACGGTGCAGGATATCCTGACCCGCTACCATCGCATGACCGGCCGCGATGCCCTGTGGCAACCCGGTACCGACCATGCCGGCATTGCCACGCAGATGGTGGTGGAGCGCAACCTGGCGGCGGACGGCGTCGACCGGCGCGACCTGGGCCGTGATGCCTTCATCGAGAAGGTCTGGGAGTGGAAGGCAGAGTCCGGCGGCACCATCGTCAACCAGCTGCGTCGTCTCGGCGCCAGCCCGGATTGGGTGCGCGAACGCTTCACGATGGACGAGGGGCTGTCGGCTGCGGTGCGGCGGGTGTTCGTCCAGCTCTACAAGGAAGGCCTGATCTACCGCGACAAGCGGCTGGTCAATTGGGACCCGAAGTTCCAGACGGCGATCTCCGACCTGGAGGTTGAGGCCAAGGAGGTTGACGGCAACCTCTGGCATTTCCGCTACCCGATCGAGGGCAGCGAGGGTCGCTACATCGTCGTCGCCACAACCCGGCCCGAGACCATGTTGGGCGACACCGGCGTGGCGGTGCACCCGGATGACGAACGCTACAAGGACCTGGTCGGGCGGCACGCGATCCTTCCGCTGGTCGGCCGGCGAATCCCGATCGTCGCCGACGAGTATGCCGATCCGGAGCAGGGCTCGGGCGCGGTGAAGATGACACCGGCCCATGATTTCAACGACTTCGAAGTCGGGAAGCGCCGGAACCTGGAGATCATCAACATCTTCGACGCGCATGCCCACCTGAACGAGAACGTTCCCGATGCGTATCGAGGGCTGGAGCGGTTCGAGGCGCGCAAGCGCGTGATCGCCGATCTCGAGGCGCTCGAGCTGATCGAGAAGATCGAGCCGCACAAGCACACTGTGCCGCACGGCGACCGGTCGGGCGTGCCTGTCGAGCCGTGGTTGACCGACCAGTGGTACGCTGACGCCGCCACCCTGGCGAAGCCGGCGATCGAGGCGGTTGAGACCGGCAAGACGGTGTTTGTCCCGAAGAACTGGGAGAAGACCTATTTCGAATGGATGCGCAACATCCAGCCCTGGTGCATTTCGCGCCAGCTGTGGTGGGGGCATCAGATTCCGGCCTGGTACGGCCCCGACGGTACCGTGTTCGTCGAGGAGACCGAGGAGGCCGCCGCCGCCGCTGCTGCCACTCATTACGGCAAGACGGTCGAGCTGACCCGCGAGCCAGACGTGCTCGACACCTGGTTCTCGTCTGCGCTGTGGCCGTTTTCGACACTCGGCTGGCCGGAAGAAACCCCGGAGCTTGCTCGCTACTATCCGGGCGACGTGCTGGTCACCGGTTTTGACATCATCTTCTTCTGGGTCGCCCGGATGATGATGATGGGGCTGCACTTCAAGAAGGAAGTGCCGTTCCGCACGGTCTACATCCACGCCCTGGTCCGCGACGCCAAGGGCCAGAAGATGTCGAAGTCGAAGAACAACGTCATCGACCCCCTTGAACTGATCGACCGCTACGGGACCGATGCCCTGCGGTTCACGCTGACGGCGATGGCCGCCCAGGGCCGCGATATCAAGCTGGCCGAGGGCCGGGTCGAAGGCTACCGCAACTTCGTGACCAAGATCTGGAACGCCGCCCGGTTCTGCGAGATGAACGGCTGCGCGGTCGATCCGGCGTTCGATCCCGCGGCCTGCACCGCGACCGTCAACCGCTGGATCGTCGGCGAGGTCCGCAAGACCAGCGTGGCGGTCGCCGAGGCGATCGAGGCCTATAAGTTCAACGAGGCGGCGGGTGCGCTGTACCAGTTTTTCTGGGGCTCGTTCTGCGACTGGTACCTGGAGTTCACCAAGCCGATCCTGCAGACCCCGGAAGGGGGCACGGAGCATCCGGACGCGGCCGAGACCCGTGCCGCCACCGCCTGGGCGCTGAACCGGGCGCTGCACCTGCTGCACCCGATCATGCCTTACGTGACCGAAGAGTTGTGGGCCAGCTTCGGCGAAGAAGCCGATACGATGCTGATCCGCCGGGGATGGCCGGCCCTGGCGGCCGAGTTGGTCGATCCGGCTGTCGAGTCCGAGATGAGCTGGCTGATCCGCCTGATCTCTGAGGTCCGGTCGATTCGAAGCGAGATGAATGTACCGCCGGCCGCCCAGATCCCGCTGATCCTGACGGGAGCGGGGCCGGCGACCGAGGCTCGGGTCGAGCGCTACCGGGAGCTGATCCTGCGCCTCGCGCGGCTGTCCGAGGTTCGGTTGGGCTCAGACGTTCCGACCGGTGCGGTTCAAGGCGTCCTCGACGAGGCGACCCTGGTGCTGCCGATCGCCGACGTGATCGACGTTGCACAGGAACGCGCCCGGCTGACCAAGGAAGTCGGCAAGGTCGATGGCGAAATCGCCAAGATCGACAAGAAGCTGTCGAACGAAGCGTTCATCGCCAAGGCGCCGGAAGAGGTGATCGAGGAGAACCGGGAGCGCCGGGCAGACGAGGTCGAGCGCCGTGACCGACTGTCGGCTGCCCTGAAGCGGCTGGAGGCGGTCGCAGGCTGACCGCCTCCAGCCGGCTAGGAACGGGCGGCGATTGCCGCGGCAGCGCTGCCCATGGCGACAGCACCGACCCGGTTGGCGGTCCGCCGCCGTGCCGGATCGGTGATGAACCGGCGCAGCCGGTGGGCCAGCCCAAGATAGAAGAAGTCGATGCCGGCCAGAACCACCAGCATCGTACCAATCAGTTGCGCCCAGGCACTCCACGAAACGTTTGCCAGATCGACGATCGCCGGAAGCAGGGCGAGATAGAACATCATGATTTTCGGGTTGCCCAGGGTAACCGCCAGTCCGGCCGCGAACATCCGCCACGGCCTGTCGCCGGAAGTCACGGGCAGGGAAGGCGCCTCCGTCGGAGCGGTCCACATCTTCCAGGCAAGGTAGCCCAGATAGGCGACACCGGCGTATTTCACGACGACGAACAGCCCGTGCAGCGTCTCGGCGATCAGCGCCAGCCCGAAGACGGCGAAAGACAGCCACACCGCTTCGCCGACCCACATGGCAGCGAGGAATGGCAGAACCGATCGCGCGCCCCGCGCCAGAACCTGCGCCATCAAAGCGGCAATGCTGGGGCCCGGCGAGCCGGCAGCCAGGATCAGGGCGCCAGCAAACACCAGCAGGACGGACAATTCCATCGTACGCTCCACATATCGGGTCGCTCGATCGACGGCCCACACCATGCCGCTCCCGCCGGCCTGCGAAAACCAAAATATGATCAGTAGAACGGTCACGGCTCAGCGTTGCGTCCACTGACCACGGGTGGCTAAACTCCTGCATGCGGATGTCTGAACGCCGCAAGGCACACGGCAAACGACCCGGGCCCGCACCGTCCGCCGGACCCGGCCTCCTCGACGCCCGTGCGACACTGGTCGCCCTGGCTCTTATCCTCCTGCTCGGCCTGGCGGCGTTCCCGCTGCTCAAGGATGGCCGGGTTCTCGACAACCTCGGCGCCGGCCTGCGCTATTGGGCGGGCGCGAACCGATAGGTCCACCATGGCCCGCATTGCGATCGGCGGCTTTCAGCACGAGACCAACACCTTTGCCCCGACCAAGGCGGAGTACGAAGCGTTCACCCGGGGTGGTGGCTGGCCGGCACTGGTGAGCGGCGAAGCGATGTTCGAGGCGGTAGCTGGCATCAACATCTCGGTTGCCGGCTTCATCGAGGGTGCGCGAGCATCCGGGCACGATCTGGTGCCGACCACCTGGGCGGCGGCCTCGCCGTCGGCCGAGGTTACCGACGACGCCTTCGAGCGGATCAGCGGATTGATCGTGGAGGGCCTGCGGGCGGCCCTGGCGGCCGGAAAGCTCGATGCGGTCTATCTCTGCCTGCACGGGGCGATGGTCACCGAGAGCCACGAGGACGGCGAGGGCGAGTTGCTGCGCCGGGTCCGCGCGGTCGTCGGGCCGGATCTGCCGGTGGTGGCGTCGCTGGACCTGCACGGCAACATCACGCGCGCCTGCTTCGACGCTGCGACCGCGATGGTGGCGTACAAGACCTATCCACACATCGACATGGCCGATACCGGTCGCCGTACCGCGGCAATACTTGATAAGATTTTAGTTGAAGGAGTGCCATTCAAAGCATTCCGACAATTGGATTTTCTTATCCCGTTGTCCTGGCAATGCACGATGGCGGAACCGTCAGGGCCGATTTACCAGCGAATGGCTGCGCTGGAAACCGGCGGGGTGTGGACGGCATCCTATCTGCCCGGATTCCCGGCCGCCGACATCGCCGATTGCGGTCCGACGATCCTGGCCTACGGCACGACCCAGGCGGATGCCGATCGGGCGGCGGACGCCGTTGCCGCCGATGTCGCCGGGCACGAGGCGGCGTTCGCCGGCAAGATCTACGATCCAGACGAAGCCGTGGCCGAGGCGCGCCGTCTGTCGGCGGGAGCTTCGAAGCCGGTTGTGATCGCCGACACCCAGGACAATCCGGGCGCCGGTGGAAACAGCGACACCACCGGCATGCTGCGCGCCCTGGTATCCTCGGGTGTCGACCGGGCGGCCATCGGCCTGATCATCGACCCGGAAGCCGCCAAGGCGGCGCACGCGGCGGGGGTGGGGGCGACGATCACGGTGGCCCTTGGGGGGCATTCGAACATCCCCGGCGATTCGCCGTTCCAGGGCAGCTTCGTGGTCGAGGCCCTGCACGACGGCAACACCACCGGGACCGGGCCGTTCTACAGGAATGCCCGCATGGCCCTGGGACCGTCCGCTGCCCTGCGGATCGGCGGGGTGCGGATCGCGGTGGCGTCGCGCAAGGTGCAGATGGCGGATCAGGCGCTGTACCGGTTCGTCGGGATCGAGCCGACCGAGCAGGCGATACTGGTCAACAAGTCATCCGTTCACTTCCGTGCCGACTTCACGCCGATAGCCTACGCGATCCTGGTCGCGGCCGCCCCGGGCCCGATGATTGCCGATCCGGCGCAACTGCCGTGGAGCCGCTTGCGGCCCGGTGTCCGCCTGTCGCCGAATGGTCCGGTCTGGAAAGGTCGGGCCGGCGCGCTGTAGCGGACCGGTCAGGGCAGCTTGGCGCCCTTTGGATGGCCCGGCAGGTCGTCGAGCCGGCAAACCCAGCCCGGCCGGCTGTCGGTCCAGATCTGGCCGGTTGGAACCAGGGTGGATGGATCGTCGAACAGGCCGCGCCACACCGTTATTCGGTCGCGGCTCGGGTCGTCGTAGTGGAATCCGACCGGCGTGCCGCATTGTCGGCAGAAGCTGCGGCGGGTTTCGGGGCCGGACTGCCAGAACGTCAGGGCACCGCTCGGGTCGTCCAGGCGCAGCTGCGACGGTAGGCTGCCGACGGCGACGGCGAAGGCTCCGCCGCTGGTCTTCTGGCAGGTCGTGCAGTGGCACAGCGTCACATCGGACGGGGCGCCCGTCAGCGTTACGCGAACGCCGCCGCACAGGCAGGATCCGGTCAAGACGCTGTCAGCCGCGTCCGCGGAGGAGGGTGTCATCGGGCAATCCTTCGTTCGGCGGCCCCGGCCAGCGGGGCCTCCGGTCGTCCATAGCCAGCCAGGAGGGGGCGTCGGCGGCGAAACCGTGGGCCTCCGGCGCCAGCGCGTGCGGGTCGTCGAGCCCGCCGAGCAGAACCTCGATCAATTCGGGCTGGGCGGTCGAACTGCAGATCACACTTGCGCCGCACGTCGGACAGAACAACCGGTCGCCATACGCCGACGCGGCCCACGCGGCGGTCGGCCCGTCATTGTCACGGTAGCGGTCGCGGGGCCAAATCGCCCAACCCATTGCCAGCCCGCCGGTGGCTCGCCGGCACATGCTGCAATGACAGAGCCCGCTCTCCAGCGGCGGGCCGGTGACAGCGTAGCGGAACGCTCCGCACAGACAACCGCCCTCAAGCCGCTCATCCCGGGTCAGCGGCTGCGGGTTGGCGGTGGGCCGCGTCGGCGCATGGCCGGAGCGGAACGGCAGGTTCGGATCGACCGCCAGCCAGGCCACACGGCTTTCGCCGTGGATCTGGTCGAGCGGGTAGCCGGCCTCGACATCATCCAGCGAGCCCAGGGCCAAGTCGATGTGATCGGGCGAATCGTCGTGTGTGAAGGTCAGCTTTGTGCCGCAGACCGGGCAGAAACTCCGCTCACCCTTGGCGGAAGAGCGGTAGAATGCCGGGCGTTCCCCGGTCCAGGCGAACTCTGCCCGCTCGACGGTGAGCCAGGGAACCAGGATGGCACCCGACCCCTTGCGGCACAGCACGCAGTGGCAATGAACGCGGTGCAGGACCGGTCCCTTGGCGCGCCAGCGCACACGGCCGCACCCGCAGCCGCCCGTCAGTTCGCCGTCACGCGGCATCCCGAATCTCGCACCACACCGGCGTGTGGTCGCTGGCTTTGGGCTTGGCGCGAGGGGCCGTGTCGATGCCGGAGGCGGTCAGACGGTCGGCCGCCTGCGGGGACAGCAGCAGGTGATCGATCCGGACACCCTCGTCGCGCTGCCAGGCGCCGCCCTGGTAATCCCAGAACGTGTATTTGTGAACGGTCTGGTCCAGGGCCCGGAACGCGTCGGTGTAGCCAAGCCACAGGATTTCCCGAAACGCCGCCCGGGTCTCGGGCCGGAACAGCGCGTCGTCGACCCAGGCCGCCGGGTCGTGAACGTCGTCATCGGTCGGGATGACGTTGTAGTCACCGCCGAGAACGACGACACCCTCGGTGCGCAGAAGCTCGGCGGCGCGGGCCTTCAGGCGCTTCATCCAGGCCAGTTTGTAGGGGTATTTCTCGCTGGCGACCGGATTGCCGTTCGGCAGGTAAATGGTGGCCACCCTGACATCGTTGCCGACGGTAGCTTCGAGATACCGTGCCTGCTCGTCGGTATCGTCGCCGAACAGGCGCGGCTGCACGTCCGATAGCCCGACTTTGGACAGGATGGCGACGCCGTTGTAGCTCTTCTGACCGTGAATCGCGCACTGGTATCCCAGCGCTTCAATCTCCAGGCGCGGGAACCCGTCGTCGACGGTCTTGATCTCCTGCAGTAGGACCACGTCGGGGGCGGCTGTCTTCAGCCAGTCCAGGACGTTGTCCAGGCGCGCCTTGACCGAATTGACGTTCCAACTGGCGATCTTCACAAGGCTACCTCCGGTGACGAGGCCCGCATCGTGCCACGCCGTCGTTCCCGGTCAACCGCGGAGGACGCGCCGAACCGGCGTTCAGCCGATTGCGAAGGAGGTGCCGCAGCCACAGGAGGAGGTGGCGTTCGGATTCTCGACCGCGAAGTACGAGCCGATCAACTCGTCCTTGTAATCAAGCTGGGCTCCGGCCAGCAGATCAAGCGACACGTCGTCGACCACGACCTTGACCCCGTCACGCTCGAACACGTGGTCGTCGTCGTTGACGGCATCATCGAAATCGAACTGGTACTGGAAGCCGGAGCAACCGCCACCGAGCACCGCGACGCGCATCATCAGACCGTCGCCTTTCGCCTCGTCCTGCCGCAGCTTGGCAATACGGCGCGCCGCGCTCTCGGTGAACGAGAAGCGGGCCTCTTGGATCCCTGCATCAGGCATATCCAGGCTCCGTTCGGTGGTGTCCCAGCAGCAGCCATACGATATAGGGCGCCGATGCCGGGCATTCAACGCGCTTTCGCGTTGCCGTGGCAAGGCCCAGCAGGTAGGGTCCGCGCGCTTTCCGCTGCCTCCAGGCGTGCGCGTCCGACCGGATTCCCGATGTCCGGGTTTGACCGTGGCCGTGTCGGCGATTCAGACAGGACAGCACCCCGACACCGTGGTATGATCGCTGCACTACGATGAACGTATTCAATCAGTTCCGTGAGAAAATTCAGGCGGCGCTAGAGGAATTGGCGCGCCGCCAGGGTTGGCCGGATGGGCTGCCGTTCGATCGCGTAACGGTGGAGCCGCCGCGCGACCTGAGCCACGGCGACATTTCGACCAACGCCGCGATGCTGCTGGCCAAGCCGGTCGGCACCAACCCACGGGCCATCGCCGCGCCGTTGGCGGAGACGTTGGCCGGGCTGCCCGAAGTCGAGTCGGCGGAGGTCGCCGGCCCCGGTTTTATCAATCTGCGCCTGGCGGCGTCGGTCTGGCTCGCCGAGGTGTCGGCGATCCTGCGGGAGGGGACCGCCTACGGCAGTTCCGCGACCGGCAAGGGCCGGCGGGTCAACGTCGAGTATGTGTCGGCCAACCCGACGGGACCGTTGCACGCCGCTCACGCGCGCGGCGCGGTGTTCGGCGACGCGTTGGCGGCCCTGCTTGTGAAGGCCGGGTTCACGGTCACGCGCGAGTACTACATCAACGACGCCGGTGCCCAGGTCGAGACCTTGGCCCGTTCCGCGCATCTGCGTTACCGCGAGGCGCTGGGCGAGGACATCGGCGCGATCCCGGAAGGCCACTACCCGGGCGAATACCTGAAGGATGTCGGGCAGGCGATCGCCGACAGCGACGGCGACCGCTGGGTCGGCAAGCCCGAAGGCGAATGGCTTGAGGTGTTCCGAGCCCGCGCCGTCGAGCTGATGATGGCCGAGGTCAAGCGCGACCTGCTGGCCATGGGGATCCAGTTCGACACGTTCTCGTCGGAGCGGGCGCTGGTCGAGGCCGGCGCGGTGCAGCGCGCGCTCGATACGCTGGAGGGGCGCGGGCTGGTCTACACCGGCGTTCTGGAGCCGCCGAAGGGCAAGACGCCGGACGACTGGGAACCGCGTCCGCAGCTGCTGTTCAAGGCCAGCCAGTTCGGCGACGACGTCGACCGCCCGCTCAAGAAGTCCGACGGTTCGTGGACCTATTTCGCCAACGACATCGCCTACCACCTGGACAAGTTCCTTCGAGGATCGCCGGAGCTGATCGACGTCCTGGGGGCCGACCACGGCGGCTATGTCAAGCGGATGAAGGCCGCCGTGACGGCGATCAGCGGCGGCGAGGGCAACCTGGACGTCAAGCTGTGCCAGCTTGTCCACCTGTTCGACGGCGGCAAGCCGGTGCGGATGTCGAAGCGGGCCGGAACGTTCGTGACCCTACGCGATGTCATCGATTCCGTCGGCTCGGATTCCGTGCGCTTCATCATGCTGACCCGCCGCAACGACCAGACCCTGGAGTTCGACTACCAGAAGGTCAAGGAACAGAGCCGAGACAACCCGGTGTTCTATGTGCAGTACGCGCACGCCCGGGCGACCTCGGTGATTCGCCACGCCGGCGAGGCATTGCCTGGACAGGACCTGTCGGATGCCGCGCTGGCCAAGGTGTCCCTGGGTTCCTTGACCGACCCGGACGAGCTTGGTCTGATCAGGCTTCTGGCGGGCTGGCCGCGCCTGGTGGAGAGCGCGGCCGACGCGCATGAGCCGCATCGTGTTGCGTTCTATCTGGGCGAGGTGGCGGCGGCGTTTCACAGCCTGTGGAACAAAGGCAAGGACGAGGCGCACTTGCGGTTCATTCTTCCCGACAATACCGAGACCACCCTGGCCCGTATGGCGCTGGTGCGTGCAACCGCGACCGTGATTGCCTCCGGTCTAGGGGTGATGGGCGTGCAGCCGGTCGAGGAGCTTCGGGAATGAGCGACCGTCGGGACGAGGAACTCTATGCCGACCGCGGGTTCCGGCCCGGCCCCCCTCCGGAACTGCGCGAGCCGCCACGACGCCGTTCGCGCGCGCTCGGCGTGTTCGTCGCGACCTTCGCGCTGGCGGCGTTCGCCGGTGTGGTCTGGTACGCCTATGACCAGGGTCTGCAGCGCGGGTCCGAAACCACGGCTCCGCTGATCAAGGCTGATCCGCGTCCGGCCAAGGTCCGTCCCGAGCAGCCGGGAGGGCTGCAGGTCCCCAACCAGGACAAGCTGGTGTACGAGGCGATGCGTCCCGGTGATGGCGGATCGGCGAAGGTCGAACGCCTGCTGCCGCCACCGGAGAAGCCGGTGGATCCTCCGGCACCGCCTCCACCACCGCCGGTGTTGCCGCGAACGAGCCAGACTGTCCCGCCTTCGGCGGAAGTTCCAGTGCCGCCTGCCACCACATCCGAGCCGGCCGACACCGGCATTCCGCCGGCCCGTATCGTGACACCGGCGCCGGTGCCTGTTGTTCCCCAGCAGGAGGCCTCCGCACCTCCGCCTCCGCCGCCACCCGCGCTGGCACCGGCACCAGTTCCGCTGGCGCCCGCACCGCCGCCGGCGGCACCGGCACCGACAACCGTTCAACCCGCCGCTGAGCCTCAGGCTCCGGCACCGACCCAGGCTCCGGCATCGCAGCCGGCGCCTGTCAAAGCCACTCCGTCGGCCGGCAGTTTCCGGATTCAGCTTGGCGCCCTGCGTGACGAGGCGGCGGCCGAGGGCGAGTGGACGCGACTGAAGAAACGCTATGCCGAAGAACTTGGTACGCTGGATCGCCGCATCCAGCGGGTCGATCTCGGCGCGAGCAAGGGTGTTTTCTTCCGGATCCAGTCGAGCGGCGTCTCTGAAGCGTCTGCCGAATCGATCTGCGCCGCGCTGAAGCCCAAGGGGCAGCCGTGCATCGTGGTCCGACCCTAGAATGGCCCAGGCGGCGATCTTCGGCTGTGCCGGTCCGCAGCTTGCGGCCGATGAGGCGGCGTTTTTCCGGGATTTCGACCCTTACGGCTTCATCCTGTTCAAACGCAATGTCGACACGCCGGAGCAGGTGCGTTTGCTGGTCGATGCCCTGCGCCACACGGTGGGTCGGGACGCACCGGTACTGATCGACCAGGAAGGCGGCCGGGTTCAGCGGCTCGGTCCGCCGCATTGGCGCCGTTACCCGGCGGCGGATGTGTTCGTCCGGCTGGACAAGGTCGACCCGGAAGCGGCGGAGGCGGCGCTCCGCCTGTCGGCGGCACTGATGGCGGCGGATCTGATCGATCTTGGCATCGACGTTGATTGCCTGCCGCTTGCGGACGTGCGCCAGGCCGGCGCTCATGACGTGATCGGCGACCGCGCGTTCGGAGGCGACCCGGTAACCGTGGCTCGGTTGGCGAGGATCCAGGTCGACGCGCTGGCATCGGTCGGCGTCACCGGCGTGTTGAAGCACCTGCCGGGGCACGGGCGTTCGATGGTCGACAGCCACGCGGAACTGCCGCGGGTGGACGCTGACCGGGATACGCTGGAGGCGGTCGATTTCGCCCCGTTCAAGGCGTTGGCGGACGTGGTGCCTTACGGCATGACCGGACACCTGCTGTTCCCGGCCTTCGACGCGGACCGCCCGTCAACGCAGTCACCGGTGGTGGTCAACGAGGTTATCCGGGGGGCGATCGGCTTCGACGGACTGCTGATGACCGACGACCTGTCGATGGAAGCCCTTGGCGGGGCGATTGAAAGCCGGGCCTCCGCCTCGCTGAAGGCCGGGTGCGACCTGGTTCTGCATTGCAACGGGCGGATGGACGAGATGGTCGCGATCGCAGGCGAAGTCGGGACGTTGATCGGTCCGGCCGCCGCCCGCGCAGCCCGTGCGGACGCTGAGAGGATGCGGGCGAGGGCGGCGGCGATACCGCCGTCGAAGGACGCGGCCTATCGGCTCGAAACGCTGCTGGCCGGGCTGGGAACTGCCTGATGGACGCTGATTACTTCGTCGGTCTCATCCAAGGCGCAACGGTTTGGATCATCCCGGTCATTCTGGCGATCACCCTGCATGAAGCGGCGCACGGCTGGGCGGCCTCCAGACTGGGGGATCCGACCGCTAGGCTGTTGGGGCGGGTTACACTGAACCCGCTGGCGCACATCGACCCGTTCGGAACGCTGATCCTGCCGGCCATGCTGCTGATCATGAAGGCGCCGTTCCTGTTCGGCTACGCCAAGCCAGTGCCGGTGAACTTCTCCCGGCTGAACAACCCACGCCGGGACATGGCGTTGGTCGCGCTGGCGGGGCCGGCATCGAACATCCTGCTGGCGATTGTGGCAGCGCTGCTGTTCCACACGGTCGACCTCATGCCTTCGGTGGTCGATGAATGGTTCGTGGAGAACCTGCGCAACCTGTTCCTGCTTAATCTGGTCCTGGCGGTCTTCAACATGCTGCCGATCCCGCCGCTGGACGGTGGACGGGTCCTGGTTGCGGTGCTGCCGGACGCGTTGGCGTGGCGGGTGGCCCGGCTGGAACGTGCCGGTCTGGTCGTTGTTATCCTGGTGCTTTTCCTGGTGCCCTTCATCGCCGGCCAGTTGGGCTTTACACTGGACATAGCGAGCGTACTGATCTGGGGACCGGTCGACGCGCTTGCCTCGGTGATCAAAGCGATCACCGGTCACTGAGCTGACGGACGGCGATTTGGCTAACCACGACGCGTTCGAGAGCCCGGATCCGGAATACCGTCGGCGCGAGCCGGTGCAGCTGTCGCTGTTCCTGAACCTGGATGGGTTCGAGGGGCCGATCGACGTGCTGCTGACCTTGGCGCGCGACCAGAAAGTCGACCTGACCCAGATCTCGATCCTTCAGCTCGCCGAGCAGTACATCGTGTTCATCCGCGAGGCCCAGGTTCTCAACCTCGAGCTGGCGGCCGACTATTTGGTGATGGCGGCGTGGCTCGCCTACCTCAAGTCGCGCCTGCTGCTGCCGGTGGACGCAACCGAGGAGGAGGAACAGGACCCGGCCGCACTCGCCGAGGCACTGCGGTTCCAACTGCTCAGGCTGGAGGCCATGCAGGAAGCCGGTGGCCGACTGATGGCCCTGCCGCAGCTCGGCGTCGACCTCCACGCCCGCGGGGCGCCGGAGAACCTGTCGATTCGATACCGGCCGGTCTATGACGTGACGCTGTACGATCTGCTGAGGGCCTATGCCGATCACAAGGTTCGCGAACAGGGGCACACGCTGACCATTGCCGCGACCGAGCTGTATGCCGTCGAGGACGCGATCGAGCGACTGCGCGGGCTGGTCGGAAAGGTGCCGGAGTGGCGCACGCTGTTCAGCTTCCTGCCGGAGTTCCTGAAGGGCTCTTTGATCCTCCGTTCAGCGATGGCATCGACCCTGGTTGCCAGCCTCCAGCTCGTGAAGGACGGCCAGGCCCAGATCCGGCAGGAGGGCACCTTCGGCCCGATCTGGCTACGCTCGCCGACCGGGAACGCGTCATGACCGAAGCCGCGGCCGATTTGCCCGATCTGCTGGCCGATGAGGATTGGCGGCGCTGGCGGCGTTTCGTCGAGGCCGTGCTGTTCGCCAGTGCCGAGCCGATTGATGAAACCCTGCTGCGCCAGCGGGTACCGGAAACCGTCGATCTGACGAAACTGCTGCTCGAACTGGCTGATGCCTACGCCGAGCGGGGAGTGAACCTAGTGCGGCTCGGCACTAGGTGGAGCTTCCGGACCGCGCCGGACCTGGGCGCCATGCTGCGCAGCGACAAGCCGGTGCAGCGCAAATTGTCGCGGGCCGCAGTCGAGACACTGTCGATCATCGCCTACCACCAGCCGGTCACCCGTGCAGAGGTCGAGGAGATCCGGGGCGTTGCCCTGTCGCGCGGGACACTCGACACCCTGCTGGAGGCCAGCTGGATCAAGCCGCGCGGCCGGCGCGACACGCCGGGGCGTCCGTTGCAGTGGGGGACCACCGACGCGTTCCTCGATCACTTCGGCCTCGCCGACATCAAGGAACTTCCAGGCCTCGAAGACCTGAAGGCCATGGGGCTGCTGGAGAAGCGCGCCGGCGTTACCAGCATCGCCATGCAGCAGGACGACTTGTTGGAGGACGACCCCGAGGAACAGGCCGAGCAGCTGGATTTTCTTCCCGATGAGAACATCACGGATGACTGATCACCCAGGGCAGGTGGCTTGCCGTGCTGGATCCATGCCGGTATCTCAACCGGCATGACAATCATCGACCTCGAATCGCGCCAGGGTGCCGAGAGAGCGCCGAATCCCCCCGCGCTTGAGCTGCAGGGGGTGCGGCACAGCTATGGTCGGAGCGTGGCCGTGGATGGCGTGTCGGTCTCGGTAGCGCCGGGCGAGGTGGTCTGCCTGTTGGGACCGTCCGGTTGCGGCAAGACCACGGTGCTGCGGATCGCCGCCGGCCTTGAGGCGCTGCAGGATGGCGAAATCCGGCTTGCCGGTACCGTGGTGGCCGGATCGGGCGTCGACGTCCCGCCGGAGCGTCGCGGCGTCGGGCTGGTGTTTCAGGACTATGCCCTGTTCCCGCATCTCGACGTTCTCGACAATGTCGCGTTCGGCCTGACCGGCTGGACCGCAGCCGACCGCCGGGCGCGAGCAGAAGCGGTGCTGGCATTGGTCGGTATGAACGGCTACTCGGCGGCGTTCCCCCACGAGCTGTCCGGCGGCCAGCAGCAACGGGTTGCCCTGGCGCGCGCCCTGGCACCGCGGCCACGGGTCATGCTTCTGGACGAGCCGTATTCGGGGCTGGATGCCCGATTGCGCGACCGGGTGCGCGACGAAGTGCTGCACATCCTGAAGGCCAGCGGGTCGGCCTGCCTGATGGTGACCCATGATTCGGAAGAGGCCATGTTCATGGCAGACCGGATCGCCGTCATGCGCGCCGGCCGGATCGTACAGGAGGGCACGCCGGTCGAACTGTACTGCGAACCGGCCGATGCGTTCGTGGCATCGTTCTTCGGCGAGGTGAACCGCATCGAAGGTGTGGTGCAGGCCGGGGCCGTCGATACCCCGATCGGCACCATTCCGGCACGCGGTCTGCCGGACGGTGCGCCGGCGACCGTGGTGGTCCGGCCGGAAGCGGTTGCCATTCAGAACTGGTCCCCGCTGTTCTCCGACGATCCCAGCGGTGTGGTCGAGCAGGCCCGGTTGCTGGGGCGCACCAGCTTGATCCACATGACTGTTTCGGCGCCGGCCCGGCCTGACCGGACGGTGCACTTGCACGCCCGGGTGCCCGGCGTGCATCTTCCAAAGCCGGGCGCGCGCGTCAGGATCCAGATCGATCATGCGCAGGCGTTCGTGTTCGCGGGTGAGTAGCGTAATTTAGTCCTTACGGTGTTGGCGTTGCGGCGCGCGGCTATGGTCGCGTATAGTCCGCGGCATCAAACGGGGGCGTAACCGGAATTCGGAGCATACGATGGGTAGCTTCAGCATTTGGCACTGGCTGGTGGTTCTCGCCGTCGTGCTTCTTCTGTTCGGCGGCGGTGGCAAGATTTCCCGGTTGATGGGCGATTTTGGTAAAGGCCTGAAGAACTTCAAGCAGGGTATCAAGGACGGCGGCGATGCCGAACCGGAGGGCGATCAGGCCAACCGTTCGGTCACGGATGACAGCACGCCTGCCAAGCCCGCGTCCAAGTCCGACCAGGCCGTCAACGGCTAAAGGGGCTTCGGCACTTCATTCCGTTTGGTCTGAGGCGCCCTGTCGGGCGCGGGGAATCTGATGTTCGATATCGGCTGGCAGGAATTCATCCTGGTTGCACTGGTGGCTGTAGTCGTGGTCGGCCCGAAGGATCTTCCGCGGGTGATCCGGTCGGTCGGACAATGGATTCGCAAGGCACGTTCGCTGGCATCCGAATTCCAGGGCAGCCTGGAGGAGATGGCACGCGAGTCCGAACTGGACGATGTGCGCCGTGAGATCCAGCAGGTGTCGAGCGGCGGGATCGGGGCATCGATCGAGAAGCACATCGACCCGGACGGCGAAATCCGAAAGAGCGTCGAGAGCGCGAAAGCGTCCAGCGGCGTTGACGAGATCAAGGGTACCCTGGACGAGGCCCACCAGGAGGCCCGCGCACTGACCCGGGAAGGCGACACGCCGAAGGGCGGCAAAGATCCTGTCCAGGACTACGCGTCACTGGCGGAGAGTTCGAAGGCCCCAGGCAACTCAGTGACGCCCCCGCCACCGGCCGCCCCGAAGGCTGCTGATCCGGCCCCGGCTGCCAAAGCTCCGGCCAAGAAGACGGCACCGAAGCGGTCGACAAAGGCGTCGGGTGCCGCCGACACGCCGAGCAAGCCACCTGCCAAGCCGCGGCGCGCACCCAAGAAGCCGACCGACACCGACTCGAAGAAGGCCTGATCGATGGCGGACGGTACTCACGATCCCGATCAGGATCTCGAAGGCGGCAAGATGCCGTTGCTCGACCACCTGGTCGAGTTGCGGCGCCGGCTGGTCATCTCGGCAGGGGCGTTCATCGTCTGCTTCTTTGTCGGCTACGCATTGGCCGAGCCGATCTTCACCTTCCTGGTCCAGCCGCTGGCCGACATCACCGCGGGCCAGGCCGGCCGTCGGATGATCTACACCGCGCTGCACGAGGCATTCTTCACCTACATCAAGGTCGGCTTCTTCTTTGCCGCCTGCGTGTCGTTTCCGATCGTGTCGATGCAGCTGTGGCTGTTCGTGGCACCCGGTCTGTACAAGCACGAGCGCCGGGCGCTGATGCCGTTCCTGGCGGCGACCCCGGTGCTGTTCACGCTGGGCGCGGCGATGGTCTATTACATCGTGGTTCCGCTCGCCTGGCAGTTCTTTCTCGGATTCGAACACCCCGGCGGCAACGGTGATCTGCCGCTCGTCCTGGAGCCGAAGGTCGACCAGTATCTATCGCTGGTCATGCGCCTGATCTTCGCGTTCGGCGTGGCATTCGAACTGCCGGTGCTGATCATCCTCATGGCCAAGGTCGGGATCGTCAGCGTGGAGGGTCTGCGCTCCAAGCGGAAATACGCGATTGTCATCGCGTTCGTTGCCGCGGCGATTCTCACTCCGCCGGACGTGATCAGCCAGGTGCTGCTCGCGGTGCCGATCATCGTGCTGTACGAGATTTCGATCCTGTTCGCGGTGATGATCGAGAAGAAGCGCGCCGAAGCGGAGGCTGCCGCGGAAGACTGACCTCCGGAGGTCGACCGCTGGAGCGTTGCTGGACCCCGGCCGGACGGCTCCGTATAAGGGCGTTCAGCGACAACGGGACCAGACGATCCGGCCATGCATGATATCCGACGCCTTCGAGAGGACGGTGCCGCCTTTGACGCCGCGCTAGCCAAGCGCGGTCTCGCCCCGGTGGCGGAAACGATCCTTGCCCGCGACGCCGACTGGCGGCGGGTCACGACCGAGTTGCAGCTCGCGCAGCAGCGCCGCAACGAAGCCTCCAAGCTGATTGGCACGGCCAAGCGCAATGGTGAGCCGGCGGACGCCCTGATGGCCGAAGTCGCCGAGCTGAAGGACCGCATGGCCCAGCTGGAAGCGGACGAGCGACGCCTCGGCGGCGAGGTCGAGGAACTGCTGGCCGGCATCCCGAACCTGCCGGCCGACGACACGCCGGTGGGCGCCGACGAGGATGCCAATGTCGAGCTGCGCAGGGTCGGGAGCCCGCGGGAGCGGAACTTCCGGGCTCAGGACCACGTCGCGATCGGTGAGGGCCTGGGTCTTATGGATTTCGAGGCCGCGGCCCGGCTGACCGGCGCGCGCTTCGTGGTATTGAAGGCCGAACTGGCGCGCATGGAACGGGCGCTGGCGGCGTTCATGCTGGATATCCACACCGGGGAGTTCGGCTACACCGAGATCGCTCCGCCGGTCCTGGTGCGCGACCAGGCGCTCTACGGTACCGGGCAATTGCCGAAGTTCGCCGAAGATCAGTTCCGCACCACCGATGGCTATTGGCTGATCCCGACCGCCGAGGTTCCGCTGACGAATCTGGTGGCTGACCAGATCCTCGACGAGGCCGAGCTGCCGCTGCGGTTCACCGCCTACACCCCGTGTTTCCGCTCGGAGGCAGGCTCGGCGGGCCGGGATACCCGTGGGATGATCCGTCAGCACCAGTTCGGCAAGGTCGAACTGGTGTCGATCACCCATCCGGAGCGCTCCGACGAGGAGCATGAGCGCATGACAAGCTGCGCCGAGACAGTGCTGAAGCGCCTCGATCTGCCGTACCGCGTGATGGCCTTGTCGACCGGCGACATGGGTTTCGCGGCGCGTCGCACCTATGACATCGAAGTCTGGTTGCCGGGTCAGGACGACGGTGCCGGGCGGTACCGCGAGATCTCGTCGTGTTCGGTTTGCGGCGACTTCCAGGCGCGCCGCATGAAGGCTCGGTTCCGCCGCAAGGGCGAGAAGGCGACCGAGTTCGTCCATACGCTCAACGGCTCGGGGCTGGCGATCGGCCGGACCCTGATCGCGATCCTGGAGAACTACCAGGAGGCGGACGGCTCGGTGACGATCCCGGACGCGCTCAAACCGTATCTCAAGGGCTTGGATCGGATTGAGGCGAAGACATGACGACTTGGCCGATGGAACTCGCCGACGCCCGTATCCTGGTGTCGAACGACGACGGGATCGAGGCGCCGGGAATCAAGGTCCTGGCCCGGATCGCGGCGACGCTGTCCGATGACGTATGGATCGTCGCACCGGAGGTCGAGCAGAGCGGGGCAGGGCACTCGCTGACGCTGCGCCGGCCGCTGCGCATCCGCAAGGTCGAGGAACGGCGCTACGGGGTGGACGGCACGCCGACCGACTGCGTGCTGCTGGCGATCAATGAGATCCTGAAGGATCACAAGCCGACGCTGGTGCTGTCGGGAGTCAATCGCGGGGGAAACCTCGGCGAGGACGTCACCTACTCGGGCACCGTGGCTGCCGCGATGGAAGGCACGGTGCTCGGCGTTCCGTCGATCGCGCTCAGCCAGGAGTATCCCGAGGGCGGGCCGGTGCCATGGGACACCGTCGAGACCTTGGCGCCGGATCTGATTCGCCGGCTGTGCTCGATCGGTTGGCCGCGCAACTCGCTGATCAGCATAAATTTCCCGGCCGTCGGTCCGGACTCGGTGACCGGCGTTCTGGCCGCGGCCCAGGGCCGACGCAAGATCGGCGACCAGATCACCACCGCGCGTGATCCACGCGGCGTGCCGTATTACTGGATCGGCAGCATGCGCACCGAGGATCCGACCGTTGCCGGTACCGATATCAACGCGGTCTACAAGAACGCCGTGGCGGTCACGCCAATCGACATGAACATGACCGACCGCCCAACCCTGACGAAGCTGGCCGAGACCTTCCATTGAGTCACGACGAGGCCCGCAAGATCCGCCTGATCATGAGCCTGCGCGGTCGGGGCATCACCGACCGGGCGGTTCTCGGCGCGCTGGAGCGTGTGCCGCGCGAGATGTTCGTCGACCCGGCGTTCCTCGACCAGGCCTGGGAAGACCGGGCCTTGCCGATCGCCGCCGGCCAGACCGTTAGCCAGCCGTTCATCGTCGCGTTCATGACCCAGGCGCTGGAACTGACGGATCGTACCAAAGTCCTGGAGATCGGTACCGGTTCCGGCTACCAGGCGGCCGTCCTCGCGCGGATCGCCCGGCGGGTCTATACGGTCGAGCGGCATCCCGAATTGCTGCTGGTTGCGGAGAAGCGATTCGCCGCCCTGAAGCTTCACAATCTGCACAGCCGCCACGGCGACGGCTGGAAGGGCTGGGCGGAGCAGGCGCCGTTTGAGGCGATCATCGTTACTGCCGCGGCATCCGAGCCGCCGGCGGCATTGCTCGACCAGTTGGCAGAGGGCGGCCGCATGGTGGCGCCGATCGGCGGGTCCAGCGACGTTCAGCGGCTGGTGCGCTACCGCCGCCGCGACGGCGCGATCGAGGAGGAGAAGTTGCTGGACGTCCGGTTCGTGCCGCTGGTGCGCGGTGCCGCCCGCGCCAGCGAGACGCACTGACCAGATCGCGTTGAGCCCGAGTCCGCTGCCTCGTACACTGTGATGATGATCAGATCGTTCCTCGTTCCGGCCACGTTCGGGTTGCTGCTGTCAGTGGTGCTGACAGCCTGCAGCATGAGCCCGTCGCAGCCGCGACTGGCGAACCCGGACCCCAACGCCAACCCGCCCTCTACCTCGCGTGGATCGGCCTTGCCGTCGGACGGCGTGGTCACTGTCCGGCCGGGCGACACGATCTACGCTTTGGCGCGGCGCTACGGGATCAGCCCGCGCACCATCATCGAGACCAACCGACTGGCACCGCCTTACCTGCTGCATGTCGGAGATCGACTGATGTTGCCGGTACCGCGGGTGCATGTGGTCAAGGCGGGTGACACGGTGTCAGAGATTGCCCGGGACCGCCGGATCAGCATGGAGCAACTGGTTTCGCTCAACGGTCTGCGGCCGCCCTATGCGATCCGGGTTGGCCAGCGTCTCAATCTGCCGTCGGCAGGCGCCGGGTCCGACGGCACGGTCGTGGCGGCCCGCGAGCCGCAGAGGGCGCCGATCGTCAGCCAGCCAGTGCCGCCGCCGCGCGATCCGACCCAGCCATGGTCGTCGGACGGCACCCTCAACTTCCCGGTCTCCGGTTCGGCGCCCGGTCCGGTCGCTGAAGGCGGACCACCGTTGCCGACGGCGCGCCCATCCGGCAGCGCTTCATCCAACCGGGTGACGTTCGTTCAGACACCCGCCCCGCCACCGCCACCGGTGAGCACTCCGGCCGAGACCGCGGCGCGGATGGCGGTTCTGACCCCGGCGCCACGATCCGCGGGGCGTTTCCTGTGGCCGGTGAAAGGCCGGGTGATCGCCGCCTTCGGCCCCCGCGAGGGGGGGCTGCACAACGACGGGATCAACATTGCTGCGAACAAGGGCGAGCAGATCAGGGCCGCCGAGAATGGCGTGGTGGTGTACGCCGGCAACGAGTTGCGCGGCTTCGGCAACCTGCTGCTGATCAAGCATGCCGACGGCTGGACGACAGCCTACGCCCATGCCGACACCCTGCTGGTTCGTCGCGGCGACCGGGTGGCACGCGGGCAGCCGATTGCCACGGTCGGCGAAACCGGCAACGTGGACCGTCCGCAGCTTCATTTCGAGATACGCAAGGGCCAGCGCGCGGTGGATCCGCGCGATGAACTTGCCGCATCCCAAGCGGCGTTGCCGGTGACCTCGAACCAGCGGATGCGGCTGGCCGGATGATCGGCTCGATCGAACTGGAGTGGCGGTTCGGCACGATCGAAGTGCCGGCACCCGATCGCTACATCCGCCAGGCGATCCAGACCACTGGGGAATACAGCGGCGCCGAGATCGACCTGTACCAGTCGCTGTTGCGGCCGGACGACGTGGCGATCGACGTCGGTGCCAATGTCGGCGTGTTCTCCATTGCAATTGGATTGTCCGTCGGCCCGGCCGGCCGGGTGCTGGCGTTTGAGCCGCAGCCCCCGATCTACGAGCTTCTGAAGCGGAACCTCTCGCGTCCGGAACTGAAGCAGGTCCAGGCGGTGCGGGCCATCGTTGCCCGACGGGATGGCGTCGCGGAGTTCATCGAGGTGCAGACGCTTCCCGAGGGCGAGGAAGTGAACTTCGGTGGGCTCGGCGTACACTCGTCGATCCGACGGCGGTATGGCCGGTTCGTGCCGACCGATGTTCGCTGCATCGACGGCCTTGCCCTGAATCGCTGCGACTTCATCAAGATCGACGCGGAAGGCACCGAAGGGGCCGTCGTCGTGGGAGCAACGGCGACCATTGCCAGATGCAGGCCGGTCGTGAGTTTCGAGTGCGATCGACCGGACGTCGCCGGGCCACTTGTGGATACCTTCCTGGATGCCGGCTATCGGCTGTGGCGTTTTCGGGGTTCGAACATGCGGGTGCCGAATCCCAAGGGGGCGACCCTGGAGGGGGTTCCGAACATCTCGATCCTGATGCTGCTGGCTGTTCCGGAGGAGCGGCTCGACCGCTTGGCGGCGGCGGATATGTCAGCGCTTCGAGTTGTGGACAGCAGACGGACCTTCGAGCGGCTTTCGCAAGGGATCGTCAAAGACACGATCTGAGTCAGAAGATCCAGGACCAGAGCAGCGGCAGCAGGATCGCCGTCGCGAGCGCGTTCAGCCCCATGGCGAGCCCGGAGAACGCTCCCGCCACTTCGTTGACCTGCATGGCCCGGGCCGTGCCGATACCGTGGGCCGCAACGCCGATGGCGAGGCCGCGCGCCCGCCAGTCGCGGATGCGAAGCAACGTGAGCAGTGGCGGCCCGAGCATTGCGCCAACCACGCCGGTAAGAATCACCAGAACGGCGGTCAGCGAGGGCAGGCCGCCGAGTTGTTCGGCAATGCCCATGGCAATCGGGGTCGTCACCGACTTCGGCGCGATCGAGGCTACGATTTCAGGCGCAGCGCCAAGCAGAAACGAGATTCCGACCGCGCTGAGGGATGCCGACAGCGACCCCATGACGATCGCCGCCAGCAGTGGACCGGCGGAGCGGCGAACCCGGGCGAACTGGTTGTACAGCGGCACCGCCAGCGCAACCGTCGCCGGCCCGAGCAGGAAGTGCACGAACTGGGCGCCTTCGAAATACCGTTCGTAGGAGGTGCCGGTGGCGACCAGCAATCCGACCAGGATCACGATGGCGATGACCACCGGGTTCAACAGCGGGTTCATACCGAACCGACGGTAGAGCCGGTTGCCGATCAGGTACGCGACCAGGGTCAGCGTCAGATGCAGCAGAGGATTGGTCGCCAGATAGACCCAGAGCTCGTCGACCGGCTTCATGGCTGGTGATCCATGTCCGGTCCCCGCCCCGCCAACCGCTCCAGCCCGAGCATGGTCAGCGCGGTCACGGCTATGGCGATCGCCGTGCTGCCTATCAGCGCCACACCGATGGCGAGCCAAGCGTCCTCAAGCAGCCCGATGTGCAGCATGATCCCGACGCCCGCCGGAACGAACAGCAGCGAGAAGTGCGACAGTAGGGTGGTCGCGGTCGTCTGCATTACCGGCGGGACGCCGCGTCGGGCCAGCAAGCCGATGAACAGCAGGAGCATGCCGAGCACCGGGCCGGGAACGGGCAGGCCGAACAGCCCGACCAGAACTTCACCGACCAACTGGCAGATCAGCAGGAGGGTCAGGCTCTCGATCATGCCGACACCTCCCGTTGTCGCGTCCAGGCTAGCTTACGGTCTTGCCGTGCCGTCCGGCCAGATCCTGGATGTACTGCCACGCGACCCGCCCGGAGCGCGACCCACGCGTCACCGACCACTCGCGGGCTTCGGCATGCAGCTGTTCGCGCGGGATATCGATCCCGAACGCTTGGGCGTAGCCTTCGATCATCGCGAAGAAGGTGTCCTGGTCGCAGCTGTGGAAACCGAGCCAGAGGCCGAAGCGATCGGACAGCGAGACCTTTTCCTCGACGGCTTCAGAAGGGTTGATTGCAGTCGAACGCTCGTTCTCGATCATGTCGCGGGCCATCAGATGGCGGCGGTTTGAGGTTGCGTAGAACAGCACGCTCTCCGGTCGTCCTTCGATACCGCCTTCCAGCACCGCCTTCAGGGACTTGTAGCTGTTGTCGGAATGGTCGAACGACAGATCGTCGCAGTAGACCACCGAGCGACGGTCGGCATCGCGCAGGATGTGCAGGAGTTTCGGCAGGGTCTCGAGATCCTCGCGGTGGATTTCGATCAGCGCCAGCGAGCCTGGATGCTTGGCGTTGATCTCGGCGTGGACCGCCTTGACCAGCGAGGACTTGCCCATGCCGCGCGCACCCCACAGCAGGGCGTTGTTGGCGGGCAGGCCGAGGGCGAACCGCTCGGTGTTCTCGAACAGGGTGCGGCGCTGCAACTCGATGCCTTGCAGCAGTTCGATCGGGATCCGGTTGATCTTGGCGATCGGCTCAAGACGTCCGTGAGCCGCGTCCCAGATGAAGCCGTCGGCGGCGTGCACGTCGGACGCGGCGGTCGGCGGGGGCGCAAGCCGCTCCAGCGCATCGGCTATCCGGGTGAGAACGGCAAGGTTCAGGGCGTCGTTCGGCATGGATGGATCGGCGGTCATGACGTGGGTCTCGGCGCGGCGGAGAGGGGGATCGGCGGATGAGGCCGCGGACGTTACCGGCGCTCCCGCGGAGGGTCAACGCCGCGGCGTAGTGCAAGGCGGGCTGTCGTTGCATTTCGTGGGTGCGTCGCTATAGTCCCGCCACTTCGCGCCGGCCATAGCCGGCACGCATTAAAGCGTAGGGCGGAACCCCTCGGGAGACGGAACGGCATGTTGATTTCACCAGCCTATGCACAGGCAGCGGGCGGACTGGGCGGCGGTAGCGACATGATCATGTCGTTGGCCCCGCTTGTCCTGATCTTTGCGGTTTTCTACTTCCTGCTGATTCGACCGCAGCAGAAGAAGGCCAAGGAGCATCGCGAGATGCTGAACAACGTGCGTCGCAACGACAAAGTCGTCACCAATGGCGGCTTGGTCGGCACTGTGACCAAGGTCAGCGACACCGACGACCTTCTGACCGTCGAAATCGCCAGCGGCGTAAAGGTTCAGGTCGTGCGCAGCATGATCGCTGACGTGCGTACCAAGGGCCAGCCGGTCAGCAACAAGGCGCCGTCGAAGGGCAAGGCTGCCAAGACCGCCGAAGCCGACAACGACGACGAAGACGACGCGGAAGCACCGAAGTCGGCCACTTAAGCCGCCGGACCACCCGACGCAAGGCAACGCACTATGCTTCAGTTTCCGATGTGGAAGATTGCGCTGGTGGCATTGGTGTGCCTGCTCGGCATCGTCTACGCAGCACCTAACATGTTCGCCCGCAACACCTTCGGCGAGGTGCCCAGCGGTGTCCCCGGGCGGCAGATCAATCTGGGTCTCGACCTGCAGGGCGGCTCTTATCTGCTTCTGCAGGTCGATACGGCTGTGGTGGTCCAGGAGCGTCTGGAGTCGATCGTGGAGAGTGCGCGGCGTGAGTTGCGCGATGCCAAGATCGGCTATCTCGGGCTCGGCGTGCACGGCAAGGCCGCGGCGTTCGACGTCCGCGAGGCAGGCGACCTGGAAAAGGCGCGTCAGTTGGCGCGCGGACTCGATACCGGCATTACGGTCAACACCGAAGGCGACCGGGTCACCGTCGAGTTGACCGAGGACGCGGTGGCGGACCTCAGCCGCAACGCCGTGCAGCAGTCCATCGAGATCGTGCGCCGCCGTGTCGACGAGACCGGCACCCGCGAACCTCTGATTCAGCGGCAGGGCAACAACCGCATCCTGATCCAGCTTCCGGGCATCGACAATCCGGAACGGATCAAGGCGCTGATCGGCCAGACCGCGAAACTGACGTTCCATCTCGTCGACACCACCGCTTCGGTTTCCGACGCGATGAACGGTCGGGTGCCGCCGGGTTCCAAGGTGTTGCCGTCGGTCGATAACCAGGGTCCCAGCCACTATGTGGTGAAGCGCCGCGTGATGATCAGCGGCGAGAACCTCGTCGATTCCCAGCCGTCCTTTCAGGACAACCGGCCGGTCGTAAGCTTCCGGTTCGACTCGATCGGCGGGCGGCGCTTCGGGCAGGCCACGACCGAGAATGTCGGTCGGCCGTTCGCGATCGTGCTCGACGACAAGGTGATCTCGGCGCCGGTGATCCGCGAGCCGATCCTGGGCGGGACCGGCATCATCTCGGGTAGTTTCTCGGTTCAGGAAGCCCAGGATCTGGCGCTGCTGCTGCGTGCCGGCGCGCTGCCGGCCCCGCTGACGGTTCTGGAGGAGCGCTCGGTCGGTCCGGGGCTGGGGGCCGACTCGATCGCGGCCGGCAAGGTCGCGTCGATCGTCGGCCTCGTCCTGGTCATCTGCTTCATGGTGGTGGCGTATGGCCTGTTCGGGATCTTCGCCAACATGGCGTTGCTGCTGAACATCGGCCTGATCCTCGGTGCGCTGTCGGCGCTGCAGGCGACCCTGACCCTGCCGGGCATCGCCGGCATCGTCCTGACCATCGGCATGGCGGTCGACGCAAACGTGCTGGTCTTCGAACGCGTGCGCGAAGAGATCGACAACGGTCGTTCCCCGATCAACGCGCTGGATGCCGGCTACCGCCGTGCTTTCACGACGATCGTCGACTCCAACCTGACGACGCTGTTTGCCGCGGTATTCCTGTTTGCGCTGGGGGCGGGCCCGGTGAAGGGCTTCGCGGTCACCTTGGGCATCGGGATCATGACTTCCATGTTCACTGCCGTGATGGTCACCCGTTTGTTCGTGGCGATGTGGGTGCGCTATCGCCGCCCAGCCACCTTGCCGATCTGAACCAAGGAACCCGTGATGCTGAAACCGATCCGGTTCGTTCCTCGGAACCCCAAGCTGCCGATCATCAAGAGTCGGCTGGCTGCGCTGGTGTTTTCGGCGTTGCTGATCCTCGGCTCGCTGGCGGCCGTTGCCACCGTCGGCTTGAATTTCGGGATCGACTTCAAGGGTGGCATCCTGATGGAGGTGCGCACCCCGGGTGTCGCTGATATCTCCGCCATGCGGTCCACGTTGAACAGCCTGAATCTCGGAGACGTCAGCCTCCAGGAGTTTGGCGATGAACGCGAAGTGCTGATCCGCATCCAGCGCCAGGATGGCGACGAATCGGCTCAGATCAAGGCCACCAATGCGGTCCGCACGGCGCTTGGCGACGGCGTCGAGTACCGCCGGACAGAGTTCGTAGGTCCGACCGTTGGCCAGGAACTGATCGAGGCAGGGGTGCTGGCGGTTGGGCTCGCCCTGCTCTCGATCCTGCTTTACGTCTGGTTCCGGTTCGAGTGGCAGTTCGGCGTTGGCGCGTTGGTGGCGCTGGCCCATGACATCATCTCGACGATGGGCCTGTTCGCTATCATCCAGCACGAATTCAACCTGGCGACCGTGGCCGCGGTGCTGACCATCGCCGGGTATTCGATCAACGATACCGTCGTGATCTACGACCGGGTTCGCGAGAAATTGCGCAAGTACAAGAAGATGACTCTCCCCGAGCTATTCGAACTGTCGGTGAACGAGACCCTGTCGCGCACCACGCTGACCTCCGGCACGACCCTGTTGGCGCTGTTCGCTATCTATCTGTTCGGCGGCGCCGTCCTGGCCGATTTCGCGCTGGCAATGATCTGGGGCATCGTGATCGGTACCTACTCGTCGATCCTGATCGCGGTTCCGTTGCTGCTGTACACCGGTGTGCGCCGGGGTGACGACCATCTCGATCCGTCCCAGGTCCCCGAGTACGAGCGGGCCGAGCGCGAGAGCTGAGCCGATGGACGTCACGCCGCTCGTCCCGGAAGGCGTCCAGATCATCCACGGGTACGGCGACGGCGCCTTCCGGATCGCCCAGGTCGTGCACCAGGGACCGGTCCTGGTGATGCCGGAGATGACGGTTCCATGGGCGGTCGAAGTCGGCACCGCGCTTGATCCGTTTGACTTGGCGACGCTTGAGCCGATCCTTTCCGCCGACCGCCGGTTCGACATCCTGCTGATCGGGACGGGCCCCAAGCAGGTGTTCGTGCCGCCGGCGGTGCGCCAGGCCATACGGGACCGCGGGCCGGTCGCGGAAATGATGGACACAGGTGCCGCCTGCCGTACCTTCAACGTGCTGCTGACCGAGGGCCGCCGCGTCGCCGCGGCACTGCTGCCGGTCGGCTGATCGCAACCGGGTTTCGTTTACGGAGAGGTTTGCGTCCGACGATGTCCGCCGACACGACCATCAACGATCACGGCATCCTGCCGATCCAGAGCCTGCGGGCCGGGATCCGCGATGGCTGGATAGCGGCTGATCCCGGAATCATCGACGCCCAGTTGCAGCCCGCCAGCCTGGATTTGCGTCTGGGGTCCACGGCGTATCGCGTCGTGTCGAGCTTCCTGCCTGGTCCGGACCGCACGGTGGAGCAGAAGCTGGCCGAGTTCGACCGGTACCAGGAGATGTACGAACTCGACCTGTCCAAGCCCACGGTGCTGGAGCGGGGCTGCGTCTACATCGTTCCCTTGGCGGAACGGCTGTCGCTGCCGGCGGGCGTATCTGCCGTTGCCTCGCCGAAAAGCAGCACCGGCCGGCTCGACGTGTTCACCCGCTTGATCGTGGACCGGGCATCCGGATTTGAAAAGGTAGCGGCGGGCTACTCCGGGCCAATGTATCTGGAGATTGCACCGCGGACGTTCTCGATCGTGGTGCGGGCCGGGGACCGGTTGAACCAGATCCGTTTCCGGGTAGGGGCCACGGACACCAGCGATGTCCAGCTGCAGGCTGCGCATGACATCGACCCGGTGATCTTCGCCGGCGGGGCTTCGGCCGAGGCGGTGATTGCCGACGGGTTGTGGGTGTCGGTCGATCTGGCGGACCGGGGCGGAGAGCCGATCGCCTACCGGGCCCGGCGGCACGCGCCGCTGCTCGACCTGTCCAAGGTCGCTCATTACGATCCGCTCGACTTCTGGGAGCCGATCGCAGGCGACGGTAACGGCCGGCTGATCCTGAACCCTGACGACTTCTACCTGCTGGCTTCGCGCGAGGGTGTTCGGGTGCCGCCGGGGTCCAGCGCCGAGATGGTGCCGTATGACACGGCCGCCGGTGAGTTCCGGGTGCATTACGCCGGGTTCTTCGACCCCGGTTTCGGCCACCGTGCCGACGGGTCGGGCGGCACCCCCGCGGTTCTGGAGGTACGCTCGCACGAGGTGCCCTTCGCATTGGAGCACGGCCAGCGGGTCGCACGGCTGAAGTACGAGCAACTGCTGGCGGTACCCGACGTGCTGTACGGTAGTGGGCTTGGGTCCAACTACGCCGAACAGCGGCTGACCCTGGCAAAATTCTTCAAGCCGTTCGTTCGGCGTGGAGCGGCGTGACCGATCGGGGTCCCGCGGTCCGGGCCGCGCTCGCCGATTGCGCCGCCATTGCCGAGCGCAACGATTCAACGTTGTTCCACGCCACCCGTCTGCTACCGCGATTCCGCCAGGACCTGTTCGCCGGGGCCTACGCCGCGATGCGGGTGATCGACGACGCGGTCGATGAAGATTTTCTGGTCCGGCCGGAGCGGGATCGGCACGCCGGCCGTACGGCCATGGCGGCAGTGGTCGAGGCTTGGCGACGGCAGACCGCGGAGGGCGCAATCGCCGGGCCGCTGTCGTCGTCGGTTGCGCTCGGGTTCCAAGCCACGGTTGGGTGCAGCGACCTGGGGCCGGAACCCTGGAACGGGCTGGCGGCCGCGATGACCGAGGATGTCGCAGAGGCCGACATGCCGGATTGGGAGGCGTTCGATCGCTACGCCGATGGCGCCACCGTGGCCCCGGCGACCGTGTTCATCTACCTGCTGGCGTGCCGCTTCTCGGATGGGCACTACCGCTGTGACCTGCCGGAGCGTCCGCGTTATTATGCGAGTGATCTCGCAGTGTTCTGTTACTTGGTTCACATACTGCGTGATCTTGCCAAGGACGCGGGATCAAGAGGGCGGCTGGTCACGATTCCCCGAACCGTGCTGGCCGGGTTCGGCCTCGACCGCGATACCCTGGCGGATGCTCTTGCTACGGGCGACCACGCGAAGGTCGACAGGTTGGCCGATGTTCTGTTGAACCGCGCCGACCTCCACCGGTCCCGGGGGCGGGAGCGGTTGACAGAACTCATGCCGCACCTGGATCTTCGGGAGAAGGTGGCTCTCGAGGGGCTGGTACGGGTCTACGAGGGGCTGCACACCGATTTCCGCCAGCGCTATGCCGCCCGCCTGGCGGGCTTGCCGGATCTGGAAGCCGGTCACCGGGTGGCGGCATTCGATCGGTCCTGACACAATGACGGCGACAGATCGGACGATGTTCCACGCCGCCTGTGCGGCAATCGCCCGGGAGCATGACCGGGAGCGTTATCTGGCATGCCTGTATGCACCCGTTGATCGACGCGATGCCCTGTTCGCGCTGTTGGCAGCCAATCATGAGATCGCCAAGACTGCCGAGGTGGTGAGCGAGCCGGCAATTGGCCAGATCCGGTTGCAGTGGTGGCGGGAGACGGTCGAGGGCATCGAGACTGGCCAGCCGCGGACACACGAAGTGGCAATACCGTTGGCCGAAGCGGTGGAACGTGGCGGGCTGCGGCCACAGCGGCTGTACGCGATCATCGAGGCTCGCGAAGCCGATCTGGACGAGGTTCCGCCAGCGGATCTCGACGATCTGGAGCGCTACGCAGGCGCCACGGCGGGCGGGTTGCATGCCGCGATGGCGGAAATACTGTCCGCGGACCCGGCCACGGCATCGCTCACCGGAACCGCCTGGGGGTTGATCGGCCTGATGCGGGCGACCCCGGCGCTTATTGCGATCGGCCGCCGTCCGCTACCTGATGCACTACTTCAGGCGTGCGGCCAATCCCACCAGAAGATAAGGGATCTGGGACGATCAAGCAGGCTTGCCGACGCGGTCCGGCCGGTAGTGGAGAGGGCGCGGCTGCATCTCGTCGCGGCACGCGACTCGGCCGGGTTCCGCGCTCCTGCCTTCCGGCCGCTACGCCTGCTGGCGGATCGTGCTCTGGATCACGCGAACGAACTGGAACGCGCCCGGTTCGAGCCGTTCGATCTGCCTCAGCCTCCACAGCCGTCAGGCGGTCTCGTCTGGCGCCACGGGGCTCGCATGCTGCGGTACCGCCTGGGCTTCTGACGTTACTCGGCAGCTGCGCGGGTCCGGCCGAGCCACAGGTCAAGGTCGCTCAGTGCCCGGCGTGCCTGCACTTTCTTGCGGTCGAGACCCTTCAGCTTGCGGCGCTTGCCGTTGACGGTGATCGTCTCGGCCTCGTCGGGCGGCGGCAGCAGGCCGAAGTTGACGTTCATCGGCTGGAAGGTCTCGGGGTTTGCCTCGCCGGTGATGTGCGCCAACAGGCCGCCCAGCGCGGTGGTGCGCGGTGGCTGCTCGGGCGGCCGTCCAAGTCTCTCGGCCGCGGCGAATCGCCCCGCCAGAAGCCCGATGGCCGAGCTCTCCACATAGCCCTCCACACCGGTGATCTGCCCGGCGAAGCGCAGTCGCGGCTCGACCTTGAGGCGCAACGATCCGTCGAGCAGCCGGGGCGAGTTGATGAACGTGTTGCGGTGCAGGCCGCCCAGCCGCGCGAACTCGGCGTTCTCCAGACCCGGAATCGTGCGGAACACCCGGACCTGCTCGCCATGTCGCATCTTGGTCTGGAAGCCGACGATATTGAACAGGGAGGCGAGCGCGTTGTCCTGGCGCAGTTGAACAACCGCGTGCGCCCGACGTCCGGTGCGCGGGTCGGTCAGGCCGATCGGCTTCATGGGGCCGTAGCGCAAGGTATCCAGGCCGCGGCTGGCCATCACTTCGATGGGCATGCAGCCCTCGAAGTACGGCGTGGTGGCCTCCCACTCGTGGAAATCCATCTTCTCGCTGTCCAGCAGGGCCTGGACGAAAGTCTCGTACTGGTCTTGGTCCAGCGGGCAGTTGATGTAGTCCTTGCCGGTCCCGCCCGGGCCGGGCTTGTCGTAGCGGGACTGGTACCAGGCCACATCGAAGTTGATGGAGTCGGTGTGCACGATCGGTGCGATCGCATCGAAGAACGCCAGGGAGTCCGATCCGGTGCGGCTCTGGATGGCCTCGGCCAGTGCGGGTGAGGTCAGCGGACCGGTCGCGATGATCACGCTGTCCCAATTGGCCGGCGGAAGACCTTCGATCTCGCCGCGTTCGATGGTGACCAGGGGATGGGCCTCGAGTCGCGCCTGGACCATCGCCGAGAAGCCGTCCCGGTCGACCGCCAGTGCCGATCCCGCCGGTACCTTGTGGGCATCGCCCGCTTCGAGGATCAGCGAGCCGCAACGCCGCAGTTCCTCGTGCAGGACTCCGACGGCGTTAGCCTCGTGATCGTCCGAGCGGAACGAGTTCGAGCACACCAGTTCGGCAAGTCCGTCGGTCTTGTGGGCATCGGTGCCACGGACCGGCCGCATCTCGTGCAGGATCACCGGGACGCCGGAATTTGCTAGCGTCCATGCGGCTTCCGACCCGGCAAGGCCGCCGCCGATCACATGGACGGGCACAATGGTCGACGGCATCACAGGTCTCCGGCGTCGGTTAACGGAAGTTTCATTATGTGGCGTTCAGATAGCGGTGGCGAACCCCCGGCGCAACCGCGCGACCATGGCCGCGGACGGTATCGGTTTTGTGCGGCAAGGGTGCCCGGCTCGTCGGCGCGGCTGGATGTGTTTCGGTTTTGCCTAAAAGTTCAGGGTTTTGAGAGCTATCATGATGGGCGCGGGCAGGCGGGGTGCCGCCACCACCGGAGCAGGCATGGACGAGCGATACCAGGACGGAATACCCCGGGAGACCCGCAAGTCCGGCTTCCTTCAGTCATTCGACCGTCAGAAGCTCGACACGGCTGACCCCGCCGATTTCTCGTCCAAGCTGCTGTCGTTCGTGCGGACCAACAAGGTCGCCGCCGACGCGCTCATCGCGGGCAACGTCCAGATGCTGGGATTCGAGGCCCTGAAGGAACGCTTCGGGGATCATTGGCACGGCATCAAGGACAAGGTGCACCTGCTGACCGAAGGCGTGATCAAGAAGCACATATCGGCCGACGATGTCTTCTGCCTTATGAACGACGAGAAGTTCATCGTGCTGTTCGGCAAGGCCAGCAAGGCCGATGCCAGCAAGACGGCGGTCGCGATCGGCAAGGAAGTGAACGCCAAGCTGTCGGGAGCGGGTGCCGGGGGCGACGCGATCTCGGTGCGGCCGATGGTGTTCGAGGTGCCGCGCGAGGATCCGGCGGCCCTGCGGTCGCCGGCCGCGATGGAGGAGACCGTCGAGGAAGCGCAGAAGCGGGCGCAGGCCGCCGAGGCTGCGGCGGTCGAAGCTGCCAAGGATCAGATGAAGATGCGGTTCTGGCCCGTGGCCAACGTCCGCAAGCGTCTGATTTCCTGCTATCATGCCGACCTGTACATTCCCGCCGGCGCCGGGCTGGGATTTGATCCGGATGAGCCGTCCGACACCGGATCGGTTGAGGCAACGATCGATCGCATGGTGCTGCAGAAGGCCGGTGCCGGTCTGGTCGAGGCCGGGTCGCAGCATTGGCGCGCCCTGCTGATCGTGCCGGTGCATTACGAGACATTGGCTGCCAAGGGCTATCGCACTCAGTACATCGAGGTTTGCAAGCTGTTGCCGCGGATCGCCGAGAAGCGGTTGTTTCTGCTGGTGCGGGGGATGGATGACGACGTTCCTCAGGGCCGGTTGCACACCCTGTTCTCGTATCTGGCGCCGTTCGTGGCAGGCTTCATCGGCGATTTCAGCCTGGCGTTCCATCGGGCTGAAAAGCTTGGCGGCGTGCGGATGGTGGCGATCGGCGTTAACGGCCAAGGCATCACCACGCCAAACGCCAAGGATCTTGTCGCACTGAAGAATTTCGCTGCGGCCAACAAGGAGATCCGGATGCGTCGGTACTTCTATGGCGCGACGA
Source organism: Thalassobaculum sp. (assembly GCF_040219215.1). Lineage (GTDB taxonomy): Bacteria > Pseudomonadota > Alphaproteobacteria > Thalassobaculales > Thalassobaculaceae > Thalassobaculum_A. Next base: position 326,051 of record NZ_JAVJSX010000044.1, read on the forward strand.
CCGTTGAAGCCGCCACCGCGGCCCGCAAGGCCCGGTTCGACTATGTCCAGGGCACCGGGGTGGCCCCGGCGATGCCAATGCCGGGCAAAGTGTTTCGCATCTGAATGATAACTCGGGGCGCTGCCCTACGCCGACTTGCGGGTGGGGGCGGCAGCCGGCTTGAGGTAACGCGCGAGATACTGACCGGTGTAGCTGCCGCGGGTCGATGCGACTTCTTCCGGGGTGCCGCTTGCAACGATGTAGCCGCCGCCGTCACCGCCTTCCGGTCCCAGGTCGATGATGTGGTCTGCGGTCTTGATGACCTCCAGATTGTGCTCGATCACGATCACCGTGTTGCCCTGTTCGACCAGAGCCTGCAGCACTTCCAGAAGCTTGCGGACGTCCTCGAAATGCAGGCCGGTGGTCGGCTCGTCCAAAATGTAGACGGTGCGCCCGGTGGCCCGGCGCGACAGCTCCTTGGCCAGCTTTACGCGCTGTGCCTCACCGCCGGACAGGGTGGTCGCCGGCTGGCCGACCTTGACGTAGCCGAGACCGACACGCTCCAGGGTTTCCAGCTTGTCGCGGATCGACGGGACCGCCTTGAAGAACTTCGCACCTTCCTCGACCGTCATGTCCAGGACGTCGGCAATCGACTTGTCGCGGAACCGGATCTCCAGGGTCTCGCGGTTGTAGCGGTGTCCCTTGCAGACGTCGCACTGCACGTAGACGTCAGGCAGGAAGTGCATCTCGATCTTGATGACGCCGTCACCCTGGCAGGCCTCGCAGCGTCCGCCCTTCACGTTGAACGAGAACCGGCCCGGCGCGTAGCCGCGGGCCTGGGCTTCCGGGAGGCCGGCAAACCAGTCGCGAATTGGTGTGAACGCGCCGGTGTAGGTCGCCGGGTTGGAGCGCGGAGTGCGGCCGATCGGGGACTGGTCGATGTCGACCACCTTGTCGACCTTGTCGAGACCGTCCAGCGTTTCGAACGGTGCCGCGTGCTCGCGGGCGTTGTGCAGGCGGCGGGCCAGGGCCTTCCACAGGGTCTCGATCACCAGGGTGGACTTGCCGCCGCCGGAAACACCCGTGACGCAGGTGAAGGTGCCGAGCGGAATGGTTACGCTGACGTCCTTCAGGTTGTTGCCGGTTGCGCCCGTCAGGGTCAGTACACGGCCCTTCTTGGCCTTGCGGCGCTGCTTGGGGATTGCGATCTGCCGAAACCCGGACAGGTACTGGCCGGTCAGGCTCTCCGGCGCGCGCATCACGTCTTCGGGCGTGCCGCTGGCCACCACCGCACCGCCATGGACGCCGGCCCCCGGACCCATGTCGATCACGTAGTCGGCCTCTCGGATCGCATCCTCGTCGTGTTCGACCACGATCACCGTGTTACCGAGGTCGCGCAGGCGCTTCAGCATCGTCAGCAGCCGATCGTTGTCGCGCTGGTGCAGGCCAATTGACGGCTCGTCGAGCACGTACAGCACGCCGGTCAGGCCGGAGCCGATCTGCGAGGCGAGCCGGATACGCTGGCTCTCGCCGCCGGACAGCGAGCCGGAGCCGCGCGACAGGGTCAGGTACTCCAGCCCGACATTGTTCAGAAAGCCCAGCCGCTCGTTGATCTCCTTGAGGATTCGCTGGGCAATCTCGTGGTCCTTCGGGCGCAGCGAACCATCGAGTTCCTGAAACCACGCGACCGCTTTGCCGATCGAGAAATCGGCAACTTGCGAGATCGTCAGCCCGGCGATCTTGACCGCCAGAGCCTCCGGCCGCAGGCGCTGGCCGTTGCAGACCTCACATGGTGCGACCGACTGGTATCGGCCCAACTCCTCGCGCACCCAGGCGCTGTCGGTTTCGCGCCAACGGCGCTGCATGTTGGGGATGACCCCCTCGAACGGCTTGGTGGTCTTGTATGACCGCAGCCCATCCTCGAAGGTCATGGTCACCGGATTGTCGCCGGTGCCCTGCAGCACGCCCTGGCGTGCTTCCTCGGGCAGTTCCTGCCAGGGCGTGTCCATCGACACCCCGAAGTGCTTGGCCAGGCTGACGAGGGTCTGGGTGTAGTATTTAGACGAACTGGCGGCCCACGGACCGACCGCTCCGCCCTTCAACGACAAGGTGGGATTCGGGATCACCAGTTCGGCGTCGAAATACATCCGGGTGCCAAGCCCGTCGCAGGTCGGGCAGGCGCCGAACGGATTGTTGAACGAGAACAGCCGCGGCTCGATCTCGTCGATGGTAAAGCCGGACACCGGGCAGGCGAACTTGGCCGAGAAGGTTCGCCGCTCGCCGGAATCGGCCTCGTCGGCGAATAGCAGGCCGTCGGACAGGCCAAGGGCGGTTTCGATGGAGTCGGCCAGCCGGGTCTGGATTCCATCCCGCACCACCAGCCGGTCGACCACCACCTCGATGTCGTGCTTGCGCTTCTTGTCGAGCGCCGGCGCGTCCTCGATCTCCAGCAGTTCGCCGTCGATCTTCACCCGCTGAAAGCCGCGCTTGCGCAGATCGGCCAGTTCCTTGCGGAACTCACCCTTCTTGCCGCGCGCGATCGGCGCCAGCAGGTAGAGGCGCGTGCCTTCCGGCAGATCCAGGATGCGGTCGACCATCTGGCTGACCGTCTGGCTCTCGATCGGCAGCCCGGTGGTCGGCGAGTAGGGGACGCCGATGCGCGCGAACAGCAGGCGCAGATAATCGTAGACCTCGGTGACCGTGCCGACCGTGGAACGCGGGTTGCGCGATGTGGTCTTCTGCTCGATCGAGATCGCGGGCGACAGGCCCTCGATCAGGTCGACGTCGGGCTTCTGCATCAGTTCCAGGAACTGCCGGGCATAGGCCGACAGGCTCTCCACGTAGCGGCGCTGGCCCTCGGCGTAGATGGTGTCGAACGCCAGAGACGACTTGCCCGAACCGCTCAGACCGGTCAGCACCGAAAGCGCGTTGCGCGGCAGGTCGACATCGACGTTCTTCAGGTTGTGTTCCCGAGCTCCCCGGACGCGGATAAAGCGGAGCTCTTTGTCGGACGCTGGGGTTGGCGCCATGGCCGGCCTCGGTTCGGGATCGGGGAGTGGGTACGACCATCGAATATAGGGTGCACGGCCCCGGTATTGCCACCGCCCATGTCCGGCGCGGGTGTCGGCTGCTGACAAGGGATGGCGCGGTCTGTGGATAACTCCGGGCGTTTGGAGCGGCCGATCCGATTCGGCTATTCGTTTCGGAGTAGCACCGAGATGCCGATTCCGGTATGCCGTGTAACTGCAAAATCGGTTTGTCCCGATCGGGCTTGGAAGCCGCCGGTCGATGTGGGATGGTCCGGCAAATCAGAAACGAGCCCGAATGCATGGGCGGTCCGGCGCCGTGGCGCCGCCAGACAACACCCAGTCGACGAAAAACGAGAGTGAGACGATGGCCGGCAGCGTCAACAAAGTCATCCTGGTGGGGAACCTCGGCCGCGATCCGGAGGTGCGGACCACCCAGGACGGCACAAAGATCGTGAACTTCACACTGGCGACCTCCGAGAACTGGCGCGACAAGTCGAGCGGCGAGCGGCGCGAGCGCACCGAGTGGCACCGGGTGGTGATCTTCAACGAGAACCTGGCGCGGATTGCCGAGCAGTACCTGCGCAAGGGCAGTTCGGTCTATGTCGAAGGCGCGTTGCAGACCCGCAAATGGACCGACAAGGACGGCCAGGAACGCTACACCACCGAGGTGGTGCTGCAGCGCTTCCGCGGCGAGATGACCCTGCTCGGCGGCCGCGGTGACGGCGGCGGTGGCGGTCAGGGTGGTGGCGACTACGACCGCGGCGACGACTACGGTGGCTCAAGCGGCGGTAGTTCGTCAGGCGGCGGTGGTTATGGCGGCGGCTCCTCGAGCGGCGGCCGCTCCGGTGGCGGCGGTCCGGCCCCGATGGGTGGTCCGTCCGACCTGGACGACGAGATCCCGTTCTGACGGATGACTAGATGCCCGACAACACGCATTTCCTCGAAGCCAACCGGGTGCACTGGGACGAGTTGGTGGGTATCCACCTCGGTTCGAGCGGGCCGGACGGCTACAACGTCGAGGCGCTGAAGCGTGGCGCCCGGCCGCTGCATGCCATCGAGGAAGCCGAACTCGGGCCGGTCGACGGGTTGGACGTGCTGCACCTGCAGTGCCATTTCGGGGACGACAGCCTGATCCTGGCGCAACGCGGTGCCAGGATCACCGGGCTGGACTATTCACCGGCAGCCGTCGCGGCGGCCCGAGGTCTGGCGGCCGAGATCGGGCTGGACGCCCGGTTCGTCGAGGGCAATGTCTACGACGCCCCGAGCCTGATCGATGGCCGCTTCGACCTGGTGTTCGTCACCTGGGGCACGATCTGCTGGCTGCCCGACCTGCCGGCGTGGGCGCGGGTGGTGGCGCATTTTCTGAAGCCCGGCGGCCGGTTCTATTTCTGCGACGCCCATCCGGCTGCCCGGGTGTTCGACGATTCGGCGGAAGCTGCGGCGCTGCCGCTCGGCACCCTTCGCGTCCACTATCCGTATTTCCACCGCGCCGAGCCGACGGCGAACACCGCAAGCGTGGATTATGCCGACCCGGAGGCCGAAATCCGCAACCAGCGGACCTATGAGTGGGAGCACAGCGTGTCGGACGTCGTGAATGCCGTGATCGGCGCCGGTCTACGGCTCGACTGGCTGCATGAGCACGACGAGATCGCCTGGAGCCTTCTGCCGGTCCTGGTGCCGGGAGCGCAGGGCCAGTACCGGTGGCCCGACGGGTTCACCCCGAAACTGCCTCTCAGCCTGTCGCTGTCGGCTCGCAAGGTCTGACTGGCGGCACCGGTCAGCCGGTATGCCGCTTGACCACGTTGCTGCGGACCTTCTCCAGCTTGGTGACAACCGATTCGCGGATGTCCGGAGCGCAGGCGCCGTCCCGCGTCAGCACGCTCATCACCTGCAGCAGGTCGGCATTGATCTGGCGGGCGATCGGGTCGGCAATCCGGCTCTCGATCCATGTCACGGCGACCAGCCGCTCGCCGGCGGTCACTTCGGCAACCCGGTGAATGGCGTCGGTGGCGTACAGGACCGCTCCCCCGGCGGCCATCTTGAAGGTCGGGGCATAGGCCATGTCGCTGTCGACCACCAACTCGCCGCCCTGGTAGGTGTCGGGCTCGGTCAGGAAGATGGTCATCGACAGGTCGGAGCGCATCTCTTCCGGCGCGCCGCGAAACATCACCGCACTGTCCATGTGGTCGCGGTAGCCGCCGCCCGGTCCAGTGCGCGAGAACAGGAACGGGCTCCACCGCCGCGGGTCGCATAAATGCCGGAACGCCAGCGTCTCGCTGGTCAGAGGGCCGCGCAGGTACGCCGAAATCTTGTCCGACAGTTCCAGGCGCAGTGGTGAGTCGGCGGCGATCTCGTGATTGCGTTTCTTGGTGCCATCCCGCCCGACGGTCTGTCGGCCGTCGACCCAGGGCGTGGCCTCGGCCTGCAACGCGGTGCGGAGCTCGGCGACCAGCCCGGGCGCCAGCAGGTTTCGGATCGGGTAGACCTGGGCCATCGCCTGCCTTGCTTCCGGTGAATGGCCGTTAACGGCCGGTTGGCGATGGTATCGGCCGTCGCTGCGTTCGGCTAGCGATCGAGGCCGGTCAGTGGATCAGGCGCTCGGTCGGATTGCCGCGGGAGTTGGATGGAGGTAGTGCGGCGGCAACTCCACGGACGGTGTTCGGCCCTCGCTGTCCGCGTTGAGTTCTACCGTATTCACCGGCTCCAGGCCGGACTCGCGCACCGATCGGAGTTGCCCTCTCCCGATACCAAACCTTCGGCACTGCAACATTGCCGCATGGGTGCCATTCTGCTAAGTTTTCACGAAGCATAGCCGCGCCTGATTCGGCGCCGCAAAGGCCATTCCCGGCCCCTTGCAGCCACCTGCTCCGGAACCCCTCGGTTGTCCGACATCTCATCCGCTCATCACGACATCGCCCCGGTCTCCATCGAAGACGAGATGCGGCGTTCGTACCTCGATTACGCCATGAGCGTGATCGTGTCGCGCGCATTGCCCGACGTCCGCGACGGCCTCAAGCCGGTGCATCGCCGCATCCTCTACGCCATGAAGGTCGGCGGTTACGACTGGACGCGTCCGTACCGTAAATCGGCGCGCATCGTCGGCGACGTGATGGGTCAGTACCACCCGCACGGCGACAGCGCGATCTATGACGCCATGGTCCGGATGGCGCAGGACTTCTCGATGCGCCTGCCGCTGGTCGACGGCCAGGGCAACTTCGGTTCGATGGACGGCGATCCGCCGGCGGCCATGCGCTACACCGAGGCGCGTCTCGCCAAAGCGGCAGAGGGACTGCTGCGCGATATCGACAAGGAAACCGTCGACTACATCCCGAACTACGACGAGACGACCGAGGAGCCCTCGGTTCTTCCCGCCGAATACCCGAACCTGCTGGTCAACGGCGCCGGCGGCATCGCGGTCGGCATGGCGACCAACATTCCGCCGCACAATCTCGGCGAAGTGGTCGATGCCTGCCTGGCGATGCTGGACAATCCTGGCATCACCATCGACGAGTTGATCGCCCTGGTTCCGGGACCGGACTTCCCGACCGGTGGGCTGATACTCGGCCGCTCCGGGATCCGCGAGGCCTACCACACCGGCCGCGGCTCGGTGGTCATGCGCGGCCGGGCCGAGATCGAGGAGATTCGCAAGGACCGCTTTGCGATCGTCGTCACCGAGATCCCGTACCAGATAAACAAGTCGAAACTGATGGAGCGGATCGGCGAAGTCGTCCGCGACAAGGTGGTCGAAGGCATCTCCGACCTGCGCGACGAGAGCGACCGGGATGGCGTGCGCGTGGTCATCGAGCTCAAGCGTGACGCAATCGGCGAAGTCGTGCTGAACCAGCTGTACCGCTACACGCAGCTGCAGACCAGCTTCGGTGTCAACATGCTGGCGCTGAACCGCGGCCGGCCCGTGCAGATGAACCTGCGCGACGTGATCTTCGCGTTCGTCGAGTTCCGCGAGGAGGTGATCACCCGGCGGACCCGCTTCCTGCTGCACAAGGCGCGGGAACGCGCCCATGTGCTGGCCGGGCTGATGGTCGCGATCAACAACCTCGACGCGGTGATCGCGCTGATCCGCGCGGCGCCGGACGCCGGCGAGGCCCGGCGCAAGCTGTGCGAGGCCGCGTGGCCGGCGACCGATGTCGTCGATTTCATCGCGATCATCGACGATCCGGGGCACCGGGTGACCGAGGACGGCACCTACCAACTGTCCGACGCCCAGGCCCGTGCGATCCTGGACCTGCGGCTGCAACGCCTGACCGGCATGGAGCGCTCCAAGCTGGTCGACGAGGCGACGGACATTGCCGCCCGGATCAAGGACTACCTGGAGATCCTGACGTCGCGGCCACGCCTGATGGGCGTGCTGCGCGACGAGCTGCTGCAGACCCGCGAGGCTTGGGCGAACGATCGCCGCACCGAGATCATGGAAAGCGAGTTCGAGCACGACATCGAGGATCTGATCGCCCGCGAGGACATGGTCGTCACGGTCAGCTACTCCGGCTACATCAAGCGGGTGCCGCTGGCGACCTATCGGGCGCAGAAGCGCGGCGGCAAGGGCCGCGCCGGCATGGCGACACGCGACGAGGACTGGGTGCACCGGCTGTACGTGGCGAACAGCCATTCGCCGATCCTGTTCTTCACCTCGCGTGGTCAGGTCTATCAGCTGAAGACCTATCGGCTGCCCGAAGGCACGCCGCAGTCGCGCGGCCGGCCGATGGTCAATTTGCTTCCGTTGGAAGAAGGCGAGTGGATCCAGACCGTCATGCCGATGCCGGCCGACGAGTCGAGCTGGGACGGCCTGCACGTGATGTTCGCGACCGCGGCCGGCACGATCCGGCGGAACGCGCTCAGCGACTTCACCAACATCAACCGTGCCGGTAAGCGAGCGATGAAGCTCGACGAGGGCGACCGCCTGATCGCGGTGATGCCGTGCAACGAGGGCGACGATGTCCTGTTGGCGGCGCGTTCCGGCAAGGCGATCCGATTCCAGGTTGCCGACGTCCGGCTGTTCCGTGGCCGGGATTCCCTCGGCGTCCGTGGCATCCGGCTGGCCAAGGACGACGAGGTGGTCTCCATGTCGATCCTGCGTCACGTCGACTATGAAAGCGTCGACGGCGAGCAGAACGAGCGTGAGATCTACCTGCGCCAGGCGGCGTGGATCCGGCGCGGCAGCGGCGAGGGGGACGAGGACGCCTCGGCTCCGGAGGTCATGCTGCGCGAGGACCGCTTCATCGCCCTTGGCGCCGCCGAGGAGTTCGTGCTCTCGGTAACCGAGAAGGGCTACGGCAAGCGGACATCGGCGCACGAGTATCGGGTCACGGGGCGTGGGGGCCAGGGAATCGCGTCGATGGACGTGACGGCCAAGAACGGGCCGGTGGTGACCGCGTTCCCGGTCACGCCGACCGACCAGATCATGCTGGTCACCGACGGCGGCCAGATCATCCGGTGCCCGGTCGACGATATTCGGGTGGCAGCCCGCAAGACCCAGGGCGTGGTGCTGTTCCGGGTAGGCGAGGACGAGAAGGTGGTTTCGGTGTCCCTGGTGGGCGAGAACGGCGACGACGAGAGCGTCGATGCCGTTGATGACGCTGCGGACGAGGCGGCTGGCGGCGGGTCGGCGGAGGCCGGGCCCGAGGATCAGGGGGACGCGACGCAATGACCGAGGCTGCGCAGGCGGAGGATGAACGGATCGGTGTCTATCCGGGCACCTTCGATCCGATCACCAAGGGCCACATCGACATCATCCGGCGGGCCAGCAAGACCGTCGACCGGCTGATCGTCGCGGTCGCGCGCAACGCCGGGAAGGGGCCACTGTTCAGCCTCGACGAACGGGTCGAGATGGTCAAGGACGAGATCGACGACATTCTTGCCCAGAACCGCAAGGATGGCTTTGTCGGCACGATCGACGTCAAGCCGTTCGGCTCGCTGCTGATGCACTTTGCCGAGAATCAGGGGGCGTCGGTCATCATCCGCGGCCTGCGCGCGGTGTCCGACTTCGAGTACGAGTTCCAGATGGCTGGGATGAACGCCCGGTTGAATCCCAAGATCGAGACGCTGTTCCTGATGGCGTCGGACCGTCACCAGTTCATCTCGTCGCGTTTCGTCAAGGAGATCGGGCGTCTCGGCGGGCCGATCATCGAGTTCGTCACCGCCAGGGTCGCCGAGCGGGTGATGAACCGGTTCGATCGAGACCCGTCCCAGGCCGGTCAGGCGAAACAGACCGGGCCGTTCGACGATTGAGAAAACGGCCGATAATGAGTTGACCTGATGCGGCGGCCTGCCTAGGTTCCGCCCGTCGTAAAGACCCCCTGGGGGCGCGTAGCTCAGTTGGTAGAGCAGCTGACTTTTAATCAGCGGGTCATGGGTTCGAGTCCCGTCGCGCTCACCACTCCTCCGAGGCAATACGAGAGCCTATAACGGCCGTTCCGCCGGTCTGTTCGTTGGGACAGGATCGTCTGTGCGTTCGGCTTGGTAGACGCGGTGCTTGAGCAACCTTGAGCAAGGTTACTTGATAGTTTTAGATAAAATTAAGCATTGTATCTTTCCGTTTATTTTGCACCGATTGAAACTGCCCCGTCTCCGATCTATAGTTATCCCCAGGTGATTGGATACAGGTGGGGACATCGCGGCGATGTTCGATTTTCTCAAGACGGCGAGCCGGAAGCCGCCTGCACGGGCGGTTCCGCGCGGACGACCGGCGGAACCGCAGTCCAAGGGCACGGTCAAGATCGACCGGCACGTGTTCAACGTCCGGGAGTTGAACCGCAAAGGGTTCATCCTGCAGCCATATGACCGCGACGTGATCATCACCGGTCAACGGTTCCGGTTCGAAATCGATGCTCAGGATGGGGATGACGTCTACAAGGGACGGGCGGAAGCCGTGGTGACCAAGGTGGTCGATGGTGCCCTGGCAGCAGCATTCCTGACCAAGTTCTTCTGACGCTCGAGTTGTCCGGGATTTGGTTTTCCGACATACTCCCAGCATGTCCGAGCGTGAAAAAGCCCTGCGATTGTTGCGTGCGGTCCGCAAGCGGATCGACCCCGAGGTCCTGGCCCGGGCCCAGAAGGCAGCGATGATTCAGATTGGCCAGGCTCCGGCGGCGATGAGCGACGCCGATAACGAAGCGTCCCGGCTGTTCAAGCAGGCCCTTGCCAACGGGGGTGCCCGTCGGGTCGAGATCCTGCGGCATCTTGAACGGAAGTTCCGACACAAGCTGAACTGAGACCGGCCGAACGACAGGCTTGGGCTACTGTGCGTTGCGCCGTTCCACCAGGATGGCTTCGGCCAGGGCATCGATCTCGCTGGTCTGGTTGTAGATCTGGCCGGACACCCGCGCCCACAACCGACCGGCCAGTGCGTTGATCGGTACCTGGATCCTGTACTCGTCGAGCAGTCGCCGCCGCAGTTCAAGACCATCCGCCTGGGTTGTACCCAGACCATCCGGCAGGCGCACGGTGATCATGGAACCCGTCAACGCCGGCGGAGATCCGACCTCGGTACCCCAGGCAGCCGCCAGGCGCTGTCCGGTTTCAACCGCGAAGCGGTGATTGTGTTCTCGAACGCGCTTGGCACCAAAGCCGGCAAGAAACGACAGGGCGTCCGGTAACGCGAGCTGTGCAGAGGCGTCGCGGGTTCCGACCCAGTCGAATTCGGCCACGAAGCCCTGGCCGAAGCCGTGGCTGATCACCGTTGGGTGCAGTCGGTCGCGGACCGGATCGGCAGCCCACAGGAACGCGCAGCCCTTCGAGGCGAACAGCCATTTATGGCAGTTTCCTGTGTACCAGTCGGCACCCAGCGACCGCAGGTCGAGCGGAAGCATCCCGGGGGCATGCGCGCCGTCGACCAGAGCCAGGGCGCCGGCATCCTTGACCGCTGCGACCATGCGCGCGACCGGAAGCACGACAGCCGTCGGCGAGGTCACATGGTCGATCACCGCCAGCCGGGTGCGCTTGCTGATGCCAGACGTGAACCCCTCGACGATGCTGTCGTCGGAGTAGACCGGAAACGGCAGGTCGACCTGAACGACCACGGCACCGCTGCGCGACGCGATCCAACGCACGGTGTTCTTGACGGCATTGTAGGTCTGGTCGGTGATCAGGATCTCGTCGCCGGGCTTGAACGTCTCCGACAGGAGGACGGCGTTCACCGCCTGGGTTGCGTTCTCCACCATTGCGACGGCCCGCCCTTCGACACCGAGAAGGGCCGACAGCCGTTCCGCCGCGACCCGCAGGCCCGGCCGGAACTCCCGCTCCATGAACCGGCTGGGCTCGGCCTCCAGGCGCTCCTGCCAGCGGCGCTGCGCCAGCGTGACCTGCTTCGGCGTGGCGCCGTAGGAACCGTGGTTCAGGTAGATGGCACCATCTTCAAGCTGGAACAGCCGGCGGACGGGCGAGCCGAAGGCGGGAAGGTCTGACATGGCGGAATGGTGGCGCGATTCCGGCGGTCGCGCCAGATCCCAACGCAGATGCGTTCGGACACGCAGCCCTGCTACACTCTCGTCGAGGCAATCCGGAGAGCACACATTGGCTGGGTTCGACGACTTTGAGGTGCGTGACATCACCACCTCCGGCTCGGTCATTCATCTCCGGGTGGGCGGAAGCGGACCGGCTGTCCTGCTTCTGCACGGCCATCCCGAAACCCATTTGATGTGGCGCCATCTGGTGCCCGAGCTGGCCCGGCGCTTCACGGTCGTGGCCGCCGATCTGCGAGGATACGGCCAGTCGGGCAAGCCGCCGACGACCGTCGACCACGCGCCTTATTCCAAACGATCAATGGCGCTGGACATGGCCGAGGTCATGACAGCGCTCGGGCACGAGCGGTTTGCGGTGGTCGGGCACGATCGGGGAGGGCGAGTGGCCCACCGGTTAGCCCGTGATCATCGCGATCGGGTGAGCAAGCTTGCGGTTCTCGACATCTGCCCGACGCTCGATATGTACGAGCGTACCGACATGTCGTTCGCCCGGGCCTATTATCACTGGTTCTTTCTGATCCAACCCTATGATCTGCCGGAGCGCATGATCGGCGCGGACCCGGCATTCTACCTGCGATCAAAGCTGGCATCATCCGCCGCCGCGGATGTGTTTCCCGTGGACGTCGTGGCGGAGTACCTGCGCCACTACGCTCGACCGGAAACCATCCACGCCATCTGCGAAGACTATCGCGCGAGTGCCGGGATCGACCTGGAGCATGATAGGGCCGATCGGGACGATCTTCTGGATGTGCCGATCCTGGCGTTGTGGGGATCGAAAGGCGTGGTTGCCCGGACCTATGACGTTCTGGATGTCTGGAGATGCTACACAACGGCCGCGGTGTCGGGGGCGCCGTTGCCTTGCGGGCATTTTCTTCCCGAGGAGGCGCCGGAGGCGACCTTGGCCGCACTCATGCCGTTTTTGGAGAGCTAAAGGAGGACCATGACACTCTTCGCACGCCTGCGCGCATACTTCTTCGCCGGGATTCTGGTCACCGCACCGATTGGGATCACCCTGTATCTGACATGGCTGATCATCGATTTCGTCGACGGTCAGGTGACACCGCTGATTCCCGCCCGGTACAATCCCGAGACCTACCTGCCGTTCGGCGTCCCGGGGCTGGGCGTCGTCGTAGCCGTGGTCTTCCTGACGTTGGTCGGATCCCTGACGGCCGGTTTGGTCGGCCGCTGGGTCGTCCGGCTGACGGACCGCATGATGCAGCGCATGCCGGTCGTGCGAAATGTCCACAGCGCGCTGAAACAGATCCTCGAGACGGTTCTCGCCCAGCAGTCCAACGCGTTTCGCAAAGTCGTGCTCGTGGAGTACCCGCGGCGCGGCATGTGGGCTCTCGGGTTCCTGACGGGTGAGACGGTCGGTGAAGTGCAGCACCTGACCGAGGACGACGTCTTGAACGTTTTTCTGCCGACCACGCCGAATCCCACCTCCGGATTTCTGCTCTTCGTGCCGCGCGATGAAGTGTTCGTGTTGAGCATGACGGTCGAAGAGGGGATCAAGATGGTGGTTTCGGGCGGAATCGTGACTCCGCCGGATCGCCGGTCAACTGCTGAACAGAACCAACCGGCCATCCCGTCGACTGCCCCGGTTGCCTCGAAACGCCGCCGTCCCCCCGCCGCGTAAGATAATTGCCAGGCATCAACGGACCGTTAACCAACCTGCGGTAATCAAGGATACCGTCGAGCGTGAGGTTGGACGGCTCGGTATCCGTGTTGCGTGGGTTTGATGAACACCAGTTCGATGCACAGCGATCCGCAGGGGACATCCGAGTTGCCTGCGGGCGCACCGCGCGATCGAAGGACCTCCGTCAGCGAGGCCCAGATCTACGCCGAGCGTATACGGTTGCTGTACCAGTCTCCGGTCCCAGCGCTGGCGAATCTCGCAGTCGGCTCGCTGCTGGTCGTTGTTGCCTGGGGGCATGTTTCCGAAATCCTGCTGGTTGGCTGGCTGTTTGCGATGGCCGCAGTCACCGCGGTTCGGGTTGTCCTATGGAAGGCGTTCGCGGCGCGCCCGTTGACGACCGCTGATGCCGCGCTGTGGGAGCGCAGGATTGTCGTCAGTGTCACGGTTTCCGGTAGCCTTTGGCTTCTCAGCGGGCTTCCCATCGCTCTCGGACACCTTCCGGTCCACGTCGAGGGCATTGTGCCCGTCTCGGTCGCGGGCATGCTTGCCGGTGCGATCTTCGCGCTTACGCCAAGTGACAGGGCTTTTCGTCTGTATGCGATCATTGCGGCGCTTGGCCCGATCCTCGGCTTCCTGGCGGTCGGTGACCGGCTGCATGTCGCGGTTGCCGGGATGGGGTGCGTCTATCTCCTGGTCGTCCTGCTGTGGGGACGTGACGCAAGTCGAACGATCGAAAGCGCCATACGCCTTCGTCTCGAGAATCAGGCCCTGGTCCAGGACCTCGCGGCGGTCCGCGAGGGAGCGGAAATGGCCGAGCGCCTCAAGCGGGAGAGCTTCGCCAATCTTGGACACGAACTGCGGACCCCGTTGAATGCGATTATCGGCTTCGCGCAGTCCCTCGACGCTGAACTGTGGGGGCCGCTGGGCAGCCCGCGGTACCGGGACTATGCGAAAGCGATCGCCGACAGCGGCCAGCATCTCTATGTGCTGATCCAGGACATCCTGGACCTGTCGCGGCACGACGCCGGCGTTCTCGAGCTGGACGAAACCACCGTCGACCTCGCGGCCGCGGTACAGACTTGCCGGAAGATGCTGTCCGGATCCGCCGCGGCCAACGGGGTTTCGCTGACCGCCAGGGTTCCGGACCAAGGTTTGTGGGTGACCGGCGACTCCACCAAGCTTCGGCAGATTGTGATCAACTTGGCAGCCAATGCCATTCGCTTTACCCCGGCCGGTGGGCGCGTCACGGTCGGCGCGTGCCGGCTGGATTCCGGCGAGACCGAGTTGCGGGTCGAAGACACCGGTATTGGCCTGAACCCGGAGGATATCCCGAGAGCATTGGAGCCGTTCGTGCAGGTGTCGCGCGACCAGGCTCGCGGGACGGGTGGGGCTGGCCTTGGATTGCCGTTGTCCCAGCGCCTCGCGGCGCTGCACGGCGGTGTCCTGGAAATTCACAGCCAGCGCGGAACCGGTACTGTCGTGCGCGTTGTGCTGCCGGCAGGGCGTGCTGCCGAGCAGCCCCGTCGCCCTTCTCCGAACGGCTCGGACCTCGGCACTCAAGCGCCCCGCAAATAGCGCACCGCCGCGTCCCGCTCGAACAGGTACAGCAACGTCCGGGCGGCTTTGCCGCGCGGACCTTCCAGTTCGGGATCCTGATTCAGCAGCAGGCGCGCGTCGTCACGGGCGACCGGAAACAGCGCCGCATGCGCAGCCGGGTCGGCCATGCGGAAGGTCGGAAGACCGCTCTGTCGAGTGCCCAGGACCTCGCCGGCGCCCCGCAACTTGAGATCCTCTTCGGCAATGAGGAAGCCGTCCTCGGTATCGCGCATCACGGCAAGGCGTGCGCGACCGGTCTCGGTCAACGGGTTGCCGTACAGCAACAGGCAGGTCGATGCCTTGTCGCCGCGTCCAATCCGGCCGCGCAACTGGTGAAGCTGTGCCAGCCCGAAGCGTTCGGCATGCTCGATCACCATGACCGTGGCTTCCGGTACGTCCACTCCGACCTCGATGACGGTCGTCGCGACCAACAGATCGACACCGCCGTTCTTGAACGCGTCCATCATCGCGTCCTTCTCCGGCCCCTTCATCCGGCCATGCAGTACGCCGACCCGGTCGCCGAACCGGCGCCGCAGCGTGGAAGCGCGTTCCTCGGCAGCGGCGACGTCAAGCTTCTCGGATTCTTCGACCAGCGGACAGACCCAGTAGACCTTGGCACCCTGGTCCAGCTTCCGGGCGACTCCGTCGACCACCTCGCCCAGTCGGTCCAGCGCAACGGTCCGGGTATCGATCGGCTGGCGGCCGGGCGGCTTTTCGGTCAGCCGTGAAACGTCCAGATCACCATAGGCGGTCATCAGCAGGGTTCGCGGAATCGGTGTCGCGGTCATGACCAGGGTGTCGACCGCCTGTCCCTTTCCACCCAGGCTCATGCGTTGGTGCACGCCGAACCGGTGCTGTTCATCGATGACCGCAACCGCGAGGTCCCGGAACTCGACGCCTTCCTGGAACAACGCGTGGGTGCCCACGACGATCTTCGCGCTGCCTTCAGCCATTCGTCCGACGATCGCGGAGCGCGCCTTGCCCTTGTCGCGACCGGTGAGAATCTCGACGCGGAGGCCGGCCTGACGTGCCAGCGGTTCGATCGTCGCGAAGTGCTGGCGGGCCAGGATCTCGGTCGGCGCCATCAGCGCAGCCTGGGCGCCGCACTCCACCGCATTCAGCATGGCCAGCAGTGCGACCAGAGTCTTGCCGCTGCCGACGTCGCCCTGCAGCAGCCGAAGCATTCGAGTATCGGCCGCCATGTCGGCCTGGATTTCGGCAAGTGCCATGCTCTGTGCGCTGGTCAGGCTGAAGGGCAGGGCCTTGATCACCGCTTCGCGCAGGTTGCCGTCACCACGTACCGACCGGCCTTTCTGCCGTTTCATGCGGGCCCGGACCAGCGCCAGCGCCAACTGGTTCGACAGGATCTCGTCATAGGCCAGCCGCATGCGCGCTGGCGCGTCGGGCTCCAGGTCCCGCGGATCTTCGGGGGCGTGTGCCCGACGCACCGCGGCGTCCCAGCGGGGCCAGGCTCGCTGTGCCAGCAACGACGGGCTCATCCATTCGTCGAGAGACGGAATCCGCTCCAGCGCCCCCTCGACCGCCCGCCGCAAGGTCCGCATCGGCAGTCCTTCGGTGGTCGGATAGGAGGGCTCGACGATCCTGATCTCGGCCGCCTCTTCCTCCGGCACGACATGTTCCGGATGAGCCATCTGCGCGCGGCCCTGAAACCGCTCGAGCCGGCCGCTGACCACGCGTACTTCGCCGACCGGCAGCAGCTTCTCCAGCCAGTCGCCCTTGGCATGGAAATAGACCAGGTCGATGTCGGCGCGGCCGTCAGTGCACACCACCCGATATGGCCCGCGCCGCCCGGGTGGCGGCTGGTGGCGCATGACCGTCAGGGTCAGGGTGGCGACGCGACCTTCAGGCGCTTCGGGGATCGGGGGAGCCGGGCGACGGTCCACCACCCCTGACGGCAGGTGCCACAGCAGGTCGACGATCTGCGGGCCCGCGGCTTTCTCGATCAGTTTTGCATAGCGTGGCCCGACGCCCTTGATGCGGCCGACTTCGGCAAACAGCGGGAACAGGAGCTCTGGGCGCACGGTCAATCGGATCCGGATGAGGCTGCGGCGTCGCGTCGGACCCTGGCGGTGGCCCGGCCCACGCTTTATATCCTATGGCCCAGCCGGTCGAGAAAGAGGAGACGGCATGACCGACGTGCGCGACGCGCGGCGTAAGCGCCTCTACTACCGCAGTACCTACACCGGGACCAAGGAGACCGACGTGCTGCTGGGCGGGTTTGCGGCCCGGCACTTGGCGGAACTCGATGATCAACAGCTTGCTGATTATGAAAAGCTGCTCGAAATCGATGATCCACGGCTCTACAAGTGGGCCACCTCCCAAGAGACGCCGCCACCGGAGTATGACACCTCGGTGCTGCGCCTGATCCAAGCCTTCGAACTTGTAACCGATTGAAGCCATCTCCGAGACCGGCACGACCATGGACCTGACGTCATTTCCCGTGGCCGTCGGCCGCGTAACCCTTGCTTCCGCGCCGGAAGGCCTCGACGCATTCATCGTGGCGCGGCTGGCAACCGAGCGCGGGCGGGTGCTGCACGTGGCGCGCGACGATGCCCGCCTTGCGGCCCTGGTCCGGGCCATTGCCTTTGTCGACCCCGCGTTGCGGGTTCTGACGCTGCCGGCGTGGGACTGTCTGCCTTACGACCGGGTGTCGCCGAACGGCGAGATTGTAAGCCGACGTGTCGAAACGCTCGCGGAGCTGGCGTCGAGCGCCGCCGGACCGACGCCACTCGTGGTTCTGACGACCGTCAACGCGGTCCTGCAACGCCTTCCGCCTCGGCAATTCTTTGACGGGGCGTCGCTGACACTGAAGGTCGGCGACGAGATGCCGCTCGAATCACTGCTGACGATGTTCGGCCGCAGCGGCTACGGCCGGACCGATACGGTGCGCGAACCAGGCGAGTTCGCTGTACGCGGCGGCATCATCGACGTCTTTCCGACCGGAATGGATGAGCCGGTTCGCCTGGATTTCTTCGGCGACGAACTGGAAGGAGTGCGCACCTTCGACGCGATGTCGCAGCGCACCTCCGGTACGCTGGATCGCGTGGTGTTCCGGCCCGTCGGTGAAACCCTCCTGGACGACGAGGCGATTCAGCGCTTTCGCTCCGGTTATCGCGCCCAGTTCGGTGCCGAGATCGCCGCCGACCCGGTGTACGAAGCGGTCTCGGCCGGTCGGCGTCACGGTGGGATGGAGCACTGGCTGCCACTGTTCCATGAGCGGATGGAAACGGCGCTCGACTATCTGGGCGATGCTTGCGTCGTCCTGGACCATCAGGTCGACGAGGTCGCCAACGCACGCTTCGAGCAGATCGCGGAGTACCATGACGCGCGCCGGCAGATGGTCCGGACCGGCGGTGCGGAGTCGGGCGGCATCTATCGTCCGCTACCCACCGATTCCCTGTATCTGACTGGTGACGAATGGCGGGCGATCCTGGCCGACCGTCCGGTCGGCTCCCTGACACCGTTCGCTGCCCCGCCGGGTGATGCCGTCCTGGATTTCCAGGCGACCGGCGGAATCGATCTGGTCGAAGCGCGTACCCAGGGTGGTTCGGCGGTCTACGACGCTGCGCTCGATGCCATTGCGCAGGAGGTGGCGGTCGGCCATCGCGTGATTGTTGCAGGGTACACCGAGGGTTCGCGCGATCGGCTGACCAGCCTGCTGCGCGACCATGGCTTGGACCGGATCGAGCCCGTTGACAGCCTTGCCGAGGTTCACGCGTTGCCCGCGGGCACGGTGGCCGCCACCATCCTGCCGCTGGAGCGCGGCTGGCGCCACGATGGTCTGACCCTGATCGCCGAGCCGGACATTGTCGGCGAGCGCATGGTCCGTCCGTCGCGTCGACGCCGGCGGCGCGGCGAAGAGTTCCTGCAGGAAGTGGCGGCGCTGGAGGCCGGCGACTACGTCGTCCACGCCGAACATGGCATCGGCCAGTACATCGGCCTCGACACGCTCGAGATCGGCGGTGCGCCTCACGATTGCCTGAGGCTGGTCTATGCCGGTGGCGACAAGCTGTTCGTGCCGGTCGAGAACATCGACGTGCTGTCGCGCTACGGCTCCGAGGAAAGCAATGCCCAACTCGATCGCCTGGGCGGTGCTGCCTGGCAGGCCCGCAAGGCGCGGGTCAAGAAACGGCTGCGCGACATGGCGGAGGGCCTGATCGCGATCGCCGCCGAGCGTGAAGTGCGTCGCACCCAACCGCTGAACCCGCCCGCTGGGGTCTACGACGAGTTCTGCGCCCGGTTCCCCTACACCGAGACCGAGGATCAACTCCGGGCGATCGACGATGTGATGAGCGATCTCGGCTCCGGCAAGCCGATGGACCGCCTGGTGTGCGGCGATGTCGGCTTCGGCAAGACCGAGGTGGCGCTGCGCGCGGCTCTGGTGGCCGTGATGCAGGGCTATCAGGTCGCCGTCGTTGTCCCGACCACGCTGTTGTGCCGCCAGCATTTCAGAGGGTTCCGCGATCGTTTCCAGGGACTTCCGATCCGGGTCGAGCAACTGTCCCGGCTGGTGACGCCCAAGGATGCCAATGAGGTGCGCAAGGGGATCGCGTCGGGCGACGTGAACCTGGTGGTGGGAACCCACGCGGTGCTGTCGAAGCAGGTGTCGTTCAGCAACCTGGGCCTGGTGGTGGTCGATGAGGAACAGCACTTCGGCGTCGCGCAGAAGGAGCGCCTCAAGGATCTGCGCAAGGAAGTCCACGTCCTGACCATGACCGCCACGCCGATTCCACGCACTTTGCAGATGGCGTTGTCCGGGGTTCGCGAGCTTAGCCTGATTGCCACGCCGCCGGTCGACCGGCTGGCGGTGCGGACCTTCGTCATGCCCTATGACGGCGTGATCATCCGGGAGGCGATCCTGCGCGAGCGGTATCGTGGCGGGAAGACGTTCTATGTCTGTCCACGGGTCGAAGATCTGGTGCGGGTACACGACCGGCTGACGAAGCTGGTGCCGGAGGTCCAGATCGGCGTCGCGCACGGGCGCATGGCGCCGACCGAGCTCGAGGACGTCATGACGGCATTCACCGATGGCGGCTTCGACGTGCTCCTGTCGACCAACATCGTGGAGTCCGGGCTCGATATCCCTTCGGCGAATACCATCGTGATTCACCGCGCCGACATGTTCGGTCTGGCTCAGCTCTATCAGTTGCGCGGCCGGGTCGGACGGTCGAAAACCCGGGCCTACGGGTACTTGACCACCCATCCCAGCAAGGTGCTGAGCCCGGTTGCCAAGCGGCGCCTGGAGGTCATGCAGACCCTGGACAATCTCGGTGCCGGTTTCTCACTGGCCAGCCACGACATGGACATCCGCGGCGCCGGCAACCTGCTCGGCGAGGAGCAGTCGGGCCACGTCAAGGAAGTCGGCATCGAGCTGTACCAGGAACTGCTGCGCGAGGCTGTCGAGGCCGCGAAGTCCGGCGAGGGGATCGACGTCGAGGCTGCCGACTGGGTGCCGCAGATCGCGATCGGCATGCCGGTGATGATCCCCGATACCTATGTGTCCGACCTGTCGGTCCGCATGAGTCTGTACCGCCGAATCGTCACCTTGTCGGACGAAGGCGAGATCGATGCGTTTGCCGCCGAGCTTGTTGATCGGTTCGGCACCCTGCCGAGCGAGGTTGAGAACCTGCTGAAGATCGTGGCGATCAAGCGGCTATGCCGGGCTGCGGGTGTAGAGAAGGTCGATGCCGGGCCCAAGGGTGCAATCCTGGCATTCCGCAACAACGACTTCCGCAATCCGGCGGGGCTGGTGTCGTTCATGCAGAAGCAGGCGGGCACCGTGCAGCTTCGACCGGATCACAAGCTGGTCTATCGCCGCCCGTGGACCAAGCCGGAACAACGGGTGATCGGGTTGACCCGGTTGATGCAGGAACTGGCGGTGATTGCCGCCTGACGGCAGCGTCGTTCGTCAGGCGTGGTTGGCCGCGGCCGGCCGGTTCGCCGCCTCGCTGCGCGCCAGTTCGAACAGCGGGAAGAACGCCTCCGGCTCCTGCGCGCCGGCAAGGGCGTAGTGCCGGTCGAAGATGAAGCACGGCACGCCGTTGATCCCGCTTTCGTATGCGAATCGGGTCTCGGCCAGCACATCGGTCAGGCCGTCGCTGGTTTCGAGGAACGCTGCTACCTCGCCGCGAGACAGGCCGATCGCCTCCGCGATGTCGGCCAACCGATCAATGTCGCCCAGATCAACGCCTTCGGTGAAGTAGGCAGTAAACATCCGTTCGACCAGCGGATCGCCGTGCCCGCGCTCGCTGGCCCAGCGGATCAGGCGGTGGGCGCGGACGGTGTTGGGCGTCTGCTTGATCAGGTCGAAGCGGAAGTCGATGCCCTCGCGCTCGCCGTTCTGGCGGATCGTTTCGTAGATCTGGCCGGCTCGTTCGGAGCCACCGAACTTGGCTTCCAGGTACAAGTGCCGGGCCATTCCCTGGATCGGCATGTCGGGGTTGAGCTGGAAGGCTCGCCAGCAGATCTCAAGATCGTCCTGCGGCCGCTCGCGCAGCGCACGCTCCAGCCGGCGCTTGCCGATGAAGCACCACGGACAGATGACGTCGGAGAAAATATCAATACGCATCGCACAGACCGTAGCGCGGACACGCCCCATAGCTCAACCCAGTCCCGCTTGACGATCGCGCGAGGGCGAGAAACCCTAGGCTGCGTCGCTCTGCGCCGACTCATTGGAAGCATCGCCCATGACCAACTCGATCTTCGACCGGGACCTGCCACGCGGGCGGGCCAACCACGCGGCCCTGACCCCGCTGGATTTTCTGGACCGGGCCGCGACCACCTACCCGGACAGGGTCGCGATCGTCCATGGCGAGCACCGCTGGACCTACGCGCAGAAATATCAGCGGGCCCGCCGATTGGCGTCGGCGCTGGCCGCCCGTGGCATCGGCGTCGGCGACACGGTGTCGGTCCTGCTGCCCAATACGCCGGCGATGCTGGAGGTCCACTACGGCGTTCCGATGTCCGGCGCGGTACTGAACGCGATCAACACCCGGCTGGATGCGCCGACGATCGCCTTCATCCTGGACCACGCCGAGTCCAAGCTCGTCATCGTCGACCGGGAGTTCACCGCCGTCATGGCGGAGGCGGTCGCCGCGAGCCGCAGCAAGCCGCCGGTGATCTGGGTGGACGATCCTCTGGCCGAGCACGGGGATCCGCTCGGCGAGGCCGAGTACGAGGAGTTGCTGGCCACGGGCGATCCGGACTTTGCCTGGGCCCGGCCCGCCGACGAGTGGCAGGCCATTGCCCTGAACTACACCAGCGGCACGACCGGAAACCCCAAGGGCGTGGTGTTCCATCACCGCGGCGCGTTCCTGAATGCCTCGGGCAACGCCATCGCCTTCGGCCTGGACCGGGCGACCCGGTACCTGTGGACTCTGCCGATGTTCCACTGCAACGGCTGGACCTTCACCTGGGCGGTGACGGCGGTGTGCGGGACCCATGTGTGCCTGCGCAAGGTCGACCCGGCGCTGATCTTTCCGTCGATCGCCGACAACCTGGTCAGCCACATGTGCGGGGCGCCGATCGTCCTGACCATGCTGATCCACGCTCCCGAAACGGTCCGGCGGCGCTTCGATCACACGGTCTCGATCGCCACGGGCGGTGCGGCGCCACCGAGTGCGGTGATCGCCGGGATGGAGCGAATGGGCTTCAAGGTCACGCACCTGTACGGACTGACCGAGACCTATGGGCCGTCGACGATCTGCGCATGGCCGCCGGAATGGGATGCCCTGGAGCCGGACGCCAAGGCCCGCAAGATGGCGCGCCAGGGCGTTCAGTACCCGACAATCGAAGGCATGCGAGTGGTGGACACCGAGACCGGCCGGGACGTGCCAATGGACGGCCAGACCATCGGCGAGTTGTGGTTGCGCGGAAACACGGTGATGAAGGGGTATCTGAAGAATCCGAAGGCGACCGGCGAAGCCCTGGCCGAAGGCTGGTTCCACACCGGCGATCTGGCCGTCCTGCACCCCGACGGCTATGCCGAGGTGAAGGACCGCTCCAAGGACATCATCATCTCCGGGGGCGAGAACATCTCATCGCTGGAGGTCGAGGACGTGCTGTTCCGGCACCCGAGCATCATGGAGGCGGCGGTAGTCGCCCGCTCAGACGAACGCTGGGGCGAGACGCCCTGCGCGTTCGTCACGGTCAAGCCGGGGGCGTCGCTGACTGCTGAGGAAGTGATGGCCTATTGCCGGGAGAACATGGCGCGCTTCAAGGCGCCGAAGACCGTGGTGTTCGGCGAATTGCCGAAGACCTCGACCGGAAAGATCCAGAAATTCGTGCTGCGGGAGCGGGCCGAGGCGCTGTGATCCGGCGTGTGTCGGTCAGGGGTGGCCGACGAGATCGTCCAATTCCGCGAAGTCCGGTAGTTCCGCGTTGATCGCCTGGCCTCGGCGGATCACCACCCGATCGCTCTGCGGCCGCGCGATCAACTCGTCGAACCGCCGGGCCGAGAACAGGATCAGGTCCGCCGGCGCACCGACTGCGATGCGGCCGGCATCGATGCCCATGGCGGTAGCCGGAGTCCGGGTTACAGCTGCCGGCCAGGGGTCGATCGGCCGGTCGAGATGCCCGATCCTTACTGCGGTCCGGAACACCTCGATCAGGTCGAGGTCGCCGTACGCATAGAACGGGTCGCGGGTGTTGTCGCTGGCGATCGTCACCGCGGCGCCATGGCCTGCCAGTTCCAGCAGCGGTGCCACCCCACGCTGGCGTGGGCTGCGTCCGGGCACGCGGTTCTGCAGGAACAGATTGCACAGAGGCAAAGACACCACCGCCACGCCGAGATCGGCGATCCGCGCCATGCTGTGCTGCGCGTCCGCATCCGCGCGAGTCGACAGGCTGCACAGATGGCCGAGCGTCACCGGCCCGGCGAATCCCGTGCGTTCGATGGAGTCGAGGATCCGGTCGACCGCAGTGACCGATGGGTCGAGGGTCTCGTCGACATGCATGTCGACCGCCAGACCACGCACTGCCGCCAGGGTGAGTACCCGGTCGAGCAGGGCCTCGGCGTTCGGGTCCTCGTACGCGACCACACCGAGAACACCGTCATACGCGGCCACCATATCGGCAATCCGGCGGGCGTAATCGACATCCGAATAATGCGAAATCGGGACCAGCGCTGCCGGTTGGATGGCAATTCGTCCAATCCAGGTCTCGCGCACCGGCGCCAGCGCCCGCCATGACCGTTCCGGGTCGTCCTGGGCCGTGTCCAGGTGGGTGCGCAGCGCGACCGTGCCGTGGACGTAGGCACAGCGCAGGGCGAAGTCCATCCGTCGCTGAATGTCGGTCTGGGACCACCGGCTGGTTCGATCAGGCGGGACCGCTGCCAGGGCACCGGCAAAGTCGGCCGTCGGATTCGGTGCCCTCGGCAGAATGTGGCCTTTGTCGAGATGGGTGTGCAGGTCGACGAGGCCCGGCCAGACCTGCCGGCCGGCCCGGTCGATCACCGCGAGGTCTCCCCGGACGGTGCCGGGTGGCGCGATGGCCTCGACCCGGCCGTCGTTGATCACCAGATCGCAGCGCGTCAGTCCGTCCGGGTTCGTCGCAAGTTCGATCGAAGCAGGGGCATCAAGCAGCACCGTTGGCACTGCCGCATTGGCCAACACCCAGTGCCCGGTCTTCGGAACCGCGGTGCGCCCATCAGTCATCGGTCGGTGTCGCGCTTTCGTGCCAACGCCGCAGAACCAGGTGCTGCAACAGGGTGAAGGCCAGGAAGATCGCAATCCCGGTCAGGGAGATCAAGAGAAGGGCAGCGAACATCCGCGGGATCTCCAGCCGGTAGCCGGATTCCAGGATCCGGTACGCAAGGCCTGACGAGGAGCCGGCGGACCCAGCGGCAAACTCCGCTACGATGGCTCCGATCAGGGCCAGTCCACCGGCGATCCGAAGGCCTGCCAGAAAATAGGGCATCGCCGACGGCAGCCGCAGGTACCGCAGGGTCTGCCAGCGGGTCGCGCCGTACAGCTTGTAGAGCGCCAGCAGGTTGCGGTCGGCGGAGTTCAGGCCGAGCGTGGTGTTCGACAGGATGGGGAAGAACGCGACGATCCAAGCGCAGATCAGCAGGGCGGCGTGCACGTTGTCGACATAGATCAGGATCAGCGGTGCGATCGCGATCACCGGCGTTACCTGCAGGACCACGGCGTATGGGAAGAAGCTCAGTTCCACCCATTTCGACTGTGTGAACAGAATCGCCAGCAGCAGCCCGCCGAAGGTCGCCACTGCCAGGGCAAGCACCGTTATCTCGATCGTCACCAGCAGTGACGGCCAAAGTGTCCCCCAGTCGTTCACCAGGCTGTCAAGAACCAGCGCCGGCCCGGGCAGGATGTATGGTGGGATGTCGTTGATCCGCACGACCAGATCCCAGGCCGACAGGGCGATCAGGCCGACGACCAGGGGCGCGAGGATCCGGGCGGTCCGCTCCCGACGCCGCGCGTCGCGTGCCGCTGCCAGCCGCTGTTCGGCGTCCTGGGCTTCGGCGGCGGCGTCGATGCGGATCACGCCGGCGCTCCCATGGCCCGGTGGAGGATGGCGCTGGTCGCCTGGCAAGCCGCAGCATAGCGGGGATCGGTTCGGAACGCCTCGGTTCGCGGGTAGGGAACGTCGACGCTGATCTCCTCGGCAACGCGACCGGGGCGTGGCGTCATCACCGCGATCCGGGATGCGAGATAGACACTCTCGAACACGCTGTGGGTGACGAAGACCACGGTCCAGCCGTGCTCCTGCTGGAGACGCAACAGGTCGTCGTTCAGCTTGAAGCGGGTGATCTCGTCAAGCGCCGCGAATGGCTCGTCCATCAGCAGCAGGCGTGGGTGGGTGACCAGGGCACGGGCAATGGAAACCCGCATCTTCATGCCGCCCGACAGTTGGCGCGGATAGGCCGTTTCGAACCCGTCAAGGCCGACCCCGGCTAGCGCCCCGCACACCTGTTGGCGCGCAGCGGCTCGCGACAGTCCGGCGAGCCGCAGCGGTAGCCAGACATTGTCAAATGCCGTCGCCCAGGGCATCAGCGTGGGCTCCTGGAATACATACGCGACATCGTGGTGCCAGGCCTCGGCCGACGGGCCGGTGGCCGCCGCCACCTGCAGCTGGCCGGAATCGGCGGGCATCAATCCAGCGATCAACCGCAGGACGGTGCTTTTCCCGCAACCCGACGGACCGAGCAGGCTAACGAACTCGCCTTCCTGCACGTCGAGGTTCAGATCGTCCAGCGCGACGACCCCGTTGCCGAATGCCTTGCGGACGCCGGCAAGGCTGATCAGGGACCGGGCGCTGCTCGGAGTGGTCATTGCTTGGCGAGCAGTTCCCGTTTCCGCTCCAGCCCGACGCCCTTGTTGACGAACTGCAGCGTGTAGCCGCGATCCAGCGGAAGGTCCTGGCTGTAAGGCCCGACATCAACCGCGAAGGTGAAGAACGAGAGCCAGCGATCGTCGGTCATGGCGTTGACGCCAAGGGTGAGGGCATCCCCGGAATCGGCGATCCCGTACTCGTTCATCTTGGCCCGGGAATAGGTAAGCTGCGCGTCGGAGATGTCCGGGTTGTCGATCTTGATCAGGGCGTTCGCGGCGCTTGGATCGCCGTACAGGTAGTTGACCCACCCGATCGCCGTGGCGTCCACGAAGCGTTGCACGAGGTCGGGATTCTCTTCGACCAGTTTCCATGACGTGTCGATGGTCGTCGAATAGCTGCGATAGCCGTGGTCGGCCAGTAGGAAGACGCGCGGGCTGAAGCGGGCCGCCTGCTCGACGGCGAACGGCTCCGATGTCACGTAGCCCTGCTGCCCCCAGCTCTTGTTGGCGATGAACGGAGCTGGATTGAAGGTGTATGGCCTGATCTGCTCGTCGGTGAACCCATAGGCATTCTTCAGCCATGCCCAGAAGGTGATTTGGCCCTCCTTGCTGATCAGCACGGTAGCGCCTTTCAGGTCCTCGAGCTTCTGGTACGGCGAATCCGGATGCACCATCAGGATCTGCGGGTCTTTCTGGAAGTTCGCCGCGACCGTGACCATCGGCACCTTGTTGGCCAGATAGTTGAAGGTGCCGAACATGTTGCCGCCCATGTTGAAGTCGAGCTTGCCGGCAGCCAGCAACTGCGGGTGGTTGATGTTCGGACCACCCTGCCGAATGGTCACGCTGAGGCCGTAGCGCTCGTAGGTGCCGTCGGCGACCGCCTGATAGTAGCCGCCATGTTCGGCCTGGGCCTTCCAGTTGGTGCCGAAGGTGACGGCGTCGAGAGCCGCGGCTGGTGCGGTGGCGAGGATCATCACGACGGCCGACGCCACCAGCCGCACAGCCCAGCGTCCCAGGGTCAACATGGTCATCGGCATCCTCCGTGTTGTCGGCCGATCGGAGACATAGACGTCAGCGTATCGGGACCTGCTGCGGTGCACAATCGGCGCGAGCGGCTCGGGCCTCTTGATGTCCGGTTCGCCGGCCGTTATCTAGCGGGCCTTCACGTCAGGGATATCACCGCTATGGGCTCGCTCGCCGAGGAGGTGGCCCGGCGCCGGACTTTCGCGATCATCTCGCACCCGGATGCCGGCAAGACCACGCTGACCGAGAAGCTGCTGCTGTTCGGGGGAGCGATCCAGCTTGCCGGCGCGGTGAAGGCGCGCGGACAAGCGCGGCGTGCACGCTCGGACTGGATGAAGGTCGAGCAGGAGCGTGGCATTTCCGTCGCGTCATCGGTGATGACCTACGAGTTCCAGGGCAAGACCTTCAACCTGCTGGACACCCCGGGTCACGAAGACTTCTCGGAAGACACCTACCGCACCCTGACCGCGGTCGACTCCGCGGTGATGGTTATCGACGCCGCCAAAGGCATTGAGGAACAGACCCGCAAGCTGTTCGAAGTTTGCCGCCTGCGTGACGTGCCGATCGTCACGTTCATCAACAAGCTGGACCGTGAGACCCGCGATCCGTTCGAACTCCTGGACGAGATCGAACAGACCCTGGCGCTCGACGTTTCCCCGGCCAGTTGGCCGATCGGGACCGGGCAGCGCTTCAAGGGTTGCTATGACCTGCTGCGCGACCAGTTGATCCTGGTCGCCCGTGGCAACCACGACCGTCCGGCCGAGGGCATCCAGTGCCGTGGTCTCGACGACCCCAAGCTCGACGAGTTGCTGCCGGCCGACCAGGTTCGGGAGTTGCGCGATCAGGTCGAGATGGTGCGTGGTCTGTGCCCGGAATTCGATCTGGAGGCGTTTCGCTACGGGACCATGACGCCGGTGTTCTTTGGCAGTGCCTTGAACAATTTCGGGGTCCGGGAACTGCTGCAGGGAGTGGCGGAATACGCTCCGTCGCCGCGGCCGCAGCCGGCGGTCGAACGCCCAATCCTGCCGGACGAGACCAAGGTGTCGGCGTTCGTTTTCAAGATCCAGGCGAACATGGACCCCAAGCATCGCGACCGTATTGCGTTCGTGCGTCTCAGCTCTGGTCACTTCAAGCGCGGCATGAAGCTGAAGCACATCCGCAGCGGCAAGCAGATGACCATGCACAACCCGGTGCTGTTCCTGGCCCGGGACCGCGAGGTTGCGGACGAGGCCTGGCCCGGCGACATCATCGGTATTCCGAACCATGGCAACCTGCGCATCGGTGACACGCTGACCGAAGGCGAGGAACTGCACGTCACCGGAATCCCGAGTTTCGCACCCGAGCTTCTGCAACGCGTCCGTCCGACTGATCCGATGAAAATGAAACACTTATCGAGGGCAGTTGAGCAACTGGCTGAAGAAGGTGCGGCCAAGGCCTTCAAGACCCGGCTGGGCAGCCAATGGATCGTCGGAGTGGTCGGAGCCTTGCAGTTCGAGGTGCTGGCCGACCGGATCCGCACTGAGTACGACGTGCCGGTGACGTTCGAGACCGCCGGGCTGTACACCGCGCGGTGGGTCGCCGGCGACGATGACGGTGTGGAGTTGAAGCGGTTCGTCGACGCCCACCAGGGCGATCTGGCGGAAGATCACGACGGTGACTGGGTGTTCCTGGCCCGCAACGCCTGGCATTTGAAGCATACCGCCGATACCTGGCCGAAGCTCCGGTTCATGGCGACCAAGCAGCAACAGATCTGAGTCGATCATCGGACAGTGCGAATCTGTCACAGAATCGTCGATTGCCGGATCGATTTCGGCGCGGCAAAGTCCGGCCATGACTGATACAGCCGCGCCCGCAAGCCTGATCGACCGCACGCTGCGCAACCTCCGGTCTGCCTGGACCGGGTTGTCGGACTCCACCCGGTACTACCTGTCGGGCGCGCCGCGCCCGGATCTGCCGGGTGACGACCTCGCCAAGATGCGTCTGCAGATGACCGACTGCCTTGAGGCGAAAGGCGGCGAGGTGTCGGCGCGCGCCCGCGCAGCCGAGCTCGGACGGTCCTACCTCGCGTTGAATGCCACCGGGCGTCGCCGATTCCTGACGCTGCTGGCCGAGGAGTTCGGCCCGGATCGCACCGAGGTCTCGCTGGCTATCGAGGCGCTTCACGCGGCGCGCTCGGAAGACGAGCGCCGACGCAGCGAGCGGCGGTTGCGCGATGCGCTGGTCCCGCATTGGCGACGGCTGCTGATGCGCTTCAACGCGCTGCCGGAAGGGGTGAAGTTTCTGGTCGACCTGAGGGCGGAACTGGTTCCGATGGCGAAGGATTCGCCGGAATTGACCGACCTGGACGCCGACCTGCGCGAGTTGCTGGCGGCGTGGTTCGACGTCGGGTTGCTGGAACTGCGCCAGATCACCTGGGACGCTCCGGCGGCGCTGCTTGAGAAGCTGATCGCCTACGAGGCGGTCCACAAGATCCGATCATGGGAGGATCTGAAGAATCGGCTGGATTCGGATCGGCGGTGTTTCGCTTACTTTCACCCGAACATGCCGCAGGAGCCGCTGATTTTCGTGGAGGTGGCGCTGGTCGACGGCATGTCCGCCGGGGTCGAGGCATTGCTCGACGAAGACGCGCCGCGGACCGATCCCCGTGCGGCCAATACGGCGATCTTCTACTCGATATCCAATGCGCAGCGCGGTTTGGCCGGGATCAGTTTTGGGAACTTCCTCATCAAGCGCGTTGTCGATGTGCTGGAGCACGAGTTTCCGAACCTGAAGACCTTCGCCACCCTGTCGCCGATTCCGGGCTTCGCCGCGTGGTACGCGAGTGCGGTTGAAGACGGGCAGGGCCCGTCGCTGACCTCGCCTGAGCGCCGGGCGCTGCTAGCAGCGCTCGGTCTGGAGGATGACGACAGCGGCGATTCGGACCTGGTGGGGCGTGCCCTGGCGGTTGATGGCTGGTGGCGGACTGCCGCGCTGTCCGATGCCCTGAAAGCACCGATGATGCGGATGGCTGCCCGCTACCTGCTGACGGCCAAGCGATCGAACGGCACGGCCCGCGACCCTGTGGCCCATTTCCACCTGTCGAACGGCGCTCGGATGGAGCGCCTGAACTGGCTGGGCGACCCATCGCCCAACGGTCTCCGCCAGTCGTCCGGAATGATGATCAACTACCTCTATAAGCTGAGCGCAATCGACGACAACCACGAAGCCTACTCGGACGGCGCTCTGATCGCCTCGTCCTCGGCGATGCGCGCGCTGGTCCGCGGTTGAGACCGGTGTGGCGGAGCGGGTGCCGCCCGGTTGACGCGGGATGCGAGGTCATATAGCAGTGCGCCTCCTGACGTAGGGCGCGCAACGCTCGGCGCGGGTGTGGTGGAATTGGTAGACACGCTGGATTTAGGTTCCAGTGGCGCAAGCCTTGGGGGTTCGAGTCCCTCCACCCGCACCAGGGCGTCGATCGGACCGCGACCGCGGGCCCTTGATCGACCGGATGTGTTCCTTGCAAGTCAATGAGACCCTCAACGAGGGACTGAAGCGCGAATTTACCATCGTCGTTCCGGCATCGGAGATTGATGCCGAACTGAACGGGCGGCTGGCCGAACTCGCTCCGCAGATGAGCCTGCCGGGCTTCCGGCCCGGCAAGGTGCCGCCGGCGCTCCTGCGCGCCCGCTACGGCGACTCCCTGCTTGGGGAGATCCTTGAGAAGGCGGTCAATACCAACACCGAAATGGCGATGAACGAGCGTGGCCTGCGCCCCGCCGTCCAGCCAAAGGTCGAGATCACCGCCTACGACAAGGGCAAGGATCTCGAGTACACGGTCTCGATTGAGCTCATGCCGGAGATCGATCCGATCGATTTCGCGTCGCTGTCGGTGGAGCGCACCATCGCCAAGGTGGACGACAAGGCCGTGACCGAAGCGCTGGAGCGTATGGCCGCCCAGCAGAAGGACAGCGAGCCGGTTGCCGACAAGCGCGGCGCGGCCGAGGGCGACGTGGTCGTCATCGATTTCGAAGGCAAGATCGACGGCACGCCGTTCGACGGCGGTGCCGCCCAAGATCATCACCTGGAACTCGGATCCAACTCGTTCATCCCGGGCTTCGAGGGTCAACTGGTTGGTGCCGAGGTCGGTGAGAGCCGCGACGTAACGGTTTCGTTCCCCGACGACTATCAGGCGGCGCACCTTGCCGGCAAGGAAGCGGTGTTCTCGGTTACCGTCAAGGAACTGCGGGCGCCGAAGCCGGTGTCGATCGACGACGCGCTGGCGCAGCGCTTCGGCCTTGATAGCCTGGACGCATTGCGCGATGCGGTACGGGAGCAGATGCAGGGCGAATTCGCGGAAGCTGCGCGGGCCAAGACCAAGCGTTCGCTGCTCGACGCCCTGGCCGACCGCCACAGCTTCGCGGTTCCGGCCGGCATGCTGGAGGAAGAGTACCGCGGCATCGTTCACCAGGTCGTCGCCCATGGCGAAGGTGCCGAGCACAAGCATGATGACGACGGCCACGAGGGTCACGACCACGAGGGCCACGACCATCACGATCACTCCGGCCATCCTTCCGAGGACGAGAAGATCTCCGAGGAAGAGCGCGCGGAGTACCGGCAGATCGCCGAGCGGCGGGTCCGCCTTGGCTTGCTGCTTTCCGAGGTCGGCCGGGTGAACAACATCCAGGTGACCGACGACGAGGTGACCAACGCCATCCGCTCGCAGGCGGCACGCTTCCCGGGCCAGGAAAAGTTCGTGTTCGAGTACTACCAGAAGAACCCGCAGGCGTTGGCCCAGGTCCGCGCGCCGCTGTTCGAGGACAAGGTCGTCGATTTCATCCTTGAGATGGCGACCGTCACCGACAAGGAAGTGACGCCGGAACAGCTGTTCGCCGACGACGAAGCGGACGCTGCCGAGGCGGATGACGCGGCGGCGTCGACCAAGACCAAGAAGAAGGCGTCGGATACCAAAGCCAAGGCGGCCGCGAAGCCGAAGAAGGCCAAGGCCGCGAAGAGCAAGAAGGAGGAGGACGCTCCGGAGTGAGCGTCCGCCACTTTCAGGATGGGCTGGCAGACCGGCCCGTCACGCCCCATATTGGGCGAGCTATTCCAAAGGGATTCGCTTTCCGCGGCCCCCGACACCAGGACGAAGGTACGGCATCGATGGCCAACCCGGTCGACATCTACATGAACACCCTGGTTCCGATGGTGGTCGAGCAGACCAACCGCGGCGAGCGGTCCTACGACATCTACTCACGACTGCTGAAGGAGCGGATCATCTTCGTGATGGGGCCGATCAACGATGCGGTCGCCAGTGTCGTGTGCGCGCAGCTGCTGTTCCTGGAGGCCGAGAATCCCACCAAGGACATCGCCATGTACATCAATTCCCCGGGTGGCATCGTCACCTCGGGAATGGCGATGTACGACACCATGGAATACGTCCGCCCGGAGATCTCGACGGTCTGCATGGGGCACGCCGCGTCGATGGGCTCGCTGCTGCTGACGGCCGGCACCGCTGGCAAGCGCTACTGCCTGCCGAACGCCAAGGTGATGATCCACCAGCCCTCGGGCGGTTTCCAGGGCCAGGCGTCCGACATCGAGATTCATGCCCGCGAGATCATCAAGACCCGTGAGCGGCTGAACCAGATCTACGTTAAGCATTCGGGCCGCTCGATCGACGAGATCGAGAAGGGCATGGACCGCGACAACTTCATGACGGCCGACGAAGCCAAGGCGTTCGGGCTGATCGACGAGGTCATCGCCAAGCGTCCGGCGCCCGTCGAAACCGACAAGCCCGGCGGATGAGGGCGTCGTACAGCGCGCCAAATTCTGCCATTGTGCGCCCGGTTAACGATTTTTTACCGAGTGCCGTGGTCTTTTCGCATTGTCGCCCCGGAAACCGGGCGGCTAACATGAAGCCGGTGGATCAGACGACCAGGACCGAGGAATCATGAGCAAGTCCGGTAGCGGCAGCGGGGGCGATTCAAAGAACACCCTCTACTGCTCGTTCTGCGGGAAGAGCCAGCACGAGGTCCGCAAGCTCATCGCAGGGCCGACGGTTTTTATCTGCGACGAGTGTGTTGAACTCTGCATGGACATCATCCGTGAAGAGCACAAAACCACCCTGGTGAAGTCGCGCGACGGTGTGCCGACTCCCGGTGACATCTGTCAGGTGCTGGACGATTACGTCATCGGCCAGCTCAAGGCGAAGCGCATCCTGTCTGTGGCGGTGCACAACCACTACAAGCGGCTCGCCCACGGCCAGAAGAACAACGATGTCGAGTTGGCCAAGTCCAACATCCTGCTGATCGGCCCGACCGGCTGCGGCAAGACGTTGCTGGCCCAGACCCTGGCGCGCATCATCGACGTTCCGTTCACGATGGCCGACGCCACGACGCTGACCGAAGCGGGCTATGTCGGCGAGGATGTAGAGAACATCATCCTGAAGCTGCTCCAGGCCGCTGATTACAATGTCGAGCGGGCACAGCGCGGCATCGTCTACATCGATGAGGTCGACAAGATCAGCCGCAAGTCGGACAACCCGTCTATCACCCGCGATGTATCGGGCGAGGGTGTCCAGCAGGCGTTGCTGAAGATCATGGAGGGCACGGTTGCCAGCGTTCCGCCCCAGGGCGGCCGCAAGCACCCGCAGCAGGAGTTCCTGCAGGTCGACACCACGAACATCCTGTTCATCTGCGGTGGTGCGTTCTCCGGGCTGGAGAAGATCATCTCCAACCGGTCCCGGGGGTCGTCGATCGGCTTCGGCGCGGACGTGCGGGCACCGGACGACCGTCGCACCGGCGAGATCCTGCGCGAGGTCGAGCCTGAGGATCTGCTGAAATTCGGCCTGATCCCGGAGTTCGTCGGTCGTCTTCCGGTCCTGGCGACGCTTGAGGATCTGGAAGAGGACGCATTGGTCGATATCCTGACCAAGCCGAAGAACGCGCTGGTCAAGCAGTATCAGCGGCTGTTCGAGATGGAGGATGTGCGTCTGGAGTTCCGTGACGCCGCGCGGCGCGCCATCGCCCGCAAGGCGATCGACCGGAAGACCGGTGCGCGCGGACTGCGATCGATCATGGAAAACATCCTGCTGGACCCGATGTATGATCTGCCGCAGCTGGACGGCGTGGACGAGATCATCATCAACGGCGATGTGGTGAACCAGGGCGCGAAACCCATCATGGTTCATTCCGAGCGCCGCGAGGACGCCAGCACCGGAGCTTGAACGTTTCGGCCTTGATTGGCGAAGGGCCGGGCGCCACTTAACAGGCGTGCGCAGGGTCCCATCCCCCGCCCTGCGTGACACAATTTCGATTTCGATGTTGGGGGAGGCGCTTAGTTGAGGCCAAAAGACGTGACCCTTGCTTCCCAGGTTTTCCCTGTTCTGCCGCTGCGGGACATCGTCGTCTTTCCGCACATGATCGTGCCGCTGTTCGTCGGGCGGGACAAATCGGTGCGGGCTCTCGAAGACGTCATGAAGGATGACAAGCAGATCCTGCTGGTCACCCAGAAGAATGCCGGTGACGATGATCCGGCCGCAGAAGAGATCTTTACCGTCGGCACGATCGGCACGGTCCTGCAAATGCTGAAGTTGCCGGACGGCACCGTCAAGGTGCTGGTCGAGGGCGGCCGTCGTGCCCGCATCACGCGCTACACGGCAACCGATTCATTCTTCGAGGCGGAAGCCGAAGAGATCGATGAGGATGCCGGCGACCGCCAGGAGGTCGAGGCGTTGTCGCGCGCGGTGATCGCTCAGTTCGAACAGTACATCAAGCTCAACAAGAAGATCCCGCCGGAGGTTCTGGTCTCGGTCAATCAGATCGAGGAGCCTGCCAAGCTGGCCGACACCATCGCATCTCATCTGGCGCTTAAGATCGCCGACAAGCAGGATCTGCTGGAGACCGCGGGTGTGGTTGCCCGTCTGGAGCGGGTGTACGGCTTCATGGAGGGCGAGATCGGCGTCCTGCAGGTCGAGAAGCGCATCCGCAATCGCGTGAAGCGCCAGATGGAGAAGACCCAGCGCGAGTACTACCTCAACGAGCAGATGAAGGCGATCCAGAAGGAGCTCGGCGAGGGTGATGACGGCCGCGACGACCTCCAGGAACTCGAAGAGCAGATCGCCAAGACCAAGCTCTCCAAGGAAGCCCGCGAGAAGGCCCTGCAGGAGCTCAAGAAGCTCCGCAACATGAGCCCGATGTCGGCCGAGTCCACGGTGGTGCGCAACTACCTGGACTGGCTGCTGCAGATCCCGTGGAAGAAGCGTTCGAAGATCAAGAAGGACCTCAAGCAGGCCGAGTTAGTGCTGAACGCCGACCACTACGGCCTTGAGAAGGTCAAGGAACGGATCGTCGAGTATCTCGCGGTGCAGACCCGGATCGGCAAGCTGAAAGGCCCGATTTTGTGCCTGGTCGGCCCGCCGGGCGTCGGCAAGACCTCGCTCGGCAAATCGGTCGCCCGGGCGACCGGCCGGAATTTTGTCCGGATGTCGCTCGGCGGCGTGCGTGACGAGGCCGAGATCCGCGGCCACCGCCGGACCTACATCGGCGCCCTGCCTGGCAAGATCGTCCAGGGAATGAAGAAGGCCAAGACCTCGAATCCGCTGTTCCTGCTGGATGAGATCGACAAGCTCGGCCAGGACTACCGCGGCGATCCGTCGTCGGCGCTGCTTGAGGTTCTGGATCCGGAACAGAACAATTCGTTCCAGGACCACTACCTGGAAGTTGATTACGACCTGTCCGATGTGATGTTCGTGACGACCGCCAACACCCTGCGGATGCCGCAACCGTTGCTGGATCGCATGGAGATCATCCGACTGTCGGGCTACACCGAGGACGAGAAGGTCGAAATCGCCCAGCGCCACCTGATCGTGAAGCAGATCAAGGAGCATGGCCTGAAGGACGGCGAGTGGTCGATCTCGGAAGAAGCGCTGCGTGATGTGATCC
The DNA here is from genome assembly GCF_040219215.1 of Thalassobaculum sp. Lineage (GTDB taxonomy): Bacteria > Pseudomonadota > Alphaproteobacteria > Thalassobaculales > Thalassobaculaceae > Thalassobaculum_A. The sequence continues at coordinate 362,018 of NZ_JAVJSX010000044.1, forward strand.
GCTACTACACCCGCGAGGCGGGGGTGCGGAATCTGGAGCGCGAGCTGGCGAACCTGACGCGAAAGGCGGTCAAGGAGATCTTGAGCACCGGGCGCGCCAAGGTCGCGGTGACCCGGCGCAACCTCGAGAACTACGCCGGCGTGCGGAAGTACCGCTACGGCGAGGTCGAGGAAGTCGACATGGTCGGTGTCACGACCGGTCTCGCCTGGACCGAGGTGGGCGGGGAACTCCTGTCCATCGAAGCGGTCACCGTCCCCGGCAAGGGCAAGGTCATCACAACCGGCAAGCTCGGTGACGTGATGAAGGAATCGGTGCAGGCCGCTGAATCCTATGTGAAATCACGCTGCTACACCTTTGGGATTGAGCCGAAGCTGTTCGAGGAGCGTGACATCCACGTGCACGTCCCGGAGGGAGCGACGCCGAAGGACGGCCCGTCGGCAGGCGTTGCCATGGTGACGTCGATCGTGTCCGTGCTGACCGGAATACCCGTGCGGCGTGATATTGCGATGACCGGCGAGGTCACGTTGCGCGGCCGAATTCTGCCGATCGGCGGCCTGAAGGAGAAGCTGCTGGCTGCGCTGCGCGGCGGTCTGAAGCTGGTCCTGATTCCGAAGGACAATGAGAAGGATCTGGCCGAGATTCCGGACAACGTGAAGAAGGGTCTCAAGATCATCCCCGTCTCGGTCGTCGACGAGGTGATCGTGCATGCCCTGACGAATCAGCCGGTTCCGATCGACCCCGCATCGCTGACTGACAAGGCAAAGGATATCGAATCGCTGAAGCCGGGTGCAAAAAGCGATGTCGTTGAAGGTGTTATCACCCACTGACCGGGTTTTTCCGGGCTGGAAGGCAGGCGGCCGCACCATTGGGTTGGTGCGGCCGTTCTTATTACGGCCGTTAGGCGGATTCGGAGTCGAATTCGAGCCGAAAGCCGCAGAAAACCTTGCGAAATGATCGTCAGGACGATTGACGGCTGATGAGCCGAGGATTTAAAGTCCACCTCGTTGCGTCGTTCGAGCGATGCGCGCAGATATTGTGTCGCCACATTGGGGGGCTAAAGTGAACAAGAACGAGCTCGTTGCTGCGGTCGCTGACTCGACCGGACTTTCCAAGGCCGATTCAGGCAAGGCTGTCGATGCGGTGTTCGATGAGATCACCGGGCAGCTCAAAAAGGGCGGTGATGTCCGCCTCGTTGGTTTCGGAACATTCTCGGTGGCGTCCCGCGCTGCCAGCGAAGGCCGCAATCCGCGCACTGGGGAGAAGATCGCAATCCCCGCGTCCAAGCAGCCAAAGTTCAAGCCAGGCAAGGGTCTCAAGGACTCCGTCAACTGAGTTTGACTGTCATATTTCAGCAGACGCCGGCATCCTTGATGCCGGCGTCTTGCATTTGGCCCCTCTGGTGTGGAATGAGATGGGCTGGTCGCACCTCGGTGCGTTGGGGACGAGTCCCCTGAAAGGGCGGTTAGCTCAGCTGGAAGAGCGAGCGGTTTACACCCGCTAGGTCGGCGGTTCGAACCCGTCACCGCCCACCACCTCCACGGCCCCGCCTAGATCACATGACCCCGCAGTACCGCGTAGGTGTACATCGTCTGCAGTTCGCCACGAATCGCGGGGCTGATTCGACCGTCGCGAATCGCGCCGGCGTGGCGCCTGATGTCGCGCTTTGCGTCCGGAGAGACATTCGCACTCGCCATAATGTACCGGAACATGATCGCCGGTGTGGCCTTGTCGATCGGCGGCGGGCTGCCATCCGTGCCGTTATCGTCGTCCGCGGCGAGATCTTCGGCAGCACTGGCGCGGACCGGCATCAGACGTCGCGGCAGTATGATATCGGTCCAGTCGAGCCCGTAGCTGTTCAGCACGCGGCTGGCGGCTGCAACCGCATTCAGAACCTCGCCGTCGTTGTCGCTTGCCATCAGCGCAACCAGCTTGACCAGCCGCTCGTAGTCGTGGGCCGTCATCTGATCCAAGCGTCGGTTCCTCCAGGTTTTTCCGCGTCAAGCCCGCCGTCCTTTGCAGTGTAGCGGACAGATCGTTCGCGGCGAAGATGGTGCGCTTGACACGCCTCCGGGGAGTGGCTACACAACGCGCCTCGACGCACCCGGCCGAGCCGCCGGGATCGCCTTCGAGGGGGTGTAGCTCAGTTGGTTAGAGCGCTGGCCTGTCACGCCAGAGGCCGCGGGTTCAAGTCCCGTCACTCCCGCCACTTCCTCTTGACTTCCGGGTATGGGGGCCTCGCGACTGACCGTCGCAGGTCGCTTATCCGTGCGCTGCGACATGGACTTCAATAGTGTGCGGTGCTGTGGCTTAGCCTTGTTCTCGCGGTGTGCAGCGCACTATAGTGCCGCCTCAATCGCGGTGGACCCGTGGGGGGACGCCTTGCCGCCGAAGCCTGAGTATCGGGGAGAGCGCCGATGAACGAGTTGCTGTCGGAATACCTGCCGATCCTCGTGTTCCTGGCGGTGGCCGTGGGCCTTGCAGTGGCGATGGTCGTGGCATCCTTCGTGGTCGGTACCCAGCGACCGGATTCCGAGAAGCTGTCGGCGTATGAATGCGGATTCGAGGCGTTCGACGATTCGCGCCGGCAGTTCGACGTGCGTTTCTACCTCGTGGCCATCCTGTTCATCATCTTTGATCTGGAAGTGGCGTTCCTGTTCCCCTGGGCTATTTCGCTTGGCGACATCGGTCTGTTCGGGTTCTGGTCGATGGTGGTGTTCCTTGGGGTTCTGACCATCGGCTTCATCTACGAGTGGAAGAAGGGAGCCCTGGAATGGGAGTGATCAACGCCGAGCGTCCGGTCCCCGCCGGCGCCGACCAGGATGCGATCCTGTCGGCTGTCAGCGACGAGATCCGCGAGAAGGGCTTCGTGATCGCGCAGGCCGACAAGCTGTTCAACTGGGCACGCTGCGGTTCGCTCTGGCCGATGACCTTCGGCCTAGCCTGCTGCGCGGTCGAGATGATGCACACCGCGGCCAGCCGCTATGACCTCGACCGATTCGGACTGGTATTCCGGCCGAGCCCTCGGCAGTCCGACGTGATGATCGTGGCGGGTACCCTGACCAACAAGATGGCGCCGGCGCTTCGCAAGGTGTACGACCAGATGGCCGAGCCGCGCTGGGTGATCTCGATGGGATCCTGCGCGAACGGCGGGGGGTACTATCACTATTCGTACTCGGTGGTACGCGGCTGCGACCGGATCGTTCCGGTCGACATCTACGTGCCGGGCTGTCCGCCCACCGCCGAGGCGTTGCTGTACGGGGTGCTGCAGTTGCAGCGCAAGATCAAGCGAACCGCTACGATCGCGCGCTGACGCGAAACCGGGTGTTGTTCTGACACGGAGGTCAGCGAGCTCATGGCGACAGCCATGTCTTCCGAAGCCATTAGCGCCTTGAGGGATCTGGCCGCTCACATCGAGAGCCAGCTCGATCAGGACGTGTCCGATGTGACGCTGATCCAGGGCGAGCTGTGCCTGCGGTGCCGCCCATCCTCGGTGATCAAGGTGCTGACGTTCCTGCGCGACGACAGTCAGTGCCAGTTCAAGGCCTTGATGGACATCTGCGGCGTCGACCATCCGCAGCGCGAGCAGCGCTTCGACGTGGTCTACAATCTGCTGTCGATCCGGCAGAACACCCGGGTGCGGCTGAAGGTCGCGACCGACGAGAGCACGCCGGTCCCTTCAGCGACCGGGTTGTTCAGTTCGGCAGGTTGGATGGAGCGCGAGAGCTGGGATCTGTTCGGAATCTACTTCTCGGAGCACCCGGATCTACGGCGGCTGCTGACGGACTACGGTTTCGAAGGCCATCCCCTGCGCAAGGACTTCCCGCTGACCGGCTATGTCGAGGTTCGCTACGACGATGCCCAGAAACGCGTGGTCTACGAGCCGGTCAAGCTGACCCAGGACTTCCGGAACTTCGACTTCCTCAGTCCTTGGGAGGGGGCCCGTGCTGCGCTGCCGGGTGACGAGAAGGCCGATCAGACTGCAGAGGATCAGGGCTGATGGCCGAGACGCAGATCAAGCCGCTCACCATGAACTTCGGGCCGCAGCATCCCGCGGCTCACGGGGTGTTGCGCCTGGTGCTGGAGATGGACGGCGAGGTGGTCGAGCGGGCGGACCCGCACATCGGGCTGCTGCACCGCGGCACCGAGAAGCTGATCGAGTACAAGACCTACCTGCAGGCCGTGCCGTATTTCGATCGGCTCGACTACGTCGCGCCGATGAACCAGGAGCATGCCTTCGCCCTGGCGGTTGAGAAGCTGCTGCGCCTGGAGGTGCCGAAGCGTGGCCAGTACATCCGGGTGCTGTACGCCGAGATCGGCCGGGTGCTGAATCACCTGCTGAACCTGACGACCTTCGCGCTCGACGTCGGCGCCATGACGCCGCTGCTGTGGGGGTTCGAGGAGCGCGAGAAGCTGATGGGCTTCTATGAGCGTGTCTCCGGCGCCCGCCTGCACGCGGCGTATTTCCGGCCGGGCGGGGTGCATCAGGACCTGCCGGCCGGTTTGCTGGAGGACATCAAGGCCTGGGCCGAGCAGTTTCCGAAGTTCGTCGACGACATGGAATCGCTGCTGACCGAAAACCGGATCTTCAAGCAGCGCACCGTCGACATCGGCGTGGTTTCCCGTCAGGAGGCTCTGGACCACGGATTCTCCGGGCCGGTGCTGCGCGGCTCCGGCGTGCCATGGGATCTGCGGGTCGCGCAGCCCTATGACGCCTACGCCGAGATGGATTTCGACGTCCCGGTCGGCAAGACCGGTGACTGCTACGCGCGCTATCTGGTGCGGGTCGAGGAACTGCGGCAGTCGCTGCGGATCATCGACCAGTGCATCGAGCGCATGCCCGATGGACCGGTGAAGAGCGACGACCGCAAGATCACCTCGCCGAAGCGCGGCGAGATGAAGCAGTCGATGGAAGCGCTGATCCACCACTTCAAGCTCTACACCGAGGGCTACCATGTGCCGGCCGGGGAGACCTACACGGCTGTCGAAGCCCCGAAAGGCGAGTTTGCGGTGTTCCTGGTGTCCGACGGCAGCAACAAGCCGTACCGGTGCAAGATCCGGGCGCCAGGCTTCGCGTTTCTGGCGGCGACCGATTTCCTGACGAAGGGGCACATGCTGGCGGATACCGTGGCGATCATCGGCTCGCTCGACATCGTGTTCGGGGAGATCGACCGATGAGCAGCAAGCCGATTGCCGACGACAAGGATCAACCGGCCTCGTTCACCTGGACGGCGGCAAGCGAGAAGCAGATCGCGGCCATCCTGGCGAAATATCCCGCGGGCCGGCAGGCGAGCGCAGTGTTGCCGTTGCTCGACCTGGCCCAGCGGCAACATGACAACTGGATCCCGCTGGCCGCCATCGATGCGATCGCGGCGCGCCTCGACATGGCCCGTATCCGCGTGCTCGAGGTCGCGACGTTCTACACGATGTACAATCTGGCGCCGGTCGGTAAGTGGTTCCTGCAGGCATGCACGACCACTCCCTGCTGGCTGCGCGGGTCCGACCAGATGATGCGCTGCATCAAGGACAAGCTGGGCCTGGACAACCACGGCCGGACCGCCGACGGGCAGTTCTCGCTGCTGGAGGTCGAATGCCTTGGCGCGTGCGTCAACGCGCCGATCCTGCAGGTGAATGACGACTTCTATGAGGACATGGACTACGAGACCACGGCGACGCTGATCGACGCGCTGAAGCGTGGCGAGCCGCCGGTTGTCGGGTCGATGAAGGGGCGTCAGACATCGCAGTCGATCGCCGGGCCGACATCTCTGGAATCCTTGAAGAAATCCGATGGTGTACCGGTATGGTTCGCCGGGCAGAAGGCCGCCGCCGCGGGTGGAGACGACTGATGCTGAAGGACGACGATCGGATCTTCACCAACGTCTACGGCTGGTTCGACTGGGGCCTGGACGGCGCGCGCAAGCGTGGTGACTGGTCGAACACCAAGGCGCTGCTCGCGCAGACGCCCGAGGAACTCGTCGAGGCCGTGAAGGCCTCCGGGCTTCGCGGGCGTGGCGGTGCCGGTTTTCCGACCGGACTCAAATGGTCCTTCATGCCGAAAGAGGTGAAGGAGAAGCCGCACTATCTGGTGGTCAACGCAGACGAGTCGGAGCCCGGCACCTGCAAGGACCGTGACATCCTGCGCCATGAGCCGCACAAGCTGATCGAAGGCTGCCTGATCGGCGGCTATGCGATGCGTGCCAAGGCCGCCTACATCTACATCCGAGGCGAGTTCTACAACGAGGCGCAGAACCTCCAGGCGGCGATCGACCAGGCCTATGACGCCGGCCTGATCGGCAAGAACGCCTGCGGCTCCGGATACGACTTCGACGTGTTCCTGCACCGCGGGGCCGGCGCCTACATCTGCGGCGAAGAGACCGCGCTGCTGGAATCCCTGGAAGGGAAGAAGGGCCAACCGCGCCTGAAGCCGCCCTTTCCGGCGGGCGTCGGCCTGTACGGTTGCCCGACCACGGTCAACAACGTCGAGTCGATCGCTGTCGTGCCGACCATCCTGCGGCGCGGGCCGGAGTGGTTCGCCGCGCTCGGACGTCCGAAGAACTCCGGCACCAAGCTGTTCTGCATCTCCGGCCACGTGAACAACCCGTGCAACGTGGAAGAAGAACTTGGGATTCCGCTGCGTGAGTTGATCGACAAGCACGCCGGCGGCGTCATCGGCGGGTGGGACAACCTGCTCGGCGTGATCCCGGGCGGCTCGTCGGTGCCGGTGCTGCCTAAGTCGATCTGCGACGACGTTCTGATGGATTTCGATTCGCTGCGTGAAGTCCGCTCGGGCCTCGGCACGGCGGCGGTCATCGTGATGAACCAGTCGACAGACATCGTGAAGGCGATTGCCCGGCTGAGCGCGTTCTACAAGCATGAAAGCTGCGGCCAGTGCACGCCGTGCCGGGAAGGTACCGGTTGGATGTGGCGGGTGATGGAGCGCATGGTGCGCGGCGAGGCCGATGTCGACGAGATCGACGTTCTCGAAGAGGTTTCCCGGCAGATCGAAGGCCATACGATCTGTGCGCTGGGCGATGCCGCGGCATGGCCGGTGCAGGGGCTGATCCGGCACTTCCGCCCCGAGATGGAACGCCGTATCGCGGCATACAAGGCCGGCCAGCCGGTATTGCCGACCGCCCAGGCGGCCGAGTGATGAGCGTGCGGCACAGGGACGACGAGAGGACAGCATGCCGAAACTGACGGTCGACGGGATCGAGGTAGAGGTACCGGCGGGATCGACGGTGCTGCAGGCCTGTGAGGCTGCCGGAGCCGAGGTTCCGCGGTTCTGCTACCACGACCGGCTTTCGGTCGCCGGCAACTGCCGGATGTGCCTGGTTGAGATGGAGAAGGCGCCGAAGCCGGTGGCCTCCTGCGCGTTTCCGGCTGGCGACGGCATGGTCGTGCACACCAAGTCCGATCTGGCCCGCAAGGCTCAGAAGGGCACGATGGAATTCCTGCTCATCAACCATCCGCTGGATTGCCCGATTTGCGACCAGGGCGGCGAATGCGATCTGCAGGACCAGGCGATGGCCTACGGTTTCGATCACTCGCGGTTCAAGGAGAACAAGCGGGCGGTCGCGGACAAATATCTCGGCCCGCTGATCGAAACCCACATGACCCGCTGCATCCACTGCACCCGGTGCATCCGCTTTTCGACAGAGGTCGCAGGCGTCGAGGTTCTCGGCGCGACGGGCCGCGGCGAAAACATGGAAGTCGGCACCTATGTCGAAAAGGCTATCGCGTCCGAGCTCTCGGCCAACATCATCGATCTCTGCCCGGTCGGTGCGCTGACGTCCAAGCCCTATGCGTTCGAAGCGCGTCCTTGGGAACTGACCAAGACCGAGTCGGTCGACGTGATGGACGCGGTCGGTAGCAATATCCGCGTCGATACGCGCGGCCGCGAAGTCATGCGGGTGTTGCCGATCCTGAACGAGGACGTGAACGAAGAATGGATATCGGACAAGACCCGTTATGCC
>NZ_JAVJSX010000045.1:0-8728 GCF_040219215.1 Thalassobaculum sp.
CGCTATGCGGACAAGCGCTCCAAGCTCGAGACCGGCGACGATCTGGCGCCCGGCGTGCTGAAGATCGTCAAGGTCTATCTCGCCATCAAACGGCGCATCCAGCCGGGCGACAAGATGGCCGGCCGTCACGGCAACAAGGGCGTGATCTCGGTGATCATGCCCGTGGAGGACATGCCGTTCGACAGTAACGGTGAGCCGGTAGACGTGGTCCTGAATCCCCTCGGCGTGCCGTCGCGCATGAACGTGGGCCAGGTCCTGGAGACCCATCTGGGCTGGGCGGCCAAAGGCATCGGCAGCAAGATCGACGCGATGATCGCCGGCCAGCAGAAGGTGGCCGAAGTGCGTGGCTATCTCGAGCAGGTGTACAACTCGGTTGGAGAGCCCAAGGTCGACCTGAAGTCCCTGTCGGATGCTGAGCTGATCGAACTCGCCACCAACCTCAAGAGCGGCCTGCCCATCGCCACCCCGGTGTTCGACGGTGCCAACGAGGCCGAGATCAAGAAGCTTCTCGAGCTGGCGGATCTGCCGGTTACCGGCCAGTCGACGCTCTACAACGGGCGCACGGGCGACCAGTTCGACCGCCCGGTCACCGTGGGCTACATGTACATGCTGAAGTTGAACCACCTGGTCGACGACAAGATGCACGCCCGCTCCACCGGATCCTACAGCCTGGTGACCCAGCAGCCGCTGGGCGGCAAGGCTCAGTTCGGCGGTCAGCGCTTCGGTGAGATGGAAGTCTGGGCACTGGAAGCCTACGGCGCGGCTTACACCCTGCAGGAAATGCTCACCGTCAAATCCGACGACGTCAGCGGACGTACCAAGATGTACAAGAACATCGTGGACGGCGACTACAAGATGGAGCCGGGGATGCCGGAATCCTTCAACGTGCTGGTCAAGGAGATCCGGTCGCTCGGAATCGACATGGAATTGGAGAGCGAATGACGGCATTCGCCCCCTGTAGGAACGCTCTCCAGAGCGTGAACAGCACCCAGTCAGGAGCCGGTCGGAACGCCGCCCGGAGAAGCGCGGTCTGGAGACCGCTCCTACGTACAACGGTGGAGGTAAGACCTTGAAAGACCTACTCAATCTGCTGAAATCCCAGGGCAGCGTCGACGAGTTTGATAGCCTGCGCATCGGTCTGGCTTCGCCGGACATGATCCGCTCCTGGTCTTTTGGCGAGGTCAAAAAGCCGGAAACCATCAACTACCGGACGTTCAAGCCTGAGCGCGACGGTCTGTTCTGTGCCCGCATCTTCGGGCCCATCAAGGACTACGAGTGCCTGTGCGGCAAGTACAAGCGCCTCAAGCACCGTGGCGTCATCTGCGAGAAGTGCGGGGTCGAGGTGACGCTCACCAAGGTCCGGCGTGAGCGCATGGGTCACATCGAGCTGGCCAGCCCCGTTGCTCACATCTGGTTCCTCAAGTCGCTGCCCTCGCGGATCGGCCTGCTGCTCGACATGACCCTGCGCGACATCGAGCGCGTGCTCTATTTCGAGTCCTTCGTCGTCGTCGATCCGGGATTGACGGATCTCGAGGTCGGCCAGTTGCTGACCGACGAGGACTACTACCAGAAGCTCGAAGAGTTCGGCGACGAGTTCGACGCCCGCATGGGTGCCGAGGCGGTGCAGGCGCTGCTCCACAACCTCGATCTGGAAACCGAGATCGCGCGTCTGCGCGAGGAGATTCCGGCCACCAACTCCGAGACCAAGATCAAGAAGCTCTCCAAGCGGCTCAAGCTCATGGAGGCGTTCCAGTCCTCGGGCAACGACCCCGAGTGGATGATCATGTCCGTGTTGCCGGTGCTGCCGCCGGATCTGCGGCCGCTCGTGCCGCTGGATGGCGGCCGCTTCGCTACCTCGGATCTCAATGACCTCTACCGCCGGGTCATCAACCGCAACAACCGGCTGAAGCGGCTGCTGGATCTCTCGGCGCCGGACATCATCGTGCGCAACGAGAAGCGCATGCTGCAGGAGTCCGTGGACGCGCTGCTCGACAACGGTCGCCGCGGCCGTGCCATCACCGGTTCGAACAAGCGTCCGCTCAAGTCTCTGGCTGACATGATCAAGGGCAAACAGGGCCGCTTCCGCCAGAACCTGCTCGGCAAGCGCGTCGACTATTCCGGCCGCTCGGTGATCGTGGTGGGCCCGACGCTGCGGCTGCACCAGTGTGGCCTGCCGAAGAAGATGGCGCTTGAGCTGTTCAAGCCGTTCATCTTCGGCAAGCTGGAAGCGCGTGGCCTCGCCACAACCATCAAAGCGGCGAAAAAGATGGTAGAACGCGAGACCTCCGAGGTCTGGGACATCCTGGCCGAAGTGATCCGCGAGCATCCGGTGCTCCTGAACCGGGCGCCGACTCTGCACCGTCTTGGCATTCAGGCTTTCGAGCCGGTGCTCATCGAAGGCAAGGCGATCCAGCTGCACCCGTTGGTCTGTACAGCCTACAACGCGGACTTCGACGGCGACCAGATGGCCGTGCACGTGCCGCTGACCCTGGAAGCTCAGCTCGAGAGCCGGGCCCTGATGATGTCGACCAACAACATCCTCTCGCCGGCGAGCGGTGAACCGATCATCGTGCCGTCGCAGGACGTGGTGCTTGGGCTTTACTACATGACCCGGGAGAAGATCAACGCCCGTGGCGAGGGCCGCACGTTTGCCGACATCGAGGAAGTGCATCGCGCCTACCATGGCGGCCAGGTGAGCCTGCATGCCCGGGTGAGAGTGCGCATCGTGGAGCATCAGGTCGCTGAAGACGGCAGCGGCAACATCACCCCGGTGCGTTCGTTGATGGAAACGACCGTGGGGCGTGCGCTGTTCTACGAGATCGTGCCGAAGCAGCTGCCGTTCGAGATGGTCAACAAGCCTCTCGACAAAAAGTCCATCTCCGGGCTGATCAACGCCTGCTACCGCAACGTCGGTCTGAAAGAAACGGTGATCTTCGCCGACCAGCTGATGTACACCGGCTTCGCCCATTCGACGGCGTCGGGCGCTTCAATTGGCGTGGACGACTTCGTCATTCCGGCCGACAAGGTGCGGATCATTTCCGAAGCGGAAGCCGAGGTGGCCGAGATCGAGTCGCAGTTTGCCTCCGGTCTGGTGACCGCCGGTGAGAAATACAACAAGGTGGTCGACATCTGGTCGCGTGCCAATGACCTGGTCGCGCGGTCGATGATGGAAGGCATCTCGAAGGAGAAGGTGAACACCCGCGACGGCGAAGAAGTTGATCAGGACTCCTTCAATTCAGTGTTCATCTACGCGGACTCCGGTGCCCGCGGCTCCCCCGCGCAGATTCGTCAGCTGGCCGGCATGCGTGGCCTGATGACCCGGCCGGACGGCAGCATCATCGAGAACGCCATCACGGCGAACTTCCGTGAAGGTCTGTCGGTGAACGAGTACTTCATCTCCACCCACGGCGCCCGCAAGGGACTGGCGGACACGGCGTTGAAGACGGCGAATTCGGGTTACCTCACCCGGCGTCTGGTCGACGTCGCTCAGGACGTGGTGATCACCGAACGCGATTGCGGTACCGACCAGGGGCTGCTCGTGTCTGCCATCATCGAAGGCGGCGACGTGGTGGAACCGCTCGGGGATCGTGTGCTCGGTCGCGTCGTAGCGTCCAATGTCTACGCCACCGACGGCAAGACCGTACTCATCGAACAGGGGACCATGCTGGATGAGGCCTGGGTCGAACAGCTCGACCAGATGGGCGTAGACCAGATGCGGGTCCGCTCGCCGATTACCTGCCAGACCCGGCACGGCGTGTGCAGTTCCTGCTACGGGCGCGACCTCGCCCGTGGCCATCAGGTGAACACGGGCGAATCGGTCGGGGTGATCGCAGCCCAGTCGATCGGCGAGCCCGGCACGCAGCTCACCATGCGTACCTTCCACATCGGCGGTGCCGCATCGCGGGCCACGGCCATCGACAGCATCCAGGTCAAGCATGGCGGCTTCGTGCGCCTGCACAACCTGAAGACGGTGACCAAGGAGTCCGGCGAGCTGGTGGCGGTGTCACGGTCCGGTGAAATTGCCATCGCCGACAGTCACGGCCGCGAGCGCGAGCGCTACAAGCTGCCCTACGGTGCCGTCATTGCGGTGGGTGAGGGCGACGAGGTGGAAGCCGGTCAGGTGATTGCCCAATGGGACCCGCACACCCACCCCATCGTGACCGAGGTGTCAGGGGTGGTTCACATGCAGGACATGGAAGAGGGCCTGTCGATCAACCGTCAGACCGACGAACTCACCGGTCTCACCAATATCATGGTGATGGATCCGAAGGACCGGCCCAGTGCCGGCAAGGATCTGCGCCCGGCGGTTACGCTAGTGGACGGCAAGGGCAACACGGTGGCGCTGCCCGGCAGCGACCTGCCGGCCCACTACTTCCTGCCCAACAACGGCATCGTCAATCTGGAAGACGGCGAGAAGGTCGGCGTGGGCGACATCATCGCCCGTATCCCCCAGGAGGGCTCCAAGACCCGGGACATCACCGGCGGTCTGCCGCGGGTGGCGGACCTGTTCGAGGCGCGCAAGCCCAAGGAGCCGGCGATCCTCGCGGAACAGTCCGGCATGGTCAGCTTCGGCAAGGAGACCAAAGGCAAGCGCCGGCTGGTGATCACCCCGCTGGACGGCGACCCGGTGGAAACGCTGATTCCGAAGTGGCGCAACATCGGCGTCTTTGAAGGCGAGCAGGTTGAGAAGGGTGAGGTGGTCTGTGACGGTCCGCCGAGCCCGCACGACATTCTGCGGCTGAAGAGCGTTGCCGACCTTGCGGAGTACATCACCAACGAGATCCAGGAGGTGTACCGGCTGCAGGGCGTGACCATCAACGACAAGCACATCGAAGTCATCGTTCGGCAGATGTTGCGCAAGGCGGAGATCACCGATCCGGGTGATTCCGAGTTCATCCGCGGCGAGCAGGTGGAATACGTGGCGGTACTCGAGGCCAATGAAGCCCTGGAGGCCGAAGGCAAGCATCCGGCGAAGTTCGAGCGCGTGCTGCTCGGCATCACCAAGGCCTCGCTGGCGACGGAATCCTTCGTCTCTGCGGCATCCTTCCAGGAGACGACGCGGGTGCTCACGGAGGCTGCCGTCACCGGCAAACGCGACTATCTGCGTGGCCTCAAGGAGAACGTCGTGGTGGGTCGCCTGATACCGGCGGGTACCGGCCTGGCCTATCACAGCGACCGCAAGCGCCGTCGCGCCGAGGACCTGGCGACGCGCCAGGCCAAGGAGCAGGGCGCCACGGCGGACGAGGTCGAACAGGCCCTGTCCGAGGCGCTGTCGAACAGCGACTGAGTCTCCAACCGATCGGCGAAGCCGAACGGCTGGAGCCCGTTGTTTTATCCCGGGCGCGCGATTAGAATCGCGCGCCTGTTTTATCCGGCTTCGGACCGCGGCGCCGGCGAATTGGATCATAGAGAGAAACTATGGCGAGAATCAGCCAGCTCGTGCGCAAGCCGCGCAAGCGCAAAGTCGACAAGAACATCGTGCCCGCTCTGCAGGGCAGCCCGCAGAAGCGGGGTGTGTGCACGCGCGTCTATACCACCACGCCGAAGAAACCCAACTCGGCGTTGCGCAAGGTCTGCCGGGTGCGTCTGACCAACGGGTACGAGGTGACCTCGTACATCGGTGGTGAGGGCCACAACCTTCAGGAGCACTCGGTGGTGCTGATCCGCGGCGGCCGCGTGAAGGACCTGCCGGGCGTGCGCTATCACACGGTGCGGGGAACTCTCGATACGTCGGGGGTGTCCGATCGTCGTCAGCGCCGCTCCAAGTACGGCGCCAAGCGTCCGAAGTAAGTCAACAGAGGGCAACGGTGGAGATGACCGCCAGCCAGTAAGCAGACAGATAGAAAATCTGTTCCAGTAAGGCCCGGACCCCGCCTGGCGGGGTTTCTTCCGGGATCAACCTGAAGCCATGGAGCTCAACGCATGCCAAGACGTCGCATCGTCGCGAAGCGGGAAATTCTTCCCGATCCGAAGTACCACAACCAGACGGTAGCCAAGTTCATCAACCACGTGATGGTCAGCGGCAAGAAGGCCGTGGCCGAGCGGATCGTCTACGGTGCGCTCTCGCGCATCGAAGGCCGCGGCGCCAGCGATCCGGTAGACGTGTTCGAAAAAGCCCTGGACGCCGTTGCCCCGTTCGTCGAGGTCAAGGCGCGGCGGGTCGGTGGTGCCACCTATCAGGTCCCGGTCGAAGTACGCCCGTCCCGGCGTCAGGCGCTGGCGATGCGCTGGCTGGTGGACAGCGCCCGCAAGCGTGGCGAGAAGTCCATGGCCGCGCGCCTGGCGGGTGAGTTCATGGACGCGGCCGAGGGTCGCGGCAGCGCCGTGAAAAAGCGTGAGGATACGCACCGCATGGCTGAGGCCAACAAGGCGTTCTCTCACTACCGATACTGATCGGCTCTCGATCCCATTTATTCATAGACGCTAACGGAGAGCATCATGCCCCGCAAAACCCCCATTGCGCGATACCGGAACATCGGCATCGTGGCCCACGTGGACGCCGGCAAGACGACCACGACGGAGAGGGTGCTGTTCTACACCGGCCTGTCACACAAGATCGGCGAGGTACATGACGGCGCCGCCACGATGGACTGGATGGAGCAGGAGCAGGAGCGGGGAATCACCATCACCTCGGCTGCGACCACGTGCTTCTGGGCGGGCATGAACCAGCAGTTCGATGAGCACCGGGTGAACATCATCGATACCCCCGGGCACGTCGACTTCACCATCGAGGTCGAGCGCAGCCTGCGGGTTCTCGACGGCGCGGTAGTGGTCTTCTGTGGCACCTCGGGGGTGGAGCCGCAGTCCGAGACCGTATGGCGCCAGGCCAACAAGTACGAAGTTCCGCGAATCGTGTTCGTCAACAAGATGGACCGGGCCGGAGCCGACTTCCTGCGCGTCGTCGCGCAGATCAAGAAACGCCTCGGTTCCACGCCCGTGCCGATCCAGCTGGCGGTCGGTTCGGAGGAGGACTTCCGCGGCGTGGTGGACCTGGTGAAGATGAAGGCCATCCTCTGGAACGATTCGGATCAGGGCCTCACCTACGATCTCGAGGACATCCCGGCGGACATGGCGGACGAAGCCGCGCACTGGCGCGAGCAGATGGTGGAAGCGGCGGCCGAAGCCAACGATCAGCTCATGGAGAAGTACCTCGACGGCAACGAGCTGACCGAGGAAGAGATCAAGAAGGGTCTGCGCCAGCGCACCATCGCGAACGAGATCGTGCCTGCGCTGTGCGGTTCGGCTTTCAAGAACAAGGGTGTGCAGGCGATGCTCGACGCGGTGATCGAGTACCTGCCGGCGCCGACCGAGGTACGGGCCATCGAAGGTACCCTCGACGACGGTGAAACGGTGGAGACCCGGGTTGCTGACGACGATGCGCCGTTCTCGGCGCTGGCGTTCAAGATCGCCACGGACCCGTTCGTCGGCACCCTGACCTTCTTCCGCGTCTATTCCGGCGTGCTGTCGTCTGGCGACCAGGTCTTCAACCCGGTCAAGAGCAAGCGCGAGCGGGTTGGACGGATGGTGCAGATGCACTCGAACCACCGCAATGAGATCAAGGAAGTGCGCGCCGGCGACATTGCCGCCGCCATCGGCCTCAAGGATGTGACCACCGGCGACACCCTGTGCGACATGAGCAAGGTCATCACCCTGGAGCGCATGGAGTTCCCCGAGCCGGTGATCTCTGTGGCCGTGGAGCCGAAGTCCAAGCCGGACCAGGAAAAGATGGGTGTTGCTCTGGGCAAGCTGGCCCAGGAGGACCCGTCGTTCCGCGTGAAAACCGACGAGGAGTCCGGCCAGACCATCATTTCCGGCATGGGTGAGCTGCACCTCGACATCATCGTCGACCGCATGCGCCGCGAGTTCGGCGTTGAGGCCAACATCGGCAAGCCCCAGGTGGCCTATCGGGAGTCGATCCGTCAGGCGGTGGAGATCGAAGGCAAGTTCGTCCGTCAGTCGGGCGGCCGCGGTCAGTACGGCCACGTCTGGCTCAAGCTCGAACCGATCCGTCACGAGGAAGGCGAAGAGAATCCGCTGCACTACGAGTTCGTCGACGAGATCGTCGGCGGTGCGGTACCCAGGGAATACATCCCTGCAGTGAGCAAAGGCATCGAGGAACAGATGCAGAACGGCGTCCTGGCAGGCTACCCGCTGATCGACGTGCGGGCGACTCTGTTCGACGGCTCCTTCCACGAAGTCGACTCGTCGGAAATGGCATTCAAGATTGCCGGCTCCATGGCCCTCAAGGCGGGTGCGTTGAAGGCGAGGCCGGTCATGCTCGAGCCGATCATGGCGGTGGAAGTCGTCACCCCCGAAGACTACATGGGTGACGTGGTGGGCGACCTCAACCGCCGCCGCGGCATCATCCAGGGCATGGACGAGAACCCGGCCGGCAAGATCATCCGCGCCGAGGTGCCGCTGTCGGAGATGTTCGGTTATTCCACCGATCTGCGCAGCGCAACCCAGGGCCGCGCGAGCTACGTCATGGAATTCGAGCGCTATTCAGAGGTGCCGGACAACATCGCGCAGGGTCTGATCCAGCAGTAGCCAGATTAACGAAACAGGAATGACGGGAGACTAGGTAAAGCCATGTCCAAAGCGAAATTCGAGCGTAAGAAGCCGCACGTGAATGTGGGGACGATTGGTCACGTAGACCATGGTAAGACGACGCTGACGGCGGCGCTGACGAAGGTTTGCGCGGAGGAGTTTGGTGGTGAGGCTCGGGCGT